>CANQAM010000009.1 GCA_947589325.1 uncultured Bacteroidales bacterium | reverse complement strand
TACTGAATTGTAGTGCGATATTCATATCCAGCTGTATTCAGTATGACAAAGATACAATTTTGAAAGCAATTTACAACGCTCCTTTTTGTTTTTGTTCCCAAATTTTAGCTGTATTCAGTATGACAAAGATACAATTTTGAAAGCAATTTACAACAGGCGTCTTTTGACGTTCTTCAACTTCGTGCTGTATTCAGTATGACAAAGATACAATTTTGAAAGCAATTTACAACGTAATTATGGGAGTTTATTATGTTGAACCAGCTGTATTCAGTATGACAAAGATACAATTTTGAAAGCAATTTACAACACAATGAAAATCATTTTCATTCACTTTGTGCTGTATTCAGTATGACAAAGATACAATTTTGAAAGCAATTTACAACAAAGATTTAGAGGCCTATCTAAAGCTCCGAGCTGTATTCAGTATGACAAAGATACAATTTTGAAAGCAATTTACAACACAGTAACCCCGCGACCGCTTCGCCGAAAAGCTGTATTCAGTATGACAAAGATACAATTTTGAAAGCAATTTACAACGAAGCGGTGGCGTTTGTGGAAGGTAATATCGCTGTATTCAGTATGACAAAGATACAATTTTGAAAGCAATTTACAACAGATAGATATTGCGCATGGCAAAAAGGAGCCGTAGAAAACGAAAATAAACTCATACGCCAATACATACCGAAAGGAACCGATATAAATACCCTTTCTGACCCAAAAATAAGAATCATTAAAAACAAATTAATACAAGACCTCGTCAAAAACTCAACTTTAACTCCCCAAAAGAATGTTTCTTCAATCTTTTTTGTAATGTTACATTTGCCGGTTGACCTTACCGGTGGCTTTTGTAATTCCTGTTTTATTGATTTCTCCGTCCGGCTTTTCGCTTTTACCGCTTTTTGCGTTATCTTTGCCGACATCAAGAAAAGCCATTGAAGAAATGAAACTCGACGATTCTCTGTTGCAGCAGCATTTGGGGCACCCGTTGTTCGGACTTCTCACGGCGACTGCCGACGAAATGGCGCTGTCGTGTTATGTCGTGGGCGGTTACGTGCGCGATATTTTTCTGCAACGGCCGTCGAAAGACATCGATGTGGTAACCGTCGGGAGCGGCATCGGGCTGGCGAAAGCCTTTGCTGCGAAGCTGGGGCGGCAGGCGCACCTCGCCGTATTTCGCAATTTCGGCACGGCGCAAGTCAAGTACAAAGGGCATGAAATAGAGTTTGTCGGTGCGCGCAAAGAGTCGTATTCGCACGACTCCCGCAAACCGGTCGTCGAAGACGGTACGCTTGCCGATGACCAGAACCGGCGCGACTTTACCATCAACGCTTTGGCGATATGCCTTAATCGGGAACATTTCGGCGAGTTGATAGACCCTTTCGGCGGCATTGCCGACTTGGAAGCGGGGCTTATACGCACACCGCTCGACCCCGACATCACTTTCAGCGACGACCCCCTGCGCATGATGCGGGCGATACGCTTTGCCACGCAGCTCGGATTCCGCATCGTCGATGAAACCTTCGATGCCATTACCCGCAACCGCGAGCGCATCGCTATCATTTCGGTGGAGCGCATCATCGACGAAATGAATAAAATCATGCTTGCGGCACGACCCTCCGTCGGCTTTTTGCTGCTCGACAAGTGCGGTCTGCTGCCGCTCGTCTTTCCCGAACTCTGTGTATTGAAAGGCGTGGAGACCGTCGAGGGTAGGGGCCACAAAGACAATTTCCGCCACACGCTCACGGTGCTCGACCAGCTCTCGGCGCGGAGCGGCGACCTCTGGCTGCGCTGGGCTGCGTTGCTGCACGACATCGCCAAGCCCGCCACCAAGCGTTACGACCCGAAAACGGGCTGGACATTTCACAACCACAATTTTGTGGGAGAGAAGATGATACCCTCCATTTTCCGGCGGCTGAAACTGCCGATGAATGAAAAAATGAAATTCGTGCAAAAAATGGTCGGGTTGCACATGCGCCCCATTGCGCTGGTCGAAGACGAGGTTACCGACTCTGCCGTGCGCCGCCTGCTCTTCGATGCCGGCGACGACATCGACGCGCTGATGATGCTTTGCGAAGCCGATATCACCTCCAAAAATCCGGAAAAGGTGCGGCGCGTGCTCGACAATTTCGCATTGGTGCGTACCAAGCTGCGCACCATCGAGGAGAAAGACCGCGTGCGCAATTTCCAGCCGCCGGTGTCGGGGGAGGAAATCATGGCGGTTTTTGCCTTGCCTCCCTGTCACACGGTGGGCGATATAAAGTCGGCTATCAAAGACGCCATACTCGACGGCGTGATACCCAACGAACGCGATGCCGCCTACCGCTATATGTTGCAAGTTGCCGCCGCAAAAGGATTGACCCCCGTGAAGTAAAACCGATAAATGACAACGGCGCGAATCCCGAAAAATTCGCGCCGTTGTCGTATTCAGAGGAGAAGGCTTATTGCAGACTTTCCAAAATATCTTTCAACTCGCCGTTGCTGGGACGCGGGGCGTCGTATTTCAACAGCTTCCCGTTCTTGTCGTAGATGACGAAGAAAGGAACACCTCTGATATTCAGCATCTCGGCGAGCAGGTTGTCCTTTATGATAAATTGGTTACCCGACAGGTTGAGCTGTTGCATTTTTTTCACCCAAGCCTCTCGGTCGCTGTCGATGGAAATGCCGATGAACTCGACATTCTTGTTTTGCAGATTCTTTTTCAAATCCAGCAGATGCGGTATTTCGTTCACGCAGGGAATGCACCACGATGCCCAGAAATCCACGTAAAGATATTTGCCCTTGAAGTCGGAGAACTTCCGTTCGTTGCCTTCGGCATCGACGAATACGGCTTCGGGCGCGTCGGAGCCGATTACCGTATTGGTGCGCAGGCGGAAACGTTCGAGATAAATATCCGACATATCGTTGCCGCGTGTCATCTGTTTCAGGCGTTCATACCCTTTTTGGGCATCTTTGTTGTAGTCATAGGAGAGGATATACCGCTCGAACAGGAATCTTTCGACTTCGCTTATCACTGTCTTGTCGGTATATTTTCGGTGCAGGTCGGCCAAGACCTCCTCTATCGCCGAGCCTTTCAACGACTGCCGCACGTGTTGAGCCACACCCGGTCGGAGCATTGCCGTCGCGTTGTCGAAAATTTCCTCCTCTTTCGGCAGAGCGGCTTTTATCTCTTTCAGTGCGGCAAGCACCGGTTCGTTACGCCGGTTCATGTGGTAGAGCTGATTCATGTAGTCGAAAATTTGCGCATACGCCCATATTTCGATGTATTCGCCCACCTCTTTGTCGCAGCGGGTATGGGCGATGATGTCTTTTGCCGTATCGGAGAATTTGTCCAAGAAAGGTTTTATCTCCTCTATCGGCAGCGAGTGCGTGAGATAGTGGTTGTAAAACAGACCGTTGAACTCTGCCAGCGCCTTCATGTTACGGTCTTTCGTTTTCACTTCGGGCGCTTTCTTTTCGGATAATACGATGTCCATCTTCGTTTTTTTCCGGTCGGGCGACAGATAGACGGGCAGGCTTATCTGCCGCATATCGTTGCGGCTGTCTATCAGCGTACCGTAGAGCGTGGCGAAACAAGGCGCCGTGCAGTCGAGCGTGAGGGTATATTTTCCGTCGTCGATGGTTACGGTTTCGGGCTGCATGAACAAGCCGCCTACGGCAGCGCGGCTCAGCGACAATTCTATCACCGTGCTGTTATCCGACACGATTTTTCCCGACACGGTTACGGTTTCGGCTTTTGTCGGGAGCAGCCAGAAAGCCGATAGACAGAAAATAAGAAATCGTTTCATAGGTAAAGGATTTATAGGTAAATTGACTTATTTCTTTTTGTACATGATTTTCACCGGACGGTAGCAGATGTTGTCGTACTGGGCGAGGTTGTCGCCGGTATTGGTATCGAATACTGTTACGTGTCCGTTCATTCCATTTTCATTGGGGTCGTAATAAGCGACGTATGTTCTGTTGAGGTCAGGATTCATTTCCATCGAAGTGATTACGATGTCGTTTCCGTTGCCGATCTCTTTGAATTCTGCCGCATTTCTAAGCTGTTGCGAACCGTTTGCCAACCATCGGTATATTTTGTTCCCGGAAGCGAATAAAAGGTATTTGTCCCTGTCTTTGTTGTAGTAAGCTACGTTGGGAGAATGTTCGTTGAACAGAATATTGCCCGGGCCGGTTACTTGGGTAGTAGCGCTTAATTCGTTCACCCCTTCTGTAGCCTGTCGCCAAAACGTGGCGTAGATAAATGATTTCCGATACATTGTACCATTTTTGGTAATTACTCCTAATTGAGGATCGGAGTTTTTATCCTCTGGATTGATGCGTATCATAAACATACCGACGTATTCATGTCCGTCGAAGTAGTTGCTTGCACCCGTGCACCCTTCTTTTCTTTGCAGATAGTTTGGGCTGCAATAGTAGGCATATCGTTCGGCCCAGCCGGCAGTCATGCATAGGTCGCCCACTTCTTTGTCCCAGAAAAATTGGGAATAGTTGCTACCCCCGCCATCATAAAGAGCGCCTGAGGTGGCATAGGTGGAAGTCATGCGAGTCGATTTGATTAACGCTGCTTCTATAGCGGAAAATTCATAAATTTTTCCATTCTCGCAGATGATAGGATAGGAGCCGATATGTTCCATTTGCGGTATTTGCAATTTCACCGGTTTGAAGTCGGGATCTTCCCGTTCTACCAAAAGATTTTCCATGACGAATGTTTTTTCGTTCAGATAATAAATAGAAGGAAAATCGTTTTCGGCATTGCTTCCGCCTTGGCATGAAATGATCAGTCTGCCGCCGCATTGCATCATGTCGCTCACGTTCGAAGCCATTGTTTCGCCCGGATTGTTGCGCTCGAAACAGTCGTAATCGGTAAAGTGTTCGCTGTCCGTGCCGTCGGGGTTGGTCAGCATGAATGTGATATGGCTTTTCCCGTTGCCGTCGTTGCTGATGATGGTGATGCCCTCTTCATAAGGCGAGTTTACATTCAGCGTGAACGGATAAAAGGCTTTCCCGTCTTCGTTCGATACGATCAGTCGGCATCGGTAGCTTCCCAGAATTTCACCGGTATATGTCAGTTCTTTTTCGGTCGAGTAGGTTTCCCCGTCTATTTCCCACGTATAAAAGAGCTCTTTTGGTTCGTTGGTTTGGGTCACTTGCGGGGAAATGGTAAGTGTATTTCCCTTGTCGATGTCGTATCGAGTCTGCATGGAACTTTCTACGATCGTTATTTCGGAAATAGGTTGTGTGGCGTCGGTCGTATTGTCTTCTATGCAGGAATAGAAGACAAACGGAAGCGATAAAAGAAGAATAGATTGTATTTTCATCGGATAAGATTAAATCGGTTGTATTTAATAGACATCGTAAGTCGAAGGATCTGCAAAGTCGAACGGAAAATCGTCCTCATTATAGAGTTCCTTAATGAGGGCTCGAACCTCATCTTCGTGATCTCTGAAATATTCGTATGTCGGAGTGAATACGTATTTTTTAATGACGGTACTATATGTCGAGAAATGTCCGTATTCCGATTTTTCCATGTTTTCTCCGTACAGTTCGACGAGTTTCCGGTAGGTCTCTATATTTATGTCTTTGATTTTGTGGTAATATTCGACCATTTTTATCAGTTTGTACGGGTGCCATTTTCCGAGTTTCTGCTCGTCCCATATTTTTGTGCCCCGATAATCGCACCAGTTGGGCTGTTCTATGGCGTTGTCGAATTTTATAACACAAATCTGGCGGTCGGTGCTGAGGGTCGGCGTGAAATTTTTGTTTTCGACCAGCCGTATACCCATTTTGTAGAGCGTATAACCGTCGGTATAGTTTCCCGCAAGTCCGTTGCGCAACAGCACGATGGGAATGGTGCCGTTGATGGAATCGGGTTGGAGTATCGCCGGTACCAGCCGGAATTGTTCATCTTCTACGGCGTCGGTCGAATCGGGTATGATTTCAAAAGCCATTTCACGAGGTTGGGCACTGGGGGTACCCATGATTTGCACCGGTATTTCAAGAGTATATTCTGTGGTTTCGGTGGGGGTAACGCCGAAAGAGTATCTCATGGTGTCTTGCAGAAAATAGATTCCCGTGAAATTTTTGTCAAAAACGAGGTAATTTTCTTTGAAGCAGCCGGTAGAGAACAATAACAATGTTCCGCACGCTGCCGATATGATTTTATGTATTTTGTTCATTTCCTCGAAGATTAACGGTTATTGTATTCAGACTGGGGTATGGGTATGGTAAATATGTTTTCGGACGGAGCGATGATTGTTCCGTCGGTTGCGGTTATGGGCAGATTCCGGCGTTTCATGTTGAAGAATGTCTGACCTTCGCCCATAAACTCTTTGTATCTTTCTTCGTCGATAGTTTCCAGACTTGCCTCGACTTCGATGCCTTCGATACGGCGCGACACCACTTCGTTGAGCAGGCTGGTAGCTTGTTCGGGGTCGGTGTCGAGCCGTGTTTCGGCGGCGATGTAGTACATTTCGGGGAGGCGTATGAGGTTTATGCCGGGGACGATGTTGTCCGGACGCACGAGTGTCTGTACGCTTTCGTACTTGTCGGTCAGTTTGCTGAATCGGATACTGTTGGGGTCTTCCTCCGATATATTGTCGAAGTACGCATCGCGACGGGCGTCATCGGTAACGAAGTAGTCGAGAATGTCGTCGCGCGGGTCGAGCGATGCCATCGAGTTTTTCTGTTGCAGATAGTGGTACACCGTGGAATAGAAACTCGTCGAGTAGATGCCGAATATCGTTTCGTTGTTTGACAGTTGTCCGCGGAAGTCGTCGGCGCGTATTTCCCCTCTTTCCGAGATTCTGAATTTACCGCTTTGTATTACTTTGTCGGCGTAGTAGCGGGCGCTGTCGGTGATGCCCATGGTCAGATACACGCGGGCGAGCAGGGCTTGGGCGGCGTAGTAGTTGAAGTGTATTTTGCGTTCGGTCATGAAGTTGGAGTTGCCCACATATTCGTCTTCATGTTCCAGCAGCGATTCGGCTTCGCGCAGGTCGTCGATGATGCGGCGGTACACATCTTTGGCTTTCAGTATGGGGGGAGGGGTCAGTGAAAATCCGGTGCTGTACGGTATGCCGCCGGCGTCGGGGTGTCGCACGATGTCGTCGGTGTACAAGCGCAGTAGGTCGAAGTGCATGAAAGCGCGCAATCCCAGCGCCTCTCCCTTGTAGATGTCGTAGGGATAGCCCGAATGGGTTTGCAGCAGTTCGCACGTAATGACGGCATTAGCGTTCGAGATGTTGTTGTACATGGCTATCCATATTCTCTCGAAGTTGCTTTCGACGTTGTTGTTTTCGTAGTCGTATTGGAGGGTCGGGGTTACCACGTCGGCTTCACCGTAGCAGTCGAAATATTGTGCCAGCACGTCGAGGGTGTAGAACGAGCACAGTTGGCCGTACAGATCGGTTTGGCGCAGTTGGGCATACACGCCGTAGAGGGCATCTTCCACGCCGGTTGTGGTTCCGAGCAGGTGGTCTTTTTTCTCTTGTCCGTCGGGAATTATATCCAGAAATTTCTCACACGAAGTGGTGAAAAGCAATCCGGCAATCAGCAGATAGATATAGTTGAATTTCATCATTTCATAGTTTTAGAAAGTCGTACTTAAATTGATTTCAAATCCCTGACTGTACAGATAGTCGGTACCGCGTTCTATTTTTACGGTCGAGAATCGGAGTATGTCCGTGAGATTGATGCCCAGACGCAGGTTGCGCATTCTCATTTTGGAGCATATTTTTTCCGGAAATTCGTAGCTGATGTTCAGTGAGTTGAGGGTAAGCGTCGTTTCCTTTTCGGCGAATCGGTCGGTCTGGCGTGGTATCGATGTGTTGGCGATGTCCTGATAGAGAGCCACGTCGCCCGGTTGTTTCCAACGGCTGTCGAATACCCGTTGGTCGGCATTTTGTCGCGGATTGGCGGCTTCCACTTTTCCTACGCGGGTCGAGTTATACAGCCATGCTCCGGCGCGCAGGCTGAACAGGGCATACAGCGTGATACCCTTAAAATATACCGATGTATTGATGTTGCTCGTGAATTTCGGTTCGGTATCGCCTATCAACACGCGGTCGCTGTTGTTGTATAGGTAAGTCAGCACACCGTCTTTGGTGATGTAGATTTCCCGTCCGGTAGCGGGGTCGATGCCGGCCGAGCGCACCAGATGCAGGGCGGTTACCGATTCGCCTTCCACGTATTGTACGACGGCGTCGGTCGGTCGGGTTTGGATGGCGAGGTTTTCGAGATTTTCGCGGTTCATTTCTTCGAGAGCCTGACCGACTTTCGTTATTTTGTTGCGGTTGGCATAGCCCGAGATGCCGAGTTTCCAGTAGTAGTTGGCATTTTTGAGCAGGTAGCCGTCTATTTGCAGTTCGATACCGCGGTTTTGCATTTCGCCCAAGTTGCTGGTGGCGCTGGTGACGCCGGTCGAGGGCGGCAGGGTGCGGTCGAGCAGCAGGTCTTGCGTATTTCTGATGTAGGCATCGAGTACGAGGTTGAGGCGGTGTCCGAACAGGCTCACATCGGCGCCCACGTTGTAGTTCAGTGTTCGTTCCCACGACAGGTCGGGGTTGCCTATGGTTATCGGCACGGCGCCTATGCCGTAGCGGTATTCGTAGTCGTTGGTGTATTGGTACATGGTCATCGCCTGATAGGCGCTGAAGCTCACTTTGCCCGTATAGCCTATGCTGGCGCGTATTTTCAGCAGGTCTACGTTATTCACGTATTTCATGAAGTTTTCGTTGTGGAGGTTCCAGCCCGCGCCTGCCGACCAGAAGTGTCCCCACCGGTTGTTTTCGCCGAAGACCGACGACCCCGTCAGACGGTAGGTGCTTTCTATCATATAGCGGTTGCGGAAAGAGTAGCTGCCTGTTACGAAAGCGCCCACGTCGGAGGCTTTTGCTTGGCTGCCCGAAGGCGTATTTTCGGTGGGGTAGCCGGCGGCGTTGCCGATGAACGACTGGTTGTCGTTGAAGAAGCCGATTGCCTGCGACCGTTCCGTGCTGCTCGACGAGTGGTTGATTTCCCAGCCGGCGGTGAGTGAAATCAGCGATTGGTCTTTCAGTATTTTGTTGTAGGAGCCTACGATGTTGCCGTTGTAGGCGACGTTCGAGCCGTTCGACAGGTCGAGGCTGCCTTTTTTGGACGGGAGCGTTTCGTATTTGAAATACCCCGAGAGCGGCGACCGGTACACCTTGCCCCACGTCGTGCCCGAAGTGATGTTGAAGTGACCCGTAACGCGAAATTCGGGGAGTATGTCCCACCGTATGTCGGTCGTGTTGGTGATGCTGCGCGTGCCGCTTTTGTCGAAGCTGCCCAGTGTGGCTTCATACAGCGGGTTGTCGGCTTCGTGCAGCAGGTCGGTATTCAGTTCGCCCCGTTCGTTGTAGATAGGTTCGTAGGGGTTCATCTGCGTGTAGAGGGTGAAGCTGCCGTAAGGCGAGTTTTTCACCGACACTTCGGAGTAGCTGGTGCGGTTCGAGAGTTGCAGTTTGTTGTTGATGAAATAGTCGAGTTTGAAGCCCAGACCGTAGCGGCGGCGGTAGTCGTCTTTCATCACGCCTTCGGTGTTGCCGTAGCGGGCGTTGAGTTCGTACCGCAGGTTCGACACGCCGCCGTATATGCGCAGCGAGTGGTCGTTCGACACGGCGGTGCGTGCCGGTTGCGACAGCCAGTCGGTGTTTTGTCCCCGACGCACCCGTTTATAGAGTTCGTTGTACACCTCGTCGAGGGCGTATTGCACGGGGGTGCCTGCCGGTATCAGACCCTTGTCGGTCAGTTCCCGTTCCATCGAGTTGGTATGACCGGCGGTGAACACGCCGGCGAGCCGTTCGTATTCCAGTTTGTCGGCGGCGTTGAGCACCTGATAATCTTTCATATACGGAAACTGGAAGTTTCCCGTAAAATTATATGCCACCCGTATGCTCGATTCCCGTATCGGTTTGCGTGTGATGACGATCACGCCGTTGGCTGCCTTGCTGCCGTACAGGGCGGCTGCCGAGGCGTCTTTCAGCACGTTTATCGACTCCACCTCGTTCATATCGAGGTCGTAGAGGTCTTGCATGGTGATTTCCGTTCCGTCGAGAATGATAGTCGGCTGGTTCACGTCGTTGCTGCTGTTCGACATCGACGTCGTACCGCGTATGATCAGTTCCGGCACTTGGTTGGGGTTCGATCCCATGCGGTTGTTCTGCACCATCTCCATGCCCGGTGTCAGTGCCGACAGCGCCGTAAAGATGTTCGTGTTCGAAATCTGTTTCAGTTCCATGCCCGAGACTTGTTGCACCGCGCCCGTGAAGCTCTCTTTGCTTTTGTTGAAGAAGCCCGTTACCACCACTTCCTGCATGGTGGTCGCTTCGTTTTCGAGTTTGATGGTCAGGTTGTCCGTTGTCGGTACGATAGTTTCTTTTTGGTAACCGATGGTCGAGATGCGCAGTTCGTATGCGCCTTCCGGTTTGCGGAGCCGGTATTTTCCCTCGAGATCCGTGAAGGCGCTCGACAGCAGTTTGCTGTTTTGCCACGTCGATACCGTAACGCCGGCGAGGGCTTCGCCGGTGCTTTTGTCGCTTATCGTACCCGTTATGTAACGGGCGTTGTCGGGGGTCTGAGCCTGCAACGCGCCTCCCTTGCCCAGCAGCGGTGCGGCGAAGCTCCCTATCAGGGCTATGGCAAGCAGCAGATGACGTAGAGTGTGTGATGTCATGTGTTGGTGATGAACGTTTTACTTTGGTTATATACTATATATATAATGGTGTGCGAATGCGGGATTGGGGGTTAAGGTACGATGATTTTTGTCGCGATGCCGTTTACCGATACGACGTAGAATCCGCCGGCGAGCGGCAGATGCGTTTCGGCGGCGCGGGTCGTCAGGGCGGCTCGTTTCCGTCCGTCGATGCCGTACACGGCGATATGCAGTTCCTCTTCGCCCGATTGCCGCACGGTGCAGCCGCCGTTTTCACCGGTCGCGGCGACAGTGGTTTCAGCCTTCGGCGCAGTTAGGGCGCTCGATTCCATCTCTTTCAGTATTCGTTGTTTTATCGGGAGACGGGTCACTATCGCCCTGTCTTTCGGGGTAATGACCTTTATGGTTTTGAAGTCGCCCCAAACTCCCGCGAATCGGTAAGCGTTCACGCATTTCTCGTTTGCCACGCACAGGGTGCCGTAGTAGTTATAGCCCGTGTTGGCGAATGCGCAGTGGAATATCGGGAAGCCCAAGGTATAGTCGTTTTCATACGGATCCCACAGGGCGCACACGATGCCCGTGCCCACGCCCGATTTGCCGAACTGGTTGTATCCGAATTGGTTAAGTCCTGCCGGCAGCAATATGTTGTGCAGCGATTCGCAGCAGTAGAACGCATTGCTTTCGAGCGATGTCGTGTTTTCGGGCAAGAGTATGGTCTGTATCCGCGTATTGTTTTCGAATGCCCGTACCGGTATCGACTGCCACGGCGACGTTACCGTCGCTTCGCGCATGTCTATTTCGAGCAGGGCGGGCATGCTGTCGCGCATATAATAGAAGTCGTCCGAGCAGAGTTCGCCCTTGATGTTGAGCGACTGCACGTAGTCGGCTTCATACGGGGCGAAGCACTCTTTCAGCCGTTTGTCCGCCGTGGGGGTTATCTCCATGTATTTGGGCATGGCGGCGGTGTCGATGGCGGTTATCGTTACCGTTTGGTCGCTCGTAACGTATTCCAGCGTATAGAAGTAGTTTTGTCCGACGTAGGTTGCCGGCACCCTGCTGCCGTTCACTTCGATAGCGAGTACGTGCGAGGGCGCGAGGGCGCGGGCTGTCACTGTGAAATCTCTCCCCCGTATCACTTTGTCGGGGTAGAGGTTGGCGGGCGACGCCGTCGTTTCGGCGCCTTCCGTGGCGGTGATGGTTACCGTGCAGAAAGGCAGCCGGTAGTTGCGTGCCGGGATTCGGGTCGTTACCTCGTCGTCGCCCGGCATGGCTTCCAGCAGGCAGTAGCTTTCGCTGCCCGTCTGTTTCGATACGAGGGCTATTTCATCGCCGTCGAGCACTTCGGTGCCTTCGGGTATCCGGCACGAGGGGAAGCGCTGCACCCAGCGGTTGTTGTCTTGCTCTATGGACACTTCGTCCACGAGAGCTACGATTTCATTGTCGCGCAACAAGGCTGCTGCCAGTACGCCGGAAAAGGAGTTTCCGGAGTACACTCTCAGGTCGCCTGCTTCGAGCGAGAAGCGTGTGCCGCTCTGCATCGAAAAGGAGCCATCTTCTACGTCGCGCGGGGAGAGCGGTGCCGGCGATAAACCTATTTTTCCGGTTTCCGAAGTGATGCGTATCGGCGACGGAGCGCTGTCGAGGCGCTCTCCCCGTGCCGGCTGCATCGTTCCCGCTGTTATCAGGGCAAGTAAGGTAATGAAAAAGTTTTTTTTCATGTTGGATAGATAGGGTTTGTTTCAGATAAAAAATCCCTCCCCGACACATACGGGGTGCGCCGGGGAAGGGATAGGGAGGGGGGAGGTTATCGAACGATTACTTTCGACGTACTTCCGTTGGCTTTTACGAGGTAGAAGCCGCGGTTGAGTCCGCCGATTTCGTTCGTAATGCCGCTGTACTCTTGTGCGCCCGATATGCTGTACACCTCGACACGGGTCGGTTCGCCGGCGATGTATATCACGCCGTCGGCAGCATATACGGCAGCTTTCCGGTCGCTCGATACGCTTTCTATAGCGCCGGGTTCGGGCGTGTATCCGCGCGTCAGCGTTACACCGGTGCAGGCGGCTACGAGGTTGCCCTCGCCATCGACGATGGTAAAGTCGCTCATCGTGATGGTGCCGTCTTCGTTATAGGTTACGACGATAGGATTCATACCTTGCTCGGCATCGCGCAGGCTGAGCTGTTTACCGGTTCCGTTATTGTAGTATACAAGACCTCCGTTGAAAGATAGCGTTTTTGCCTGTTCATCGACGGTTACCAAAAAGCCTCCACTATTCAAGCCGGAAGCATTGGCATTCATGAATGTGGATACGACAGTAGGCTCTTTTCCCATGAAGAGCTCGACAGTGAATTTCGAGCTTTCGGCGAAGTCGAAGTCGGCAAAGTCGGTAGCGGCAGCCTCTTTGGCTACGGTGGCGTTCATGGTGTAGTCGCCCAAGTATTCAAACGGTGCTTCCGGCTCTGTACCGCGCGTCAGCGTTACGCCGGTGCAGGTGGCTACGCGATTGCCCTCGATGTCGACGATGGTGAAGTCGCTCATCGTGATGGTGCCGTCTTCGTTATAGGTTACGACGATGGGATTCATACCTCCGGTAGCGTCGCGCAGGTTGAGCTGTTTACCGGCCTCGCGATTGTTGTATAAACAAGCGCCCGTGAAAGATATGGTTTTTGCATCCTCATCGGCTGTTGCACGGAACCCGCCATAATTCAGAGGCCCAAGATCAATTCCCATAAAAAAGGTTACATAAGGAAGTGTGATCTCTCCTGCGGGGGCTTCGAAAAGCGTGAATTTCGAGCTTTCGGCGAAGTCGAAATCGGCATAGTCGGCAGCGGCAGCCTCTTTGCTTATGGTAGCGGTCATGGTGTAGTCGCCAAAGTAGTCCCATTTTTCGGGAGCCTCTTCGCCTTTCTTCACGATGGTGGCGTTCGTATAGTAGGCTTCCACTCCGACAAGTCCTTGACCACCGATGAAGTCGTAATAAGCGAACGAGAAATCGGATATCGACAGCGTGCCGTCTTCTTCGTTATAGGTGATGGTTACCGGATTTTTAGTCTCTCCATTGCCGTCGTGCAGATACAGCGCTTTTCCGGAACTGAACGTATATACCGAGTTATAGGTGTATCCATCTATTCCGATTCCCAATTCCAATACATAGGGGTTATCGGCCGAGAGAGCCACCGAGCCGCTATACGGAGGATTAGTGAAATCGCAGCCCATGAAATTGCTGAAAGTCAGGCGCCCGTCTTTAGAAATAATGGTGAATTCAAAGTTCTTCGGATACTCGAATCCGCTCGTGTTATTATCCCGCATCAGACCCTCGTCATCGACGGTTACCACGTAGGTGCCTTCAAAGCTGTACGATACCGCTTTTTTAGCCGTGCCACCGATATAATATTGGATATATTTCGTCGTTTCATGCGATGCTTGTTGGCCGTCCACTACGGTCGTGTCCATCCGGATATCCAGCCGAGAAGTGAGCGACAGGGTGCGGCTGTCTGTTTTGTTGAAAGTGATAACGCCATCGAAAAGTATATTATTCTTTGACATCTGAGCGAGCGACAGCGAATCATTGAGATAGCGTTTGCTGCTGCCCAGCGGTATGGTTACGGTAACCCCGTTGAACGTTACGTCGTTGAACGTTTGTTCGGTGTATTCTTCTCCGAAATCGAGGGTGGCGTCGTAGGTTTTATAGGTCTGGTCTTTGGCGGTGAGCTTCATATCGAACTCGTGCGGGAAGCGTTCTGCCTCTGCATCGTAGTATTGCGTAGCCGTGAATTTCCAGTCGCCCGTCAGGTCGATGGCTTCCACCTCTTCGGCTTTGGAGAAAGTGAATGTGGCATCTGTTACCGTAGCTATGAGTTTGGCAGTAGGGTCTTGGTAGCCGCACGATACGATGTAAAAGGTGGAAATCGTAATGGTTTTTCCGTCCTCGGATACTGTCCACTCCCAGTCCGAGAAATTTCCCCACGGATTTTTGGTAGCACCATCGGAAAGAGCCCATGAACCGATAGAGAACATATTGGCGCTATTGGGGTTTCTGCAGGTAAGTGTATTAGCAGAAAACAGGCACAGAAAAGGATTCTTTATACCGAGAAATTCGGTTACTTCGCAACCGTATCCTGGAACAGAAGGTTGGCTGATAATTGCGGTACCTGTTTCTTTGATATTCGCTTTTTGAGCCTCGGTAACTCCGTCGGCATACGAAACGGTCGCCGTGTACGTCCATTCGCCGTAGAGTTCGGTTACATCTGCTACTTTTGCCGACGTTCTGGCGGTAAAAGAGCAGAACAGCGTGCTTAGAAGCACAATGTGTAGTAATTTCTTCATAATTTATGTTTTTAGAGTTTATGCGCCAAATATACGAAATTATTTGATTAGTTATACTTCACGCACTGTTTTTTTACAAAGAAAGGGAAAAAAATAACATTTATTTCCGTTTGGAGGGTCGTTTTTGGAGAAATGCGACCAAAATGTTCTTAATTTTCGGAAATAGATGTCACGGCGGGAATCCGCAGGGCGCAGATTCCCGCCGCAGTCCATTCATCAATCGTTGTAGGTGGGCAGGGGCGAATAGTCGCGCGCATAGCGCAGCATCTGCTCGGCATATCCCTCGCCGTAGCTTACGGCGACGTCGGCGATGCGCCCCTCGCCGTCGAACACCGGCGTATAGACGGGATTGACGAATCCTTTGTAGGGTTTTATGTCCAATCCCTCGTAGCGGCGCAGCACTTCGGCGTGCAGCGCGCTGTCGATTTTCACGCCGTAGCGTTCCACTAAGTTTTTCCCCGCCTCATAGTCGCCGGTCGATTTGATGCGCTGCACTTCGGCCAGCAGTTCGCCGATAAGGGTGCGCAGCCGCCCGTAGTCGTTTATCACCACGAAGCTCCTGCCGTCGCGCCGGCGTATCTCCACCGTCCGGTCGGCGGCGCCCTTTTCGAGCACCCAACGCGCTATCAGCTGGCGGTTGCGCATGTGCGACTCTTCGAGGTCTTTCCCGGGTTCGATGCGCACGAGCTGCGTCATCAGGCCGTTCATCATGTAGCGGTAGTATTCGGCTTTATAGGCTTCGGCATCGGGCAGCAGCCCCAGTTCGATGAGCTTTTCGTCGGCGAGGAAGTAGAGCGCGAACAGGTCGGCGCGCGTCTCTTCGAGCGTGGAGCCGTACGAGCGCAGCGCGTCGGGGTCGGTGGCGGGCAGGAGTTTGCCCGAGCCGTGTCCCAAGCATTCGTGCAGGTCGGTGTGCAGGTTGTCGGTGAGGAATCCGTAGCGGCGTATCAGCTCCCGCTCGGTGTCGCTCCACACGAACTCTTCATTGAATCCGTTGCCCTGCGCCGCCTTGTCGTAGGCCGAAGTGATGTTTTCGATCGTCACCGATTTCGAGCCGTGCAGGTGGCGTATCCAGTCGGCGTTGGGCAGGTTGATGCCGATAGGCGTGGCAGGGTAGCAGTCGCCCGCTAACAGCGCGGCGGTGATGACCTTTGCCGACACGCCTTTCACCTCCTCCTTTTTATAAGCGGTGTCGGTGGGCGAGTGCTGCTCGAACCATTGCGCGTTGGCGCTGATGATTTCGGTGCGGTGCGAGGCTTCGAGGTCTTTGAAATTGACGAGCGACTCCCAGCTCCCTTTCAGGCCGATAGGGTCGCCGTACACTTCGATAAAACCGTTCACGAAGTCGATGCGCGAAGTGTCGCCCACCCACAGTATGGAGTAGTCGTCGAATGTTTTGAGGTCGCCCGTGCGGTAGTAGTCGGCCAGCGTTTCGATGACGCGGCGCTGCCGGTCGCTCTCGGCGACGCCGGCGGCTTTGTCGAGCCAGTAGACGATTTTTTCGATGGCTTCGCCGTAACGGCCGCCCACGCGGCACACCTCCTCTTGCAGCCTGCCGTTACGCTTGACGAGGCGGCTGTTCAGTCCGTACGATACCGGCATGGTGTCGCCCGGCGTTTTCTGCACGGCGTAGAAGGCTTCGGCTTCGGCTTGCGTTACGCCGTCGTAGAAGTTGCCCGCCGAGGTGGCGATGAGGTCGGCGCCCGCCTCCTGATTGACGCGCTTCGCCAGCGTGTCGGGGTTGAAAATCACGGGGCAGATGTCGGCGAGCAGCCTCTCGACGTCGCCGTCGGCCCGCAGCGGCAGGCTCTCTGCCGGCACGCTCCGCACGGCTGCCTCGAAAAATTCGCGGCTGAATCCGGGCGTGAACTTGTCCGTCGAGTAGTGGTGGTGTATGCCGTTGGCAAACCACACCTGTTTCAGGTATTTTTCCAACTCACGGAAGTCGGCGCCGGAGCGGTCGCCCTCGTATTGCGTGTAGACGGCTTCGAGCGTGCGGCGTATGGCGAGATTCCATTTCCCGTTTTGGTCGAACAATATGTCGCGCCCTTGCAGCGCGGCTTCCGTCAGGTAGTAAACCAACTCTTTCTGTCGGGGCGCGAGGCTCTCGAATGCGGGCACGCGGTAGCGCAGCACCTCCAAGTCGGCGAAGCGATCGACCGAATAGGCGAAGTCGTCTGCCGCCTCTTTTTCCGTCTTGCCGGAGCAAGCCGACAATAAACCGATTGTCATCATCATGCAGATAAATTTTTTCATTACTGTCGTCGTTTGTGTATTCATATATATATACTCTATTCCACGTAGAGCACCAACCCTTTGAGGTATTCGC
Source organism: uncultured Bacteroidales bacterium (assembly GCA_947589325.1). GTDB lineage: Bacteria > Bacteroidota > Bacteroidia > Bacteroidales > UBA11471 > Caccoplasma. The sequence goes on along the minus strand of CANQAM010000009.1, from coordinate 57,714 downwards.
CTTCGGGGTGGTAGATGTTCACGGGGTGGTCGGCGGGCTGGGCGAGCTGGTGCAGAATGCGCACCTTGCGCCGCGTCTGCGCCGCCGCGCTGAACACCGCCAGCCGGAAGTCGTTTTTGCTCACCACCTGCGAGCAGGAGAAGGTAAAGAGTATGCCGCCCGAGGCGATTTTTTCGAGCGCAGCCGCATTGAGTTTGCGGTAGCCCTGCAAGGCGTTGCGCAGCACGTTTTTGTGCTTGGCGAATGCCGGCGGGTCGAGTATGATGAGATCGTAGTCGCTGCCGGCGTGTTCGAGAAATTTGAAAGCGTCTTCGGCAAAGGCGCGGTGCCGCCCGTCGTTCGGGAAATTCAGCTCCACGTTTTTGTTGGTCAGGTCGATGGCTTTCGACGAACTGTCTACCGAGTGCACGAGCTTCGCCCCGCCCCGCATGGCGGCGAAAGAAAATCCGCCCGTGTAGCAAAACATATTCAGTACCGAGCGTCCGCGCGCGTAGCGTTCGAGCAGGGCGCGGTTGTCGCGCTGATCGACGAAGAAGCCGGTTTTCTGTCCCTTCAACCAATCGACGTGGAATTTCAGTCCGCGTTCCACGGCGATGTCGTCGGCGCTGCCGCCGAGCAGGTATTCATTGGAGGCATCGAGTTGCGCCTTGTAGGGGAGCGTCGTTTCCGACTTGTAAAAAATGTTCTGCACCGCGCCGCCCATCACCTCCTGCAACGCCTGCGCGAGCAGCCGGCGCGCGTAGTGCATACCCGGCGCGTGCGCCTGCATGACGGCGGTGCGCCCGTACAGGTCGATGACCAGTCCGGGCAGGTAGTCGCCCTCGCCGTGCACCAACCGGCAGGTGTCGTTGTAGTCGCCGTCGAGCAGCCCGATGCTGCGGCGCACCTCGAGCGCCGCCCGCAGCCGCTCCTTGTAGAAATCGAGGTCGATGTCGCGCGGCTCGAAAGTGAGTATGCGCACCGCGATGCTCCCTATCTGGTAGTGCCCCCGCCCGAGAAATTCGCCGCGGCTGTCGATGACCTCTACCACGTCGCCCTCGTCGGGCTGTCCGCTCATGCTCTGTATCGCTCCCGAAAACACCCACGGGTGGAATCGCAGCAGCGACTCCTCCTTACCCGCACGCAGTTTTATCTGAATATAGTTCATGGGTTAGAAAAAGAATCTGATGATGTCGTTGAGGTTGGCGTAAATCAGCAGTCCGAACAGCAGTACCATGCCCGTAACCTGCGCATATTCCAGAAATTTCTCGTTCGGCTTGCGGCGGGCTATCACCTCGTAGAGCAGGAACAGCACGTGCCCGCCGTCGAGCGCCGGTATGGGCAGAATGTTCATGAACGCGAGTATGATGGAGAGAAATGCCGTCATTTCCCAGAATGCCTCCCAGTTCCATGTGGCGGGGAAGATGCTGCCTATCGTGCCGAAGCCGCCCAAACTGTTGGCGCCCTCCTTGGTAAAGACGTATTTGAAATCGTGCACATATCCGGCAAGCGTGGTTATCCCTTTGGAAATGCCTTTGGGTATCGACTCGAAAAATCCGTAGTACACCGTTTCGGTGGGGTAGAATGCGGTGGCGGGAACGAGGGCGATGCCTATCTTGCCCGCGTCATCGACGGCGACGGGCAGCGTGAGCGTCGTATCGCCGCGCACGAATGAAATCTGCGCCTCGCCGCCGCGATGTGCCGCCAGCTGCGCGGTGAAGTCGGTATAGTCGGGAGTAGCCTCGCCCCCGACGGCGACGATGCTGTCGCCCGCCTGCATACCGGCGGCGTATGCCCCGTAGCCCGCTACGGCCTCTTGCACCACGACCGGCATACGGCACGAGGCAAACGGCTGGTTCGCCGCGAGCAGCTGCAACATCAAATCTTCGGGCAGCGACAGCGTAACGCGCTCGCCCCCTCTCGATACCTCCACTTCGCGGGCTTCCGCCAGCGAGCGAATCGTTTTGCCCGAGAAGTCGTATATCTCTTTTCCGTCGGCGGTGAGGGGCAGGTCGCCGTCCTCGAATCCGGCGCGGTGAGCCACTTCGCCGTAGACGAGCCCGCTGCCGATATTTTTCATCGGCAGGCGCGTGTCGCCCCATACGAAAGCTATCATGGCGTAGATGATGAGGGCGAGTATGAAGTTGTTGATGACGCCCGCCGTCATGATGAGCAGCCGCTGCCATGCCGGTTTCGAGCGGAACTCCCACGGCTGTTCGGGCTGCGCCATTTGTTCTTTGTCCATCGACTCGTCTATCATGCCGGCGATTTTCACATATCCGCCCAACGGCAGCCACCCGATGCCGTACTCGGTGTCGCTGTTTTTCGGCTTGTATTTGAACAGCGAAAACCATGGGTCGAAAAAGAGGTAGAATTTTTCAACCCGCACCTTGAACAGGCGGGCGAAAAAGAAGTGCCCCAATTCGTGTATGAATACCAGAATCGAGAGGCTGAGCATCAATTGAGCGGCTTTTATCAAAAATGTTTCCATACGGGTCGTATTCGGTTAGTGTAAAAATTCGCGGGCGATGCGGCGCGCTTCGGCGTCGGTCGCCACGTAGTCGTCGTAAGCGGGGGTGGCGACGAAGGCACACCGTTCCATCGTGCGGGCGATGAGGTGCGGCATCTCCGTGAACGCCACGCGGTCGTGGAGAAAAGCATCGACTGCCACCTCGTTGGCGGCATTCAGTATGCAGGGCATGTTGCCGCCCTGCCGTATGGCGGCGAAGGCGAAGTCGAGCAGCGGGAATTTTTCGCGGTCGGGCTGCTCGAACGTCAGCGCAGCATAGTGGCGCAGCTCCGGTTTCGGGTCGGAGCTGGGCAGCCGCTGCGGAAAGGTGAACGCATACTGTATGGGCAGCTTCATGTTGGGCAGCCCCAGCTGCGCCTTTATCGCTCCGTCGCAGAACTGTATCATGGAGTGTACGATCGATTGCGGGTGCACCACCACTTCCACCTGTTCCGGCGTTACGCCGAACAGCCATTTCGCCTCGATGACCTCGAATCCCTTGTTCATCATCGACGCCGAGTCTATGGTGATTTTCGCGCCCATTTTCCAATTCGGGTGTTTCAGCGCATCGGCTTTCGTCACGTGCTTCAACGCCTCGGCGGTGAACGTGCGGAACGGTCCGCCCGATGCCGTAAGTATAACCTTTTCCACCGGACTGTTGTTCTCGCCCACCAAGCATTGGAATATCGCGGAGTGCTCCGAATCCACTGGAATGATAGGCACACGGTGTTCGAGCGCGAGGCGCGTTACCAGCCCGCCTGCCACCACGAGCGTCTCCTTGTTGGCGAGCGCAATCGCCTTGCCCGCCTCGATGGCGCGTATCGTGGGGTACAGCCCCGCATATCCCATCATGGCGGTCAGCACCATGTCGATAGGGGCGGCTTCCACCACCTGCGCTATGGCATCGGCACCGGCATACACTTTTATGGGCATGTCGTGCAGGGCCTCGCGCAGCTGCGGATAGAGCGCCTCGTCGGCGATGACCGCGATTTCGGGCTTGAACCGCCGCGCCTGTTCTATCAGCAATTCGACGTTATGCCCCGCCGTGAGCGCGTATGCCTCGAACAGGTCGGCGTGCTCCGCTATCACTTCCAAGGCTTGCGTACCGATAGAGCCGGTGGAACCGAGTATGGCGAATCGTTTTTTTTCTTTCATAAAATCGACGGCTGTCAAAACCGGATATATTCCGACGGATCGAGTGGAATACCCGTGTGCCACAGTTGAAACTCCACGAAGGGGCGGTTGTTTCCTTCGGTGCGGTCGTTGGTCAGGGCTATGTTTTCGCCCTCCTCCACTTTGTCGCCGACCGACTTCAACAGCTGGCTGTTATATAAATATATGGATATATAGTTGTTGCTGTGCTGCACCTCTATCACGTAACCGAACTCCATGGAGAGGTAGGTGGCAATCACCGTGCCGCCGAGCACCGCTGCCACGCCCGACTTGCGTTCGGGGGCGATGCGTATGCCGTAATGCCCGTGCTGCGGGTCGAAGCGGCGGACGGTACGCCCTTTCACCGGCGGATAGAGTATGATGTTTTCGGCAACGTTCTGGCTGAATACGTCGAGCGAATATTTGCTCTCCTCCTTGTATTTCTGCATGAAACTTTTGGCAGCGGTCGAAGCCGGCAGCAGCGAGTCGATGGGGAAAGTGAGCAGCGGCTGTTTCCTGTCCAAGTCTATGGAGTCGAACGTGATGCGCCCCGACAGAATATTCGCCATGTTGTCGAGATACGCCCCGTTGATGTTTACGATGCGCGACAGCGAATCTACCGACAGAGCGTTGCTCACGATTTGTCCCCGCATGTCGGAGCTGATGTAGCCCGGCAGGGCGCGGCGCAGCGGCGTGCCCGTCAGCAGCGAAATGGTAATGGCTCCGATACATATCGAAGCAAAGACGGCAATCAGTATAGCGGATAATTTCGAAATACGCATTTCCCATACCATTGCCAGCGTATTTTCATTGAAAATGGAGAGCTTGTAGCGGAATCGCAATTCCTTCCAAAGCGATTTTATTTTGTTGCCCGTTTGCATACCGATTCTGAGAACTTTGCGAAAACGTTTTTTAATCGAAGTTTGCAAAGTTAAGAAATATTCGCGATAAGCCGCTCTGCGCGATGCTATTTTTAGAAAAGTTTTTCTATTCGGAAATTGTTTGTCGGCAAACTTTTATCCGGCAAACGAACAGAATCCCCCTTTTTTCTGTTGTAGATGCTGAATGCGACAACTTTCTCTATTTCCCGCGGGGAGAAGCGTGTCGTTGGAAAAGTTTCCGGGGGAGTAATAAAAAATTGATAAATTGACATGAAAACAAGCAAATGTTTTTTGTGGTCGGCTGTATGCCTGACGTTTACGGGACTTTTATTCGACTCGGAGGCTTCGGCGCAGACTCTTGTCGTCGAAGAAGAAATCGTGGAGGTGCAGCCGGTGCACGGTACGAAGTATTACAGCAAGCGGGCGCGGGACAACTGGTTTATGTCGGTGGGCGCCGGTATGCAGACCTATATGCACTCCAATCACCACGGCACGCTGATGTACAATATGGCGCTCGACATCGCCGGCGGTAAATGGATTTCTCCCTATTTGGCAATACGGCTCAATGCCATGGGCGGCGAGGTGAGGAAAAAGTGGCCGACCCGCGACGACAGACAGAGCGCCCGTTACGTGGCTGTGTATGGCGATTTTCTTTGGGACATTACCAATGCCATAGGCGGCTACAACCCGCGTCGGGTCGTTTCGGTGCGTCCCTTTGTAGGTGCCGGCGGTTTGTTATCGTTCAAAAATTCGATGGCGGGTTACAACACGTATCTTTTCCCCGTTACTGCCGGTCTGAATCTGAATTTCCGCCTTTGTCACTATGTGGATATTTTTCTCGAAGGTAGGGCGAATATTATGGGCAACAACTTTTCCGGACATCGGGAAGGCAGACAGGTGGAATCTATCGGTTCGTTGGTCGCCGGTTTCACTTTCAATTTCGGACGCGACCGCTTCTTTGCCTACAATCCTTACGCCGAGCAGGCGCTCCGCCAACAGCTCAACGACCGTGTCAATACCCTGCGGGAGGAATTGTCGGAATGCCAGAACCGTCCGCAGCCCAAACCCGAAGAGGTGGTCGTTTATGTACCGGCTCCCGCTCCTGCCGAAACGCCCCATTGCGGCGGCAACTTGATGGCGGTCGTCCGCTTCTCGCTCAACAGTGCGACAATCGCTCCCGCCGAAATGGTGAACATCTACAACGTGGCACAATATATGAAAGAACATAAGGAGTGTACGCTCGTCGTAACCGGTTATGCCGACGAAGATACGGGAACTCCGCAATACAACGAGGCGTTGAGCCGCCGTCGGGCGCAGGCCGTCGTCGATGTGCTCAACAAACAGTACGCTTTGCCCAAAGAGCGTATAGAGATGGTTGCCGGCGGCAGCGCTACGCAGCCCTATCCGCACGACAACAACTGGAACCGCATCGTCGTCTTCTCGACGAAATAGTACCCGTCTTACCGGCGAACAGCATGGAATCCCGTAAGCAAAAACGATTAACATTTTGCTTATGAGGGATTCCCGTTCGCCGAATTATCGTCCGATTCACATGGCGCCGTTCGCCCGTGTTGTCGGACGATTTTTTTGTGGAAGAAATTTATCAATATTGATTATCAGTGTATTTTATAATAATCAATGAAATTTACGCAAACAAACCGCACCGTCTGAGACGGTCTCACACCATTGACAAACACATTGGACAAACAAAATGTCAATGTGATGGGACATCAATCGTTATACATAGGGAGGGGCATCATATCATGGATTACAGACATTGGGCCCCATTTGTATAAATTGCTTTATTAAATTGCATTATCTCTTATTTCTCAATTATCCGGCAAAATAAGCACATAGAATATTGTTAATTGAGGAATATTTTTATATCTTTACAGCGAAAAATTACGTTAAACATGGAATATACTGAATTGTTGGAAAAACAAATCATCGGAAGATTAAAGGTGGACAACCCTTGGTGGACAGAAGGGCACATTCCTGATTACTATTCTAATATGTCCCCCAGATTATACCTGAATATATTTTTCCCTTTGGTGGCGGCTAACGATGTTCGTCGAGCCACAATACTTATGGGCCCTCGTCGTGTAGGCAAGACGGTACTGATGTACCATGCTATACAGCGTCTTATTAACAACGGCGTCCCTCCACAGAATATTATTTACATATCCGTGGAGACTCCGATTTATAATAAGATTTATTTGGAACAACTTCTCTCCTTAGCCTGCGCCACTATAGGGAAAACTACCAACAAGGAACAACTGTATGTATTTTATGACGAGATACAATATCTAAAAAATTGGGAAGTGGAATTAAAATCTCTTGTTGATGCTTACCTTAATATTAAATTTATTGCATCGGGCTCAGCAGCAGCGGAATTGAAGAAGAAAAGCAATGAGAGCGGAGCCGGAAGATTTACGGATTTCAGTTTACCGCCACTCACATTTTATGAGTATATCCATCTTAAAGGGTATGCCAATCTTATGATTCCTGTTGAATATGCTTGGAACAATGCCACAACAAGTATTTATAGCGCCATTGATATCAATAAATTAAACGAATTATTTTTGGACTATATCAATTATGGAGGATATCCAGAGGTTGTTTTTTCAGATAAAATAAAAGAAAATCCCGGGCAATTCATCCGTCATGACATAATTGATAAGGTATTACTTCGAGATTTGCCGAGTTTGTACGGCATAAGTGATGTGCAAGAACTCAATTCTTTATTCACCATGATTGCCTATCATTCCGGTGCTCAATTTTCATATGAAAAGCTGTCAAGAGAGTCCGGAGTACAGAAAGAAACATTGAAGAAGTACATTGCATATCTCGAAGCCGCATTTCTCATACATGTCGTAAGACGTACAGATGATACTGCAAAAAACTATCAGAGAGAGACTCAGTTCAAAATATATCTTACCAATCCATCGTTACGATGTGCATTATTCGAGCCGATTAATGAACTAAACAGTGAGATTGGAGATATGGTTGAAACAGCTGTATATGCCCAATGGTTCCCAAGGCAAGGCGTTGAACTCAGATATGCAAATTGGAGGCAAGGCAAACAGCAGGGCGAAGTTGATATTGTAGGTCTGGATATCGCACGCCAAAAGCCGTATTGGGCAGTAGAAATAAAGTGGTCAGACTATTACTACTCCAATCCCGGGAATCTAAAATCTCTCTATTATTTTATGGATCGAAACGATATGGGTAATGCATTAGTAACAAGTATTAAAGAGGTTGGATTAAAAGAGTGGAACGGAAAGAAATTTTATTTTATCCCTGTTGCATGCTATGCTTATATTGTTGGAGAAAACACGTTAAATCAAACTAAAAGTATATATGGACTCTGAGTAGAGAATTTATAAAAACGAAATAAGCGTATTAAAATATGCCTATTTGGACTTTTGGTATTTATGCGCTAAAATACAAACAGTTACATGGTAAAAATAAAGTGAATATATGAAGAAAATAGAATTACCCGACGAGTGTAAAGTAGTTTTATGAGTAAATACTCACAACGCTCAGTGAGAGTAATGTATTTTAGACAAACAAATTATCTTTGTTTATCGCGCTGATATTTAATTGTATAAGCCTATTAACGGCCGCTAATATTCTTCCTCGTTGAAGAAGAAATTTTCAGAAAAATCGGCCGATGTCGAGCGACATGCCGGCGTAGAATGTGGTGCCGGTGGTGGCAGGCGAGTTGTAATAATAGTACGACGGCACGTAGTTGAAGAGGTTATCGACGGCGAGCGTTACCCGTATTCCTTTCCGGATATCTTGCGAGAGCGTCAGTTTCCAGAGTGTGTAGGCAGGGTATTTTCGCCGCACGGTTTGGTCGTGTGAGGTGAGCGAGGTATATTTGTCGGCTTCGACGGCGGAGAGCCAGCGCCCGTTCAGTATGAGGTCGAACGAATAGTTTTTCCACCTTTTCCCGTACTCTGTGCGCAGGGTCGCCGTGTGGGGGCGGGTGGGCGAAATCATCGGCTCGCCGGCTTTGGCGTGTTCGTGCGTGTAGGCGTAGGAGAGGCGGGCGCCGACCCCGCAGTTCAGTTTCATCGACACGTACATTTCCGCGCCCGATATTCTGAGGGCGGAGGTATTGACGTAGCGCATACCGTTCCGACTGTTGTCCCATGCTGTCGAAATGCGGTTGTCCACGAGGTTGCAAAATCCCGTAACCGCCACGTTCCAACCGCTTCGCAGGTATTCGGCGGAGAGCGAAAAGTTGTGGCTCGATTCGGCTTTCAGGTCGGGGTTGCCGTAAATCATGAACAGGTTTGCCATATCGAAGTTCATGAACATTTCTTTGAGCGTGGGGGCGCGGAATCCGCCTGCGTAAGAGCCGCGCAGGGAGCAGTTGCCCGTTTTGTACATGATGCCCGCTTTCGACGACAGGTGGTGGAGGTGCGCCTCCGACAGCCAGTCGTACCGCACGCCGGCAATCACGTTGATTTTCTCGATAGGATTCCAGTCGAACTGGGCGAAAATGTCGGCGGTGTATTGGCTCTTGCTTCCGTTCTCGGCGAACTGGTAGCTCAACAGATAGTCGCGCATGAAATCGCCGCCCGTCGTCAGCGTATATTTTTTCCCGATGCGGAAATTGTAGAGGGCGCGCAGTGTGTGCTGCACGTTGCTGTAATCGCGTATGTCTTTTTCGGTAAACAGGTTGTAGTCGCTCTTGTCGTACTGGTCGAAAGTGTATGCCAGCTCGGCATCGTGTCTGCCGAAAACATAGTTACCCTTTACCCCTCCGCTGAAATCTCGGTATCGCTCTTTGGCGATGGCTTGTGCGTCGCGCTCGCGGAAGAAGTAGCCTGCCCGCGCCGTGAATTTCAGATGTTCGTTCGTCGTGTAAATCAACCGCTCTTTGAAATCCCATGTCCGGTTTCCGTAGATGCGACTGTAATCGCCGTCGGCAGGCAGGTCGTAGGAGTCGATGCCGGTGTATTGCACATTCGTGCGGCTATATACTTTTCCGGCATTGAAGCTCACTGCCCCGCCGTAGCGCTGCTCGTTGTGCGAACCGTAGCGGGCGTTGGCTTCGACGTTCCATTTCTCTTTGTCCGTGCGGGTGATGATGTTCACCACTCCGCCTACGGCATTCGAGCCGTAGAGGGCGGAGGCTGCCCCTTTCACGATTTCGATGCGTTCCACGTCGTTGAGATTCAGCCGGCTGTAATCGACGTTGTCTAACGTTTCGCCCGCTATCCGTTCGCCGTCGATGAGAAAGAGCACCGAGCCGCCGTCGAATCCCGACATATTGAGCGCCGTTTGCTGGTTCATCGAAAACGAAAATTCGATGCCCGGCAGTTCCGATTGCAGCAGTTCGCCCACGTGCGAAGCGTCGCTTTTGCGTATGTCGTCGCGCGTGATGATACGGGTTACGAGCGGAGCGTCTTTCAGCAGCTTCGGGGTGCGTGTCGCCGTTACCACCACCTGCTCCATGTCGATGTCTTTCATCGGCGACTGCGCCATGGCGGGGGCGCTGAGAAACAGCCCTGCCGACAAACCGAGTATGCCGCGAAAAACGTTCATGTCAGAAAGAAACGGGATAAAGGTAATCGATCATTATGTAGCCCTTTGCGCCGCGATCGTCCATGTAGTTGAGAAACCGCAGCGCCATGCCCCTGCCGTCGTCGAAGCGCACTGTATAGACGCGGTTCGACGGCGTGTAAATCGGCGGCATCGTGCGCAAATCCACGTCGAGCCAGCGGGAGAGGCAGGGATTGTAATACGACGGCGTATAGACGATGATGCTGTCCATCATGTGCGACAGGTCGGTCATGATGCGCTCGTCCGACCAGATGTCGGCGTACTCCTCTGCGGGTGCGGGACGTCCCGCACCCGCCCACTTCGAGAGGTCGGAGTAGGCAGTTTCGGCAGCCCGTCCGTCGTGCGTTTTCACGTCGTAGCGGTGTAGGGCGATGTCCCATGCCTCCGGCGCTTCATCGGCGACAGCCGCGACAGCGGTTGTCTGCGCCTCGAAATCGAGATACACCCATTGCGTATAATCCTGCGTGTCGATGTAGATGCGTCCCGCCTCGCTGTCCGTGCAGGGCTTTACGAAACCGTAGGCAGAAGTCTCGTCAGAGGGCTCTGCCGTATCGTAGATATTTCCGAAAATACCATTGCAAGAGGAGAGCAGGCACACGGCACAGCTTCCGAGAACGGCGGCAAGCGTTTTTTTCATTTATTTCTCCGTGTCGGGAGCCGCGCCTTCGATGAATGTAATGGTCGTACCGTCCATGACGGTCGGGCAGGTGAATATCAATTGGGTAGCACCTTTTTCTATGGTACCGGTGAGCGAAGCGTCGTATAAAACGGGTTCACGGTCGCCCATTGCCATATAAGCCTTTCCGTTTCCGTCGATTTGAAATTTGCCATCAACGACCGATACGGTGGCACCGTCGATGTCAAGGTCAAGTGTATAGCCCATGATTACTGACGTGAACGATACATCGAATTTGTTGCCCTCTACTGCGGTTATCGTTACGGTTTCGTTTTCCGTCAGCAGTGGTTCGGGAATAGGGGCAGCGGCAAATGTGGAATATCCCTGATACGTTCCGGAGATAATATCTTCGACAGGATCTATAATGAGTTCATTTTCTTTTTCATCGTTGTTGCAGCTTGCCAGACAGAAAACGGCGAGCAGCAAAGTCAAGGCGGATAGTTTCATTTTTTAGATTTTATAGGGTTGGAAATTTTTGTTTCGGGAGCAAAGATAAGACGAATCTTGAAAATTTTTAATACCTAAATCGAGGTAAAAAAGCGGCATCGCCTACCTATAATGCGGTACGGTTTAAGTGTTGTCTGCCGCCGTATCGCCCCGACCGGCACTCCCGTTCGGAAGTGCAAAGATAGAAAAGATTTGCGGAATCGCAAAAAATAAAAAAAGGCGTCTCTCCTCACGGAGAAACGCCCAACCATTAAAATTATGATAATGAAACACTATTCGATAGCTGCTTGTGCTGCTGCCACTCGTGCGATAGGCACGCGGTAGGGGCTGCAGCTTACGTAGTTCATGCCCAACGAAGCGCAGAATTTCACCGACGAAGGTTCGCCGCCGTGTTCGCCGCAGATACCCACTTTGAGTTCGGGTTTGGTGGAGCGGCCTTTTTCTACGCCCATACGCACGAGTTGTCCCACGCCTTTTTGGTCGAGCACCTCGAACGGGTCGGTTTTGATGATGCCTTTTTCCTTATATATTTTAAGGAATTTGCCGGCATCGTCGCGCGAATAGCCGAAAGTCATTTGCGTCAGGTCGTTCGTACCGAACGAGAAGAAGTCTGCCACTTCGGCTATTTGGTCGGCGGTAACGGCAGCGCGGGGCACTTCGATCATCGTACCCACTTTGTAAGCCACGCTTTCGCCGCGTTCTGCAAATACTTTGGCAGCGGTGTTGTGTATGATTTCGGCTTGCAGTTTCAGCTCTTCGACCACGCCTACCAACGGCACCATGATTTCGGGGTGTACGTCGATGCCGCGCGCTTTCACGTTGAGAGCGGCTTCGATGATGGCGCGAGCCTGCATTTCGGTGATTTCGGGATAGGTGCAGCCCAAGCGGCAGCCGCGGTGTCCCAGCATGGGGTTGAACTCTGCCAGCGAGTCGCAGGCGAGTTTCACCTCGTCGATGGTAAGACCCATTTCCTCTGCCAGCTCTTTCTGCGTAGCCAGCTGGTGGGGTACGAATTCATGCAAGGGCGGGTCGAGCAGACGTATCGTTACGCCGAAGCCGTCCATTGCCTCGAAGATGCCCTCGAAGTCGCCCCGCTGCATCGGCAGCAGTTTGTCGAGTGCATGGCGGCGACCCTCTTCGTCTTTCGAGAGTATCATTTCGCGCATGGCTTTGATGCGGGTGCCCTCGAAGAACATGTGTTCGGTGCGGCACAGTCCGATGCCTTTTGCGCCGAAGCGGCGGGCTACCGACGCATCTTTGGGCGTATCGGCATTGGTGCGTACATCGACTTTGGTGTATTTCTCGGCGAGATTCATGATGGCTGCGAAATTGCCGCTCATATCGGCTTCTACGGTCGGAACCTGTCCGTCGTACACTTCACCGGTGGAACCGTTCAGCGAAATCCAGTCGCCCTCTTTATATACTTTTCCCGACATTTCGAGCGTGCGGGCTTTGTAATCGACTTTTATTTCGCCGGCGCCCGATACGCAGCATTTGCCCATGCCGCGAGCCACAACGGCTGCGTGCGAGGTCATACCGCCGCGTGCAGTGAGAATACCTTGTGCCACGTGCATACCGCGCAGGTCTTCGGGCGAGGTTTCGATACGTACCATTACCACTTTTTTGCGTTTCTCTGCCCACGCTTCGGCATCGTCGGCGAAGAATACGATTTGTCCGGCGGCAGCGCCCGGCGAGGCGGGCAAACCTTTTGCCATGACTTTCGTGCGTTTCACAGCCGTCTTGTCGAATACGGGGTGGAGGAGTTCATCGAGTTTCTGCGGCTCCATACGTTTGAGCGCTGTTTTTTCGTCGATGATGCCGTCGCGCAGCATATCCATGGCGATTTTCACCATGGCGGCGCCGGTGCGTTTTCCGTTGCGGGTTTGCAAGAGCCACAGTTTACCGTTCTGAATGGTAAATTCGAGGTCTTGCATATCTTTGAAGTAGTCTTCGAGTTTCTGTTGCGTTTCGATGAGGTCTTTGGCGCATTCGGGCATCGACTCTTCGAGCGAAGGATATTTTTTGGCACGTTCTTCTTCGGAGATGCCTTGCAGGGAAGCCCAGCGGCGCGAGCCTTCGACGGTGATTTGCTGCGGTGTGCGTACACCGGCTACCACGTCTTCGCCTTGTGCGTTGATGAGGTATTCGCCGTTGAATATGTCTTCGCCCGTAGCGGCGTCGCGGGTGAATGCCACGCCGGTAGCCGACGTGTTGCCCATGTTGCCGAATACCATTGCCTGCACATTCACAGCCGTACCCCATTCTTCGGGTATCTGGTTCATGCGGCGGTAGAGAATGGCGCGCTCGTTCATCCAGCTGTCGAACACGGCGCAGATAGCGCCCCACAGCTGTTCCCACGGCGACGAGGGGAAGTCTTTGCCCGTGCGGGCTTTTACGGCGGCTTTGAAGCGTTTTACCAACTCTTTCAGGTCATCGACTGTCAATTCGGTATCCAATTTGATGCCTTTGGCAGCTTTCACTTCTTCCATGACCTCCTCGAACGGGTCTATGTCTTCTTTGCTTTTGGGTTTCATGCCGAGCACCACATCGCCGTACATCTGTACGAAACGGCGGTAGGAGTCCCATGCAAAACGGGGATTTCCCGATTTACGGGCAATACCCTCTACGGCGTCGTCGTTCATACCGAGGTTGAGCACCGTGTCCATCATGCCGGGCATCGACACGCGCGCACCTGAGCGCACCGAAACCAGCAGCGGGTTTTGGGCGTCGCCGAATTTCGTGCCCATCAGGTTTTCGATGTGAGCTATCGATTTTTCGACATCGCTTTTCAGCATTTTCACAATGGCATCTTTACCCTCTTTGTTGTAAGCGGTGCAGATTTCGGTGGTAATCGTAAATCCGGGCGGAACGGGAACGCCGATCAGGTTCATTTCGGCGAGGTTGGCACCTTTTCCTCCCAACAGGTTTCTCATATCGGCACGACCTTCTGCATGACCGTTACCGAAAGTATAGATTTGTTTCATATAAAAAAGGTTTGTATGTTTACTTTTTTCATTAACGAAATTTCAGACTACAAAAATATATGGATTCTTGCGATAGTCCAAATTTATAGAAAGAATAAATTTGCAAAATATAGTTTTTTTTGTTTCTGCGGTGTCGGATTGAAGAATTATCGCTACCTTTGGACGAATTTGTTTTTATTCAAAAACTTATCGTTTTGGCTCGAAAAAAGAAAGAGTTACCTGTTTTGGAACAGGTGGAGATAACCGGTGTCGCCGCCGAAGGCAGAGCCGTCGCCCGTGTCGATGACAGGGTGGTGTTCGTGCCCTATGCCGCCCCGGGCGACGTTGCCGATTTGCAGGTGTATCGCAAAAAACACAAATATGCCGAAGCCCGCATCGCGCGGCTCATCACCCCGTCGCCCATGCGGGTGGCGCCGTTTTGTTCCCACTTCGGTGTGTGCGGCGGCTGCAAGTGGCAGCACATTCCCTACGAATACCAGCTCAAATACAAACAGCAGCAGGTGTTCGACAACCTGACCCGCATCGGAAAAATTCCCTTGCCGGAGTTCGAACCTATCAAAGGTTCGGCGCGCACCGAATTCTATCGCAACAAACTCGAATTTACCTTTTCCGACAAGGCGTGGCTCACGCCCGAACAGCTGGCGCAGGAGCAGACGTTCGACCGCAACGCGCTGGGTTTCCACATACCCTCCATGTTCGACAAGGTGCTCGACATCGAAAAGTGTTGGTTGCAGGACGACATTTCCAACCGCATACGCCTCGCGATAAAACGCTTCGCCCTCGACAACGGCTATCCCTTTTTCAACCTGCGGGAGCAGACGGGATTCATGCGCAACATCATCGTGCGCACCGCCTCGACGGGCGAAATCATGCTCATCGTCGTGTTTTTCGACGACGACCGCGAGCGTATCGACCGCCTGATGACATTCGTCGCCGATACTTTCCCGCAGATAACCTCGCTTCTCTACATCGTCAATCGCAAAGCCAACGATACGATTACCGACCAAGAGGTGCACGTGTTTCGCGGGCGCGATTACATTCTCGAAAAAATGGAAGACCTCCGTTTCAAAATCGGGCCGAAGTCGTTTTTCCAAACCAACACCGCGCAGGCGTGCGAACTTTATAAAGTCGTGCGCGAGTTTGCCTCGCTCACGGGTCGGGAGTTGGTCTATGACCTTTATACGGGAACGGGCACGATAGCCAATTTCGTGGCGCGGCAGGCGCGGCAGGTCGTCGGCATCGAGTACGTACCCGAAGCCATCGAGGACGCCAAAGTCAATTCCGCCTACAACGGCATCGAAAATACCCTGTTCTACGCCGGCGATATGAAAGACCTCCTCACGACCGCGTTCATCGAGGAGCACGGCCGTCCCGACGTCATCATCACCGACCCGCCCCGCGCCGGTATGCACGACGATGTGATAGCCGCCATACGCTTTGCCGCCTCGCAGCGCATCGTTTACGTCAGCTGCAACCCTGCCACGCAGGCGCGCGACCTCTCGCTGCTCGATGCCGCCTATCGGGTGGCGCGGGTACAGCCCGTCGATATGTTCCCGCATACGCATCATGTGGAAAACGTCGTGCTGCTGGAACGGAAACCCATTGAAAAATAATATTATCAAATAAGAAAAAATGACTGAAATTCTGAGAAAAAAATTGAGCGACAGCGCTGTGGCGCGATGGTCGGCTATGGTGATTGTGTCGTTTACCATGATGACGGGCTACTTCTTGTGCGACATCATGGCGCCCCTTGAAGACATGCTTACCAAAACGCCCGAAGAGGGCGGTTTGGGCTGGACGAGCAGCGAGTACGGATTCTTCTCCGGCTCCTACGGTTTCATCAACGTGTTTCTGTTGATGCTCTTTTTCGGCGGCATCATTCTCGACAAATGCGGCGTGCGCTTCACCGGTCTGCTGTCGAGCAGCCTGATGCTCTCGGGTGCACTCATCAAATGGTATGCCCTTTCCGCCGACTTTGGCGGCGCCACGCTTTTCGGCTACAACATGCAAGTGATTCTGGCAAGTTTGGGCTTCGCGATTTTCGGCGTGGGCAATGAAATCACCTGCATTACCGCTACGAAAGTCATTGCCAAGTGGTTCGGCGGGCATGAAATGGCGCTGGCCATGGGTTTGCAGGTGGCATTGGGACGTTTGGGCACTGCCGCCGCATTGAGTTGCAGCGTACCCATAGCACACGCCATAGGCACCATTGCAGCACCGGTGTTGGTCGGCGCCATCGCTTTGTGCGTGGGCTTGATGGCGTATATCGTGTATTGCGTGATGGACTGTCGGCTGGACGCTTCGTCCGACCCTGCTGCCGCAGCCGGAAACTCCGGCGAGGAAGGCGGTTTCGTGTTGAGCGACCTGAAACTGATTTTCACCAATCGCGGATTTTGGCTGATAGCCTTGCTCTGCCTCTGCTTCTATGCCGCCGTGTTCCCCTTCTTGAAATTCGCCACCAAGTTGATGATTTATAAGTACAACGTCGCTCCCGACCTTGCCGGATTCATTCCCTCGCTGCTGCCGTTCGGCACCATCTTGCTGACGCCGCTTTTCGGTTCGCTCTACGACCGCATAGGCAAGGGCGCCACGCTGATGATTATCGGTTCGGTCATGCTCACGGCGGTACACGTGCTGTTTGCCCTGCCCATACTGCCTTATTGGTGGTTTGCCATTATCGTCATGGTGATTCTCGGCATTTCGTTCTCGCTGGTACCCTCCGCCATGTGGCCCAGCGTTCCCAAAATCATTCCGATGAAACAGCTCGGCTCGGCGTATGCGACGATTTTCTATATACAGAATATCGGTCTGTCGATGGTGCCCGTGTTCATCGGCTGGGTGATAGAAACCTATGCCAAACGCACCGACGCTGCGGGGGCGGTAACTTACGACTACACCCTGCCCATGACGATATTCGCGTTGTTCGGCGTGTTGGCGATTCTCATCGCTTTCCTGCTGAAAGCCGAGAATGCCCGCCGCCATTACGGCCTCGAAAAACCGAATATGAAATAAAAGCGTTGTTACAAGAAATTCGGACGTTCGATTATGAGATTCTTCCTTATTCCGGCAATCCTTGCTCTGGCAATCATTGTTATTGCCGACGGGTGGATTTATGGACGGCTGCGTTCGCGTATTCGTTTCGACCGCGTGCGGACAATCACCTATTGGCTGCCGTCGGCATTCTTTGCTTTGCTGCTGCTTTTCTTTTGTTTCTTCCTGCCCGTCCTTTCCGGCTATAAGGCTATGGTGGCGGTGATGTGGCTGTTGTGGCTCTACGTCCTCATCTACATTCCGAAACTCTTTTTCGTCTTGTTCGATGCGCTCGGAAAAGGCATCTGCCGGCTGTTCCGTCTGCGCACGCGGGTGTTTTCCTTCATCGGCTTGGCGGTTGCCGCTTCGGGTGTGCTGCTCTTTTTGTCCGGCGCCTTTGTGGGGCGGACAGCGGTACACGTCGAGAATGTAACGGTAACGTCGCCCCGTGTACCCGAACAGTTGGACGGATTCCGCATCGTACAGTTTTCAGACGCCCATATCGGCAATTGGGGCGACTGCACCGGCACGCTCGAAAAAACCGTCGCGCTCATCGACTCCTGCCATGCCGACATGGTGGTCTTTACCGGCGATTTCGTGAACAATATTTCCGACGAAATAACGCCGCGCATCATCGAAACGTTCCGCCGCCTGCAAGTGCCTTGCGGCGTGTATGCCATACTCGGAAACCACGATTACGGCGACTATCACCGCTGGGAAACGCCGGCGCAGTGGAGCGAAAATCTGGCGCGCACGAAAGCCGGTATCCGCGCCTGCGGGTTCGATTTGCTGCTCAACGAATCGCGTCTTGTGGCGGCGGACGATACCGTGTGGCAGCTCGTCGGCGTCGAGAATGTCGGCAAGCCGCCTTTCCGCCGGTACGGCGATTTGCCGCTTGCTCTGGCGGGGCTCGATACGACGCGCTTCACCGTTTTGCTTTCGCACGATCCGACGCACTGGCGCAGGGAGGTGCTCGGCTATCCATTTATCGACCTTACCCTCTCGGGGCACACCCATGCCGGACAGAGCGGTGTGGCGCGGGGACGTTTCCGCTGGTCGCCCTCGTCGTGGCTTTTCGACGAGTGGGAGGGCTTGTATCGCGACGGCACGCAATACCTCTATGTCAATCGCGGACTGGGCTATGTCGGATTGCCCGTGCGCATAGGCATGTCGCCCGAAATTACCTGCATCACGCTGCGGCGGGGCGATTTGCCGCAAGACGCCGGTAATTGAAAAATTCTCGAATATACATTATTGATTATTAAGTCATGAAAAACTGCTTGAAAATTCTGTTCGTACTGTCGGTATTCCTTTTGCCGGCAAACGCTTTTGCCTCCAAAATCGTGAAAGATTCGATAACGAGCCGCATACTCGGGTGCGATATGCCTTTTCTGGTCTATCTGCCCGACGGATTCAACCCCGAAGACAAAACGGTGAAATATCCCGTACTCTATTTGCTGCACGGATTGAGCGACGATTGTTTCGCATGGACCCGCAAAGGTACGATGCGCGAAGTTGCCGACCGTCTGATGCGTTCGGGTGAAAGTCGGAAAATGGTCATCGTCATGCCGCAAGCCGGCACCAGCGATATTGTAGGTACGAATTGTGGCTACTTCAATGTCCCGGATTGGAATTATGAAGATTTCTTTTTTAAGGAGTTCATGCCCGCCGTCGAGGCGAAATACAATGTACAGTCCGACCGCCGGCACCGCGCCCTGAGCGGCTTGTCGATGGGTGGCGGCGGCACCGTGTCGTATGCCCAGCGGCACACCAACCTTTTCTGTGCTGCCTATGCCATGAGCGCGTGGCTCGACGAACCGGAGTCGCCGCGCGAAAAATATCGCAGCGACAAGGAATTTTATACCCGTAATTCGGTGTTCGAACTCTCTCCGCTCCGTCTGTTGAGAAATGCTGATGAGAAGCAGGCAGAGGAGTGGCGCTCGGTGCGCTGGTTTCTCGATTGCGGCGACGACGATTTTCTGTTGCAATGCAATCTCGATTTTTATATGGCGATGCGGGAAAAACACATACCGGCCGAATTGCGTGTGCGCGACGGGTGGCACTTCTGGGACTATTGGCACACCGCCCTCTACACGATGCTTCCTTTTGTGTCGCGCTGTTTCGGCGAATAAAAGCTATTAAGATATATCGGCAGCCGCTTTGTGCTGTCGGTTTTCACACGGACGGCCCTTTCATGCGGAAGGGTCGTTTTTTTGCCGTTTCATCTCCTCGCGGAATTTGTACCGCTTGCGCAGCACGAACCGCAGCAGCACGATGATGCCTATCTCTGCCGCGATGATGGCGCCGAATTCGAGCGGTTTGTCCGCAAACTGTTTCCACCCTATGACAGACATGACTATCATATAGACGAGCAGGACAAGCGGGATAAGGTTGTAGGATTTTTTCATCAGACGGCTAATTTTGTATGAACGATTTTTCGTCGATATGTTTTTTTACGGGAAATACGAGCGGATAGACGCCGGCGGGCGATTCGCCCCGTAAGGCTCTGTATATGTGCAAACAAGCCCACGCATCGGTGGCGGCGTAGGCTTGTTGGGCGGGCGTGAGCGATTCCGCCTCCCAGTTGGAGAGCTGCTGCCCTTTGGAAATTTTTTTGCCGAAAAGCAGTGCGTAAATTTTTTGAAGGCTCATGTCCTCGATGTTGAAAACTCCGACGTAGCGTTGTAATTCGAGCCAGCGGTGCGGCTCGATGCTCCCGAACCGGCGCAGCGCCAGAAAATCGTCTTTCAGTGAAAGTCCGATTTTCAGAATGCCTGTCGATTCCAGCAGCTGTTTGACAGGGGCTATCGTGTTTATTTTGCAAAGGCGGAAGAGGTAGCAGGTGTCCCACGTGGAAATTTGCACCAGCGATACGCGGTGCGACGTCCCCTTTTTGAACGAGGGGCGCGTTTCCGTATCGAAGCCTACGACCGTTTCTTTTCTCAATTCTCCGAGAGCCCTTTCGGCATCGCCTTCGGTATCGACGACGACGATTTTTCCCGGAAATTTGATGATTTCCATTTCAGCTATGGTGGCTTTGTCGATTTGTGTCATGGTGATGAATTTCTTTTTTACAACCATCTGTCGGCATCTTCATCATCGTCCTGCCATGCCGATTGGCGTCTTTGGTAGAAGTTTTCTTCTTCGTGGTGATGGTGGTGATGTTCGCATTCATATTCGTCTTCGCACTCGGTCGCAAAACAGATGCGGTGCAGGGCGCCGAGCGCGTTCAACAGTTTGGCGCCCCAGTAGGCGATGAAATCTTCGCGGCACGTACTCAGTGCCGTTCGCATGGAATCTTCATTTTCCGTGCGGTAAGCCGACACGCAGTCTTTCACTGCCTGATACACATCGGCAAGGTCTTCGGCGATGCTTGCGGCAAAAGGTTGGTCGTTGTATGCCGTGTCGTCGTTCTGTATGAGCAGGTAGGCGTCTTTTTCGCCCAAGATATATTCGATGTTTCGGCGCAGGTATTCGTAAGCCTCTTCCGAGACGAACCGTTCGGGAATATCGGAATAGTCGTCTTCGTCGCTTTCGGGGAGCAGCGTCGCTTTCAAGTAGAGCAGCGGGAGCAGTTTGACGGCGGTCGATGTAAACTCCTCCGGCGTCGTGTCCTGCACTCTTTCTGCAAATGCGCAAAATTCCACCCCTACGGTGATAAATTCCACGCTGTTTTTCGCGTATATATATTCGTCCATTTCTATCCGTTTTTATAAAGGTCGTTTTCCATGATATAGCGGCGTACCGGCCGGGGTATCCATTGTTCTGCCGGCTTTCCTGCCGCGATGTGTGCCCGTATGGCGGTCGATGAAATGTCGGTCATCGGCGCGTCCGTGAGCCGTACCGAGGGAGGCAGCGCCGCCGCATCGACCGGATAGCCCGGACGCGGATAAATGTCTATCCGGTAGTCGGCGATGATTTTTCCGCTCTCTTTCCAACGGGGAAATATTGCCCAGTTGTCCGAGCCGATAAGCAGATGAAATTCCGTGTCGGGATATTCTCGTTCGAGCCGCTGCAAGGCCGTAATCGTGTAAGAAGGGCGGGGCAGATGCTGCTCCACGTCGCATAGCCGGAAACGGTTGTTGTCGGCTATGGCGAGTTTCACCATAGCCTGCCGCTTGCCGTCGTTGAGCAGGTCGCATTCCCGTTTCACAGGATTCTGCGGCGTAACGCTGAACCATACCTCGTCGAGCCCGCCTGCGCCGAGCATGTATTTGGCAATGGCGATGTGCCCGTTGTGTATGGGATTGAACGAACCCGAAAAGAATCCGACTTTTTTCATGGCGCTGCTATTCGGCTAAAAAATTTCGGACGACCGACAATATCTCCTGACAGGCGCGGTCGAGTTCGTCGTTTACGACAATGCGGTCGAATTTCGGGGCGAAGCTCAATTCGTATTCCGCTTTCGCCAGTCGGCTTTCTATCACTTCGGGCGCATCGGTGGCGCGGTGTTCCAACCGCCGGCGCAGCTCCGCGAGGCTCGGCGGCTGTATGAATACCGACAACGCCCGTTCGCCGTAGAAACGTTTGATGTTAAGTCCGCCGACCACATCGACATCGAACAGCACGTTTTTCCCCGCTGTCGTCAGCCGTTCCACTTCGCTTTTGAGCGTGCCGTAGAATTTGTCGGCATACACCTCCTCGTATTCGAGAAAGTCGCCGGCGGCGATGCGGCGGCGAAATTCGTCGGGTGAGAGAAAATAGTATTCCACGCCGTCGCGTTCGCTCCCGCGCGGGGCGCGCGAGGTGGCGGATATGGAGAATGCCAGATTCAGGCGCTGCGTGAGCAGGTAGTTGATAATGGTCGATTTTCCGGAACCGGACGGCGCTGAAAAGATGATGAGTTTCCCTTTCGACATGGTATTACATGGCATTGAGTATCTGCTCTTTGATTTGCTCCAACTCGTCTTTCATACGGACGACGATTTTTTGCAGTTCGGCATGATTGGCTTTCGAGCCCATCGTATTGATTTCACGCCCCATTTCCTGAGCGATGAATCCCAATTTTTTGCCTTGTCCGTAATGTCCTTCCATCGTTTCGCGAAAATATTTCAGGTGGTTGTCGAGCCGGTTTTTTTCTTCGTTTATATCGAGTTTCTCGATATAGAAAATCATTTCCTGCTCCATACGGTTTTTATCGTAGTCGAAGCCGATTTTTTCCAACGCCTCGACGATGCGTTTTTTTATTTTCTCGGTGCGCTCCTGTTCGTATGGAGCCACTTCGTCGAGCAGTCGGGCGATGTTGTCGATTTTTTCCGTGAAAAGTTTTTGCAGCATGGCGCCCTCTTGTGCACGGAAATCCATCAGTTTGTCGATGGCTTCGTGTACGGCAGCCATGACGGCGCACCTTTCGTTTTCATCTATTTCCGTCGGGTCGCTTTTCAAGGCGTCGGGCAGGCGCAGCAGCGTTTGGAACCAATCGGTAGGCTGCGGTATTTGCAGTGTGTCCGCCATTTTTTGCAGTTGGGTGTAATACCCTTTTATGACGTCGGTGTTGAGCTGGGCCGTGTCGTTTGTCGCTTTGTTCTCGACCTGAATGAAAAAATCCACTTTCCCGCGTTCCAGACGTCGGGCTATTTCGTTGCGTATTTCCATTTCCGTGTCTTTGTAGATTTGAGGCACTTTCATGGAGAGATCGAGTTGTTTGCTGTTCAGCGATTTTATTTCGACGGTTATTTTTCGGTGCGGAAATTCGGCTGTCGTTTTGCCGAAACCGGTCATGGAATAAATCATGCGTTCGTGTTCTTTTAATCCGTAAATCAGTCTGTACGAAAAATTTTCTCTTTTCTGACGGGGAGAAAATGTCGTTTGCAATTACAAATGTATGGAAAATAACTTGAAATATAAAACAGAAATCGACGGAAAATAGGCGAAAAAAGTTGAACTTTTGTTCTGAAACGATACAGGAGCGGATAAAATATTTTTAGACATTCAACTCGGAATTTACTGTTTCATAGTCGTTGAGCAGGCAATATGTATATTTTTCGTTCGATTTATATGGGGAGACGTTGTTATTGGAAAGAGGATTATCCTCGAAAAATGATTCTATGATTAACTTGTAGGCAAGAAATTTTAATGACGGTTAGAGTCTTTCCGCGTCAATGAATAAACGAAAGCCCGCGAATGCATTTTGCATTCGCGGGCTTTTCATATATCATTCTCCGCCGAGAGGTTTGAATGAAACCGGTTTCAGTATACTTTCCGCGGAGGTGTCTACTCCTATTCGGGCATAAATGTCTCCTAATGAAATAATTTTCAACTGTTTGCGAAAATCATTTTCTGGCAGGGAAGTTCGCACATGGATTGTCTTGCGTTCATGCGGTAGTATATTGAAATAATTGTCAGAGAAGAAATTGTCGATTCCTTCGAGAGAGAGAAAAACGCCCCGAGCAAAAACGTCCGAGCCAATTTCCACCTCATAACCGTCACCCTGAGGCGTGATCGAAAAATCGTAATTCGGTGGCAAATAATTCATATACTTTTGCCGAACAAGAAAGCCTATATTGTCATAGGTGCGGTCAGCACACGCAAAAGCGACAACGATTACGACATCGCCGCGCATCCGGCCGGCTAACAGGGCATCGACAGATTCGGCAAATACCGTTGCCGAGCTCAATGGGGCAGCGGTATATGTTTTTGTTTTTGAGAACAGTACATCGCCGGTGAGCGACATTGCCGTAAGAGTAAATTTGCCTTTTGACTGAATACGGCGATCGGAAACCAGCGTTACCGTAAGTGTATCACCCTGCACAAGAGGAGATACGAGAATATCGTCGAAAGCATTTTTACAAAAGTATTGCTGGGCTTTCCAGCGGCCATACCAATCCCGACCCGACCACGATGCCACAGGCCAGCAATCGTTGTGCTGCCATACAAGAGTTCCCATGCAATGAGGCATATCGCGACGATGTGCCTCGATAGCGGTTTTTATGGCATCTCCTTGAAGTATGGAGCTGACGTAGAGGAAAGAAGGAAAATCTTCGGGCATACGGAATTCGGATTTCATATAATCGCGTATGAGATTGTTGGCATAAGAGCCGGCACGCTGGTGCGCCATCATCACTTCCGAATTGATATTCCAGTCGCGTTCCTGCGGGGCATATATTTTCACAGACTCGAATTCGGGGAATGACTGGAAACCGTATTCCGAAAAAAAGCGTGCTTTCTCTACATTGTAATGGCCGATAGAGTCGCGTCCATGCCATACGCCCCAATAATGAGCATCGCCGTTTATGCCGTCGGAAGCAGTGTCTTCAAAGGCGTATGGCGACGATGGCCAGTAAGAAATACCGCCGCCATATTCGGCCACCACAGTGGGTAAGATACGGAAATACATGTCTTTGAACTGTTTGGTAGTCAATTCTTCAACTCCTTTTTCCTTGTAATAGCGATATCTTCCGCCCCAACCATAATAGACATCTTGACATTCATTATTTCCGCACCATAAGGCTATGGAGCAGTGATTGCGCAGGCGCTTCACGTTGTCGATGGCTTCCTGTCGGATATTTTTGAGAAATACCGAGTCGGCAGGATAAGTAGAGCAGGCAAACATGAAATCCTGCCATACAAGTATGCCGTTGCGATCGCACAGTTCGTAGAAATAATCATCTTCATACACACCGCCGCCCCATACGCGCAGCATATTCATATTCACCATTTTGGCGTCAATGACCTGCTTCTCGTATTTTTCGCGTGGAATACGCGGCAAGAAATTGTCGAGTGGCACCATATTGGCCCCTTTGGCAAAAACAGGTTTACCGTTGAGCTCGAAATAAAATGAATGCCCCTCTTTATCGGGTTCATGAACAAGTCGGAGTGAGCGAATACCAATCGAGTGCGTGCGTCTGCTTCGGCATTTGCCGTCGATATTTATCGAAATTGCAAATTCGGTAAGCGAAGGCTCTCCCAACCCATTCGTCCACCAAAGTTTCGGGCGTTTGATTTCAAAGTCAATTTTCACACTATTGCCACCTTTTTCGAGAACAATTTTTTTTGAAACGACTTTTTTGCCGTCGGCGTCAATATCGACTACTGCGTTTTCTGAATTATCGGCCCGAATATCCACTACGGCCGACAAGCGTGCGCGCGAAGCATTGACATCGGTCTGTATGTACTGCACATCGTCTATTCTGACACCGCTCCATGTCTGCAATTCAATAGGACGCCATATACCCGACGTTACCAGACGGGGGCCCCAGTCCCACCCGTAATGATAGCCGGCTTTGCGGGCAAATATGCTGATGGTTTTGTCGAAAAGTCCGCCATTTTGCGACTGGTCGGGACCGGTATTGAACGTGTAGTCGTATTGGTCGTATTTAGGCAAATCGACCTTGACAGGCGAGTTGAAATATACTTCGAGAAGGTTATCCCCCTCTTTCAACAGATTTTTCACATTGCATCGCCATGTGCGGTGCATATTATCGGCTCGAAGAATACATTGGTGATTGAGATATACATCGGCATATGTGTCGAGACCGAAAAATACCAATTCCTGATTTTCGGCCGCAAATTCATCGGCCCCGACTGTGAAAACAGTTTCGTATAACCAATCCTCTTTATCGACCCATTGCACTGCACGTTCATTGAGACGGAAAAAAGGGTCATCGATTATTTCATTGGCCATAAGGTCGGTATGCACGGTACCCGGTACCACGGCAGGATACCAGATGTCTGAACGACCTTGCCGAAAACGCCAATTCTCATTCAATTGCCGGACATTTACCTCTGCCCATGCCGACGAGGCGCACAAAGCGAGCGAGGTTGCCACGAATATTTTATAGATAAGTTTCATAATGTATGGTTTTAGAAGTTTACAGTCAGTTTGTCGGACGTATGCAGTTTGAAATTTACAAAACCGTCCTTATCCCGTTTTCCTGTTGTTTTTTTATTATTGACGGCAAATTCGGGGTCTGTACCCATAGGAATGGCGAGCCTTAGCGGCGCATCGGCTGTGGCTGTGAAAACAGCCTGACGCATCGCTGAATCATTCCATTCGAGGTCGGCAATGAAACCGCCTTCGACTCCCAAACCGCACACCCTTCCCTGCGGCCACGCTTTCGGAAGAGCCGGCAGGAACTCTACAAAACCGTCGTAACTTTGGAGCAACATATCACACATGCCGGCGATACTTGCTTCGGTGGCGTCGAAACTGAAAATATCTTCGTCGGCACCGGCAATACCTTTCGGTGAGACGGTCATGAGATTTTCGCGGGTGAATTTGCGAAACAGGTCTTGCAGCCATTCATGTGCCATATCACCTTCTTTGAGGAAAGAATTGAAACAAAGCATATTCGCTGCACTCCACTCGGTATCTTCCCAGCCATGAGCCTGAGTCTGATTGGTTATTGTACGTTTTGCAGCCTCCATGAGTTCCGGTGTTTTCGTCCACGATAGTTGTCCGAGCGGATAGAGAGCTATCAAATGGGAAGTGTGCCGATGCGCTTTGTCCTGCCGCGGGAATCCGTGAAGCCATTCCTGCACTTCTCCTTGCGAATCGATCATATAAGGCGGAAATTTTTCAAGAGCTTGCTCCAATTCGTGGCGGAACTTCTTATCGATGCCGAGCAATTTGGAACTTTCAATACAGGCGCTGTATATTTCAGCAACGACAGCACGGTCGAGGGTCGGCATCATTGATGCCGAATACCCGTTGCCGTCGGGTGCAAGGAAACCGACTTCGGGCGAAATCGACGGCCCGGTAACAAGATAGCCCGTATTCGGATCTTCTACCATATAATCCATAAAAAATTCGGCACACCCTTTGAGCAGGGGATAGGCTGTATCGGCCAGATAATTGCGGTCGAGCGTATATTTGTAATGACTCCACAATTGCGTGGCGAGCCATGCCCCGGCAGTGACATTGAGCCCCCAGTATATGGCATTGTCGGGAGCTGTGTAGCCCCAGGCATTGACTACGGTGTGGGCTACCCAGCCGCGAGCGCCGTATATATTCTTAGCTGTTTCGCGACCATGTTTGTCAAGGAATTTTATAAAGGTAAAGAGGGCTTCGTTACATTCCGGCAGATTGACTTTATTGCTACTCCAATAATTTTGCTGAATGTTTATGTCGAGGTGGTAATCGCACGTCCAACCCATATGGCAGGCCCGATTGTCGTTCCAGATTCCCTGCAAATTGCTGCACAAGGGAGAACGGGGACGCGACGAGGCAATCTGCATGTACCGGCCGTAACGGAAAAAGAGGGCATCGAAGTCGCTGTCGAGCGCTCCGTTTTTAATAAGGTGCAAGCGTACATCAGTAGGCAGATTCGCCATTTCACTTGGCGTTCCAAGGGAAATCGACATGCGGTCGTAGAGGGCTGCGTGGTCGGCTACATGATTTGAACGCAACGTTCCGTACCCGAGCGATTGGGCATGATCGACGGTATTTTTCACCGTATGGCGATAATCTTTGTCGAAAAGGTCGGTGCGAATATCGAGATAAGCGGTTACAGAGTCTGCATTCTTTACCCGTATTTTGTTCCCGTCGGTAAACACTTCTCCGCCAATAGCATCGATAAGAAGGCATGCGGCAAATTCGACACCGCCGCGGCCTTGTTTCGGAAAGCAAACTTTTCCCTCCAAAGAAAGTCCTTTGCGTTCGGCCGTTATCACAGCATCGCGAAGGAGGTCGAACGAAAATTCCGTGTTGATGCAACCCTTTTTGTCGGCAGAAATCATCAAAGCCATTACATCGTCGGGATAATCGCATATCAATTCCCGTGTAAATTTTACCCCGCCTTTTATAAAGGTCGTCATACTGACTCCTTTCGCCATGTCGAGTTCCCTCCGGAATCCTTTAAGTTCACCTTCGGGGTATTCCGACTTTATCACGAGATCGCCCAATGGCAAATGAGTGCCGAAACTACTTCTTGTTCCCGACAAATATTTTATGGTCAAATCATTTGCCCTCTTATAATTTTCTTTGAAAAAAAAGGAACGTATTTCCGCCAGTTTTTCCGGCCCGCAAATGGTATTTTGCAACGTATCAGGTTGTCCCGACCAAAGGGTTATTTCGTTCAAGGCAATGCGTTCGAGGGCAATACCGCCATAAACGATTGCTCCAAGTCGTCCGTTTCCTACAGGGACTCCCTCCATCCAATCAGATGCGGGAGCACTGTACCATATTTTGTCGCAGTCACCGGCAAAAGCCTCGACCGATAAGAACATTGTGCAACAGGCAAGAAAAAGTGTTTTTTTGAAGTTAAGAGGTCGCATATCCATTGAAGTTAATTTAACGTTTGGCAATAAAGTTTCTGTCATCTGTCTGATAGAGATTTATGCCACAAAATTAATCCGGTGTATTGAATGAAATACGTCAGTACTATTCAAAAAACAAAATGAATACGCCAATTACAAATAAACATTCAAACACCTCGTAGGGAAAATTACAATGTAAAATAAAATTAATTCGCCAGAAAATGATGCGAACACGCCACAAATGCCTCAAAATTGAAAATTTGCTCTATTTGTGCAAAAATCAGAAGTATTTATTGTAATAAAAAGATAAAGGAGAGGGTAAATTTGTAATCATCGAGGACCTTAAATTCAATATTATGCTGTTCAACGAATCCCGGGCACGAGTGAAACGTTTTTTATTTTTAGCCGTGATAATAATATCGGCCACGATATTATCAAGTTGTAAAGATGATTATTTCTATGACAATGAAGAGCCGCCGGCCGAGGTGCTTGGTTCGAGTATTTACGACTACATGCGTGAAGCCGGAAATTTCAACTATTTCCTGCGATTGATCGATGATCTCGGATACCGTGAGACACTTTCCCGAACAGGCAGCAAAACACTTTTCCCTGCAAACGATGACTCTTTCGTCCGCTTTTTTCAACAAAATCCATACGGAGCCGGAAGTTATGAAGAGCTTACGCCTGCCCAAAAACGTGCCATTATGAATACGAGTATGGTCAATATGGCCTATCTGTCGGAAATGCTGTCTAACATTGCCGGCAGCGACGGGGCAGTAACAGGCAGGGCTGTACGCCGTTTTACCGCAGGTTCTATTCTCGACAGCGTGGCAGTGGTAAATGACAATGAACTTTTTGCAAACAGTTATTGGAGCCGTTTTTCGACCAAGCCGCTGCATTTGGTAGCCGATGCTCCCATGCTGGTACATTTCACACCGGCGCAAATGAAAACCATGGGTATGACCGAAGATGATTTTTCTCTGATTATCAAAGAAAAAGAGCATTCGGCCGATGATATATATATAAATGGTGTGAGAGTGGCAGAGCGCGACATCATTTGCAAAAACGGTTATATACATGTGCTTGAAGACGTGCTGTTGCCCGCAGGGTCTATGGCCGATGCAATAGCCGCCAACGATAAATCAAAAATATTCAATCGGCTGCTCAACAGATTCAGCGCGCCTTATTATGATGCAGCAATCAATGCCTCCGTAAAGGAATTTTACAATGGCTCAAATCCACTCCGTCCGGCATTGACAGGTGTCGATTCCATATTTGTAAAACACTTCTTCAACGAACGCAACTGTCAATTGGGCCCGCAGGGTGAATCACTCTCTGGGTACGGACTTCTTTACTACGATCCCTCAGAGGCCGCCTATTCGCAAGCATCGTCCGAGCAAGATATGGGCACCATGTTCGTACCTACCGATGAAGCCATGGACGAATTTTTCAATGGAGGAAAAGGCGCCTATCTTCGCGATGCTTACGGTTGTTGGGACAGCATTCCCAACGATATTTTGGCCATGTTTCTGAAAAACCACCAGAAACGTTCGTTCTCGGCCTCTCTGCCCCATGCGTGGCCGAATTTGACCGATGAAACTTCTTACCCTCTTAATGTCGCACCCGATAACGTGGTATCGAGCCAACTAACCGGAAACGGCGTTGTCTATTTCGTCAATACCGTTTTTCCGCCGATAGACTATCAAGGCGTTTATGCATCGGTGCTTACTTCTGACAACACAAAAATCATGAAATGGGCTATCACCGACGACTGGAACGATCTGAGCGATACGCAGGCGATGCGTTTCTACATGTATCTGCGATCCATGGAAAACATGTACAATCTGCTCGTACCTACCGACGAAGCGTTCGGCTTCTACCGCGAACCCATATCATGGGCACGAGGTGGTGTAAATCGTGAAATATGGAGCTTTTTCTACGATGAACGAGACAATGTCGTGAAGGCCGAGGTATATAGCACAAACGAAGACGGCTCCATCGGCGAATATAAACGTACCGTCAGCAACAAATCGATTATTCGCAACCGAATGCGCGATATTCTGGATTTACATATTGTAGTCGGGGAAAACGAAAACGGCATTCTCTCGGGATACATCGACGATGGTACAGCCTCTTATGCTTTGACCAAAGGTGGTGGAACGATATGCCTGTCCGGTACAGAAAATTCACTAAAAGTAAACGGCGGCGGTGATTTGGAAGTCGGAGACAATTTTGCCGGCATTACCGTCGGAGCTTCAGGCGAACCGTGTCGATACAGTTCGGACAACGGCCGTACTTTCGTAATCGACCATCTGTTGCACGACGCTACGGTAACTGTTTATGACTGTCTTGATTCCCACCCCGAATTCAAGGCGTTTTTCGACCTTTGCCGCGGACATGAACAGGTATTCACCATTTTTGCCGATGACGACGAAATCGACGAAATTTTCTCTACCAAAACGACCACTTCGACGAGCGGAGTAGGCAATATCGTAAATTTTTTCAACAACTACCGTTATACGATATTCGTTCCTACGAAAGAAGCCCTCGAC
The DNA here is from genome assembly GCA_947589325.1 of uncultured Bacteroidales bacterium. Lineage (GTDB taxonomy): Bacteria > Bacteroidota > Bacteroidia > Bacteroidales > UBA11471 > Caccoplasma. The sequence goes on along the minus strand of CANQAM010000009.1, from coordinate 26,731 downwards.
AAGGCATTCGCCGAAGATCCGGAACTTTTTACATGGGAAGAAATAGCTGAAGACAGCAATCTCGATACGAAGCGAAAAAAAGCTATCTATCTTCTTAAATTTCTGCGGCTCCATTTTGTTGACAATTCGGCATACATTAACGGAACACCTTACGGACCATTAGTTTACGAAACATCTGCCCGCAACGAATATGACAAATTTCATAAACTCTCCTTGCAAAGCGACGGCCACTCGCTTACTGTGAGAAGCCTCGACAGCAGCACGGGAGAAGAAGCTCGTGTAATTACGGAAGGAGGTCTTTACAATCTTATGGCACGCGACCTAATCGTGGACAACCCCGATGTAAGTCGTGCCACCAATATCACCGCCTCGTCGCGTGCAGTTATACATTTAATCGACAAAGCCTTGAAATTCAAATAATATCGAAAAACAATCGGATCAATATCAAATATTTCTGAAATGGGACATCTCAAATACATTACAGCGTTATTGATACTGCTTATGCCCAATATGTTGCCAGCGCAAACTTCGGGTCTGGTACGCGGTACGGTTACCGACACCCACAAGGAGCCGCTCATAGGTTGCAACATTCAGGAAGTCGATGAAAACAACCGCGTATACACCGCTGTTATCACCGATATCAATGGAGATTTTTCTTTGAAAGTAAAAAATCCGAAAAACAAACTCAGATTTTCGTATGTCGGTTTTTCTCCGCGCATCGTATCCATTGCACCTGTCGTCAATGTAGAACTTCATGAAATAGATCAGTTAAGCGAAGTCGTCGTTACAGCCCAAAAGACTATCGACGACGGTACCATGCCTATCTCGACCCGTGAAATAAGCGGCGCTATACAACGTATCGACACCAAGGCTTTTGAAGGCGTATCGGTGCAATCGGTCGATGATGCCTTGCAAGGACGTATAGCAGGACTCGATATTGTAAATACCTCGGGCGACCTCGGGTCGGGGTCGTCGATGCGCATACGCGGTTCCGGCTCTATCAATTCCAATACGACACCGCTCATCGTACTTAATGATATTCCATACGAAAGTCATGTCGATGGGGCTTTCGACTATGCCAATGCCACCTCTGAACAATTTGCCAACCTGCTCAGCATAAATCCCGAAGATATAGAGGAAATCGTCGTGCTCAAAGATGGGGCATCGGCAGCTATTTACGGCTCGCGCGGTGCCAACGGCGTAATCATGATCAAGACGAAACGCGGTGTCAAAGGGCCGCCCAAAGTCCAGTATCTTTTTAAATTTTCGGGACACCGGCAGCCTCGCGGGCGAAAAATGCTCTCCGGCGACGATTATACCATGTTGATGAAACAGGCTTATTTCAATCCTCGTCAAGACGAGAATGCCTGCAATATTCCGGAATTCAATTACGACCCGACGTTCTCTGAATATGAACAATTCAATAACAATACCGATTGGGTCGGAGCCGTTACACAAACGGGACTTGCCTACGACAACACCCTCAATATAACCGGTGGTGGCGAAAAAGCGCGATATCGCGTGTCGCTCGGCTATTACAACCAGTCAGGTACCATCATCAAACAGCGTCTCGATCGCATATCGACGCTCATGAACCTCGATTATCTCGTATCGGATCGCTTGCGCTTTTCTACTGAATTTGCTCTCACGAATACCATGAATCATCAAAACTATAAAGAGAATTGGGATTCCGAAGGGCTCCTCGATATTGCCTACCGCAAAATGCCGAATGTCGGTATTTACCGTCAAGATGAAATGGGAAACGACACCGAAGATTTCTATAACATTCCTTTAAGTTCACAACTCGACGACAATCAAAAATATCTTGCCAATCCGGTAGCGCTCGCCAACCTCGCCAAATACGATGAATCCAACATACGTATCATGCCCACTTTGCGGCTTCAATACGACATTCTAAATCCTGATCGCCACCGTTTGCGCTACTCGGGATATGTGCAATTCGACATTGAAAATAAAAAAGAAAACAAAATGCTTCCTCGTGAAGTATCGTCACAGGCGTGGACCAATTCGGCTATAAACAGGCTTTATGGACGTGAGGCAGAGAGTCTGAACATTCAAACCAAACACGATCTTCTTTTCATACCCAAACTCGGTGAAAAACATTCCCTGATGATTTACGGAGCATGGGAACTTACGTCTGGCAACTCGCAATACCTCGAATTCAAAAAATACGGCTTCCCAAACGGCATCACCGACCCGACCCAGCCCGGATATGAAGATGGACAGGAAAGTATACGCAGCGAATGGCATTCGATGGCATACATGGGCCGGCTGCACTACACTTTCGACAAACGATACATCATTGATGTTACCGTACGTCGCGATGGAAGTACCCGCTTCGGCCCCAAAAACCGATGGGGCACATTCCCTGCCGTATCGCTCAAATGGAACATCTCCGACGAACATTGGATGCGGTGGAGCAGCCAATGGCTGACACTCTTCGGAATTCGTGCCGGCTATGGAAAAACCGGACGTATGCCCGACTACGAATATTTGCATTATGCACGCTATTCGGGAGCAGGAAACTATATCGATGTTTCTGGTATGAAACCTTCGAGTTTACGTCTCGCCAATCTGAAATGGGAAACCAATTCATCGTATAATGCAGGCTTCGATCTTGCTCTTTTCGACTACAAATACAATCTTGACTTAAACCTTTTTCATGAAATAAACGAAGACCTGCTTTTTAAGGATTTTACCATTCCTTCATCGACCGGATTTGGCAGTGTGTCTTATATCAACGGCGGCAGTATGAAGAAAAACGGCTGGGAAATCAACTTTTATACCAACCGTATGGTGCAGGTCGGCGACTGGACTTTCGACGTGAATTTCAACTTTGCCAATTACAACAGTAAGATTACGGAACTGCTGCCGGCAATCGCTGAAATGAACAAAGGTGAGTTCGATCGTCAAAACGGCTCCTATCTGTCGCGTTTCCAAGAAGGAAATGCCTACGGATCCATTTATGGATTCCGCTACAAAGGTGTGTACCAATATTCAGAATATAATGAGAACGGTACTTCGCCGGTAGTACGCGATGCAGCCGGCAACGTGGTACGCGATGCAAATGGAACCCCGCTCTATATGACTTTCTGTTACGGCTCGACCAATTACCGGTTCCGCGGTGGCGATGCCATCTATGAAGATATAAATCATGACGGAACCATCGATGAACTCGACATCGTATATTTGGGAAACTGCAATCCCAAATATTACGGAGGCTTTGGATTCACACTGAAATGGAGAAGTTTGACAATAAATGCATTTTTCAATTTCCGGGCCGGCAACAAAATTGTCAATTACGCTCGCATGTGGTCTGAGAACATGTATTCCAACAACAACCAATCGATTGCTGTAAACTGGCGTTGGCGTAAAGAGGGTGATGTTACCGACATACCTCGGGCACTTTATCAATACGGTTACAACTGGCTCGGCTCCGACCGTTTTGTCGAGGGCGGCTCTTTCCTCCGATTCAAATATTTGACATTCAACTACGAATTGCCCAAGAAGGCCGTCGAGAAACTCAAACTGTCACAAGTAAACGCATACCTGACATTAAACAATCTCGCCACGTGGTCGAAATATACGGGTGTCGATCCCGAAATACCGCCAAACGAATATGGTATTGCAGAAGATAAAAGCAATACTCCACGTTCACAGTATTTTACATTGGGAATTACGCTCGGTTTCTAATCATTCACGTTAAGAAGCGAACAATATGAGAACGATAAAAAATATCTGTAAAATTTTAGCCGGCATCGTCGCTGTTATATCAGCTACTGCGTGCGACGACTTTTTTGAACTGCCCCCGACCAATGAAATGGTTCTTGACGAGTTTTGGCAGAGCGAAGACGATGTGTTGAGCGTTACAATGTCCTGTTATCGGGCTATGCAAGAGAGCGATTTTCTCAAACGCTTGATTGTATGGGGCGAATTCCGCAGCGACAATATGCGCCAAGGCCCTGCCAACGGGGACGAGAATCTTCGTTATATTGCCAATCTCAACATATTACCGTCGAACGGATATTCCTCTTGGGGCAATTATTACAATGTCATCAACCTCTGCAATACGGTAGAGCACTTTGCACCCGGCGTATGTGAAAAAGACCCCAATTTCACTCCGGCAAAACTCAATGCCTACCTCGCAGAGGTCAAAGGCATACGCGCATACTGCTACTTCGTGCTGATACGGGCTTTTCGCGACATTCCTTTCTCCGTAACGCCGGTAATCGACGATACGGAAGAGTTTTCTCTTAAACAATCCGAACCCGACGAAATTCTCGACTTTCTCATCGAGGATCTTATAAAAGCCGAACCTATGGCATCGACGACTTATGCAAACCGTACCTATACGAAAGGCCGCATAACCCAGGCCGCCGTTCGCACCCTCATTGCCGACATGTGTCTGTGGCGCGGCAGATACGGAGATTGTATCACGTATTGCGATAAAGTGCTCAACGACAAAAACAATGTACTGTCAATGGAAAATTCGTTAAATTACTGCCGAAGTATTTTCATTGACGGATTATCGAGCGAAACGATATTCGAACTGCAATTTCTCCCTATTAATTACGCCAATTCTGCCGTAGCCGATTTCTATGGCGAAATGTCCCTCGGATACTCTCAGCAAATTATTCCTTACGACTTTACAACAAGTGCCCGATCGATTTTTACCGATACCGACTTGCGCTTGCGTACGTCTTTGTACTCGACAGCCTCGTCCGGAGCCTCTATACGTAAATATACCAGCTATCTCTCAGGAAGCGACCTGACCTCGTCTTCGGTCAATAACAGCAACTACCACTTCATCGACCCCACTTCCTCCAATTGGGTCGTATACCGGCTTCCCGAAGTATACCTGATGAAAGCCGAAGCCCTGACGGAACTTAACCAAGACTTGCAAACTGCTTTTGAATTGGCGTGCATAAGCTATGACCGCGCCAATCCCGAAGCCGGCATCGGTTCACTGAATTTCGACAACTACAATACTCCGGCGAATTTGCTCGATTTCATTTACGATGAACGGCAGCGCGAATTTCTCTTTGAAGGTAAACGCTATTTCGACATTCTTCGCCGCATTACGCACCATCGCGACCAATTCAAAAATTTGGTCAATTCTTATCTGATGGTCAAATACGATGATCTCGACCAATCGACTGTCAGCAGCAAACTGAGCGCATTCGATGCTCTTTACATGCCTATCAATGCTTCTGAAATGCGCGCCAACGGTCTATTGGTTCAAAATCCATTCTATAAAACATCGACCGATATAACTTCCGATTAACATGCCAATAAAACAAATACGACAAATGAAGCGTTTACAGCGTCTAAACAGTATACTGACCCGAGGTCTTCTTGCCCTTGCCGCCATAACGAGCACGGGAAATTTTGTCTCCTGCTCCGATGAGGTCGATGAAGGAGCGTTCTACACGTTCACCGGTCAGACGGTTTCGTCGTTTTGTCATGAAGACGGGCGATTCAGTATTTTCGCCTCTATGCTCGACGAGACAGGTATCAGCGCACTTCTTTCCACTTATGGACATTACACGCTTTTTGTCCCTACCGATGAAGTGTTGCTCCGATATTTTTCCGACAAAGGTATCTCCCTCGAAAATTTCCCCTTGGAAGAAAAAGAGAAAATCATTTACGATCACATTATCAAAAGTGAAGGTATCGATTATACTTCCGACCGTTTTGAAGAGGGCGCATTGGCAGAGTCGTCGATGAGCCAGAACTATATTACCGTTTCATTTCAAAGCGACGACTCCGGCTCGGGTCTGATAATCTATATCAACAAGAATGTACCTATTGTGGAAAAAGACATAGAAGTACACAACGGGGTGGTGCATGTCGTGGGCAATGTAATAGAACCGTCGCAGGATTTTCTGCTCAATACCCTCGAAAACGAAGGACGTTTTACCATTTTTGCCGAAGCTTTCCGCGCTACCGGTCTCGACAAAGCCACCGAACTGATACGCGACGAAAATTACGTATCTCCTTATCCGTCGGGTAGCGTCGTTCGTGGTGAAAACACGTTTAAGGTTCCCACCATCAAGCGTTACGGTTATACGCTTTTTGCCGAACCCGATTCCATAATGCATCTCAACGGCATCGACAACCTTTCCGAGCTGTGCACTTTTGCCGAAAGATACTACGGCACCGAAGCCGCCGGCGACTATACCAATACGGAAAATGCCCTCTACAAATTTGTCGCGTATCATTTGCTCGATCGTCAGATGTCTACCAACTCTTTTCTCTACAACGGCCCGTGTACCGTCACTTCGCGGCTTAACGAACGCTGCGAGTATTACGAAACGATGTACACCTACCGCCTGATGGAAATCAAGGCAGGAAATCGCATCAACACGCTTTCCGACGGCACGCATGTGGGTATCGACGAGCAGCAGAGCAATCTCAGTGCGATAAACGGATTTGTCCACTCGCTGACCGACATGCTGGTGTACGACGAGAGCAACATGGTGAACGATGTTCTAAACAAGCGTATACGCTTCGATTTTTACAATATTCCGCCTGAGCTTACAAACAACAATATACGTTGGCAACTGGTCGATATACAGGGAGCATCTGGATATGTAATTCCAAACGATTTTTGTGGCAAACATTTGAGTTTCAGTGATGAAAGTGAAATCACCATGTGGGCAAACAACGGTTGGACCAATTTTGAAGCCGACGAATTGAAGCTCAACGGTTGGTACGACTTCACTCTCCGTATGCTTCCGATGCCGCCGGGTTCCTACGAAGTGCGGCTCGGCTATCGGCAGGAATCATGGCGCGGTATAGCTCAAATTTTTGTAGATAACGAAATTCAGGGAATTCCCCGCGACTTGCGCATTACCGGCACCGACCCGCAAGTGGGGTGGATTGCCGATGTCGATGGACCGCAGGATTCCGAAAACGATAAGGCCATGCACAACAGAGGATACATGAAGGCTCCGGCTTCGATTTATACGACACAGAACGGTGGCGTTTCACTTCGTGCCATGTTCAGTTGCTTACGGATAGTAGTAGGGCAATTCACATGGCAGGAATACGGTGCGCATACGCTTCGCGGAAAAAACGTTTACGACCCCAACCAAGAGTTTCACGGCGATTACATCGAGATAATACCGACCAGTCAAATCGACCGCGAAGATATTTATTAAAACATAAAGTTAAAATGACATGTTGAAATCGACAGCTATTACAATACTTGGCGCGACATTCGCTCTGACAGCGGCCGTCGGCTGTTCCGATACTTGGGACGAGCACTACTCGCCCGATACAGGAAATGTTATCGATGCCACGATTTACGGATTTGTCAAAAACGATGCCGGCTACGAAAAATTCTGCCGCATGATAGAGGTAAGCGGATATGCCGATTTGCTCAATACCACACAAACATTCACCGTGTGGATTCCTTCGGCAGAATCTTTGTCGGAAATATCGCTCGACAACACCGATGAAGTAAGGCGTATCGTCGCAAATCATATTGCCCGATTCAATGTATCGAGCGCCACTCCGAAGACAAAAGGCGTGAAAATGTATAACGGAAAAATGCTCTTTTTCGACGGCGGAACGTTCGGAGGCATCGCACTCGGACACACTGACATCAGATTGAAAAACGGCATCGCTCACGAATTGAACGGCATGATTCCTTACAGCTACAACATACGGGAATACATTGATACCCACGACGAAACAAGTAAGCTGTCCGAATTCATACGTCGTTTCGACGAGGAGAAATTCGACGAGGCGGCAAGCACCCCCATCGACATCGATGAAAACGGTGCCACGATATACGATTCGGTGAAAGTGCTCTATAACAGGCTTTTTCAACACCCGATATACGGCTTGGGAAATATACAGGCGGAAGATTCGCTTTTCACCATGCTTATACCCGATAATAAAGCATGGGACGAGTCATACGCCCGCATTGCTCCGTTGTTCAACGTATACAATGCCGATGCCGCCGCTGCCGATTCCATACGCGACACGCAGACCTCGCTCGCTGTGGTGCACGACCTTATATTCCGCTCCCTCATATCCGATGCGACCGATGATGTGCCTTGCACAACCACGTCGGGCAACACAATCAACAGTATGGGCAGTTTCTTCGGAAACGCCGAAAAAATTGCTGCCAGCAATGGGTTGGCCTATCTGACATCTCGTATCGACTGGCCCGAGCACGAAACTTTCAATCAGCCTATTCTTGTCGAAGCTGAGAATACGGCCGGTCGCGTACGCGGGGCCAACACCACCATCTATACTCGGGTGGCATCGACCGACAACATTTACACGCCGGAAATAAGCGACGGCTCATACATCGAAGTAACCGCCACTTCGGTATCGCGTCAGCCCGCTGTAACGTTCGACATTCCCAACACGCTTTCGGGCGAATACGATATTTATGCCCGATTCGTACCGGCATCGATCGACGATTACAGTATGACGACCGACAGTACCCGTGTGCGGTTCATACTCACATACATGCAAGAAAACGGACGCAGCACCGAAAAGGTATTCAGCGACGATTCATACCTTACCAGCGGCGACAAAGTTACTACCATAAAAGTAACCGAAAACTTCAAATTTCCCGTGTCGAATTTTTATGACAATTTATGGCTGATGGAGGAGGAAAACGACGAAGCTGCAAAAACCGTTACCACAAAACTTTACATTACAACCAACGTGTCGAGCGCAGAATTCAACAACAACGAACTCACGCGCCGTTTCCGACTCGACTGCATATATATGATTCCATCACAGAAGTAAATTTGTAAGATGATGAAAACATTACCAACACGTTTTTGGGTATCGAAAAAGATAATATTGGCTGCTTTTCTCGCCGCAGGCGTTGCCGGCGTGCAGAGTGCTTATGGCGAACACGATGTGCGCGGCAAGGTCATCGACAACAGCACGGGCAAGGCGCTTGCAGGTGCCAGAGTGAGCGTAATCGACGGTACTGCCACGACAATGACGGGCGAGGAGGGCCTTTTCACGCTCTCCACTCCCGACGGGAGAGTCCTGCTCCGTGTAGAGGCGCCCGGCTTCGATGTTGCCGTCGTACCGGTACAGGGTGCCGACTCCCTCAACATACGGCTGCTTGCCACGACCACCGGCAGTTTTTATACCCCGCAACTCTTCCAAGCCTCCGGCGTTACCGAGAAAAACAATTTCAGCATGAGCGAAACGACCGGCGACCAGAGCGTAGAGCAACAGCAAGGAGCGCTTTTTTCCATTCATCGTTCGGGCATGTCGGGCAGCGGCTCGGCCATTTTCGTAGAGGGATTGCACTCCATTAACACTTCATGGCAGCCGCTTTACGTGGTCGATGGCGTTGAATGGAGTGTAACCGAGAGCGAGTTCAGTCTGTTCAACGGGCATTACAACAATCCGCTCGCTCTCATCGACCCCAAAGACATAGCCAGCATTTCGGTGCTGCGCAACGGTACGGCTCTTTACGGTACCAAAGGTGCCAACGGCGTGGTAATCATCGAGACGCGGCGAGCCCGCAACGAAGCTACGGAAATCGAGGCGTGGGCTATGCTCGGTGTCAAGCAGAAAGCAAAATCCATTCCCGTCATGGACGCATCGGCATATCGGCTTTACGTGAGCGATGTCATAGAGGGACGGCTCGAAAACGGAGAGAATGTCAATAGCTACAATTTCCTTAACGATGACCCGACATCGCGAACCTATCTCGCCAACCACAACAATACCGACTGGCTGGATCTTACGACCCGTACAGGCATATTGATGAACTACGGCGTGAGTGTCCGCGGCGGCGACGATCAAGCCCTTTACAGCTTTTCGCTCGGTTATACGAAAAACGACGCCAACATCAAGAAAACCTCTTTCGACCGGCTCAACGTCCGATTCAACTCCGACATAAATCTTTGGAAAGGCTTCAAGCTGCGCTTCGACGTCGCTTTTGCGCAAGCTACTTGGGATATCTTCAACGACGGCATCGACGAATTGAGCTCGCCCTACTACCTGAGTCTCATCAAGTCGCCGCTTTACCACCCCAATGTAATTTCCAATCGCGGTGAAATCACGGTAAAATATTCCGATGTCGATGAGTTGGGGGTAGGCAATCCGCTCTCCATCATCGACCTCGGTATTGGCAACAGCCGCAACTACCGTTTCAATCTCAACGTGGCGCCTCAATACCGTTTCAACGACGCTTTCGCAATCGACGCCCTGCTGGGATACACGTTCGACAAAATCAAGGACAATTCATTCCTGCCCGATTACGGCGTGGCTGACGTCCCTCTGACCAATGCCAACGGAGAAATATATGCCACCATGAAAAACAGGGTGGAAAATCTTATGAACCGCCATTCCGCCTTCGTGGCAAAAATTGCCGGACGATATACGCCGCTGCACGACTATGCACACGGACTCGACTTGCAGCTGGGCTGGCGCTTCCGCAACGATGTCGGCACGGTTTCCTACGGACAAGGACTCAATACGAGCTCCGATTTCATGAATTCGATGGGCAATACCACCGCCTCGCTCCGCACCTCCGACGGCGCCAATTCCAAATGGCGTGAAATGGCGTGGTATCTGACTGCCCAATACGCATTTATGAAACGGTACATATTCCACGCAGATGTTGTGGCTGAAACCTCGAACCGCTTCGGCTCGAAGGCTCCCGATGCCCTGCATTTGTGCGGACTTAGTTGGGGCATCTTCCCTTCGATTAATGCGGCATGGATTCTCTCATCGGAAAATTTCATGAAAAAACTGCCGTTTATCAATTTTGCCAAAATTCGTCTCGGCTGGGAAATGGCCGGAAACGGCAATCTGCCCGACTATGCCACCAGCACCTACTTCATGTCGGTCGGACTGCTCGGTCATGCTTTCGGCCCTGTCCTTGCCAATTTGGGCAACGACCGCCTCAAATGGGAGACGACGGCGACCTTCCGTGTCGGTCTCGACATGAGTCTCTTCCGCAACCGCTGGAATTTTAATTTCGATTTCTACAAATCGCATACCACCGACCTGCTTGTACGCACGCCGCTCCATGAAGAAGCGGGGCTCGAATACTTCTGGAGCAACGGCGGCGAACTGAACAACACCGGCGTAAATTTTGCAACGAATGTACGCGCCCTCAACCTTTCCGACTGGAAAATCGACATCGGAGCGGCAATCGGCCATTACCGCAATCGCGTAACCAAACTCGACGACGGCTCTTTCTTGACCGATATCGACGGTGCGCAAATCCTTACGGCCGAAGGGCAGCCGCTGGGCACTTTCTACGGCTACCGTTTTGAAGGCGTGTTTTCCACTGCCGACGAAGCTGATGCCGCCGGCCTGAGCATACGCAACATCAACGGCTCGTACACCGCTTTTGAAGCCGGCGATGCTCGCTTTGTCGACAATGGCGACAAGGTAATCGACCAACAGGACTGCATGGTAATCGGAGACCCCAACCCCGACTTTTTCGGCAACTTCAACCTGCGCCTGCAATGGAAAAATCTTTCGCTTTCGACCATGTTCTCGTTCGTATCGGGAAACGATGTTTACAACGGATTGCGGGCTCGTCTGGAAAACGGCGCCGACATCTACAACCAAAGCGTCTCGCTCTCCAACCGCTGGATGGCAGCCGGTCAGATTACCGACATTCCCCGCGCCACCTACGGCGACCCCATGGGCAACGCCCGATTCTCCAACCGCTGGATCGAAGACGGCAGCTACCTCAAATGGAAAAACATACAACTCTCCTACGACGTACCTTTGCACACCCAGTTCCTTCAAGGCATATCGATATGGGTGGCTGTCAATAACCTTTGCACATGGTCGAGGTATCTCGGTGCCGACCCCGAGTTTTTCAGCGGCATCTCGCCGCTCTGCCTCGGCGTGGACAACGGTTTGATGGCGCCTTCGCGCGAATTTAACTTCGGTATCAAAATCAATCTCTAAACTCGATAGTCATGAAATTAAAAAACATATTTCCGACAGCGCTTTTGGTTTGTTTCATATCTTCCTGCCAAGATATGATGGATCTCAAATCAGACAGTTTCATTTTCGAGGAAGATCACTCCCTTGCGTCGCCGAACGACTCGCTTTATTCCGTCATGGGTATTCTCACGCAGGTACAAAAAATCGGTACGCGCTACATACTTTTCGGGGAGTTGCGCGGCGACCTGATGTGCGTTACCGACGATGCCCCTGCCGACTTGAAAGAGATTTCCGACTTCAATGTCTCCGCCGACAATGCCTATCTGTCGAAGCGGGATTTTTACAACATCATCAACAACTGCAATTACGCTCTTACAAATATGGATACGACTGTTACCGAGCACAATGTCAATGTCATGATGCCCGAGTACACCGCCATCAAAACCATACGGGCTTGGGTTTATTTGCAAATGGGGCTTGCCTACGGAAGCGTCAAATATATAGAAGAGCCCATTCTGTCGCAGGAAGCGAGCGACGCCGAATATCCCGAAATAGAACTTGACGAGTTGGTAGACCGTCTTATTGCCGACATCGGGCCGTATGCCGGCAGACGGGTCCCCGACTATGGCATCGACGACGGACGGAATACGCACAACTTTTTCATCGAGCCCGATTTGCTGCTTGCCGACATGTACCTCTTCAAAAACCGCTACGAAGATGCCGCCCGCAGCTATTACGCCTGCATCGCACGCCGCCGCCTCTCCATACAACTCTATGCCAATACCTATGCTACCTCGCAGGCGCTTGCCGCAGGCGATCAAAACTTCATATACTCGCTCTCGGAGGAAATCGTCGCCGAAATACCCTATTCCACCGACACTCGCAAAGACTACCCCGACCTCGTAAACATGACCTACCATCTGCGGCCGCAAATCGTATCGGCCGAGTGGTGGTGCAATGCGCTTGCCACCTCGCCCCACTTTCACATCGACAGAGTAGGCATTTCGAGTATTTCGGGTTTCCTCGAAGGCGATTTGCGCGGACGATACATTTTCCTCGGCCCGGCACCTGAAGTTCCCGTATCCATCGCCTCGTCGGCCCTGCTCGGCACTGCAAAAGAGAAATATCTCATTTCCAAATACTTCATATCGTCTGCCATAAACAATACGCTCATCAATCCCGACAATCCTGCGGCAGAGGGGCATTTCGTAGACGAAATACCGCTCTATCGCAATTCGCATCTCTATCTTCGCTATGCCGAAGCCGTCAATCGCCTCGGAAAGCCCACTCTGGCTTTCGCCGTACTCAAATACGGATTGCGTGCCGAAGTGCTCGGCGACAAGAGCAAAGTCGATTCTCTGGAACTGGCCGACAATGCCGCATGGACCGATTTTTACGATGCCGCCTTCGACAACAATTACGGCACGGCCATGCGGGGGCGCGGGCTCGGTATTCCGCTCTTGCAGTCTACCTATGCGATTCCCGAGCTCTCCACGCGAAACGACAGCATCGTGTGGGTCGAAGATGCCATTGTCGATGAAATGGCCGCCGAAACGCAATTCGAAGGCAACCGCTTCTTCGACCTGCTGCGCATCGCTCGCCACCGCGGCTCCGATGCCTATCTCGCCGAAAAGGTAAGCCGCCGTTTCTCCTCCCCCGAGAGTGTTCGTTCGCGACTATCTTCTCAGGATACATGGTGGATTAAATGACGAATGACATAATATAAGCCGCCGAAACTCTGACTGGCGAAAATTTACAACTTTTTGGTGTATATCTTTTAGCGCAATCAGAGATATTTCGCCAATTTTGTCTTTATATGATAACAATTCTTTAACCTTAAAATCAAAAAAAATGAAAAAAATTACACTTTTCCTTGCGGCTTTGGCCGCGACAATCGGCATAGATACTTATGCCCAGACAGACTTCACGCTATCGGGATCCACTTTTCCGGGTACACACCGTACATCGGCGTATGCCGCCGACTTGGACAATGACGGACGCATGGACCTGATTTATGGCGGACAATTAGACCCGACGCTCGATAAGCCGGGCATTTGGAATTGGACTACGCTTTCCACCATCGTGTGGAACAAGGGCGCCGACACGTGGACACCCGACTGCCTTATGGCCGAACAAAACGCTGAACCGGAAAAAACTGACGATGGCAGCGATCAAGTCGATGAAAATGGCAATCCGGTATATCACTGGCATCTTAACGGGCCGAAACACGGTATCCGGCTTTCGTCTTTCAATCAATATGCCGGCATCGACTACAACAATGACGGACTTGTCGATCTGTTGGTATTCGGACAAGACGGCAGCGACGACTGGTACATGTCTGATGAATGGAAAAAGAACCACCTTTCGCTCTACCGCAACAATGGCAACGGCACGTTCACGTTCGAAGAAAATGCCGTATTCCCGTCGAGCAGCCCCGACAATAGCGGCGTAAACTTCTCGCTCGCAGTTGCCGACTACGACCGCGACGGCTGGGTAGACTTCGCGGTAAGCGGCAATCTCGACGATTCCGAAAAACAGGACACCTATCCTTCGCGGCTGGTTACCATCTATCGCAACGATGGCGGCACGGGCGTATTTACCCGCATGGATATAGCCGAAACCCGGGGCGATGTTTGGACATCTGAGGTCAAAGATGAGGCAGGTGAGGTCGTTACCGAGAAACAAAAACTCGAAGGATGGTTCTACCCGATAGCAGGCAATGTTCATTTTGCCGACCTCAACAACGACGGTTGGGTCGATTTAATCTTCGACGGTTGGGCCGACGAAAAGTGGGACCCCGCTTATATCGACGCCAACAACTACGCTCGTGTCTATATCAATCAAAATGGTGAGAAATTCGTCGATAGAACCCCCGAAAATCCTTTCTACACCCTGCGCAGCTCATCGTCGGTGGTTAATGACTTCGACGGCGACGGCTATCTCGACTTTTTCATGACCGGCTGGGGCGACAACGGATATAGTTGGAATGCCTTCCTTTATACCAATACGCAAGGCGAAGACGTATTCGATGTTCCCACCGAAATCGATGACCTCGGACTCGACGGAACCGAAAAAGTCAAGACGTATGTCCGTGATTTCAACGGTGACGGAATACCCGACATTACCCATGCCGTAGCTCACAACGACAAAAAACTCAAT
This sequence comes from uncultured Bacteroidales bacterium, assembly GCA_947589325.1. Classification (GTDB taxonomy): domain Bacteria; phylum Bacteroidota; class Bacteroidia; order Bacteroidales; family UBA11471; genus Caccoplasma. Next base: position 11,647 of record CANQAM010000009.1, on the reverse strand, counting down.
GTCTATTACGGTTCGCTGACAGGGGCATTCACCGATAAGGAATACGAAGACTATCCCTGTTGTCGCGACGCTTGGGGCGTAGTGGCAGACTTCGACAACGACGGCCTCTCCGACATCTTCCAAGTCGGATATATCGAATCGGCAGATGCAAAATTGTATTATAACACCACCCCCGATGTTGTGGCAGAGACTCCGGAAGCTCCGAAAAACGTAAAGGCGGAATATGCCGACGGCAAACTCGAAATCAGCTGGGACGCCGTAGAGGGCGCCGCTGAAAAACATCTTGCCTACAACGTGTATGTAAAGAACAGTGAAGGAAAAATCTACTGCATCGTACCCGCCGACCCCGAAACCGGTTTTGTGAAAGTCTCCAACGAACGCACGTCGGCTCTTCGTCCCGCAGTAACCACCTATTCCATCACCGTGCCCGAAGGCGATTATACGGTCGGTGTGCAAACCATCAGCCTTATCCACGAAACGGCGAGCGCATTTACGAAAGCCGACGGTTCATTAGACGGACTGTTCGACGCTAAAGCCGACAAAAAAGCCGGATTCGATGTTACCGTCGATGCCGAAGGTATTGTTGCCGAAGGCTGCGGCGAACCCGTGAAAGTAATCGATATACTCGGCCGCACGGTAGCCGAGGGCGCAGCCGGCAAACATATCGATGTTCCTGCCGACGGAGTGCTCATCATCGTCAAAGACAATGTTGCCAAGAAAATTGTAAAATAGAATTTGCTGCCCGTCCGAAAGCAATCCTTTCGGACGGCAGATAAATTCCGGTAAAGACATGCTGCACTGAAAAAACGCCTTGATTCTGTCAAGGCGTTTTTTATAAAAAAAGCGGCCGTGCCGCCGCACTCTGCCCGTGCCTCCGAAATTTTGTGCGGCAATCGCGAAATAGTGCTAAAAACAGAGAGATATGACTCATTTGTAATTATATTTGAACGATTATTGACGAATTTGTTTCATTACAATTGCTATTTTTGTATCGTAAGCAAGTGCTTTTCGACGCTTATTCCCAAGATAAAAAAATAAAAAATTGTAAGATAAAACTTATATTACTATGAAAAAAAACAGCTGGATAAAAACCGTCTGTTTCTGTGCAATTACCGCGCTGCCGATGCCGGAGGGAATTTCGGCGCCGGCCGTTAAGAGCTTTTCGGCAGGCGAATGGACACTGAGCATCGACCGCAAAGACGGGGCCGCGACACTCTCGAAAAACGGAAATGAATTGCTTGTCGATTCCCGTATCGTCTGGGGCCTTGACAATACTCGCCGCGACCTGAGCGGGTCGCAGTCGGTAACCGTTTCGGCACAGCCGTTTTCCGACGCTTTCGGCGAGGGAACGAAAGTTACGGTGAAAGGACGCCGAGGCAGCGAACGCATCGAACACCGATTCTACCTCTATCCCTCCCGCGACTACATACTTACCGACTTCACCGTCAGCGACCCGCAGGGCGTGGAACTCAACTACATGGCACCCGTTTCGTCGCTCTCTGCCGCCAAGACTTTCACCCGATGCGGAAACAACATATTGTTCGTCCCTTACGATAACGATGCGTGGGTGCGCTACCGCATAACCCCTTTCGACGCAACGGCCCCCGAAAGCTATGAAGTAAGCGCCCTGTTCAACAGCGATACCCGCCAAGGACTCGTGGCAGGCTCTATCGAACACGACGTGTGGAAAACCGGCATAAAGGCGCACGGTGAAGGGGTGCTGGTCGATACGCTCACCGTCTACGGCGGAGCATGGTCGCCGCTCACCCGCGATGTGCGTCCGCATGGTGCCGTAAAAGGAACGACGGTGAAATCGCCCAAAATAATGGTGGGGCTTTTTGACGACTGGCGCGACGGCATGGAGACTTATGCCGACTTGTGCGCTGCCGTGGCCCCGCGCATTGCCTCGAAAGGGGAGAGGCCTTTCGGCTGGAACAGCTGGGGAAAACTGCAAACCAAAATCAATTTCGACAACGCCTCGCAAGTAAGCAGATTTTTCAACGACAATCTTGAAAACCGGAATTTTATAGGCTCCGACAGTACCGTCTATATCGGACTCGACGCATTTTGGGATTTCGGCCTGAACGAACAGCAGCGCCGCGAATTTACCACCCTTTGCCACAGCCGCGGGCAAAAGGCGGGCATCTATTACTGCCCATTCACCGACTGGGCGAAAAATCCCGACGCCATCGTGGCAGAAGCTCCGCAATATAAAATGAATGACCTTTATCTCAAACACGACGGAAATGTTCTCGTTTTCGACGGCGCGTACGCCCTCGACCCCACTCACCCGGGCACAAAGGCACGCATCGTCCGCCAGATAGACCAATTCATCGAATGGGGCTACGACTTCATGAAAATCGATTTCATGGCACACGGAGCATACGAATCGGACAGCCATTACGACCCGTCCGTGCACACCGGCGTGCAAGCCTATAATCAGGGCATGGCGTTCATCGACTCGGTGGCCGGCGGCAAACTGTGGATAAATCTGTCGATAGCTCCGCTCTTTCCCGCCAATTACGCTCACAGCCGCCGGATAGGCTGCGATGCATGGGCAGACATCGGAAACACCGAATATACCCTCAACGCCCTCACGTACGGCTGGTGGCTCGACCGCGTATACCACTACAATGATGCCGACCACATCGTGATGGAAGGCGTAAGCGACGGCGAAAACAGAGCACGCCTCACCTCATCGGCAATCACCGGCCTGTTCTTTCTCGGCGACGATCTCAGCGAGAGCGGAAATCCCGACACACGGGAACGTGTCTTGCGCACGGCAACGAATCCCCGCATCAACGAAATGGCTCGCCGCTGCAAATCGTTCCGCCCCGTAGAACATGGCACCGGCGACCGTGCAGCCGACATGTTTTACTACCGCACCGGCGACGCTTTGTACCTCGCCGTGTTCAACTTCGGCGAACACTCCGCCTGCAAACGGTTGCCGCTGCGACGCCTCGGCCTATCGGAAAGCCGCGATTACGACCTTACCGAACTCTGGTCGTCCGACAAAATGAAGGCATGCCACATACTTGAAACAGAAATTCCTGCAAAAGATGTAAAAATATTCCTTTTCAACTTATCCCATGAATAACATGAAAACAACAGCTCGGAGCATACTTGCGACAGCCGTCCTCGCGATGGCGCTCACCACATCGGCAGCCGCTCAGGTGGAAATAACGAAAAATGACTGGACTGCTTCATACAATGAGACAAACAACGAACTTACCGTAAAACATCGCGGTCGGGAATTATTCAAAAAAATATTCGCCGAAACGACTTACCGGCTTGGAAACACCCAAGGCGCAAGCGTCGTCTTATCGTCGGCCGACGTGAAAGCCGAAGCTGTGGCAGTAGAGGTAAACGACCCCGATTTCGGGGCAGGAGAGAGCCTTCGTCTCGTCCGCCGCAAAGACGGCGTGACGATGACTCAAACATTGTCGTTTTTCGACGAGCACCCCTATTTCATTGCACAGCTCACCCTCGAAGCCGACAACGGAGAAACCGTGCTCAGCAACCGCATGATACCGTTTGCTATCGGCGATTACACAACACCTTTCAGCTCCACTGCTGCCAACCATATATTGTGGATACCTTTCGATAACGACGGACACATAGACTACAAAAATTTCACTATCAAAGGAAACGAACCGACAGAGGTCGTATCGTGCGAAACCAGCTGCGTTTACAATGCCGACGACCGCTTCGGTCTCGTGGCAGGAGCCGTAGATCACGACAACTGGAAAAACGGCGTAACCATTACCGGTAACTACATGAACCGCGTTACGCGGTTTGAATGCCTCTCGGGTCTGAGTAACAGCGATACCCGCGACGTGCTGCCCCACGGCAGCGTAAGAGGAAAAACCGTAAGCTCTGCCCGATTCATGATTGGTGCGTTCGACGACTGGCGCGAAGGCATGAACGCCTTTGCCGACGCCAATGCGCTCGTGGAACCGCCCGCCGAATGGCATGGCGGAAATCCGGTGGGCTGGAGCTCGTGGGGTGCGCAGCAGCAATATGTCAATTACGACGGTGTCGTCGAAAGTGCGCGTTTCATGAAAGACAATCTTTTTGAACACGGATTCTACGGGAAAGACGGCAAAATCACCATCAGCCTCGATTCTTTCGGCGAAGACAATATTCCCGCAACACGCATCTCCAACCTCGCGAAAAAAGTTTTCGGCGAAGGTACGACCTACACCTACGAGGGAACTACCTATGAGGGCATGAATATGACGCTCGGTCTCTATGGCGGGCCTTTCGTGATATGGGAATGGACGATCGACGGAAAAGTACCGGGTACCGGCCTTAATGGCGAACGCGACTATACTTACGGCGATATGCTGCTCAAAGTGAACGGACAACCCTACCAATTGGGGTCGAACGGAGGCTACGCAAGCGACCCGACACACCCCGCCATGCGAACACATATAGAATATGCGTTTAAGCACTACTCGCAGCTCGGTGCCAAATATGTCAAAATCGATTTCATGAATTGCGGCATCGTACAGGGCGACAGCTACTACAACAGCGAAATAACCACCGCCGTACAGGCATACAACTACGGAATGAAAATCGTGCGCGAAGAAGCTGAAAAATACGGGCTGTACCTCGTTATGGCCATGTCGCCCGCCTTCCCCTACCAGTACGTGCACGGGCGGCGCACCTGCTGCGACCGTTTCAGCCAAATTCACGAAAGCGAATATGTGATGAACGCCCTCTCTTACGGCTGGTGGTTCGACCGCCTCTATACCGTACTCGACCCCGACCAGCTCGTCATGTGCAAAACCAACTACCTCGGAAGCGAAACCGACGGCGAAAACCGTGTGCGCGCCACAACCGGTATGACAACCGGCGCTTTCATATTCGGAGACAATTTTTCCGACAAGGTAAAAACCGAGAACGGTATCCCATGCGGCGAACCGAGTGAATCGCGCCGCCGTGCCGTTGCCATCATGGGCAATGAAGACATAAACCGCTACGTGCGGGAAAACACGGGTGCATTCATGCCCGTCGAAGGCATCGGCGAATATACGACGCCCAACACGTCGGAAACCATATTCCAGCGTCACACCGACGAAGCCGATTATGTAGCGGTATTTAATTTCGACGGCATTACGGCGAAAAACGGCCGGCTTTCGTTTGAACGCCTTGGCATCGCTCCCTCGAACATAAGCGCAATCAAAGAATTGTGGTTCGGTACCGACATCACGTTCGACAGCGAAGGATTCGATTATTCCGTTCCGAAACAAGACGTGCGCGTATATCGCCTGAGTCACGAAACGTCGGCTGTAAAAGAAACCGCCGAAGATGCACAAACCGCCCCGTTGCTCTCCGCCCTGCTCACTGCCGACGGCAATGCCTGCAACATAAAATCGTCGCAGCCCATCATCGGCATGAAAGTGTACGGCATAGACGAACGTCTGCTCGGCAGCTTTTCCGGCAGCGAAGGTTTGCAGGAAATATCGCTCCCGATAGCCTGCTCTCCCATTATCGCCATCATCGACCTGACATTCGCCGACGGAACAAAAAAAGTTCTCAAAGCGACTCGATAACCGACTCGTTTTATTGATGAAATACAAGTTCTTCCTATTGATATTGCCCGCCGTGCTTCTGCTTGGAACGGCAGCAAACGCCCGTTCGAGTTTCTCGATTTCACATATCGACAACTCCGACGGGCTGACGTCGAACTACGTCAAATCGATTTATCAGGACAATTTCGGTTTCATGTGGTTCGGTACAAAAAACGGCCTCAACCGTTACGACGGGCACAGTATCAGACGCTACAACTGCTACGATTACGAAAAACATCGGGGCAACAACAATATCAGCGCCCTCTATCAGCGTAGCGATACGCTATGGGTAGGCACCGACCGCGGCATCTATATCTACGATATGCGCCGCGAAACATTCAGTTTTTTCGATATTAAAAGCAAAGACGGCGTGGGCGCCGAAGATTGGGTGTCGGACATCATGGCCGACAATCACGGCATTATATGGATTCTGATTCCCAACCAAGGAGTGTTCAGAATCAACGGGTACGACACCATGGAATATTTCAGCGTTACCAATCATGGAGGAGACAAAAACAAACTGCCATTGTGCCTCAATATGATAGACGAATCGCTTTACGTGGGCACTTATAAACGAGGACTCTACAAATACGATTCGGAGACACACCGCTTCCGTGAAGTCGGCAACCCGCAAGTGAGGAAAACTCTTGGAAACTTAATCATACAGTCGTTGTGTTCGTTAAACGAGCACGTATTGCTGGTATGCGACGATGCAGGCCGAATTTTTACGTACGATATTCTCGCAGACGAATTAAAATCCGTTCCATTCAGCCAAAGCGGCAGCACGTATTTGCGCAATACCCTCAAAGTGGAAAACGAGTTGTGGATTGGCACACAAACGGGATTGTATATCATCGATCTCGCCAGTGGAGCTGAAACACTGATCAATGCAAACACGATGGGCGAATCGGGACTTTCGGACAACACTATCGGAGTACTCTATCCCGATCGCGAAGGCAACGTGTGGATCGGAACCCTTTTCGGCGGCATAAATTATTTCCAACGCAAAGGGCTTATATTTGAACGTCTATCACAAGGCTCATCGCCCCGTTCGCTCTCGGGCAAACTGGTACGGGGTATGACTTATACCCCCGACGGACGCTTGTGGATAGGTTTTGAATCGGGCGGATATGACTGCTTCGACACCAAACAAGGAAAAATTATTCTTTCGCTTAGCCGCAAAAACTCCGATACAGGAGTGCTCAATGTCAAGAGCAAAGGGTTCAACGTATACATCGGTCAAATAAGAAACGGACTCTCCATGATCGATTCCAAAAGCGGCAGAATATACAATATATGGAAAAAACTGAACGATGATGCCAACAGTGTGTATGCCGTACTCGAAGACTCAAAGGGCAATTTATGGGTAGGCCTGGAATGGGGCCTCTATGTGCGATGGTACGGACATCGGGATTTTGAAGAGATAGAGAGTGTCGGGTTCGACTGGATTTCCGATGTTTTCGAGGCTGCCGACGGTACTATATGGATAGCCTCGATGGGTAATGGCGCATGGACCTACCACCCCGATACGGAAACGTATAAACATTATGCTTTCGATGAAAATTATACCAACGGACTGCGCAGCAACACCATAAGCGCTGTCGCCCAAGACAGCAAAGGCAATATCTGGCTCTCGACCGATCGAGGCGGACTGAGCCGCTTCAATCCTCAGAGCGATAATTTTACCACCTATTCCATTGAAGAAGGACTGCCAGACAATGTGGTCTACAACGTACTCGAAGACCAACGGGGCTTTCTATGGTTCGGAACGAATTCCGGACTTGTCAAATTCGACCCGGAAACCGGCAAAATAAAAGTATTTACCTCCAATCGTGCCGACATGATCAACAACTTCGGCTACCACAGTGCCGTAAAAGACGAACACGGCATGTTTTATTTTGGCGGCATAGGCGGCATAATCGTTTTCGATCCGCTTACAGACGACCTTCCCGACAGCCTGCCCTCGTTATATCTTACCGACATGAAGATTGGCAATGACGAAATTGTGCATAGTCAAAGCAATTCATCGCTCAAAGAAAATTTGCTGTATACCGATATATTGGAAATACCGCATACGCTGGACCCCATACGTTTCAGCGTGGCTGCACCGAACTATGTGAGCCACAATGTCGTAAAGTACAGCTATCGGCTTTTGCCCAACAGCAAGCAATGGATAGATATTACCAATACCAACGAACTGTTTTTTGCTACCCTGTCGGCCGGAAAATACACGCTCGAATTGCGCTCTTCATACAGCGGGCTCTCGTCGATACACCCCTATACACTTACAATTCTGCCCTCGTGGTACGAATCATGGTGGGCTTATCTCATCTACGGATTCCTTTTTGTATCCATTATTTCCGTTGTTTGGCATTATTATAAATGCCATCGCAACAAAGAAATGATAAAAAGAGCCAATATACTCAGCATAAAAAAAGAAAAAGAATTATATGCCAACAAAATACAATTCTTTACCGAAATAGCCCATGAAATACGTACTCCGTTATCACTCATAAATTCACCGTTGGAGGCCATCGACGAAATCGGTGTAAGCGATGATCGTATAAAACGCTATCTGCATACCATACGACTGAACACCAACCGCTTGCTCGATCTTGCCAACCATTTGCTCGATTTCCAAAAAATCGACAGAGACCAACATGCTCTCACTTTTGCCATTGTCGATGTCTCGGCCATGATGCAGGAAATCATCAATCGGTTTGAACAGCCTATCTCACTAAAAGCAAAAAAACTTTCAGTAGATATTCCTCAAAAAAGCGTATTCGCTACCATTGATAAAGAAGCCATCACGAAAATACTCAGCAACCTGTTCAACAATGCCATGAAATATTCCAAGGAGAGAATAGACATCAGCATGAGTATTTCCGACACGGCATTCAGCGTATCGGTTGCCAGCGACGGTTCACCCATAAAAGGGGAGGACAGACTCAAAATATTCGAGCCTTTCTATCAAATCGAACATACCGGTCATGAGGGCGGCGTAGGAATAGGACTCCCTTTGGCCTCCACTTTGGCAAAACTACACAACGGTTCGTTGCGTCTTGCCGACAGCAGTACACTGAGTAATACGTTCATTCTCGAAATACCTTTGCGGCAAGAAGGTATCGACACGGAACCGGAGACAAATTCCTCGATGGCGGAATATGTAATGGAAGAAGAATCGACTTTCACTCAAAACGAAATAGGCTACCGGTTGCTGCTTGTGGAAGACAACGACGAAATGCGCGATTTTCTGTGCGAACAATTGACAAAATCGTTCGACGTTGAAAGCGCATGTAACGGTAAAGAGGCATTGGTGCAGCTCGGAGAACGGAAATTCGATATGGTCATTACCGATGTAATGATGCCGGAGATGGACGGCTACGAATTGTGTCGCACCATCAAGGAAAATGAAGAAATTTCCAATATTCCCGTCGTATTCATTACCGCCAAAAACGACCTCGAAAGTAAAATCAAAGCACTCAAATGCGGAGGTGAAGCCTATATTGAAAAACCGTTCTCACTGAAATATCTGCATCAGCAAATCATGTCGCTGCTCGACAATCGCATACACGAACGAAAAGCGTTTATGAAGCAACCTTTTTTCAGTGTAGACAAAATGAAACTCAACAAAGCCGACGAAGAGTTTATGAACAAAGTCGTGGCGATAATCACGGAAAATATCAGCGATGAAAATTTCAGTGTAGAGGCAATGACCGAAGCCCTGTATATGAGCCGCAGCAGTTTGTTGCGACGCATTAAGGCACTGTTCAATCTCTCTCCCGTAGAATTGATAAGGCTCATCAAACTCAAAAAAGCGGCCGAATTTATCCAAGAGGGAAAATACCGTATCGGCGACGTTTGCTTCATGGTAGGCATCAATTCGTCATCGTATTTCAGCAAACTGTTTTCTCGGCAATTCGGTGTTACGCCGAAAGTGTTTGAAAAACAATGCCAGCAGCGTAAAAACAAACTTAATCAAGAAAATACCGGAAATGAAAAATCTTAAAAATATCGCTATGTCTCACTTCAAAATCATCACTACGGCATTCGCAGCGCTATTGTTCCATACGGCGCAAGGTGTAGTGCGCCTTCCGCAATTTTATACCGACAATATGGTAGTGCAACAGCAATCGCAACTTGTGATTCCCGGATATGCACATCCTTATGCAAAAGTCAGAGCATGGACCGACTGGGGCACGAAAGAGGTGCAAACCACGGTGGGGAGCGACGGGGCTTTCCGCCTTACCCTTCAAACTCCTGACGCAGGAGGACCTTATACTATCATCGTAAGCGACGGTAGCGGCGAAGATGTTGTGCTCTCCAATGTTTTGTCGGGTGAAGTGTGGCTCTGTTCCGGACAATCCAACATGGAATTCCCTGTCAAAGGATGGGCGCAGGTAATGAGTTCGGAAGAAATCGTGGCAACGGCACGCCACCCCGAAATAAGACTTCTCCAAATACGTAAAAATAGGTCGTTTACACCTCTTTCCGATGCTGAGGTAAACATGGGAGGCTGGGTAGAGGCCTCTCCCTCCACCATGGATTTTTCGGCAATAGCCTATTTGTTTGCGCTCAAAATGAAAGAAGAACTCGGCATACCTGTCGGAGTCATCGACGTCACATGGGGCGGCACTCCTGCCGAAGCGTGGACGCCGGCAGACATGTTCGACGGCGTATCCGGTTTTGAAGAAGAGTTGGCCGCTCTTGCCGCTTACGGAAATTCGCCCGAAGCCATGTACAAAAATTACAACGACAAAGTGGCAGCATGGTATAAAAAAGCAACGGGAGTCGAAGCCGGTTTCGATAAGGCAGTACTTCAATCGGGCAAAGGTTGGGGGCACATGCCCGTACCGGGGCTGTGGGAAACAAGCGTACTTCCCGATTTCGACGGCATCGTGTGGATGCAAACTTCGTTTACACTACCCGACGATGCCGCAGGCAAGCCTCTCGAGCTTTACATGGGCCCTATCGACAATCAGGACATAACTTATTTCAATGGCGTCGAAGTGGGGAGTAGCGGAAGTTGGGACGCACCACGTCATTATACGGTACCTGCACATTTGGTAAAATCGGGTGAGAATGTAATCTCTATCCGTATAACCGACTTCGACGGTGAAGGCGGCATCGGCGGGGAACCGGAAAAACTGTATGCCGAAACCAATGGGCAGCGTTATCCACTCGCAGGCAACTGGACTTACCGCACAATTGCCGATTTCAGTAAAACGCCGCACCCCGTTTCGATAGAAAGTGCAAGTTATCCATCGGTTCTGTTCAATGCCATGATTGCACCGCTCAACGTAATGCCCATACGCGGTGTACTTTGGTATCAAGGGTGTGCCAACGTGGGGCGCGACGAACAATATGCGCCTCTTTTCAAATCGCTCATCAACAGTTGGCGCAAACATTGGGGAACGGAGTTCCCGTTTTATTTCGTCCAACTTGCCGGATACCTCAAACCGCTCACCGTACAGCCGCAATCGAAATGGGCGGCTTTACGCAATAGTCAGGCAAAAGCTCTCGAACTTCCGAACACGGGCATGGCAGTGGCTATCGACCTTGGCAATCCTGTCGATATCCACCCCGTGAACAAACAGGAAGTAGCCCGCCGCCTTTCGCTACTGGCACTCAACAGAGTCTACGGCAAATCTTGTATCGACAGCGCCCCACGCTGTTCAAATGCAAAACAGGCAGGCGATAAACTTGTACTCACTTTCGACGGAAAAGTTTGCGCGACGTCTAAAATCTTCACCGGCTTCATCGTGGGCGATGCAAAAGGAAATTTCGCGTATGCCAAAGTCGTACAGCAGTCCGACGACAAGTTGGAGCTTTCATCGCCATTAATCAAAAAACCGACAGTGGCACGCTACAACTGGGCCGACTGTCCCGATGGTAATCTCAAAGGCGAGACGGGGCTGCCCGTAGCGCCATTTGCAACAGATAAATGATAAAATTTACCAATATGAAACAGATTTCAAGTTTATTCGTTCTGGCTCTGCTCGGCATACTCCCGGCAACAGCCCAACAACAAATTCCTGTAACGACACCCGGCACGGCTTTGATACTCGAAG
>CANQAM010000008.1 GCA_947589325.1 uncultured Bacteroidales bacterium | reverse complement strand
AAAAAGAGGTTATCTTCTGTTCTTCTTTTTAGGGATTGAAAAACAGGCGGTATTCTATCGAATGAATGTAAATTTTTTCAACAAAAAGTTTTGAAAATTTATTTTCCTGAATTATCTTTGCAAGATAAAGGAATAGAACCATGAAACGGTGCTTAATCATTTTGTCTGCCGTACTTTTATGGGGCTGTGCATTGCCGGCTGCGGCAACAGAGTTTGAGGCAGGCGATTTTTGTTATACCATTCTTTCCGCCGAAGACTTAACGGTGGAGGTAATCAAGACCGTCGATAAGTACGCTAACCGATTATCTATTCCGGAAACGGTGGAATACGACGGAAAAAACTATCGCGTCGCGGCTATCGGCGATAAAGTTTTTTCCCAATGTACCTCTTTGAAATCGATAACAATTCCCTCCGGCATTACGTCTATCGGCGATTCGGCTTTTTGGTCTTGCTTCGGATTGGAGACAATAACGATACCCGACAACGTCACGACACTCGGAAACTCCGTTTTTTCCGGCTGCGACGGCTTGACGTCGGTGAAAATAGGCAACAACGTTACCTCGATAGGCGACTGCGTTTTTTTCAAGTGCCTCCGTCTGACAACGATAACGGTACCCGATAAAGTTACGTCTATCGGCAAAAAAGCATTTTATAATTGCAGCGGATTGCAGTCGATAGACTTCGGCAAAAACCTTGCCGACATCGGCGACAACGCTTTCGAGAATTGCACCGGATTGGAGCAGATAACCGTAAATAATCCCGTTCCGGCAAAAGCCGGCTTATCCATCTTCAAAAACGTGCCGGTCGCCACTTGCAAACTCTATGTGCCTGCGGAATCGGTAGAACAGTATACAGCCAAGAGCGGGTGGAAAAATTTTACAAAGATATTGCCGAGCGTGACATACGACTTCGAAGCCGCATTGACGATAACTCCCGCTGAAAACGACGAAACGATAACCGCCCTCTCCACCTTTACGCTCACTTTCGACAAGCGACCTTTCCTCTCGGCGACCCCATCGGCAACGGTAATGAAAATCGGCGGCAGGTCTTATCCCACCCGCATTACAGAAAGCCAAGACGGAAAAAGTTTCATCATCGCCCTGCAAGGCGACGAAGAGGGACAAACTACCGGAACCACCTTGACGGAAACAGGCTCATATACGCTCGTAATTCGACAGGGAACGTTCGGCGACGCCGACTTTGCCGCCGACCCGAAGACAGGACACTGCAACCCTGCGTGCTTTTTTTTCTATACGATAAAAACATCGGCGTCCGCAGAACCGGAAAAACCCGACAAGCCGGACGACCCGTCGTCGATAACGGAAACGCAGCAAGATGCCAAGCACATTGCGGTATATAACCTGCAAGGGGTGCCGGTACTCGAAACCGATGATGCCGCCGCTCTCCGCATGCTGCCTGCCGGCGCGTACATCGTGAACGGCAAGACGATGATTATCGCCCGCTAAGGCTTGCGAAAAAAACAAAACAAGAGTCGGATTTTAATAGTTAATAATTTTTCGCCGTCCCTGCCATGTGAATGGCAGGGCGGCTTTTTTTTATCGCCCATCACCGCTTCACAATAAAACTTTTCGGGGCTGCCCTATCCCGCATCACCCAAGAGAAAAAGGCGGCGTCCGCAAAAAGTCGTTTGAAAAAGTTTGCATTTTTTCAAAAAGTCGTTCGAAAAAGTTATCGCTTATGCGAAAAAGTCGCTTGAAAAAGTTTATCTTTGTGCCGGACATCAATAAATATCCAATATATGCTGAAAAGAAAAATCGCCCAAATACTCGAAGCGTGGAAGAAAGATGCAAATCATAATCCGCTAATTATCAAAGGCTGCCGACAATGCGGAAAAACATATTCCGTATTGGAATTTGCCCGCAGCCATTACAAAAATGTCGTCTATATCAATTTTTTCGAGAATCCTTCTTATTCCGACATATTCAACAATTCCTTGATTGTAGACGATTTGGTCATGTATATGTCTGCCGTTTTAGGCACAAAAGCCAAATTTGAAAAAGGAAACACGTGCATCGTTTTGGACGAGATACAGGAATGTCCCCCAGCACGGGCAGCCTTGAAATTCTTTAAGACCGACGGAAGATACGATGTCATTTGCACCGGCTCTTTGCTTGGAATACGGGGTTACAAAGAAAATGTCGTTTCCGTGCCTGTCGGTTATGAAACGGAAATAACCATGTATCCGTTGGATTTCGAGGAATTTCTTTGGGCTAACGATATAGACGACGCCGTCGTAGATTATCTCAAAAACACTCTGGCGTCGGCTCAACCGGTTGCCGACGCCGTGCACAAACGAATGAGGGATTTGCTGCTCAAATACGTTGTCGTGGGAGGTATGCCTGCTGCCGTGAACGCATTTATCCAAACCCGACAAATGGATACCGTTCTGCAAATACAACGGGACATTGTGAACGGCTATCGCGATGATATGATCAAATACGCAGCGAAAGAAGATAAATCGAGGATTCGAGAATGTTTCGACTCCATACCGAAACAATTAAGCAAAGAGAACAAGAAATTTCAATATTCGGATATACGGAAAAACGGAACGGCCGGCAAATTCATCGGAAGCCTGCAATGGATAGAAGATGCCGGCATCATCAACCGATGCTATAATCTAACCATCACGGAACTGCCTTTGGACGGCAACGCCATTTCTGACATTTTCAAAGTATATATGTCGGATATCGGGCTCTTCATAAGTATGCTGGAAGACGGTACACAAGCCGATGTTTTACAGGGAAAACTGTTGGCTTACAAAGGCGCCATCTATGAAAATTTAGTTGCTGACTTCCTGCATAAAATGAACCGCAGGCTCTACTATTACCGCAAAGATTCGGGTATAGAAATAGATTTCGTCATTCGCTACAAAGGCGAATGCGTATTGGTGGAATGCAAGGCAACGACGGGAAATGCCAAAAGCATCAAAACGATATTGAGCCATTCCGAAAAATATCATGTAAACCGCGCCATAAAATTGGGAGATTACAACATAGGCGAAAACAACAATATACTGACATTGCCCCTCTATATGGGTTTCCTCCTGACGGAACGGTAAATTGTATCAGCGGGCGGATTGGAGGCAGACAGAGGCGAAGGGACAGTATCGGCAGATGCCGGACATATTTTTTTACCTGCGATTCATCGGGTGCCTGCAATCGTTGCCGCGATTACCGCCTGCTCGCCTTCTTGGCGGATTGAATCATTCCTCACCCGACTTTTCCGAATCTTTTTGACAAATAAAATCAAAAATTTTTAGCGGAAAGTTTTGTAAATTAACTTTCTGTGAACTATTTTTGTGGCGTATTTATTAACCTATTAAATTACGACAAATGAAACGCACACTATTTTTTATGTTGCTGTCCGCATGGCTGTCTGCCCCCGCTGCGTGGGCGTATATCTTTGAGGCAGACGGCATCTATTACAACATTACTTCGTCGGACGACAAGACGGTTGAGGTTACAACATCTCCAAATTACAGCTATTCGGGCGATGTAACCATTCCCGCAACGGTAACGCATAACGGAACCAAATATCGGGTTACCGCTATCGGCGACAAGGCTTTTTACAATTGCGAAGGCTTGACATCGGTAACGATACCCGAGAGTGTTACCGCTATCGGCGAAATGGCTTTTTCCTATTGCAGGGGCTTGACGTCGGTAACAATTCCTAAGAGTGTTCAGACTATCGGAGACCAAGCTTTTAAGTATTGTGAAAATTTGACGTCGGTAACGATACCTGAGAGCGTTACCGCTATCGGCGGCAGTGCTTTTTATTGTTGCGAGAGCTTGACATCGGTAACGATACCCGAGAGTGTTACCTCTATCGGCGAAATGGCTTTTTATTGGTGCAGGGGTTTGAAGTCGGTAACGATATCCGAGAGTATTACCACTATCGGCAAGGAGGCTTTTGGGCAGTGCACCGGCTTGACGTCGGTAACAATTCCTAAGAGTGTTCAGACTATCGGAGACCATGCTTTTGAGTATTGCGTAAATTTGACGTCGGTAAAGATAGGCAAGAGCGTTACCACTATCGACAACTATGCTTTTTTGAATTGCACGGGTTTAACGTCGGTAACGATACCCAATAGTGTTACCACTATCGGCAAGGGGGCTTTCGTGAAGTGCACGGGTTTGACGTCGGTAACAATTCCTGAGAGTGTTCAGACTATCGGCGACGAGGCTTTTTCCCGTTGCAACGGCTTGACAGAATTTAAGGGAAAATTTGCATCGGACAATGGGCATTGTCTTATTGTAAACGATACCTTGAAAGCCTTTGCTCCCAATTGCGGTCTGTCCGAATATACCATACCCGACGGTGTTAAAGTTATCGGCGAGTCTGTTTTTTATCGTTGCTACGGCTTGACGTCGGTAACGATACCCAATAGTGTTATCTCTATCGGCTACGATGCTTTTTATCGTTGCGAGAGCTTGACGTCGGTAACGATAGGTAAGAGTGTTCAGACTATCGGTGGGGCGGCTTTTAAGTATTGCTATGACTTGACATCGGTAACGATAGGCGACGGCGTTACCGCTATCGGCGACAGGGCTTTTGCGTATTGCTACGGCTTGACGTCGGTAACGATACCCAATAAGTGTACCACTATCGGCAACGAGGCTTTTTGGTATTGTGAGAGCTTGACGTCGGTAACCGCTTATAATCCGGAACCGGTGGATATTAGTATTAGTAGAGTTGTTTTCGATGGTGTCGATTGTGCCAACTGCAAACTTTACGTACCTAAAGGGTCGGTAGAAGCCTATCGGAATGCCGCAGGGTGGCGCGAGTTCGGAACGATATTGCCGATAGACGAGTCTTCCGCTATTATGGAAACGGAGCAAGAGCAAGCCGACGAACATATAACGGTATATAATCTGCAAGGCGTGCCGGTACTCGAAACCGATGATGCCGCCGACCTCAAAACGTTACAGAACGGCGCCTACATCGTGAACGGTAAGAAGATGATTCTCGTCCGATAGAGCGAATATTACAGCAAACGAGCATTGAATGAAAAGAGAATTTCCTGAATAGATGATCTTTGACACGCCGCCCCGCCATTCACATGGCGGGGCGGCGTTTTTTATATCAACGGGCGGATTGGAGGCAGACGGAGGCGAAGGGACAGTAGCGGCAGATGCCGTCGTCGGAAAGGTTCGCCGTCTGCCGGAAAGGCACGGCGGAGTCGAAAATTTCCTGTACGCAGCGGTTGAAGCGGGCACGGAAATCGGCATCGAGCGAGGCGTAATCGTCAAGCACGGAACCGCCCATTTTTATTTCCGGCGCAAAATCCTTGTAGAGTTTCTGCACCTGATAAATGGCGGGGGCGATGCGCTCGGCGGGGCGGTCTTCATCGTACACCATCATGGCATACATGAGCACCTGCATAATGGCTTTCGGGCGTTTGTCGAGCGTGCTGTCGAAAAGGTCATCGACCGATTTGAAAGCCGTTTCGTCGCTGCCCGTCTTGTAATCGACGATACGCAGTTCGCCGGCACTGCTGTCGATGCGGTCGATAAACCCTTTGAGCTGTATGCGGCAGCCGCTGCCGATGTCGTGCACGCGCTTGATTTCGCGCTCGGAGCCGACGTAGGTAAAGGGGGTGCGGGCGGCATCGCGTTCGAGGGTCTTTTTCACATACTTGCGTATGACCTCCCCCACTAAATAGTTTTGTCCGGAAAGCGGACGCACGCGGTCGGGCGTTTTGAAATAGTCTTTGGCAAACGATTTTTCGATGCAGGCGGTAATGAGTTTGTCGTCTTGGGCAAGGGCTTTCAGGGCATCAGCTTGCACCGTCTGTCCGCACAACCGTTCGTAAAGCTGCTGCATCACACCGTGATAGATGCTGCCGAACACGCCGGCATCGACACTCTCCGACACTTCATCGACTTCGCGGAATTGCTCCACGTAACTTAAATAGAATTGCAGGGGACAATTGATGTAGGTATTTATGGCGCTGGCCGAGAGGTAGCGGTCGCCCCCCTCGCGGTAACGGTCGAGCTGCCGCAGCACGTAGTCGCTCTTTGCCACCGACACGGCGCTGTTGCGCTTGGCGGCGATACGGCAGCCGACCGCCTGTTCGTCTATCTTTATGCGGTAGTGGTATTTGAGTTGGTAGACGTAGCGGCTCACCTCGCCCGTCGCCATATCTTCGGTGCGGGTGTCGTAGAGCAGGAAAAGACGTTTGGCGCGGTGTATCAGGCGGTAAAAGTAGTAGGCGTAAATGCTGTCCTGATGCTCGGCGGTGGAAAGCCCGAAGCCTTTCCGCAAATTGTAGGGAATCAACGACTCGGCGACTTTTTTCACCGGAAACACACCTTCGTTCATGGAGAGAATGATGACGTTGTCGAAGTCGAGCGCCCGCGTTTCCAGCACACCCATAATCTGCAAGCCCGAAAGCGGCTCGCCCTCGAAGGGAATGGAGATACCCGCCGTCAGTTTTTTCAAGAGTCGGAAAAACGTCGCCACATTCATCTCCACGCGGTTGGCCGCCATAATATCGCGCAAGCGATTGACAGCCAAATAGTAATGATATATAAATTCTTTTTCGAGCGCAAGGGTGGAGAGCGGCTTCTCCTCCGGCGCCCCGTCGTCATCGGGCAGTGCCGCCTGTTCGTCGTCGAGCTCCTGTTGCAGCAAAGCGAGAATGCGCAACAGATAATCGCAGGCGCCGTCGGCAGATTGCAACGGGGTGAAGATAACGCGCGACAAAGGCGTAACGCCCAATTCGCCGGCGCGGACAAATATTTTGTTGTGGCTGCGAATATCCTCCGCCAAACGATTCACCGCATCGCGACCGGAGAGTTGCAGGTACCGGTTGCTAAGCAGCGCCAAGACATTGCGGTGGTAGAACAGCGCGCCCCCGTCGCTCCCCATGCGGATATGTTTCTGCAAGTCGGCGAGAATCTCCATAAGCCCCGCCACCGTCGTATTTGCCAACGTATATCCCATCGTGATGTTGATAGCGGATATTTCGGTCGGTATGGCGTAGAGCACGGGGAGCAGCAGGTGTTCGTCGGGCAAAACGATTGCCGTGTTGAGCGCCTCCTGCGGAGAGGGTATGGCGCCGGAACGCAAGAGTTCGCGCACGATGATTTCGCACTGCTTCGCCTGCCCTACCGCCGACGGTATGCCCGAAAGGCGTACTTCGGGATAATGATATTCCTCCGGCTCCGCAGGCAGGGCGTGCTTCGAGGGAAAGGCAATTGCATTCGGTTTCAGAAAATAAGAGGCACGGTTGTAATCGTCTTTCAGCGTGGGGGCGGAATCGTCCCAATAAAAATCGGCAACGCCTCTGACTTTCAAGGCTTTCATCAACATTTCTTCGGCGCGGGTAAGCACGTTCAACCCCACGAAAACGATTTGCCGATAAGGGAGTTCGATGTCGCCGCCGGAAGAAAAACGTTCCGCCACATCGCGAAATATCATGCCTTCGTAGCCCGCACCGCGCTGCCGCAGCTCCTCGCGAAAACGGAGGTAAAGCGCGTGAAGTATTTCCCACAAGGCGCTGAAACGTTTTTTGTTTTCGCTCTCGACCGGCATAAAGTTTTTCCAAAAACGGCGAATGTAGGCAAGCTGCTCTTCGGTAAGCGGCGAGCCGAATCGGGCATCTATCTCTTTGATGTCGTGTATATTGGTAAAAAGCTGTCGCGCATCTGCCATATATTTGTCGATGTCGTCGAAATCGTTGAGCAGGGTTTCGCCCAGCGAAACGAAATCGTCGAAACTCTCGTCGTGGCGGTACAGCTCCATATAGACGCGGTAGAGCGTGAAAAGCAGGTCGATACGGTCGGCGGGCTGTATCGGCGAAAGACGGGAAAACAGGTCGGTAACCGTGAGAATCGCCGGCGCGAAAATCGGACGTTCGATGCCGTCGAAAAGGTATTTTTTGAAAAATATGCCGGCACGACGGTTGGGAAAGACGAAAGCAATATGCTGAATATCCGCCCCGTACTCCCGATAAAAAAGTTCGGCTACCTGCGCTAAAAATGGCTTCATGCAAGAAAATATTTTCGCATACAAGTTTACGAAAATAAATGCAATAAACGCACATCTGCGCCCGATTTATTTTTGCCGCAATCTCCGTCGGGTGTTCATACGGGCTGTCCGTGCGACTGCCGCCGCTTGCCGAAACACTCCTGTATCGACTGCATCAAGTGGTAGAAGTTGGGAATGAACAGCGTACCCAAAAGGGTATTGACCGTCATGCCGAAAACGACGGCGGTGCCCAGCGCCACACGGCTCGAAGCCCCCGCACCGGTGGCAAAGACAAGCGGCATAACACCGAGAATGAATGCCAGCGAAGTCATGAGTATCGGCCGCAGACGCACCCGTCCGCCCTCGATAGAGGCTTCGGTGATGCTCCTGCCCTGCACCCGATAGTCGCGGGCAAACTCCACGATGAGTATGGCGTTTTTGGCGGACAGGGCTATCAACAGCACGATGCCTATCTGGCTGTACACACTCACGGAAAGCCCCATCAGCATGCAGCCCAAAGCGGCGCCCAGCAGGGCGAATGGAAGTCCGAGTATGACGGCAACGGGACTTGTCCAACTCTCGTACTGTGCCGCCAGCACCAACACCACGACCAGTATCGCCAAAAAGAAAATCAAACCGACCGACGTGCCTGCCTGCGTTTCCTGATAGGTTTCGCCCGTCCATTCGTATGAAAAATTGTTGCCCAAAAGACGCTCTGCAAGCCGCTCCATCGCCTCGATGCCCTGCTGCGAGCTGTACCCTTCGGCGGTCGTCGCCGTAACGGCTGTCGCCGGATACATATTGTAGCGCAAAACCGATGCCAATCCCATTTGCTCCTCGATGGTCGTAAATGCCGAGAAGGGCACCATGCTGCCCGACGCATTGCGGACGCTCAACCGCAAAATGTCGCGCACCTGCGCGCGGCTGTCGGCTTTCGCGCCTATCTTTACCTGAAAGATGCGACCGAAATCGACGAAGTCATTGACATAGGCAGAACCCAAATAGAGCGAGAGCGTGGAAAATATATCGTTGATTTTCAATCCCTGCATCTTGGCTTTGTCTCGGTCGATATTCAAAAAGTACTGCGGAGAGTTACCTTGAAACGATGTGTTCGCCGACGCCAGTGCCGGCTCGGAGGCGATACCCTCCACCAAAGCATCGACGGCATTGGCAAGCTCGGTGGTGCCCAAATTGCGGTCGTCCTGCAACTCGAACAGCAGCCCGCCGCTGACGCCCAATCCCGAAATAGCCGGCGGATTTATGGCATACACCACCGCCTCCTCTATCTGCTGCGCGTCCCGATTGAAACGGTCGAGCAGTGCAAAAACGCTTTCGCCTTTCGCTTTCCGCTTTTTCCAATTTTCGAGCACGACGAAAAGCGTCGCTCCGTTGGAGGCGTTTCCACTCTCCATAATCGAAAATCCGTTGATAGTCGTATACGATTCGACTTCGGGATAGGTATTCAGAATCCTGCCTATCGCCGCAGTAACCGCTTCCGTGCGTTGCAGCGAAGCGGCGGGCGGCAGCTGCACCGAAACGATGAAATAACCCTGATCTTCGGCGGGAAGGAACGAGGTGGGTCGGCGCAGGAACAACATGACGGAGGCGACGGCAAGCACTATAAAAAGCAGCATCGTCCACGCGGGACGGCGCAGCAGGCGTGTTATCACGGCACCGTAGCCCGCCTGCAACTTTTCATACCCTTTGTTGAACCAGCGGTAAAGGAAAAAGCGCGGCTCCCCCTTCCGTCGCAAAAAGAGCGCGCAGAGGGCGGGCGTGAACGTGAGGGAGTTGAATCCGCTGAAAAACGTAGCGGTGGCAATCGTCAAAGCGAACTGCTTGTAAAGCTCGCCGGTAATACCGCCGATGAACGCCGTCGGAATGAAGACCGCCAACAGCACCAACACCACGCCGATGAGCGCGCCGGTGATTTCGTCCATCGCCTGCGACACGGCTTCTTTCGGCGTATATTTTCCCGTATCGAGCAGACGCGACGCATTCTCGACCACGACGATAGCGTCATCGACGACAATGGCTATCGCCAACACCAGCCCGAACAGCGTCAAAGTATTGATAGAAAAACCGAACAGGTGCATGACGGCAAACGTGCAAATCAGCGAAACGGGAATGGTAAGAGCCGGTATCACTACGGCGCGGAAATTCTGTAAAAAAAGAAGTATCACCAGCACCACCAAAAGCGTGGTTTCCAAGAAAGTAATCAAAACCTCCTCGATAGAAGCCGACACAAATTCGGTGGTATCGAGCACGACGCTGTAATGCACGCCCTGCGGCAGATCGGCAGCCAAACGCGCCATTGCCTCGCGCACCTGCTTCGACACGTCCAACGCATTGGAACCGGGCAACTGATAAATGGCAATCGATGCCGCCGGTCGTCCGTTCTGCATGGAGGAAACGTTATAATCTTCACTGCCCAAATCGATACGGGCAATATCGCGCAACCGCAAGTAGCTGCCGTCGGGAAAACTCTTTATCACCAAATTGCCGAACTCGTCGGGCGAGGCAAGCCGCCCCTGCGCCGTAAGGGTGTATTGGAAATCGACCTTTTGCGAAAGCGGCTCGCTGCCCACCGTTCCAGCCGACACTTCGATGTTCTGCGCCTGTATCGCCGCACTGACGTCGGCGGGCGTGATGCCCCGAATGCGCATCAGCTCGGGGTCGAGCCACACGCGCATGCTGTAACTGCCCGTGCCGAAAACCGTTACCCCACCCACTCCGGGCAGCCGTGTAAGCGCATCGGTAAAACGAAGTTGGGCGTAATTGGAGAGATAAAGACCGTCGTAAAGCGACGTATCCGATTCCAGCGCCAGCAACAGCACGATGTCGGTCGATTGCTTGCGGGTGGTTATGCCCTGCTCGATGACGGCTTCGGGCAGATTTCCCTGCGCCACATTCACACGATTCTGCACCAAGACGGTAGCCATGTCGATGTCGGTGCCCACCTCGAAAGTTACGGTCAGGGTGTAGGCACCCGACGACGAGGAGGTGGAACTCATGTATATCATGCCATCGACACCGTTCACCTGCTCCTCGATGACCGAGCCGACCGTGCGCGCCACCGTCTCGGCACTCGCACCCGGGTAGACCGCCGACACCTGCACGGTGGGCGGCGTAATGTCGGGAAACTGCGCCACCGGCAGTACGTCGAGCGATACGATGCCCGCCAACACCATAAGCAGCGCCAACACGGTGGCGAAAATGGGACGATTGATAAAAAACTTCGACAACATGGCGCACTAATTTCGATTTTGCAATACGGGTTCGACAGTCATTCCGTCGCGCACTTTCAACAGCGCACGGGTAACGTAACGTTCTGTCGGGGAGATTCCGCCCGTTACCGTACACAGGGTGTCATCGACGACATCGCCCGTTTCGATGTGACGGTACGACACTTTGCCGTCGTCGCCGACGACGTAGAGGTATTTTCCGAGCTGGTCGGTGCCGATAGCGGCGTTCGACACGAGGGTCGCCCGCTCGTCGTATCCCGATTTTATGCGCACGACGACGTAGAGTCCGTTTTTGAGTTCGCCGCGCGGATTGTCTATCGCCGCCCGCAAGGTAAGCGTACCGGTCGAAAGGTCGATGTTGGGCGAGAGATAATCGACCCGCCCGATGTAAGGTTCCGAAATTTCCTTGGCAAAAACTTCGACCAAACGGTCTTCGTCGTGCGCAGGCTTGTGGCGCAGGTTTTCCACGATTTTGAGATATTGGGCGTCTTCTATCGTAAAGTAGGCATAAACCGCCGAGTCCTGATAGACGGTCGCCAGTTTCGTCGATGACGCCGACGCCGGCACATACGCTCCTACGGCATAGGCACTCAGACCGATATGTCCCGTGTAAGGCGAACGGATATAGCAATAGCCGAGATTGGTTTTCGCCGTATTCAGCTGCGCTTTGGCTTGGGCAACGGAGGCTTCGGCAGCCTGCATGTTCGAGCGCGACTGTATGAGGTCGATTTCGCTCACGGCATTGCTGCTGCGCGCCTGCTTCATGCGGGTGTAATTGTTCCGCGCATAGTCGAGCGTAGCCTGTGCGTTACGCACACCGGCTTCGGCTTGCTCGACGGCATCTTCGTAGAGGGTCGGCTCGATAATGAAGAGCAGCTGCCCTTTTTTCACCAACGCACCCGAATTGAAAAAACTTTGCTGCAAATATCCCGACACCCGCGCCACAATATCGACAGTATTCCACGAAGAGATGTAGCCCGGATATTCCTTATACAGGGTTACCGCCCGCTCCTGCGGATAGGCGACGCTCACCCGCATTTTTTCTTCGGGCGCTGCCGCCTGCTGTTTCCGACACGCCCCGACGCCGATGCCCGACGCCGCGACCAAAAATATCCACAAAATTTTACGAAATGCCATATCGCGTATTGATTAAATTATTCCGAAGCCGTATTGTCCCAACCGCCGCCCAACGCCCGATACAGCTCTATCACGGCGGAAAGGGCGGCGCCTTGCGAGGTAACCAGTTGATTTTGATATTCGAGCAGCGAACGCTGCGCATCGAGCACATTTTGGAAAGTAGAAAGCCCGCGCTTGTAAAGGTCGAGCGACAGGTCGAGCGTGAGGCGCCCCTGCTCCACCAACTCGTGCAGTATTTGGAGCTGCCGCACCGTACCTTTGTAGGTGGTCATGGCATTATCGACCTCCTCGACGGCGGTAAGCACCGCCAGATTGTACTGCTGCACGCTCGACTCCCACGCCGCTTTCGCCTGCTTGGTCGCCTGCGTATAGTAACGTCCCTGAAAGAGCGTCCACGTGAGTTTCGGGGCTATCTCGTAGGTGAGGCTGCGCCGGTCGAAGAAATCGGAGGCTTTTTCCGACGCAAAACCGATGGAGCCGGTGAGTATCAAATGGGGAAAATAGTCGGAGCGCGCCGCTCCGAGCAATGCCGCTGCCGATGCCACCGACTGTTCCGCCGACCGTATGTCGGGACGCTGCCGCAACAGGTTGGCAGGTACGCCCACCGGCACGATAGTCCGATAGTCGGGTATGGCGCGCACCGGCTGCAACACCGGCGAAAGTTCATGCGGATAGGCACCGACAAGCAGCGCCAGCGTATTGATTTGCACCACGATATTCGCCTCCAAAACGGGTATGGAGGCTTGTGTACTGAAATAGACCGACTTGGCTTGCGCCACATCGAGCTGCGAGGCAAGACCGGTATTGTAACGCACTTCGGTCATGTCGAGAATAGATTTCTGCGATTCGATATTCTGTCGGGCAACGAGCAGCTCCTGTTGCAACGTGCGCAGCTGCGCATACGCCGACGCTATCTGCGCCGCCAGCGATACGAGCGCACCGTTATAATCTTCGACGGCAGCGCGATAAAGGGCTTTGTCCGACCGCGCCCGATTATAGACGGAACCGAAAAGGTCGATTTCCCATGAGGTAGTCAGCGCCCCCGAAAAATAGTTTTCGCGTGTCGTATTTTCGGCAGCCCCCACCCGACCGCTGTTCTGCGTTTTCGTCCAGCCGAACGAAGCGTCGAGCGTAGGATAATAACCGCTCTGTTGCATACGCCATGCAGCATGAGTCGAAGCAATGCGCGAAAAAACGGTTTTGAGGTCGGGACTGTTGGCGAATGCCACCGTGATAAGGGAGTCGAGCAGCGAATCGTCGAGGCTCAGCCACCACCGCCCCGTAATCGGGAGCTGCTGCACAAATGCCGTATCGACCCGCCACGCCTGCGGCAGTGTGGCGGAAAGCGGCTTTTCGTCTGCCGTCTGCGCACCGAGCGGAAGCAGCGGAAATGCCGATAAAAGAGAAACGACCAGCAAGAAACGGATTGTTTTCATTGTGCGTTTTTTAGTTCGATGATATAACCCGCCGAAACACTTTTTTGTTTAATTCCTATTCTTAAATTTTTCCTGTGAAGGGGATTTATAAAAAAATCCTTTCACCGATTGGGGCAAAAGGATTTCTACAAGCGGAGCCGACCGTTATTCGGGACGAATCATTTTTTCAAACGCGGCACGGTCGAAGGGCACATACTTGGGTTTCAAGGGCACATAATCGTCTTTGTCCCACAAGGTGCTGGTAATCATCAGGTCGGCGCTGTACCGGTTGCAGGCGATAGGCACATTGTGCACGCGACACTGACGAAGCAACATCTGTATGTCGGCTTCGTGCGGCTGCGGATTGAGGTCGTCGATAAGGAATATCGCCAGATTGATTTTGTGCTGCACGACCAAAGCGGCAATTTCGGCATCGCCGCCCAGCGGTCCGGAGTTCATGCAGCGAACATCAGCCGTAACGCCTTTTTTCTCAAAAGCCTCTTTCACCAGCGTACCGGTGGTACCGGTGCATACCAAATGGTGCTGCGACAATTCTTCGGCATTGAATACCGCCCATTCTACCAAATCGGATTTGCGATTGTCGTGAGCTACGAGAGCAATGGTCAAACTCTTTTTCATAATGATTTATTTTAGGGGTTCAACATTATTTATCTTGTCCTGCGACAGTAACATAAAAGGCTTTTTCATCGAGCCGGCGGCGCGCCACGTCGAAAAGCTGCTCCGCCGTAACGGCACGAACGGCATCGAAACGAGCGGCATAGTAATCGAAATCGAGATTGTTAGCCAACAAGGTAACAAAGACTTCGGCGACTGAAATCGGGGTATCGAAAAGACGCAGCATCTCGCCCATCATGTAGTTGCGCACCATGAACAACTCGTCCTCGCCGACCGGTTCTTCCCGCAGGCGGCGCAGCTCGGCAAAAAGGTCGTCGAGCAGCGGACGGACGTATGCCGTCGCCGCCTGCGTCTGTATGGTAAGATAAGCGACATCGGGAAAGGTTACGACCGTAGAGTGTATGCCGTAGGTATAGCCTTTTTCTTCGCGAATCTTCGACATGAGGCGGCTGCCGAAATACCCGCCCAGCACGGTATTGAGAATGCGCAGGCAATGGTGGTCGGGGTGGTCGCGCCCGACGACGAACAGCCCCGCGCGGATTCCCGACTGCAACACGCCGGATTTTTCGACCAAACGGTAACGCTCCTCCGCACTCCGGAATGGCGGCGCGACAAAAAGGGGCGCCTCGCCCGCCGGCATATCGGAAAAGAGTTTTTCGACCAGCGCTATCATTTCATCGGTGATGCGACCGGAAAGTACGATGCGGCAGCGCTGCGCCGTGTAATACGCACGATGAAACGCACGAAGCCGCTCAATCGTAAGCGTTTCGTAATCGGCAGGCTCGGTGGAGCTGCCGTAAGGGTGTTTGCTGCCGAACAGCTGCGCCGAGAAAGCCCGGCTTGCCAACACATCGACTTTTTCCAACTCGACCCGCAGCGATTGCAGCCCCCGCTCCTTCACCGTCTGAAACTCTTTTTCAGGAAAGGTCGGCGAAGCGATGATGCGGTGCAGCAAAGGCAGCAGCTCGGCAAAATATCGGTTTGCCGAATAGAGCGTAAAATAGGTGTTGCGCAGGGTGCTCATCGTTTGCAGCGTCGCACCGTAATAGTCGAGCCGTTCGGCAATATCGGCAGAAGTCATGCCGGCAGCACCCTCGCGCAGCATGGCGGAGGTAAGCTCCGCCGTCAATCGATGGGCGTCATCGACTTTCCCTGCCGAAAAGAGCACATCGACCCGCGAAATTTCCTGCGTACCCCTATCGATGACATAGAGGGGTATGCCGTTGGGCAATACATGTTTTGCCACCGACGGAAACGTCAGCGGCTCCATTTCGTGCAAAGGGGGCGGCAAGGTACGGTCGAGCATATTTTTTCGTTCGGTTTACAGGTGATGCGAATCCAAAAAGCGCAGGGCTTTTTCCAAATCGGCAGGAGTGTCGATGCCTATCGTTTCCTGCACGGTGATGCCCGCTTTTATGCGGTAGCCGTTTTGCAGCCAGCGCAGCTGCTCCAACGATTCCGCCGTTTCGAGCGACGACTGCGGCAGGCGGGTAATCGCATTCAACACATCGGCGCGATAGGCATACATACCTATATGTTTATAATAGGTGTGATGCGACAGCCACTCTTCGGGCGGGAGATTGCGCAGATAGGGTATGACGGAGCGGCTGAACATCAGGGCTTCGTGCTGCTCGTTCAAAACGACTTTCGGAGAATTTGGATTGAACAGCGCCTCCTGCCCGTCGGCGGGAAGAAACGGTTTCACCAGCGTGGCAATCTGCGTATCGGGCGCATCGAAACAGTGCATGAGGTCGGTAATCTGGCGCGGCTGAATGAAAGGCTCGTCGCCCTGAATGTTGATGATTACGTCTTCGCCGGCGCCTATCCGCTCGTAGGCTTCGCGGCAGCGGTCGGTGCCGCTGCGGTGGGTGTCTGCCGTCATCACGGCGCGACCGCCGAAAGCGGTTACGGCATCGCGTATGCGGCTGTCGTCGGTGGCGACCCACACGTTGTCGAGTACGCCGGACACCTGCTCGTAAACTCGTTGTATCATCGGTTTGCCCCGCATATCGACCAACGGCTTTCCGGGAAAGCGGGTCGAGGCGTAACGCGCCGGAATAATGGCAATGAATTTCATATGTTTTTTTCGTTCAAAGGTACGACATAGAGCTGCATATTTTCGACCTTAACGACCTTGACAGGCGTATCGGCTTCGATAAAGCTGTTGCGGCAGGAAATGGCGTCGTAATCGTCTCCGTCGATGCGCACTTTGCCCGACGGCCTCAAAACGGTAGCCGCCACACCTTCACGCCCCACCATGCCGGCAAGACGGGAATCGACAGCCACATATCCCTCCTCGACATTCTGTTCGGCATGCAGCGCCACACGATAGAAAAGGCCTTTGTGTCCGATGCGTTTCATCAGCAAAACAATGCCGACCACCGCCAAGAGCAAGCCCGAAAAAATAACGGTCAGACCGCGCACGAATCCGTCGCCGGCAACCCAAAAGAAATCGAAATGCACGTTTTCCAACAGCGCCAACAGCAACCCGCCGAAGAAAAAGACAAGGCCGACAATGCCGGCGACACCGAACCCCGGTATCACCAGCAGTTCGAGCACCAGCAGGACGATGCCGACAAGGAATATCAATATCTCCCACGAGGCAGCCAAACCGCTGAGATAGAGCGGGGCAAAATAGAGTATGCCGGCTATGATAGACACGGCAAGCGGCAACCCCACACCGGGTGTCTGCAACTCGAAATAGATGCCGCCGATGATGAGCATAATCAACACGGCTTGCACGGCAGGATTTTGGAGGAAACCGACGAGCTTGTCGTAAAACGACGGCGTGAATGTCTGCATTTCATATTCCTGCACGCCGAGCCGACGGGTAATGATTTCATCGATGTTCTCGGCAAGCGCTTCGCAATAGTTCCACCGCAGGGCTTCCTGCGCCGTGAAAGTCAAGACTTTCGTCGAATCGCACAAGCCGGGTACGACGATTCGCGAATCGACCATCGCTTCGGCGATGAGCGGGTCGCGCCGCCACCGCACCTGCGGCTCGTCCGAGTCGGTGCGGAGCGTATCGCGGCCGTGCGCCTCGGCCGTGGAGCGCATCGTCGCCCGCATGTACGACTGGTATTTGTCGGGCATTGCAGCACCGTCCTGCCCGACCACCGTCGCCGCACCCATATTGGCGCCGGAGCGCATATAGATGCTGTCGCAGGCAAGGGCTATCAGCGCGCCGGCCGAAGCGGCGTTGTTGTCGATAAAGGCATAAACGGGTATGGAGCTGTTGAGAATGAGCGTACGCATGGAATCGGCATGCACCACCGTACCGCCGTAAGTATTCAGATGCAAAATGACGGCGGCAGCCTGCAACTGCTCCGCTTCGTGAAGTCCCAAACGCAGGCAGCGCCATGAGGTCGGATCGATTTCCCGAGCAATGTCGATGCAGTAAAAAAGAGGCTTTTCATCTGCCCGCGCCGAGTACTGGGCAAGCGCAGCCAAAAACAAAAAAGCTATCCACACTTTTTTCATAGTCGTATTTGTTTCGCTACGAAGATAACGTTTTTCTTCAAAACACGCTGTCGTTCGTTTCCGTTTTTTCAAAAAAATTTCGACACGTTCCGCCTTCCCTCCAATGCAGGCAGTGCCTTAGAGAGTGTAAAGGTATGTTATTTAACACACCTGTATAGATTTTTTATCGAAAAATATTTTCGATTCTTCCGCCGGCGATTTACTTTTGATGCCGGTTACAGCGGGTAGCCATAACTTATTTATTAATCGCTTAATGTTTTCAAAAGAATGGAACGAATGCAATTCCAACAGCGGCTGCTGCAACTGCAAGACAATCTGCTGAATTTCGCCTACATGCTCACGTGCGACCGTGAAGAGGCACAGGATTTGTTGCAGGACACGACACTCAAAGCCCTCGACAACAGTGAAAAATACATCGACAATATCAATTTCAAAGGGTGGATATTCACCATTATGAAAAACATCTTTATCAACAACTATCGACGGGTGGTGCGCAGCCAGACGATGATAGACCAGACCGAAGACCTGTATCATCTGAATCTGCCGCAGGAATCGGGTTTCGACACGCCGGAAGGAACGCTCTCCATCAAGGAAATTTCCAAAGCGATAAGCAGTTTTCCCGACGAATACAAAATTCCGTTTTCCATGCACGTGGCGGGATTCAAATATCAGGAAATCGCCGACAAAATGGATTTGCCCTTAGGTACGGTAAAGAGCCGGATATTTTTCGCCCGACAACGGTTGCAAATCATTCTCAAAGATTACCGATAACGGTCAGTTGGCAAAATCGACGCACAAGCCGAATTGCAACGTTGCCGGATTGTAGGGATAATTCGGCATGATGAAATAGTTGTTTCTGCCGAAGAGCGTCTGGTTGAAATGGGTGTACATGATATAGAAACGCACCATTTTCATCTTCATGTTGGCATAGACATTCATCAGCGGATAATTGCCGACCTTTCCCTGCCGTTGGGTATGAAACGTCATGGTGGCCGGTTGATAGACTTCGGCGTAATACGACGTATGATACTTGCAATCCACGCCCAACTGCACCTGTAAGACTTTCGCGATTTTGAAATCGAGATACATCTGGGCGTAAGCGCTCAGGTCGGGCAAGGGAATGACTTTGCTGTCGCTCGACTTTTGATATACGGCTTCGAGATTGAGGTTGAATATGCCCCATTTTATTTTCTGCCGGAGCATCGCAGTGAATATCTGTAAAACGCGGCTGTCCTGTCGGGGCAGACCATCGTTGTCGAAATAAATATAATTCTGCACATTTTCGACACCGATATTGAGATAGGTACCCGCAACCGGCAGGGTAAATTCGCCGCCGACGCGGAATTTGCGTATTTTACCGAAATCGTTTTCCCAAATGAAATGGTTGGATACGTAGTGGCGGTAATAGAACGGAGGCGTTTCGTTTTTGAAAAATCCGTATGCCCGCAATTGTACAGTCGTCTTGCGTATGTGGAAACGGGTCTGTATTTCGCCATCGGCTTTCACTGCACCGGCATCGACCCCGACAAGCCCCAAAGCGGCATCGACATTGTAGATGAGCCATTCACCCTGCTGCTTGGAGAGTACGCCTCCCACCCACACGACATTTTCGGTATAAACTTTCGGCGTGCGGGTAACCGCGTAGGTATAGAGGCTGTCGTTGAGCATGGGCACAGTCGGCGGCGTAAGCATGAATTCCGGTATAACACCGCTCATCAGTTTGAAGCGCCGCACCTCGTAACTGAGGTATGCCGATATTCCCATTTTGGCATAGCGGCTGAATCCTTCGAGCAGGGAAACGCCGAGCGTATTTTTCAACGACCAGTATTCGGTCGAATCGCTTGTTCCCGTTTTACTGAAATAGGTATTTTTGAAAAACGTGGTGTCTTCGCCGGGCGACTGATCCACAAAGCGGTGTCTATTGCTATTAAACTCTGCGGTATGGATAAAGCTCGTAACCGGCGTAAAAATTTTCCGTTCGGTCGTATCATCGACTTGTTCGGTCTTGTAAAATCCGAGATTGTAGCGGTGTGTCAAATAGTAGTTCTGCCCCCGCACACGGTTGAAGGCATCGTAGAGATTAACGGGTATCGACTGCGAATCGAAACCGCCCTGTCCCGATGTCATCGATTCAGGGTCGCGTATGAAACGCTCGTCGGCGATACCGCCGTTTTCCTGCGAAATAAAATTATAGGTATTCGCCAAAAGCGCCAATTGATAACGGTCGCCCGTGTAATAACCTGCCACCTGCCATGCCAAATCTTTGTTGCCCTGATGGTCGTAACTGCCGCGCGAATACAGGTAGCGCAAATCGGCTGCAATGGCCAGACGGCGATTGAAGTTTCCCGAAAACCGCGCGGTCAAATCTTCCTGCTTGCGGGGCTTGCTTCCGCCGAAAAGATACGATACCAACGTCATGGGAATACGGGTGTTGTAATAGGTGTAATTCGCCGGCGTGGTAATGAGATAGTCGAACGGCGCTTTGAAAATGAACTGCGGCATTTCGGGGCGGTCGAAAAAAATCTTCGACAAGGCGGCTCCGCCCAAGTTGCCGGTATAGCTGTAAGCTGTCGAATAGGATATGGGCAAATCGGTATTGTAAAAGTTGTCGATGAGGGTATCCATCGGTACCCGATAGGGCGTACCCAACGGCTGGGTGAGTTTCCACGCATAGGGTTCTCCCACGACCTGTTTTTTGTCGGCCCACACGCAAGCGGCCGACAAAAAAAGCAACATGAATATCCCAAACTTTTTCATCGGCGCAAATATACGGTAAAATACCGAAAACTCTTTTACTCGTTAGCTAAAAAGATAGAAAAGAAACAGATGCCGTCTTCGGCAAAAAGAGAAAGAAGTGTTTTTATTTTTCTCCTTCCAGCGCCTTTTTGTTGCGGCGCAGACGCAGCTGCTTGCGCACGGAGCTGTCTTTCTTGAACATATCGTCATCTATCAATACGTTGAACGTTATCAATTGTTGCGAGCACCAGACGGCTCCGTCGAAATGGTGCACGGTGGAAACTTTCAGGTCGAATTTTTCGTTTTGGAACGGATGCCAATAGGCTTCCAGCCGGTTGTAAAGTCCCTCTTCCGTACGGTAAAAAGCCGACCCTGTATACAGGCTCGACGCATAGCTGCTGTAATAGGGCATCATGCAATCGCCTATAAAAAGCGTATTGTAAACTCCGATTTTGTATTTTTCGATACGGGCTTCTATCTGCACGCCGTGCGGCTTGACGTAATGCCCGACGTATGTACGGTCGTTCTGGAAAGATTGCAACCAGCCGGCGCTTGCCCGCAGCTTGTCGAACCAGAGAAGGCGGTCGAGGTCGAATCCGACACGCGGGTAAATCCACACGTTATCGACTACCCCGCCCCACTCGCTCGTACCGGCATGGTGGTGCATCATAAATTCATATTCGGCATACAGCCATTTCAACGGATAGTAGCGCCCCGACGAATAGACAATGAAACGTTCGCGTGCGGTTGCTGTCTGATGTCCGTCCCAGTCGCAGAATATTTCCACGTAATCTTTTTCGTGCCGGTACTGCAACAGCAAACCGTCGATGGTATTGTCGTAAAATTTTATCGAATCGCAAAAGAAAGCGTCGCTACCGCCTATAATCTGCCGGCGCGGCACAATGCCCGCCGACACATTGAAACGGCTGTCGTGATAATTGTAGAAAAACAAAAAATTGAAATCCATGTCTTTGGTGGGTGCGCCGAAATTGCGCAGCGCACTGACTCCCACCTGTATGGAATTTCCCCGCCAGCCAAGCCCCACCAACGGATTGATATATCCGCCGAAAATGGTCTGCGGCCAATTATATTTGCTTTTTCCGTACTCTCGATTGTCGAAAGTCATATCGACATCGACGCTCCACAAAAATTTTTGTGCCGGAAGCGACAACGGCAGCAACACCAACAGCGTGATAAGGGCAACTACTTTCTTCATAGAAAAAATTTTGTGCTAAGATACGGCATTTTTACGAATACAGCGTTATGATAGCTGTAAGTTTTTACGGAACGGCACCGTTTCTTTTTTTACGAGATAAATGTGTACCTTTGCCCCGCTTCAATTGTTAGAACGATATGTATTCTTTTGCCAAATACCGGTCGCATTACCGCTCGATACTGTTGATGGGCGTTCCTATCATGGTGGGTCAGGTGGGCACCATACTCGTGGGGTTCATCGACAACATCATGGTGGGGCATCACATGACCGAAGAGCTTTCTGCGGCATCGTTCGTGAACAACATATTCATGCTGCCGCTGATGTTCGCCTACGGTTTCGCCATGGGCATCACGCCGCTGACGGGCGAGCAGACGGGGCGCGGCGAACAGGAGCAGGCGGGCAGGACGTTCCGGTACGGGCTGCGCACCAACGCCGTGCTTGCGCTGGCGATGCTTCTTGTCATGGGCGGACTTTACTTTTTTCTCGACCGGCTGAATCTGCCGCCGGAGCTGCTGCCTATCATTCGTCCTTACTATCTGCTACAGCTCGTGTGCCTGCTGCCCGTGCTGCTGTTCAATGCGTTCAAACAGTTCGCCGACGGTACCACCGACACGCTCACACCCATGTACATACTGTTGGCAAGCAATGCCGTGAATATCGTGGGAAATGTATTTCTCATTTTCGGATATGCGGGATTTCCGGAATGGGGACTTATCGGTGCCGGCGTTTCGACGCTTATCGCCCGACTGTTCGCCATTGCGGCTGGATTCGTCATTTTTCTGCGAAGCAGGCGCTACAGCCGGTTCAAAGAGGGATTCCTGCGGCTCAAAGGGAGTTATCGCGACTGGCGGCCGCTGCTGACATTGGGCATTCCTATCTCTTTTCAATTAGGCATGGAAACGGGTTCTTTCAGTCTGAGCGTCCTTTTCATCGGGTGGATAGGCAGCAATGCGTTGGCGGCACATCAGGCGGCGCTCACGTTTTCGACTATCGGCTTCCTGCTCTATACGGGCATCGGTTCGGCGGTTACGATATTGATAAGCAACTCGCGCGGGTGTCAGGCCTACCGCGATATTCGCCCCATAGCCGCTGCTGGCACGCAAATTATTTTCGTCATGTTGGTGGTCATCACCGGCATCATGTTTTTGGCTCGAAACTACATCGGGTACATCTTCACCGATTCTGACGACGTGGCGGCTATCGTAACGGCTATCATCGTGCCCATGATGGTGTATCAACTGGGCGACGGCATGCAGATTGCCTACTCGGGCGCACTGCGCGGACTGGGCGTGGTGAAACCGATGGTATGGATTGCGTTTCTCTGCTATTTCGTCATCAGCCTGCCGGCCTCTTATCTTTTCGCGTTCCCGATGAAGGGCGATGCACCGGGCGTGTGGTGGGGCTACCCCGTAGGGTTGAGCTGCGCCGCCCTGCTGTTTATTTTCCAATTTTACAAACATTCGGGCAGGCTGCTCCAAACGAAATCGTAAACTATTTTTTCTTTTTGGGTCGTGCCGGCGAGGCGGCATTGCGACGGGGAAAAGCGGGCTTCTCCCCTGCCGACTGCCATGCCTTGCGGAGTGCGCTGCCGTAGAGGCGGACGATTAAATCTTCGCGCCCCATGCGCCTCAATTCCTGTTCTATTTCGCGCCGTGTCTCGGGCTTGTACCAGAAGAAGAAACGCCGCTGCGCCAGCTTTTCGTCCTGCGTGCGGGCGGTATATATCCGCTCGCCCGTATAGGGGTGAAAGCCGGTATAGTAAATTTCGGTGGCGAGCGTCATGGGGGTGGGCGTAAAATCCTGCACCTGTTCGAGGTGGAAGTCGAGGCTTTTGGTGATTGCCGCCAGTTCCGCCATATCGTCGGGACGGCAGGCGGGGTGACTCGAAATGAAATAGGGTATCAGCTGCTGGTTCAATCCGTATTCCCGATTGATGCGGTCGAAAGTGCGGCGGAACTGCTCGAACTGCCGGAAGTCGGGCTTGCGCATACAGGCGAGCACTCGCGCCGACGTGTGTTCCGGCGCCACTTTCAGACGACCCGAAACGTGTCGGGTTATCAACTCCTCCGTATATTCGCGGGCGGCAGCATTCAGCGCCTCATCGTCGTAACGGTGCTGCAAAAGGTCGAAACGCACGCCGCTGCCGATGAACGATTTTTTGATGCAGGGCAGCTTATCGACTTCGCGATAGAGATGCAGCAGCGGAGCATGGTCGGCATGGAGGTTGGGGCACACGGCAGGCCAAAGACAAGAGGGACGCCGGCACACGCGGCAGGCATTCGGATTTTTTCCGCCCATGCGGTACATATTTGCCGAAGGTCCGCCCAAGTCGCTCAAATAACCTTTGAAATCGGGCATGGCGGCAATTTTCTTCACCTCCCGCAAAACCGACGCTTCGGAACGGGAAGTGATGAATTTGCCCTGATGCGCCGAAATGGTGCAGAAGGCGCAACCGCCGAAACAGCCGCGATGCAGCGTTACCGAGAATTTTATCATTTCAAACGCCGGTATGGTCTTGCCGCGATAGCGCGGGTGCGGCAGCCGCGTAAAAGGCAGGTCATACACGGCATCGAGCTCGGCTTCGGTCATGGGCGGAAACGGCGGATTGATTTTCAATGCCTTGTCGCCGCAGCGCTGCCACAGCAGGCGGGCAGAATAGCGGTTGGACTCTTCCTCAATACAACGGAAATTCCGAGCCTGCGTTTTCTTGTCGCGCAGACACTCTTCGTGCGATGCCAGCACGACGTGGGTATCGCTCTCCCGCTCTGCCGGCACTTCGCCGGCGGGGACGACAACGACCGTCTGCGGAATATCGCGCAACGCCGAGAGCGGCTCGCCTGCCCGCAGACGGGAGGCGATGATGCGCGTGGCAGCTTCGCCCATGCCGTAGGTCAGTATGTCGGCTCCGCTGTCGAACAGTATGCCCGGACGCAGAGCGTCCTGCCAATAGTCGTAATGGGTAACCCGCCGCAGCGATGCCTCTATGCCGCCGATGACGACCGGCACATCGGGATAGAGTTCTTTGAGAATACGGGTATAGACAATCGTAGGATAGTCGGGGCGCATACCCGCCCGCCCGTCGGGCGTATAGGCATCGTCGGAGCGCAGTCGCTTGTTGGCGGTGTAATGATTGACCATGGAATCCATAGCTCCTGCCGAAACGCCGAAGAAAAGACGGGGCGCGCCCAGTTTTTTGAAATCGCGCAAATCGTCGCGCCAGTTCGGCTGCGGCACGACGGCGACCCGCAGACCTTCGGCTTCGAGCACACGGGCAATGACCGCCGTTCCGAACGAAGGGTGGTCGATGTAGGCATCGCCGGTAAACAGTATGACATCGACCTGCTCCCACCCGCGCTGTTCCAATTCCTTGCGCGTGGTGGGCAAAAACGATTGCCAATCGGTGGAGCGGTCGTGCATGGCGGTTACGGTTTGCTGTTATAGAGGTCTTCCAGTTTCAACATCTCGTCGCGCAGACGGGCAGCTTCGAGAAAGTCCATTTCTTTGGCGGCAGCGAGCATTTGGAGGCGGGTATTTTCGATATTCTTTTTCAATTGCTCTTTGCTCATGTAGGGAACGAGCGGGTCGGCAGCCACCGAAACGCGCGGAGCGGAATATTCGTCGATGTATGGCGTTTTTTCTTTTTTCGGAGCCGTTTCCTTGATATCGGAAGCGTTCTGTTTGGAAAGCACTTGATTGTAAGCCTTGCGAATGGCTTTCGGCGTAATGTGGTGGGCTTCGTTGTAGGCGAGCTGTTTTTCGCGCCGGCGGTTTGTTTCGTCAATAGTGAGACGCATGCTGTCGGTAATGCGGTCGGCATACATGATGACGCGCCCGTCGAGACTGCGGGCGGCACGACCGGCCGTCTGCGTAAGCGCACGATGCGAGCGCAGGAAGCCCTCTTTGTCGGCATCGAGTATGGCAACCAGCGACACTTCGGGCAGGTCGAGCCCTTCGCGCAGAAGATTTACCCCCACCAATACGTCGTAAACACCCTTGCGCAAGTCGTCGATAATCTGTATACGGGCAAGGGTATCGACATCGGAGTGTATATAACTGCTCCGTATATCGAGGCGCAGCAGATAGGCGTTCAACTCCTCCGCCATGCGTTTGGTGAGGGTGGTGACCAATACCCGTTCGTCGCGCTCGACACGCAGCTGTATTTCTTCGAGCAGGTCGTCGATTTGATTGAGGCTCGGGCGCACTTCGATAACGGGGTCGAGCAATCCGGTGGGACGAATCACCTGTTCGACGACCACGCCCTCGCACCGCTGTAATTCGTAATCGGCGGGCGTAGCACTGACATAGATGACCTGCGGTATCAGCGATTCGAACTCCGTAAAGGTGAGCGGGCGGTTGTCGATAGCGGCAGGCAGGCGGAAACCGTATTCCACCAAATTGGCTTTACGGGAGTTGTCGCCGCCGTACATAGCTTGTATCTGCGGAACGGTAACATGGCTTTCGTCGATGATTACCAAAAAATCTTTCGGAAAATAGTCGAGCAGACAGTAAGGCCGCACTCCCGGAGCACGCCCGTCGAAATAACGGGAATAGTTTTCTATGCCGGAACAATAGCCTATTTCCTTTATCATTTCGAGATCGTAGGTAACGCGCTCATAAAGCCGTTTGGCTTCAAGCTCTTTCCCTATCGACTCGAAAAACGCGACCTGCTTGCCCAAGTCGATAGCAATATCATTGACCGCCTGATTGACACGCTCTCTCGTGGTTACGAAAATATTGGCGGGATAGATGCAATAACTGTTCACTCTCCCTGTCGTATGTCCGCTCGCGGGTTCGACGATTTCGAGCGAGTCGATTTCGTCGCCCCAAAAGACGACGCGCAAAATGAGGTCTTGATAGGCGGTATAGACATCGACCGTATCGCCTTTGACACGAAATTTTCCGCGTGCGAACTCCACTTCGTTGCGCGAATAGAGCGCATCGACCAAACGGCGGAGAAAAGCGTTGCGCTCCATTTTGTCGCCGACGGAAACGGTGATGGTGTTATTATGAAAATCTTCGGGATTGCCGATACCGTAAAGACAGGAAACCGACGATATGACGATGACGTCCTGCCGACCCGAAAGCAGCGACGAAGTAGAAGAGAGCCGCAAACGGTCGATTTCGTCGTTGATTGCCAAGTCTTTTTCGATGTAGGTATCGGTGGAAGGTATATAGGCTTCGGGCTGGAAGTAATCGTAATAGGAAACAAAATACTCGACGGCGTTTTCGGGGAAAAAACCTTTGAATTCGCTGTACAACTGCGCCGCCAGCGTCTTGTTGTGACTAAGCACGAGCGTGGGGCGCTGTATCTGCGCAATGACATTCGCCATGGTAAAGGTCTTTCCCGAACCGGTAACGCCCAAAAGCGTCTGGGCCGGTGCACCCTCGCGAATGCCGCGCACAAGCTCGGCTATCGCTTCCGGCTGGTCGCCGGTCGGGGCAAAGGGTGATAC
Organism: uncultured Bacteroidales bacterium; assembly: GCA_947589325.1. Lineage (GTDB taxonomy): Bacteria > Bacteroidota > Bacteroidia > Bacteroidales > UBA11471 > Caccoplasma. The sequence goes on along the minus strand of CANQAM010000008.1, from coordinate 72,979 downwards.
CAACTTAAATTCCATAATCGCTCGACTGTCGAATGACAAAGGTAGAAAAAATAACGTTTCATGCCGAAACATGCGTCCATAAAACAACGAGGTCCCATCAAAAATCGAATATTTCCGTAAAAATGTTCCGGCTTCCGTTAAAAATTTCTTTTTTGCTTTTATTATTGGCGACGATTACCTACCTTTGCGAAATTATTTCGGCTATATGGTAAAGAAGGCGATTTGTTACGGACTGGTTGTATTGCTTTGCTGTTCCTGCGGCGAATATTACAAGGTGCAAAAGAGCAACGAGCCCGACGTAAAATTCCAATACGCGAAGATGTGTTTCGAAAAAGGAAAGTACAGCCGCGCCTATTCGCTGCTCGAAGACATCGTAACCTACTACAAGGGTACCGACAAAGCCGAAGAAACGCTTTACCTGTTAGCCCGCAGCCATTTCATGGCTAAAAACTACGATACGGCGGGCGAATACTTCGCCACCTATTACCGCAGCTATCCGAAAGGGCAATATACCGAAATGGCGCACTACTACTCAGGATTGAGCTTCTACCGCGAGGCTCCCGACCCGCGCCTCGACCAGACCGATACGTACAAAGGAATCGACGAACTGCAAGCCTATCTCGACTACTATCCTCAAGGTGAAAAAGTGGAAGAAGTGAGAGACATGATTTTCGAAATGCAGGAAAAACTCGCCCAAAAAGAGTTTGAAAACGCCACCCTCTACTACAACATCGGCAACTATCTGGGACGTAACTATTTCGAGTCGGCTGTCATCACCGCGCAAAATGCACTGAAAACATTTCCCTACACCGAAAAAAAAGAGGACTTTCTCATGCTGATTTTGCGGGCGCGATACAAGGAAGCCAAAGAGAGTATTCACGAAAGGAAAGGCGAACGCTACCGCAATGCCGTCGATGAATATTACGCATACATCAACGAATATCCCGACGGCAAATATCGCAAAGAAGCCGACGGAATATTCAAAGACGCCAGCAAACAAATCAAAGACGAAGAATAAAAAAACTAAATAAAGACAAAATGGACTACAAAAAAACCAATGCGCCGACAAATACGGTAACCCGCGACGTCATAGCTTTATCGAGCGATACCGGAAATGTGTACGAAACGATACGCATCATCGGCAAACGCGCCAACCAGATAAGCGTGGAAATGAAAAACGACCTCGAAAAGAAACTTCAAGAATTTGCCTCTTACAACGACAATCTCGAAGAGGTGTTCGAGAATCGCGAACAAATAGAAATTTCCCGCTACTACGAGAAGCTGCCGAAACCGACGCTCATCGCCACGCAGGAATATGCCGAACACAAGGTTTATTACAAAAATCCGACAAAAGAAAAAGAGGAATTGTAATATCCCGATTTTTATCCGGTTTATTTTTCCGATAGATAAATCAGACAAATTTCACCAAACTGCATAAGCGGGCAAACTTGTTATTTTACAATAGGTTTGCCCGCTGTAAAATCATCACAGGGTCATATCCCCCGCATAATCGCCGACATTGAAAGAACGTCGTTCCGGAATCGAACTTCTGCGTATAATTGCAGCGTTTTCTGTAATTATATTGCATTATAATGGTCACGCTTTCAATATCCTTTCGACTGAAACGGAAACAGTAAATTATACGGTACTTCTTTTCTTCGACTGTTTCTGTACATCGGCAGTCAATATTTTCATCATGATTTCGGGATATTTCTCTTGCACCAGCGACCGACGGACAATAGCGAAACCGATTAATCTTCTGGCACAAACAATCATATACCGAGAGCTATTTTATATAATAACCGTGTTACACGGCACCAATATATTGTCTGCCAAAAGGTTATTTCTGCATTTTATACCAAACAACTATTTTGTCATACTGTACATAGCCCTTTATCTTATATCCCCTTACATAAATAAGGGTTGCCGTGCGATGTCGAAACGCGAATTCAAACGTATGTTGATTTTACTGCTGATCGTATTTTCCTTTTGGAATATAGGCGTCGATGTATTAAAAGGATATTCACACAGTAATTTTCAGGGACTTAGTACAATCGGTATCGAAAGCACTCAATACGGTTACAGCATTGTCAATTTTCTTTTACTCTACTTGATAGGAGCATATATCCGCTTGCACAATGTTCATTTGAACAAAAATTTCTGTATAATAGGCTATTTTGCTTGTACAGCTATTATATTCATTTGGGCTGTAAAAATAAAAAATCTCTTCCCTCCTCTCGAAGCAAGTTACATTTATGGCGGATACCATAATCCGCTTGTCATTGCACAGGCTTTATTTGCGGTGCTGCTATTTGTAAAATTTTCATTCAAGAACCACTTTATCAATGAAATGTCCGGTGCCGTATTTACTTGTTATCTTATTCACGGATTTTTCTTACCCCGTCTGCAAATCGACCGATATGTCCATGATACAATTCTTATCATGCTTGCCCATATCCTGATTACTATCGGTCTCATATATATCCTATCGTACGGAACACATAAAGTTTATACATTCTTTACCGACAGAATATTCCGCAAACTCAACCGGTACGAGATTCATTATTGGGAATGACTTTTCAACTCTGGAATGCACGATACATACTTCCCCGTATCAAACTACGCAACGCCAATAAAGCAAATTCGAATTTTCAAAGGCGGACTTTGAGGGAGCGGGGTTCGCTTTCGTTGTGCATACGGTCTACGGCGGTTACGACATAGACGCAGCGTTCCGTGCCTTTTTTATAGTCGAGCCGATAGCGCGGCTCACGCACGATGCCCACTAATGCTGCGGGATTTTCAATATCGACAGGCTCTTTTTCACCGAAGCGATAGACGCAATAATAGGCGGCTTTCTGCATGACATCGCGGGTATTGTCGGTTTTCCACTCCAAATAGAATCCGTCGGGCGTCCATTGCGTATGCAGTTTGGAAACTTTCTCGGGAGCCGCATCGTCGATAGCCGTATAGGCAGGTATCAATACGGGCGTGGAAAAGAAATCCTCTCTTATCAACGACTGCATTCGTTCGTAATATTCCAAAAATTTATATCCCGACCAAAAACAGTTTCCCGATACGGAATCGAGGTGCCGCGCCAAAAGCAGCTTATAATTGAGCTGCGGCGAGGCCACCCCGCCAATGGTGCAATCGACCGAACGCACGACATCTTGTCCGATGTAGAGGTGGCAGGGGCTGCCGGCAAGGGCATCGTTCCACCAGTAAATCAATTTTTCATAGCAGGCGGCACGGTGCCCGACCTCCCAATAGAGCTGCGGCACGAGGTAATCTATCCAGCCGTTGCGCGCCCACAGGAGCACGTCGGCATAGAGGTCGTCGTAATTTTGCAATCCGCGCGTATCGCTGCCTCCCTCCCATGAAGATTTGTTACGGTAGATACCGAAAGGACTGATGCCGAAACGCACCCACGGCTTCCGTTTCTTTATCAGAACGCTTATTTCCTCTATCAAACTATCGACATTGTGACACCGCCAGTCGCCGCGCGGCATACCGCTGCCGTAGCGTTCGTAGCTCGCATCGTCGGGGAAAGTTTTTTTGGCTATCGGATAGGGATAGAAATAGTCGTCCATGTGTATGGCATCGAGGTCGTAACGGGTTACGAGGTCGTCGATGACCCGCGCTATAAATTCGCGCGACTCGGGCAGACCCGGGTCGAAAAAGAGCTGGCCGCCATAGGCAATGAACCATTCGGGGTGGCTGTTGTAAATGTGCGACGGAGCCAGCTCGTCTTTGATATCCATCTTCACCCGATAGGGATTCACCCACGCATGAAATTCGATATTGCGTTCGTGGCAGCGGTCGATAAGATATGCCAAAGGGTCCCACAAGGGTTCCGGCGCACGCCCCTGCTCGCCCGTAAGATAGCGGCTCCACGGCTCTATTTCCGACGGATAGAAGGCATCGGCTTCGGGACGCACCTGAAAAATAAGGGCATTGATGCCTGCCTGCTGCAAGCCGCCGACCAGAGAATCGAAATAGCAGCACATCGCCGCCGAATCCATACCGGCATACTGCGGCTGCTTGACGGTATGTATCCACGCTCCGCGAAATTCCCGTTTGGGCGCTTCCTGCGCCAACAGCAGCAGAAACGGCAACAGAAAAAATAACAGCAACGAAAAACGTTTCATATCTCGGATTTTACTGAAAAGAGCATTTTTACAGGAGGGTTATCGGGCGAAATGCCCGATAACCGCAAATCATTCGTAACTCGTGCCGTCGAAACAGTGGGTGCAGATGCACTCTTTCGGCAGCCCGATAGCTTTTACAAGCGTTTCGAGCGAGTTGAATTTCAGCGTGGTGATGTTCAACTGCCGGCGTATCTCCTCGACCATGCGCTTGTATTCGGGCGAATCGGTTTTGGTATAGGCTTCGAGATTTTTATCGTGTTCGCCCTCGAACTGCTGTATGATGCGGCGGGTTATCAACTCCAATTCCGACTTGGAGGCGGTGAAATTGACAAACCGGCAGGGATAGACCAACGGCGGACAACTGATGCGCATGTGCACCTCTTTGGCGCCGTAGCGGAAGAGGTCTTTCACGTTGTCGCGCAACTGTGTGCCGCGCACGATAGAATCGTCACAGAAGACGACCTTTCTATCTTTGATGAGTTCGGGGTTGGGAATCAGTTTCATTTTGGCGACAAGCTCGCGCAGCTCCTGCGTGGGCGGAGTGAAACTGCGGGGCCACGTGGGCGTGTATTTCACGATACCGCGCTTGTAGGGTATGCGTTTGCCTACGGAATAGCCCAGCGCCATACCGATGCCGGAGTCGGGAATGGCGGAAACGAAATCGGCCTCGATGTCGTCTTTTTTACCCATGGCGCAACCGCACTCGAAACGCACGTGATCGACATTCGTTCCTTCGTATTCGCATACGGGATAACCATAATATACCCAAAGAAACGAACATATCTGCATCTTCTTGTTCGGCTTGCGGAGTTGGGTAAAACCGTCGGCGGTAACCAGCACCACTTCGCCCGGGCCGATGTTGTATTCGGTTTCGTATCCCAGATTGTGGAAACTGCACGACTCCGACGAAACGGCGTAACACTCCTCTCCTTTTCCGATGAGTATCGGCGTGCGCCCGTACTTGTCGCGGGCAGCGATGATGCCCTGCTCCGTAAGCAGAAGCATGGAACAGGAACCTTTGAGCTTCCGCTGCACGTTTTCTATGCCATCGACATAATCTTTTCCCTGTGAAATGAGCGTGGCTATCAGTTCGGTCTGGTTGGTGATGCCGTTGCTGTGTTCGCAAAAGTGATGTCCGGCGTCGAGCAGCTCTTTTTCCAGCTCGGGAAGGTTATTGACTTTCGCCACTGTTACGATGGCGAATTTTCCCAAATGGCAGCTGAATATGATAGGCTGCGCATCGGTGTCGCTGATGATGCCGATGCCGGAGTTCCCCCTGAACGTGTGCAGGTCGTCCTCGAACTTCGTACGGAAATAGGAACTTTCGATATTGTGTATCGAACGGGTGAAATAGCCGTTGTCGAACGTTGCCATACCGCCGCGCTTCGTGCCGAGATGCGAATTGTAATCGACGCCGTAGAAAAGGTCGGCGACACAAGATGTTTTTTTAATGCTTCCGAAAAAACCGCCCATAGTACTATTTAAGGTGATGAATTAACGTTTCAGATTTTCCACCCACTTGCGCGCATTGACAAAGGCTTCGATCCACGGAGCCACTTCGTCGGCAGCCTTGCGGTCGGCGGGATAATAAGCCCACTGCCACGGGAAAATAGCCCGTTCGAGGTGGGGCATCATCGCCAAATGGCGCCCGTCGGCAGAGGCGATGCCCGCCACGGCGTAGGGCGAGCCGTTGGGGTTGGCGGGATAAGCGTCGTAGCTGTACTGCGCCACCACATTGTAACGGTTTATCTCATAGGGGAAACTGAATTTTCCCTCGCCGTGCGCCACCCATATTCCCAATTTCGAGCCGGAGAGCGAACCGAACATCACCGAATTGTTTTTCGGTATGGTAAGCCCTACGAATTCGGACTCGAATTTGTGGGAGTCGTTGTGGAGCATACGCGGCTTCTCGGCGTGGTCGGGTGTGAGCAAGCCCAATTCCACCATCAACTGGCAGCCGTTGCAGATACCGAGACTGAGGGTGTCGGGACGGGCATAGAAGCGGGCGAGGGTTTTCTTCGCCTGTTCGTTCCAGAGGAATCCGCCCGCCCAACCTTTGGCAGAGCCGAGCACGTCGGAGTTGGAGAATCCGCCGCAATAGACAATCATGTTCACCTCATCGAGAGTTTCGCGACCGCTGATAAGGTCGGTCATGTGGACGTCTTTCACATCGAATCCCGCCAAGTAGAGGGAGTATGCCATTTCGCGGTCGCCGTTCACGCCTTTTTCGCGAATGATAGCGGCTTTCACGCCCGACGGTTTGCGACGCTCCGGCGATATGCCGTACTGTGCCGCCGTTCCCGTAAATCCTTTCGGGAAAGCGAAATGCAGAGGCTGCTGCTTGTAGTTGAGAAAACGGGCTTTTGCCTGCGCTTCGCCGCTCTGTTTGCGGTCGAGCAGGTAGGACGAGGCATACCAGACATCGCGCAAATGGTCGATGCCGAACTGGTATTGCGCGCCGCCTTTGCTTACCAGCAAATGACGCTCGCTGCACGGACGGGCGATGGTGGCATATCCTACGCCGGCTTCGTCGAGAATCCGCTCGACGGCTTTGCGGTCTTTAACCTGAATCAATACGCCCGGATTTTCGCTGAACAGTATTTTGATGAGGTCGGGTTCCGCTATCTTGTCGAAATCGACTTCGAGACCGCCTTCGACGTTGCCGAAATTCATTTCGAGCAATGCCGTAATCATACCGCCTGCCGAAATATCGTGTCCCGCCAAAATGAGGTCGCGGGCTATCATTTCCTGTACGGCTCCGAAGGCGGCGGCAAAATATTCGCTGTCGCGCACGGTGGGCGCCACGCGGCCTATCTTGTTGAGCGACTGGGCAAATGCCGAACCGCCGAGTGCCAACGCATCGAACGAGAAGTCGATGTAGTAGAGCGTCGTGCGGCTGTCGCGCACCAGCACGGGCGACACGACTTTCTTGACATCGCTTACCTCCGCTCCTGCCGAGATGATGACGGTGCCGGGCGAATAGACTTTTTCTTCGCCGTATTTCTGCGTCATCGAAAGGCTGTCTTTTCCGGTGGGAATGTTGATGCCCAATTCGCGGGCGAAACGGCTGCACGCCTCGACGGCTTTATAGAGACGGGCATCCTCGCCCGGATTTTTGCAGGGCCACATCCAGTTGGCGCTCAGCGAAACGCTGTCGAGCCCTTCGGCAAGGGGGGCCCATACGATGTTGGTCAGGGCTTCTGCGACAGCGAGTACGGAACCGGCGGCGGGGTCGATCATCGCAGCTTGCGGGGCATGCCCGATAGAGGTGGCAATGCCGGCTTTTCCGCGGTAGTCGAGCGCCACGACGCCGCAATCGCTCAACGGAAGCTGTATTTCGCCCTGACACTGCTGGCGGGCAACCTTACCGGTTACCGAACGGTCTACCTTGTTGGTAAGCCAGTCTTTGCAGGCAACGGCTTCGAGCTGCAACACCCGCTCCACGTATTCGTGTATTTCGGCAGGATTATAAGTTACGTCCTGATAGGTTTCTTCTATCGTCTTGTCGTGCATGACGGTGCGGGGAGCTTTTCCGAACATGTCGTCCATCGCCAAATCGATGGGCTTCACGCCGTCTTTCTGCTCGAAGACGAAACGGTGGTCGTCGGTCGTTTCGCCGACGACGTACATGGGAGCGCGCTCGCGGTCGGCGATGCGGCGCACATAGTCGATGTCTTTTTCGGCGATGAGCATGCCCATGCGCTCCTGACTCTCGTTGCCGACGATTTCTTTCGCCGAAAGCGTGGGGTCGCCTACGGGCAGCTGCGCCATGTCTATTTTACCGCCGGTGGCTTCGACGAGTTCCGAAAGGGCGTTGAGGTGTCCGCCGGCGCCGTGATCGTGTATGGAGACAATGGGGTTGGCGTCGCTCTCTGCCAAGGCGCGGATAACGTTCGACACCCGTTTTTGCATTTCGGGGTTCGCACGCTGCACGGCGTTGAGTTCTATGGCGTTGGCATATTCGCCGGTCTCCACCGACGAAACGGCGCCGCCGCCCATGCCGATACGGTAGTTGTCGCCGCCCATGACGACGACTTTTTCACCCGGAGCCGGCTCGCCTTTGAGGGCGTCGCGCATGGTGCCGAAGCCCACGCCGCCTGCCAGCATGATGACTTTGTCGTAAGCGAATTTCTTGTAATTCTCGGCGTGCTCGAACGTGAGCAGCGAACCGCAAATCATCGGCTGTCCGAATTTGTTTCCGAAGTCGGAAGCGCCGTTGGAGGCTTTTATCAAAATCTGTTCGGGCGTCTGATAGAGCCATTTGCGGGGAGGCATGGCGTTTTCTTCCCACTCGCGCCCCTCTTCGCTACGGGGGTACGAGGTCATATACACGGCTGTGCCGGCAATGGGCAGACTGGCTTTGCCGCCGCCCAGACGGTCGCGTATCTCGCCGCCCGTACCGGTTGCCGCGCCGTTGAACGGCTCGACGGTCGTGGGGAAATTGTGCGTCTCGGCTTTGAGCGAAATCACCGTATCGATGTTTTTCACTTCAAAGAAGTCGGGACGGTCTTGCGAGGCGGGAGCGAACTGCTCCACCACCGGACCTTTGTTGAAAGCTACATTATCTTTATACGCCGAGACCAGACGGTTCGGATTTTCTTCGGAGGTTTTTTTGATGAGTTTGAACAGGGAGCTTTCTTTTTCTTCGCCGTCGATGACGAACACGCCGTTGAAAATCTTGTGGCGGCAATGTTCGGAATTTACCTGCGAGAAACCGAAAACTTCGCTGTCGGTGAGTTTGCGGCCGAGTTTGCGGCTCAAGTCGTTGAGGTAGTTCACTTCTTCGTCGCTCAACGCCAGTCCCTCCTGACGGTTGTATGCCACGATGTCGTCGATATATACAATAGGGTCGGGCTGTTTGTCGATTTCAAAAATTTTCTGGTCGAGGCCGTTATAGAGGCGTTGGAGCATGGGGTCATGTTCCGCCTTGTCGCCGGCGACGGGAAAATACTCTTCAATACGGCGTATATCGGCAAAGCCCATGTTTTGCGTGATTTCCACCGCATTGGTGCTCCACGGGGTAATCATCTCGCGGCGCGGACCGACAAACCGGCCGTCGAGGGCGGTGTCGGCAAGCAGCACGGCTCCGCCGAAAAGCCAATTCAATTTTTCGGTTTCTGCGGCAGAAAACCGACGGGAAGCATCAACGGCAATAATGTGTTGTTCTGGAGTTTTGAAAAAGAGAACCATTTGTTGTTATTATTTTGCAACGTTACAAAAAAGTTTCATTCCGCAAAGATAGTGAAAAGCGTCGGCATTCCGATAAAATAAAAAGAAAACTATTTGGGAAAATTGAACAATTCCCTTACATTTGTTCCCGAAAAAAAGAAAATTCATTTCAAGTAAGAACTTCCATATATTGATATGAGCGTTTTGAGCTTGTTCATATATGTTATTATCAAAGGTTTAATAATCGGAATCCTTGTATCGGCCCCCATGGGGCCCATTGGAGTATTGTGCATTCAGCGCACGCTCAACAAAGGCCGGCGGTCGGGAATCGCGACGGGACTGGGAGCATCGCTTTCGGATTTGTTCTATGCCGTATTGACAGGTTTCGGAATGTCGATGGTCATCGACTTCATCGAAACGAATGAGGCTATCATTCAGATTATCGGCAGTATCGTATTAGGAATATTCGGCTTCTATCTTTTCCGTCAAAATCCGGCGCGCAACATTCGCCGCCGACTCAACCAGAAAAATACCTTTGCACAGGATTTCATCACCGCATTTTTCCTGACGCTTTCCAATCCGCTGATTCTGTTTTTCTTCATCGGACTGTTCGCCCGCCTCAACTTCTTCCTGCCTGAAATGAAATGGCTGCACTACTGTTTGGGCTACCTCGCCATCATTGCGGGAGCACTCGGCTGGTGGCTTACCCTCACCTACATACTCTGCAAAGTTCGGGAGCGGTTCACCCTGCGCACCCTATGGGTTATCAACCGATGTATCGGCGCCGTCATCATCATCATGTCGTTAATCGGATTGTGTACAGGAATCGTCGAATACTTCACCCCATAAAACCGCTATAAACTTTTTTCCGCGTAATTTGTTTTTGCCATTGAATCCCGAATTAAACATTCAAACATATATAATAACAAAAAAACGAAAAAAGATGAAAAAGCTAACCCCACTTCTGTTCATTCTGCTTGCATCGGTTTCGTGTCAGAAAGACCCCGATACATCGGAACTCAGCAACAATTTCCTCGTACTCACCGATTACGATACGAGCGAAAATTTCAGCACGTTCAGCACCTATTATCTCCCCGACAGCATTCTGACCATCACGGGCGAGAAAAAACGATCGTTTATGAATGATACGCAAGCGGAGGAAATACTTAACACCGTTGCCGACAATATGAGCGCTCGCGGCTATACGCGGACTACCGACAAAGACAACGCCGATATAGGTTTGCAGCTAAGCTACATCGAAAGCACCTACTTTCTCACCGCTTATAGCGGCAGTCCCTATTGGGGCGGCGGATACTATCCGGGATACTGGTACCCGTATTACTGGACGCCGGGTTATTGGGGCTGGAGCGGTTGGTACGACTGGTATTATCCCTACGCCGTATCATACAATTACACGACGGGCTCTTTGATGATGGAAATGATAAAGCTGAATAAGGATATAAATACGAAGAAAATTCCCGTCATCTGGGACGCTTATATGTCGGGACTTCTCTCGTCATCGACCATTGTGAATGTCAATCTGGCTTGCGATGCTGTGGAGCAGGCTTTTGAACAATCGCCGTACTTGAAAAAATAAAGATGTATAAACGATTAAAACAATAATATGATGAAAGCTATGAATATCAATCGGATTATTGCTCTATGCGCCCTCGTGCTGCTGCCCGCAGCCGGCATGGCGCAAAACGAAAAAAGAGGATTCGCCAACGTCGATTGGCAATTCAACATTCCTCTCAGCAACGGTTTCTCCGACAAAGCCAGCGGCTGGGGTATGAATATCGAAGGCGGATACTATTTCGAGAACAATATCGGTATCGGTCTGTTTTTTGCCTATCACACCAACAACGAATACATCGGTACACGGACGCTGCAATTGTCGGAATCGTCGAGCCTCACGACCGACCAGCAGCACTCGCTTTACCAACTGCCTTTCGGTGCAAGTATCCGCTACCGCTTCATGCCCGACAAATTATTTGTTCCGTACGTGGCCATGAAAGTGGGTCCCGAATACAGCCGCGCCATTTCTTATTATAATGTGTATGACTCCTCGAGCGACAAATGGGGCTTTTTCCTCTCGCCTGAAATAGGCGCGACCATCTACCCCATGCGCAGCCGTGTGTTCGGTTTTCACATCGCACTTTACTACGCATACGCCTCGAATCAAAACAAAGTGTTGATTTACGACATGGACGGATTGAGCAATCTCGGTTTCAGAGTAGGCCTCGCTTTCTGAAACAGAATCGCATAAACGAAAAAGCCGGAAAAAATCTTTTCCGGCTTTTTTCTTGTTTTTTACCTCTCTTGCTAACGAATATCTTTCACTTGCAGCTGCAATGTAACATTGCCTTTGTAATTGTTTTCTTCTATCGTATAGCAAATATCGAAAGGCTTTCCTTTTTTTATGGCGGCATAATGGCCGGACATACCGAATGCGATGCCGCTACGCACGGCTCCTGTGCTCTTGTCGAAAACGTCGAGTTTGAGGTGCTCCTGATTGCGCCCCACCTGTCGGGAACCTTTGTCGTAAACGCCGCAAGTGGAAAATACGGGTTTGAGATTGCCCGGACCTACGGGTGCAAATTTCTTCAAATCGGCAAAAAATTCCGGCGTGATTTCATCGAGCGGAAGTTCCATGTCGATGTCGATTTGCGGCACGGTCTGTTCCTGCAAAATATTTTCCGCCACGTAGGCTTCGAATCGGGAAATGAACGTCTCTATATTCGCCTCTTTAAGCGACAAACCGGCGGCATAAGTGTGCCCGCCGAAGTTTTCGAGGAGGTCGCGGCACGACTCCACTGCTCTATATACGTCGAATCCCGGCACCGACCGGGCCGAACCGGTTACCAATCCGTTGGAAAAGGTGAGCACGACGGAGGGGCGGTAGTACAACTCCGTGAGCCGCGAAGCGACGATGCCGATGATGCCCTTGTGCCACTCGGCGTTGTAAATGACAATGGATTTACGGGAGGTGAAATCGGGCTGTTTTTCAAGCTCATGGCTTGCCTCCTCGGTAACTTTTTTATCGAGTTCTTTACGGTCTTCGTTGTAACGGTTGATGTCCCGACTTTTCTGGCGGGCGACAGCGGCGTCTTTCGAAACCAGCAAATCCACCGCCTCCTTGCCCGACTGCATACGCCCCGAGGCATTGATGCGGGGCCCTATTTTGAAAACGATATCGCTGATGGTGATGTCTTTTCCGTGCAGCCCGCATACGTTGATGATACCCTGCAATCCAAGACTCGGATTGGTATTGAGACGTTTCAATCCGTGATAAGCGAGTATGCGGTTTTCGCCGGTAATGGGCACGATGTCGGAAGCGATGCTCACGGCAAGCAAATCGAGCAGAGGAAAGAGATGCTGCTCGATGTCGATATCGTTGTCGAGGGCAAATGCCTGCATGAATTTGAATCCTACTCCGCAGCCCGACAGATGCTCGTAAGGATAGGTGTCGTCGTCGCGCTTGGCATCGAGCACAGCCACCGCCTGCGGCAGATGCTCGTCGGGCACATGGTGGTCGCACACGATGAAGTCGATGCCTTTCTCTCGGGCATACGCGATTTTCTCTACGGCTTTGATGCCGCAATCCAATGTTATGACCAGTGAGAATCCGTTTTCGGCGGCATAATCTATACCTTTTATGGAAATGCCGTATCCTTCGTCGTAACGGTCGGGAATGTAGTAGTCGATGTTGGAATAAAAATTGTTCAGAAACCGATATACCAATGCTACGGCGGTAGTACCATCGACATCGTAATCGCCGTAGATAAGGATTTTTTCTTTTGCACCCATCGCCTTGTTGAGTCGGGCGACGGCTTTATCCATATCTTTCAGTAAAAACGGGTCGTGGAGGTCTTCTAATCGGGGTCGGAAAAATTTTTTAACTTGCTCTTCTGTTTTTATCCCCCGCTGCACAAGGAGCGTGCATATAGCAGGACTTATCGACAGGGCATCTGCCAATCTCCTTGCTGTATGCTTTTCTTCTTCGGTAAGGGGGGACACATAGTTCCATTTGCTTACCATTTATATCTTTTTTTATTTTCATCGGAGACCGAAGGCGTGCAAAATATGAAGGGAACAAAGATTTGGTGTTACACCTTCTTGTCGAAATGCACGCGACGCAAAAAAGTTTTGCAGGTGTAAAGATAGACATTCTTTCCCGAATAATATTCATGCCTGCCCATAAAAAAGTAAAAAAGAAAATTCTTTCTCCAAAAAGTTTATTTTATAAATAAAATTTAACACACAAATTTATTTGATATACAAATAATAATCAATTTTTATTTGTACCGATTTATTCAAAAAGAAAATAGAGTATAACTCAACGGTAGAGACGCCGCAAGAGTTTTCCCGTCGGAGTTTCGGAGAGACGAGGGAGAAAAATGATTTCGCGCGGAAGGTAATAAGGATTTTCCAAAAGCTGTTGCAGACGGGTGCGAAGCGCGGCAATGCGGTCCACCTCCCACTCCATGCCTTCGATTACGAGCACCAGCTTTTCGCCCAGACGGTCGTCGGGCAGCGAGGTAAAGAAAAATCGGGCGGGTATGCAGGGTGCCGCCTTTTCTTCCAAGACTTCGGGCTGAATCTTGATGCCGCCCGAATTGATGATGCGGTCGTAACGTCCCGTCCAGCGAAAACGGGTGGCATCGGTAAGTTCCGCCATATCGTTGGTAACAAAGCGTTTGCAACGAAACTGCGGCGTGTTTATCACCAGACAGCCGCGTTCGTCGAGCGAAAATGTAACGTCGCCCAAAGCGTAAAAGTCGGGCGCTGCGTCGCCCAACCGGCGCAGCGCCACGTGCGAAACGGTTTCGGTCATTCCGTAGGTGGCATAACAGGCGGTCAGCATCGACGACAATGCCGCTTCCAGCTCCGGCGAAACGGGCGCCCCGCCGATGATAAGCCGGCGTATGGAAGCAAGGCGGGCGCGTCCGGCTTCGCTCTGCAAAAGGGCCTGCACCTGCATGGGCACCATGGCGGCGAAGTCTATCGGAATGCCGGCGTGCTGCAACGGAGCCGACGCGGGCGGTTCGACATAGAGGCGCGCTCCCGATTCGAGGGCGCGCACCAGCATCATCTTTCCGGCAATGTATTCGGGCGAAAGGCAAAGCAGCATCGTACTCTCCGCGTCAAGCCCGAAGAAACGACAAGTAAGCCGTGCCGACGCCCGCATATCGTCTTTATAAAGATGTATCGCTTTCGGGGCACCGGTAGAGCCGGACGTGCGAGCTTCCACATAATTGGCAGGCGAATGCCATTCCCGCAGAAAAGCAGCGACCGCAGCACCTGCCGCGCGCTCGGTATCTTCAATAAATCGATATTTTATATCATTGATAATTAATTCCATATTATTTTTGAAGTGTCCCAATTTTCGGCTGGGTCATAAGATAATGTTTCACCATGCTGCCGCAAGGGCGAAGGTATATTGTCGGTGTAGAGACGCCCCGTGCCCAAGCCCTGCGGCATTTCCGACGAGAGGCTGCTCGCCCACTGCGCAATGGCGTTGAGACCGATGTTCGACTCCAATGCCGAAGTTACCCACCAGCCGATGCGGCGGGCAGCGGCGGCTTTTATCCATGCAGCCGCGCCGCTGAATCCGCCTATCAATGCGGGTTTCAATACGATGTACTGCGGACGTACGGCATCGAGCAGCGCCTCTTTTTCGGCAGGCGATTCCACGCCTATCAACTCTTCATCGAGTGCAACGGGAACGGGCGTATCGCGGCAAAGCTCGGCGAGGGCTTGCCACTGCCCCACGCGAATCGGTTGTTCGACAGAGTGTATATCGTATCGAGCAAGGCGGTCAAGGTGTTCCCGCACATTGTCGGGCGTAAACGCACCGTTGGCATCGACCCGCAACTCCACTTCGCGCGAAGTGTATCGGGCGCGTATCTCCGCCAAAAGCTCCAATTCCGACCGGAAATCGATAGCGCCGATTTTCAGTTTGATGCAGCGAAATCCCGCCTGCAATTTTTCTTCAATGCGGCGGTGCATGGTCTCTTTGTCGCCCATCCATATCAAACCGTTGATGACGATACGTTCCTTTCCCTCGAAAAAAGATGTAGGGAAAATGCGGCGCACACCGCCGTGCCGCAAGTCGAGCAACGCCGTTTCCACGCCGAAGCGTATCGAACTCCACCCCGAAAGGTCGAGCGTATCTATCCGGTCGATATCCGCGCACACCTCCCGCAACTTCTTTTCGTAGTCGGGGCGGTCGTCGGCGCTCAGCCCCCGAAACAGGGCGCATTCGCCTATGCCGTAGACGTCGGGCCGATCGTCGTGCCACACCTTGATAAAATAGGTTTCCTTGTGGGTAAGCACGTCGCGCGACGTTCCGGCGGGAAAGGCGAAGTGCAAATCGTAACGAGTGTATGCCGCTTTCATGGTGTCGGCGGGCTAACCCGGAAATTTGGGAAATTTGCTGAAATCGGGCTCGCGCTTTTCGAGAAACGCATTCTTGCCCTCCTGCGCTTCGTCCATGAGATAGAACATGAGGGTGGCATCGCCTGCCAGCTCCATAAGTCCGTGCTGTCCGTCGAGTTCGGCGTTCAACGCCCGTTTTATCATGCGTATCGCCATAGGACTTCGACGCTGTATGGTCTTGCACCACTCCACCGTTTCGTCTTCGAGGCGTTCGAGCGGCACGACTTTATTGACAAGCCCCATCGCCTCGGCTTCGTGCGCCGAGTACTGCCGGCAGAGAAACCATATCTCCCGCGCCTTTTTCTGTCCGACGCAGCGCGCTAAATACGAGGAGCCGAAGCCGCCGTCGAAGCTCCCGACCTTAGGACCCGCCTGTCCGAAGCGGGCATTTTCGGAAGCGATGGTCAGGTCGCACACCACGTGCAGCACGTGTCCGCCGCCTATGGCGTAGCCATTGACCATAGCGATGACGGGCTTGGGCAGCGAGCGTATCGCCTTGTGAAGGTCGAGCACGTTGAGACGCGGCACGCCGGCTTCGTCGAGGTAGCCGCCGGCACCTTTCACCCGCTGGTCGCCGCCCGAACAAAACGCCTTGTCGCCGGCGCCCGTGAGCACGACCACACTTATGTCCGCCCGTTCACGGCAGACGGACATGGCGTCGAGCATCTCGACGTTGGTCTGCGGTCGGAACGCATTATACACTTCCGGTCGGTTTATCGTGATTTTGGCGATGCCCTCGAACCACTCGAACCGGATATCTTCATACTCCTTTATCGGAGTCCACACCCGTGTTGCTGCCATATTCGTAAATTTATTTAGCGTTTGTCGGGAAAAATTCCAGTGGTTAAAGATACGGTTTCTCCGCCGAATAATCGGCTTTCACACCGAAAAATATCTTCATCGCAGAAAAAAACGAATGCCGGATTCGCACCCGGCACCGTTTCACACACATATTATTAAAACCCAAATCCTATTATGCTGTATGATTTTTTCTGTACAGTGCAAAGATAAGGCGGCTTCCGTGCACCGGCAATACCGAAATGTTGTGATTTATGCCCTGCCGGCTCCCCATTATTGTGTAGAAAAACCGAAAAAAAATCAGGTAAACAGTCATAAAAACAAAATCCTTTCATCCGTTAAAAATTCGGAGTTTCAGAATAAAAGCAAGAATTCTGTAAAAAAAATCGGGATTATTTGTTGCATTTATCTGTTTTATTCGTATATTTGCAGCAACAAAACAAAAGAAGATGACAACGAATACACAACATAACTTTTGGTGGTGGCGCTGCTTACAACGTAAAATGTCGTAAGGAGAGACGCCGCATATATACAATATCGAAAAGGCTTGTCGTTACTTACGGCAAGCCTTTTTCGATGAAATAACCTTGATACAAATATTAAAAACGAAATAAAAATGAAAACTTTTCATGTCGATGCCGACGGTTACTACGGAAATTTCGGGGGTGCATACATTCCCGAAATCCTGCACCGCTGCGTCGAAGAACTACAAAAAGCCTACATAGAGGTACTCGAAAGCGAATCGTTCAAACGGGAATACGACGAACTGCTGCGCAACTACGTGGGACGCCCCTCGCCGCTCTATTTGGCAAAACGGCTGTCGGAGAAATACGGTTGCAAAATCTACCTGAAACGGGAAGACCTCAATCATACGGGCGCCCACAAAATCAACAACACGATAGGGCAGATACTGCTCGCCCGCCGTATGGGCAAAACCCGCATCATCGCCGAAACGGGAGCCGGTCAGCACGGCGTGGCTACGGCTACGGTGTGCGCCCTGATGAACATGGAGTGCGTGGTGTATATGGGCAAAACCGACGTGGAACGACAGCACATCAACGTAGAGAAAATGCGTATGCTGGGGGCGGAAGTACGTCCCGTAACATCGGGCAACATGACCCTCAAAGACGCAACCAACGAGGCGATACGCGACTGGTGCTGCCACCCTGCCGACACCTACTACATCATCGGTTCGACGGTAGGACCGCACCCCTACCCCGATATGGTAGCCCGTCTGCAATCGGTCATCAGCGAAGAGATACGCCGGCAGCTGCAAGAGCAGGAAGGCCGCGACTACCCCGACTACCTGATGGCTTGCGTGGGCGGCGGCAGCAACGCGGCGGGTACGATATATCATTACGTCGATGACGAACGGGTGAAAATCGTGCTTGCCGAAGCCGGCGGTCTCGGCGTGGAGAGCGGCAAGTCGGCAGCGACAATACAGCTGGGTCGCGAAGGCATCATACACGGCTCGCGCACGTTGGTGATACAGGACGAGGACGGACAGATACAGGAGCCGTACTCCATTTCTGCCGGATTGGATTATCCGGGCATCGGTCCGATACACGCCAACCTCGCCCGCGAAAAACGGGCGGAAGTGCTCGCCATCAACGACGACGAAGCATTAGAAGCGGCTTACGAACTGACGCGCTTGGAGGGCATCATTCCCGCTCTCGAATCGGCTCACGCTTTGGGCGCCCTGCGCAAAATAGACTTCAAGCCCTCCGACGTGGTGGTACTCACCGTATCGGGACGCGGCGACAAAGACATCGAAACTTACCTGAAAAACATGCCACGATGAAAACATTTCGTTACAAAGCCCTGCACAAACTCCTGCTCGGCGACCTGCATACGCCGGTAGGCACTTATCTGAAAGTACGGGATTACTTTTCACAAAGCGCGCTGATGGAGAGTTCGGACTACCACGGCGGCGAAAACAACCGCTCGTTCATCGGGCTGCACCCGCTCGCTTCGGTAAGCATCGGACACGGCACGGCGACGCTGCGCTACCCCGACAACTCGACGACGGAACACGCCATCGCCGCCGATTACCGCTGCGAAGACGCCATTACCGAATTTCTGCAATCGTTCGAGGTCGAGGGCGAATACAAAAACTATTGCGGCCTCTACGGCTACACCTCGTTCAACGCGGTGCGCTACTTCGAGAACATTCCGGTGAAAGACAGCTGCGACCCGTTCAACGATGCCCCCGATATGCTCTACATTTTGTATAAATACATCATCGTATTCAACGACTTCAAGCACGAAATGGTGTTGATAGAAATGGTGCCGGAAGGTGAAGAAAGCCATATCGACTTTCTCGAAAAGGCGATAGCGAACCGGAATTTCACCTGCTACGACTTCCACGCCGTAGGCAAGGCATACAGCACGCTTACCGACGAAGAACACAAAGCCAATATCCGGCGCGGCATTGCGCACTGCCTGCGGGGCGACGTGTTTCAAATCGTGCTGTCGCGGCGATTCGTGCAAGCCTATACGGGCGACGATTTCAAACTCTACCGCGCTCTGCGCAGTATCAATCCGTCGCCCTACCTTTTCTATTTCGACTTCGGTGGATTCCGCATCTTCGGCTCTTCGCCCGAAACGCACTGTCGCATCGAAAACGGCCGCGCCTACATCGACCCGATAGCCGGCACGACCCGACGAACAGGCGACAACGAAAAAGACGCCGCACTGGCTGCCGCCCTGCTTGCCGACCCCAAAGAAAACGCCGAACACGTGATGCTCGTCGATCTTGCCCGCAACGACCTGAGCCGCAACTGCCACGACGTGAAAGTGGAATTTTACAAAGAGACGCAATATTACAGCCACGTAATCCACCTCGTCAGCCGCGTCAGCGGACGGTTGAACGACGATGCCAACCCCATAAAGGCTTTCATCGACACTTTCCCCGCCGGCACCCTGTCGGGGGCGCCCAAAGTGCGGGCGATGCAGCTCATCAGCGAATACGAGCCGCACAATCGGGGCGCATACGGCGGGTGCATCGGATTCATCGGTCTGAACGGCAGCCTCAACCAAGCCATTACCATACGCACCTTCGTAAGCCGCAACAACGAATTGTGGTTCCAAGCCGGCGGCGGCATCGTAGCCCAAAGCAGCGAGGAATACGAATTGCAAGAGGTAAACAACAAACTCGGCGCCCTGCGCAAAGCCATCGACATAGCCGAACAACTCTAATTGCACCCTATTATGAAAATCACTATCATAGACAATTACGACTCGTTTACGTACAACCTGTTCCACATGGTAAGGGAAGCCGGTGCGGAAGTAACGGTAGTGCGCAACGACGCTTTCGACCTCGACGACCTCGAAGCCTGCGACAAAATCATACTCTCGCCCGGGCCGGGCATTCCGTCGGAAGCCGGTCTGCTGCTCGACACGATACGCCGGTATGCCGGACGCAAACCCATACTCGGCGTGTGCCTCGGACATCAGGCGATAGGCGAAGTATTCGGCGGCAAACTTGTGAATCTGAGCCGCGTGTATCACGGCGTGCAAACGCCGATAAAACTGCTTGGCAACGACTATCTTTTCGAGGGTCTCGACAGCAGCATCGCCGTAGGGCGCTACCACTCGTGGGTGGTCGATGCCGACAGTCTGCCCGACTGTCTCGAAATCACCGCCCGCAGTGAAGAAGGGCTTGTCATGGCGCTGCGCCACAAGACGTTCGATATTCACGGCATACAGTTTCACCCCGAATCGGTATTGACACCGCAGGGAAAAATCATCATGGAAAACTTCTTAAAAGCAAACGTATGAAAAAGATTCTGACACGGCTTTTCAATCACGAAATACTCTCCCGACAAGAGGCGGAAAAAATCATGTCGGATATGACGCGCGGCGTCTATAACGAAGCACAAACAGCCGCGCTGCTCACCGTTTACAAAATGCGCTCCCCGTCGGTAGAAGAGCTTATCGGATTCCGCAACTCCTTGCTGGAAAGCCGCATACGCATAGATTTAAGCGACTACAACGCTATCGACATCGTGGGGACGGGCGGCGACGGAAAAAACACGTTCAACATTTCGACCTGCGCCTGTTTCGTGGTGGCGGGAGCCGGCTACCGCGTGGCAAAACACGGCAATTACGGCGCCACCTCCGTGAGCGGCGCGAGCAACGTCATAGAACAGCACGGCGTGAAATTCACCAACGACGAAAGCCGGTTGCGCCGCTCGATTGAAGGGTGCGGCATGGCATACCTGCACGCCCCGCTTTTCAATCCTGCAATGAAGACGGTCGCCCCCGTGCGCAAGGCGTTGCAGGTAAGCACGCTGTTCAACCTGCTGGGGCCATTGGTCAATCCGTCGCTGCCGGCAAACCAGCTGTTGGGCGTCGCCAATCTCGAACTGTTGCGCCTCTATGCCCAGACGTTCCAGACGTTAGGCATGGAATTTGCCGTCGTAACCAGTTTAGACGGCTACGACGAAATATCGCTGACCGACTCGTTCAAAGTAATCATGAAGCATTACGAGCGAATATACCGCCCCGACGAACTGGGCTTGCCGCCGATACGGCAGGAAGAGCTATTCGGCGGCAGCACACCCGAAGAAGCCGCCCGCATTTTCGACAACGTTCTGACAGGAAAAGCCACCGTTTCACAGACGAACTGCGTTCTCATAAACGCCGCTTTCGCCATACAGATTTTGGAGCCGTCCAAATCCATCGGCGAATGTTTGGAAACAGCCCGCGCATCGCTCGCCGGCGGAAAGGCTGCCGAGACACTGAAAAAATTTATCGCTCTGAACAGTTGAACACCATGAAAGATATTTTAGACGAAATCATCGCCCGCAAACGGGAGGAAATCATGCAACAGAAACAGGCTGTAAGCATAGAGCTGTTACGCGAAAACGCCACGCAGAAAACGCAGGAACAGCGGAGTATGCGGGCAGCACTGGCAGCATCGCCCTGCGGCATCATTGCCGAATTTAAGCGCAAGTCGCCGTCGAAAGGGTGGATAAAAGAGCTGGGGCGCGCCGACGAAATACCGCCTTCGTATGAAGCCAACGGTGCCGCCGCCCTTTCCATTCTCACCGATACGCCGTTTTTCGGCGGCTCGCTGCACGACATCGCCGTTGCCCGTCCGCTTACGGGTCTGCCCGTACTGCGAAAAGATTTCATCATCGACGAATACCAACTCTTTCAAGCCCGCATCGTCGGCGCCGACGCCGTGCTGCTTATCGCTGCCGCCCTGTCGCCGGAGGAGTGCCGGACGCTGGCGGGAGAGGCGCACCGGCTCGGCCTCGAAGTGCTGCTGGAAATACATCGGGAAAGCGAACTCAACTGCGTAAACGAGCATATCGACATGATAGGCGTGAACAACCGGAATTTAGGGAGCTTTCACACCGACGTGAAAAATTCGTTCCGGCTGGTAGAGAAGCTGCCTGCCGATTTTTTGAAAGTTTCGGAGAGCGGCATCTCCGACCCGACAATGATAAAAGAACTGCAGCAGGCGGGATTTCGCGGATTCCTCATCGGCGAGACTTTCATGAAAACCGAAAATCCGGGAGCGACGCTCCGTCAATTCATAAACGACCTGTCATGCTCATAAAAGTATGCGGTATGCGCGAGCCGGAAAACATTCGCGCCGCAGAGAAGTGCGACATCGACCTGATGGGTTTCATCTTCGCCCCGCGCTCGCCCCGCTGCGTAACGCAAATGCCGGCTTATTTGCCGGAAAAGGTGCGGCGCGTCGGTGTGTTCGTCGATGCCGACAAAGCGACGATAGCGCGACATATTGCCGACTACGGACTGTACGGCGTGCAGCTGCACGGACACGAATCGCCCGAACTTTGCCGCGCGCTGCGCGCAAGCGGCGTGAAAGTCATCAAGGCATTTCAGATGCAAGGCCGGACATCGGCAGCGCAATGCCATGCCTACGAAAGCGTGTGCGACTGGTTTCTGTTCGACACGCCCTGCGCGACGGACGGCGGTTCGGGAAAAAAATTCGACTGGACGCTGTTGGAAAGCTATCGGGGCAGCACGCCGTTTCTGCTGAGCGGCGGTCTGTCGCCCGACTGTCTGACAGAGCTGCGCGGATTTTCACACCCGCAATGGGCAGGCATCGACCTCAACAGCGGATTCGAAACCGCCCCTGCCTTAAAAGACATCGACAAACTGCGAAACTTCATAACCCTATTCAGAAACGAAATAAAAAACAAATAAGATGAATCGTATCAACCGACTTTTTCAAGAGAAGAAAAAAGAGATTCTCTCCATTTATTTTTGTGCCGGACACCCGACGTTCGACGGCACGTGCGAAGTCATCAAAACGCTCGAATCCAAAGGCGTGGACATGATAGAGATAGGCATACCGTTCAGCGACCCGATGGCCGACGGACCCGTGATACAGGAGGCTGCCACCCGCGCCCTGCGCAACGGCATGACCCTGCGCAAACTGTTCGGACAGCTTGCCGACATACGCAGCGACGTGCACATTCCGTTGATACTCATGGGGTATCTGAATCCGATTCTGCAATACGGATTCGAGGCGTTCTGCCGCTCCTGCCAAGCGTGCGGCATCGACGGCATCATCGTTCCCGACCTGCCGTTCCGGGAATATATGGAAAATTACAAGGCGACCGCCGACCGCTACGACCTGCGGCTCATCATGCTTATCACGCCCGAAACGAGCGAGGAGCGCATACGCCTCATCGACGCGCATACCGACGGATTTATCTATATGGTGTCGTCGGCTGCCATCACCGGCGCCCAAAAAGATTTTAATGCCCAAAAGCTGGCATATTTCAAACGCATCGAAGCGATGCAACTGCGCAATCCCCGCATGATAGGATTCGGCATCTCCAACCGGCAGACGCACGAGGCGGCTTGCGCCCACGCCGCCGGCGCCATTATCGGCAGCAAATTCGTATCGCTGTTGCAGGAGGAGGGCAATGCCGGACGCGCTATCGACCGACTTTTGCAGGCGCTCCAAGAATAGCCGTTACATACGGGCGCAGAAGCGGCTTACGGCAGCGGGAGGCACATCTTTGAGCAGCACTTTTTTATCGCTGTCGAGCAGGTAGAGCGAAGGCATGGCGCGCAGCACATAGCGTTCACTACCGTCGATAACGCCGTCGGCATCGAAGCCCGCCGTCCAGTTTTCAGGTACGACAGCAAGATGTTGCAGCCACGACTCGCGTGCCGTATCGACACACACCGCCAGCACCCGCAGACGTCCGCCGGCGGTGCGCAAGGAAACATAAACATCGTGCCGCAACTCGTCAATAGTCTCCTTGCAATGTTCGCAAGTCGGGTCGTAAAAGAGCAGCAAGGTGTATTCGCCCGTCGTACCGTAAAGGGTGTGCCGCTGTCCGTCGGGTGTTTCATAGGCGAAATCGGCTGCCGGCGTTCCTTCCCGATTTTTCCGAACGACCTCCAACTGCTGCTGCGGTCGTATCCGTTCGGATTTTTTCAACTGCTTCGAACACACTATTTCTTCGAGGAACCATGTATAACAGGTTTCGTTCAACATAGGCGAACCGGCATCGTAAAGATATTGTTCCGCCAACTCGACCAACAGGCGGTAAGCGGCGGCATCGGCTTCCGCCCGACGCAAAAGATTTACGGCAGAGGCGCGGCATACAGCGGTGTCGGCAAGGGGAAACAGCGAAATGTAATTGACGAAATTCTGCTCCATGAAATCCCTGTCGCGACTGCGCGAAATATCTTTGAAATCCATCGCGTCCCAAAAATGCTCCACCACATAGGCGGCACGCGATTCGGGCGTCTGCAAGAGCACGGGCACTTCGGGCAAAGGCAGTTCTTTGGAAGTCGCCGGATGAACGGTTTGCTGCCCCAAAAGGCTATCCGGAGCGCACACATCGAACTCCGCTCCCACTGCACCGGCTGCCACCGTCCACAGCGTCAGGAATACAATCATTACTTTTTTTGACATCATCATATCTCAAAAATTATATTTGTCTTTTCCTCGAATCTTTTTATCGGGAAAAATAGGCTTTCAACACTTCGGCATTGAGCAGGCGCGGCGTCTCAATGGCAAGAATCGCGACCCGTCCGGTCTCTTGAAAAAAACGCGGCAACACATTGCGCAACGATACGGCATCGGCAGCCCGATAGAAATCGATTCCATACAGTCGCGCATACCTTTCGACATCGACGCGGCGGACGGTCTCAAAACAACTTTCCGACTCGGAAAGTTCCGATACGCCTGCCAGCGTGCGGAATATGCCTCCGCCGCCGTTGCATATCACGATGATGCGAAGATTCGGCGGCAGGTCGCCCGTCGCCAATGCAGCGGCATCGTACAAAAAACTCATATCGCCGATGATGCACACCGTCGGTCTGTTCGAGGCAATCGCCGCACCGACCGCCGTCGATAGCGAACCGTCGATGCCGCTCGTTCCGCGATTGCCGTCGGAACGGAAAACCTGCGGATATTCGAACATCTGCGCATAACGCACCGTCATTCCGTTGGAAAGCTGCACGGCGGCACCTACCGGCAAGGCAGGCATCAGCAGGGAAAAAGCGGTGAAGTCGCTCCACGCAGCCGACGACAAAAAAGCGTCGTGGCGACGAGCCGCTTCCTCGCGCAAAGCCCGCCAAAGGTCGCGGTATCCGCACATCGCCGGCTGCCAATATGGCAATACGGCAGCAAAAAAATCGCTCGGCGCAAGGCGGATATGGCGGGTAAGCGACTGCATCGTATCGACGATATGTCCGCCCGTATCGAGGCGCCAGTGTTCCTCCGGTCGGTTTTCGCGCAAAAAACGTTTGAGCCGGCGCGACACCGGCGCACCGCCGAACGTAATAAGAATATCGGGACGATACGCCAACAGGTCGGCGGGCATGACGGAGAGTACACGGTCTATCGTAGGAATAGCATCTCCAACCGGCAAATTGGCAAGGCTTTCCGTCAGCAGCACAACTTGCGGGAATGCCGCCGCGCGTGTCAAAAGCGAAGCGAGCGCAGCATCGGGTGCAGCAAAAGAAGCGACTATCAAAACCCGCTTCCCCGACGAGAGCATCGCCGCCAAACGGCGGGCTTCGGCATCGGGAAGTGTCGATACCACCGGCACGGCCTCAATCGCGCGCTCCGGCATCGAATAAGTCTTTATCCCGTAAAGCGGTTCGCGAAAAGGCACGTCGAGATGCACCGGCCCTTGCGGCGAAGCCAGCGCAGTGTTGAGCGCCTCATTGACAAGGCGGTTGGCATACCACCGTTCGTCGGCACACGAAAGTTCGGCAGGCAAACGGTATGAGGCTTTGACAAACGGTGCAAGGGCGGCATACTGTCGTATGGTCTGGCTGTCGTCTTGGTCGATCCACTCCTCCGGACGGTCGGCAGAAATGACAATCAACGGCAGGCGTTGGTAAAAAGCCTCCGCCACCGCCGGCGCATAATTGAGCAGCGCCGTGCCCGACGTACAGACAAGGGCAACCGCCTCGCCCGACTGCTGCGCCATGCCCACCGCCATATAGGCGGCGACCCGTTCGTCGAGAACGACGCGGCAGGATAGCTCGCGGCGGCGTGTCAAAGAGATTATCAACGGAGCATTGCGGGAGCCGGGCGAAAGCAGAACGCGGCGCACACCTTTCCGCACCAACAGCTCCGCCAAAATCTTGGCGGTTTCTTTTTCGGAATAGAGATTATCGTTCATCGTCGTGTACACATTGTTTCACCACACGAAGCAGCGGCTCCGCTTTGAGAGAAGTTTCGTCCCACTCCGAGCGGGCATCGCTGCGGGCGGTAAGTCCTCCGCCCGTATGTATATCGATACGGTCGGCATAGATTTCCATCGAACGCAAATTTACAAATAAATCGTATTCGCCCGTACCGTCGAACACGCCCAAATATCCGGCATAGCAGCGGCGGCTGTTTTTTTCAATCCCGGCAATGGCGCGCAACGCCGCTTCGCGCGGACAGCCTCCTACCGCCGGCGTCGGGTGCAATCGCCGCACCAATGCATCTGCCGCCTCATCGGGGCAAGAGGTCGAAACACTCAATCGTGTGGAAAGGTGGCGCACATTGCCCGCCACACAATCTTCCACATCGCCGACACGCACATCGCCGGCGACCGTCTGCCGAAAAACCTCGCGTATATAATCGGTAACGAGCTGCTGCTCCTCGCGCTCTTTTTCGCCCCACGCCGACGGGTCGCCGCACCGCTTGGTGGCTGCCACCGAACAGGCGGAAAGGGTATTGCCCCGCCGTTGCAAAAAGAGTTCGGGCGATGCGCCCAGCCACAACGTCGTACCGGGCAGGTAAAAGAGAAAAACAAATGCGTCGGGAAATGCCTCGCACATCGCATCGAACAGTGCTGCTACCCGCTGCTGCGGCGCACAGGGAACCGAAATAACCCGCGACAAAACGACTTTCTGTAAATCGCCCCGCCGCAAGGAGGCTATCAATCGTCCGGCTTGACGCTCGTAAACCGTCTGCGAAACAGCCGACAAAGCCGGTGCTGACGGCAGTGCCGCCGACGGACGGGCTGAGAGTGCGTCCCAGCCGCAGGCATCGTCGAGTGTCATTTCCGCAGCAATGAAACAGGCAGGCAATTCCGTATCGTCGAAAGGGTGCACAAAGAAACCGCGCCGGCGGGACAACGCGGACAAAGAAACATCTGCCAGCTTCACGCCGGAGAGCTGCGCGCCAAACTCGAGCTGCCCGCCGCCCTGCCGGCGGCAAGCATAGAAAGACACTCCTTTGTCGAGGCACAACCGTATGGCGTCTTGCAATGATTTCATTTCTGAAAATTTGAGGCTCGCCGACCGATTTTCGAGATTACTCGGCGACGGCGAAAAGTTCAAAAGGCTGCGCCGACGTAATACGCACCGTATAAAACTCGCCGACGGTCAGGGCGCGTGTTTTTTCGACCAACACTTCGGGATCGACTTCGGGCGAATCGTACTGCGTGCGCCCCACGTAATAGTCCGGCTCCTCGCGGTCGATAATGACCTGCATACGGCTGCCCGTCTTCGAGGCGGCGACATCGGCGGCAACCGCTTCCTGCGTCTCCATAAGGAGGTCGAGACGCCGCTGTTTCTCGTCGGCGGGGACATCGTCGGCATAGTGCTGCGCCGAATAAGTGCCCTCCTCTTCGGAATAGGCGAACGCCCCCATGCGCTCGAAACGGGCTTCGCGCACGAAACGGAGCAGTTCGTCGAAAGCCTCCTCCGTCTCCCCGCAAAAGCCCACCATGAACGTAGTGCGCAGGTGTATGCCGGGCACTTCGCGGCGAATGCGCTCCAACAGCGCTTCCGTTTCTTTGCGGGTGATGCGGCGGCGCATACGGTGCAGCACACCGTCGTCGATGTGCTGCAAGGCGATGTCGAGGTATTTGCATATATTGTCGTGGCGCGCCATGACGGGCAGCAAATCGAGCGGGAAATGGTCGGGATAAGCATAGTGCAGCCGCAGCCACTTCACACCGCGAACGGAAGCGATACGCTCCACCAATTCGGCAATGCGGTATTCGCCGTAGAGGTCTTTACCATAATAAGTAAGGTCTTGGGCTATAAGCTGAAACTCTTTGACGCCCTGCGCCGCCAACGTTTCGACTTCGGCGACGATTTCGTCCATCGGGCGGGAAACATAATGTCCCGTAATGAGGGGTATGGCGCAATAGGCACACATACGGTCGCACCCTTCGGCAATTTTTATGTAGGCATAGTGCGGCGGGGTGGTCAGTTCGCGCTGCAAGCGAAACTCGTCGCGGTAGGCTTTGCCCAATTCTTCAAGCAGACGGGGGTAATCGAATTTGCCGTAAAACTTATCGACTTCGGGGATTTCGCCCGCCAACTCCTCCATGTAACGCTGCGAGAGGCAGCCCATGACATAGAGGCGGCGTATCCGGTGCTGTTTTTTCGCCTGCGCAAAAGTGAGTATCATCTCGATGGATTCTTCTTTGGCATCGCCGATGAATCCGCAGGTGTTGATGACGACGATTTCGCCCTTGACTTCGGCGGCATCGTGGCACACTTCGTAACCGGCGGCACGAAACTGCTTCATCAGCCGTTCCGAATCGACCAAATTTTTGGAGCACCCGAGCGTGATGATGTCGATACGATTTTTGACCATCGGGTTAATTTTCGCTGAACAACGATTCGACAAATTCGCGGCGGCGGAAAGGCTGCAAGTCTTCCATGCCTTCGCCGAGCCCGATGTATTTGACCGGCGTTTTGAACTGGTCGGATATGCCGATGACGACGCCGCCCTTGGCGGTGCCGTCGAGTTTGGTGATGGCGAGGGCATTGACTTCGGTGGCGGCGGTAAACTGGCGTGCCTGCTCGAAGGCGTTTTGCCCCGTCGAGCCGTCGAGCACGAGCAGCACCTCCTGCGGCGCGCCGGGCACGACTTTATCCATGACTTTTTTGATTTTCGTGAGTTCGTTCATCAGCCCGATTTTGTTGTGCAGACGTCCGGCGGTGTCGATAATCACCACATCGGCACCGGCGGCTTTCGCCGCACTAAGGGTGTCGAAAGCGACCGAAGCGGGGTCGGCGCCCATTTTCTGCTTGACGACGGGCACCCCCACCCGCTCGCCCCAAATGACAATCTGCTCTACGGCTGCGGCACGGAAAGTGTCGGCCGCGCCAAGATACACTTTCAATCCGTTTTTCTTGTACTGATAGGCGAGTTTTCCGATAGTGGTGGTTTTACCCACACCGTTCACGCCGACGACCATGATGACGTATGGGGTCGCGACATTCTGCGGCACAACGAAATCGGTATCGTCGCCCGTATGGTTTTCGGCAAGCAGCGCCACGATTTCTTCGCGAAGGATATTTTTCAATTCCGCCGTCGAGAGGTATTTGTCGCGTGCCACGCGGCGTTCTATGCGGTCGATGATGCGCAGCGTGGTTTCGACGCCCACGTCGGAGGTTATCAATATCTCTTCGAGGTCGTCGAGCACGGCGTCATCGACGGTGGATTTGCCGGCGACCGCGCGGGTGATTTTCGTAAACATTCCCTCTTTGGTCTTTGCCAACCCTTTGTCGAGCGTCTCTTTTTTTTCTTTTTGAAAGAAATCGAAAAATCCCATATATCCCTATTGTTTTTTAGCGAATTATAAAATTCTGTCCATCAATCGAATATTCCCTCGATAGCTTCCTCCTCGATGTTTATCGGGGGCACCGGCTCAGTTGCATCGTCGGGCAGTGTGCCGACAACTCCGTCGCACGGAAGGAAAATGACGGAATCGACGGCAAAAGTATCTGCCGGCGTATACAGCAGAGTGCTGTCGGCATATACTTTCTGTATGTAGTGCGCATAGATGGGGAGTGCGGTATTGGCTCCCTGCCCGTCGGCAATCTGGTCGAAGTGTATCGAACGCTCCTCGCCGCCGACCCACACGCCGGTTACCAAAGCCGGCGTGAATCCCATGAACCAGCCGTCGGAATTGTTGTTGGTCGTACCGGTTTTTCCGCCCATCTGCGCGCCGATTTTGTAGCGGAGACGCAGGCGTATGCCGGTGCCTTTGTCGATGACATCGCACAACATGGGTAGCATTTTCAGATAGGTCGATTCGCTGAACACTTCGGAAATCTGCGGTACGAAATCGGCAATGACATTTCCGTAATGGTCTTCGATGCGGGAAACGTAAATGGGATCGACCCGCAGACCGTAATTGGAAAATGCCGTATAAGCGGTAACCATCTCTTCGACGGAAACGTCGGCGACACCGAGACAGAGGGAAATGACGGGGTCTATCTGTCCGTGTATGCCAAAAGAGTTCATCAACTGTACCAGCGACTGCGGCGAAAGGCGGTTCATCAGGTAAGCCGAAATCCAGTTGTTCGACTTGGAAAGCGCCCAACGCAGCGTTACGTTCTCGCCCACCCTTTCAGAAGATGAGTTTCGGGGCGACCATACTTCGCCGCTCGCGCGGTCGAAGATGTTAGGTTGCACGTTGGGTGCGAGGTCGCAGGGCGAATAGCCCTCCTCCATCGCCAGCGTGTAAAGGAACGGTTTTATCGTAGAGCCGACCTGCCGCCGTCCGCCTGACACCATATCGTACTTGAAGTTGCGGAAGTCGATGCCGCCCACATAGGCTTTGACATGGCCATTGCGACTGTCGACAGACATGAATCCGGTGCGCAGCAGCGTCTTGCAGTAGCGTATGGAATCGAGAGGGGTCATGACCGTATCGAGAGGGCCGTTCCACGAAAAGAGCTGCATCGGCACGGGGGTAACAAATGCCGCATCGATTTCGTTGTCGCTCGCACCGTTTTGTTTCATGATACGATAGCGGTCGCTCTGCTCTTTGGCCCGCGTCATGATTTCTTTCACTTCTTCGGGCAAAAGGTCTTTGGAGAAGGGGGCATAACTTTTGCCGCGCTTTTCGTTCTCGAAGCGGGGTTGTATGTATCCGCCCAGATATTCGGCAACCGCCTCTTCGGCGTATTGCTGCATACGGGAGTCGAGGGTCGTATAGATTTTCAGCCCGTCGGTATAGATATTGTAGGACGAGCCGTCGGCTTTGCAGTTTTTGTGGCACCAGCCGTAAAGGGGATTCGTCGCCCACGCAATGGAGTCGTCGATGTACTGCTGCCGCTGCCAGCCGCGATAGTTGCGTCTATCTGGCTTATCCGCCATCATAATCAATCGGATATGCTCGCGGAAATAAGGGGCGATACCCGTTTCGTGATTGACGCGGCGGAAGTGCGTCTTTACGGGCAGCCTTTTGAGGGAGTCGCACTCGAACGTCGTCAGGTAGCCGGCTTTGCACATCTGGTCGAGCACGGTATTGCGCCGTTCCAACGAGCGGTCGGGATAGAGTATGGGATTATACAGACGGGGGTTCTTGCACATTCCCACCAAGACGGCAGCCTCCTCTACTTTCAGTTCTTTGGGGGTGGTGTCGAAATAAATGGTTGCCGCCGACTGCAAGCCTACGGCATTGAACAGGAAATCGAACTTGTTGAGATACATATTCACGATTTCCTCTTTCGTGTAAAAATGTTCCAACTGCACGGCGATGACCCACTCGATGGGCTTTTGAAAAAGGCGTTCTTTCACATTGCCCGCCGTCGGCGAGTAGAGCAGCTTTGCCAACTGCTGGGTGATAGTGCTGCCGCCGCCCGCGCTTTTCTGCCCCAAAAATCCGCGCTTCACAATGGCGCGCACGAGTGCTTTGAAGTCGATGCCCGAATGTTCGTAAAAACGGACATCTTCGGTAGCGAGCAAAGCATCAAGCATCGTTTGGGATATTTGGTCGTAGTCGATGGATATGCGGTTGCCCTGCGCCAAATAGAAACGTCCTATCGGCTGCATATCGGCGGAATAGATTTCCGAAGCCAGCTTGTCTTTCGGATTTTGCAGCTCTTCTATGGGAGGCATATATCCGATACGCCCTTCGGCTATGGAGTAAAAGAGCCACCACACGCCGCCGGCGACCAACACCAGCAGCGTCCACAACGAAAGGACGACCCAGAGGGTAATGTCCCGCTTCGGCTTCGCAGGATCGGATTCAGTCGGAGCATTCTTTTTTTTCGACGAAAACAAAGCGCACATATATCGTCATGAAAAATATTCGACAAATTTTTACGGAACGGAATGGCACGGCTCGCCGCCGCACATATCCCGCTTCAAAGGTAATGCAAATTTTTCATATCCGCACTTTTCGGGAACAAGAATTTCCCTGTTCCGAAAAAAAAGATTCGGCATCTTTCCATACCCAAAACTCAGTTGTTGAATTTTTATACATTATTATATATAGGTATGTACGAGAGAGTTGGCTCTTTTGCTCTCGCGCCCCTTTGTTTTCCGGCGATTTTTCCGAAAAAAAGAGCTCTTCCCTCTGAAAAAAAGAAGGTTACAGGAAGTTCGATTTTCAGGAGCTGCCGCAGATTTTTCGGTCGATAAATTTTTAACATTTACGTAAATTGCTTATATTTAGCAATTTACACGGGGGGGGGATTTTTTCTGCTTTTTTTCAAAAAAAATTTTGTTTTTTACGTACAAGTTTGTAATTTCTATATTATTTTTGCAACGTCAATTGAAATCTTAATTACGCTCATTAGAAACTTGATATTAAAAACTTTTGTTACTATCAAATTAGGTTATAGGAACCAGTTATTTATAAGATGAATATAAAGAAATTTTATCTTTTGCTTCTGTTTTCGTCAGCCGCCGTTTCGTTGAATGCCCAGAAGGTCGGTATCAAAACCAACCTCTTCTACGATGCGCTGGCTACAGTGAATGCAGGTATAGAAGTAGGATTGGCACCGCGTTGGACGCTCGATATTTCGGGTAACTACAAGGGCTGGACGATAAAAGAGCGCAAGACGAAGCACTGGTTGGTACAGCCGGAGGCGAGATATTGGTTTTGCGACCGTTTTTCGGGGCATTTCCTCGGCATACATGCTCTCGGCGGACAGTACAACATGGGGCATTTCAAATCCAAGCTGCATTTTTTAGGCTCCGATTTTCGCGGATTGGAAAATTACCGCTACCAAGGCTGGGGAGTGGGCGGCGGAATCGCTTACGGGTACAGCTGGATTTTGGGCAAGCACTGGAACATGGAGGCGGAAATCGGCATCGGATATATCTATACCCGATACGATGTCTTCGAGTGTGCCGACTGCGGCAAACGTGTGGATAACCGGCATCACCATTATGTCGGGCCCACGAAAGGTGCGCTGAACCTTATCTATTTGTTTTAAGGCCTAATTTGTGATGATCATGAAACATTTTTCCATTATATTCTGCATAGGGCTGCTGGCTGCGGGTGTGCTGCCGGCAACTGCCGGCAATGGCGACTTTCTGCCGGTAATGAATCCCGACAGCATGGCGGTGAACAACTCCGACAGTGTTGCCGTATGCAATTCCGACAGTACGGCGTTGTGCGGCGATTCGGTACGGATTATCGGCAACGAAGCGCTGCTGCGCAATTTCAAGGTGAAGGATTTTTCCCATTCGCGCCAAGGCGATGAACTGGTCGTAACGCTGAATCTCGACCTGAAAGACGTACACGTGCGCCGAAATCGCGCGTGGGAGTTCACTCCCTCTTTCGTGAAGGATTCCGACAGCATCGCGCTCGTCCCGATGGGTGTTTACGGACGGCGGCGCTACTTCTATTACGTGCGCAATTTCGAGGAGAGAATGATCGGCGGTGAAAACGAAATCGTGTTCCGCCAAAAGAATCTTCCCGATACGCTGCTCTACACCGTTACGCTTCCGTATCGGAAATGGATGAACGGCTCGGAGCTGATACTCCGGTGCGATGAATACGGCTGCTGCCGCAGCGTAACCGACAG
The DNA here is from genome assembly GCA_947589325.1 of uncultured Bacteroidales bacterium. Classification (GTDB taxonomy): domain Bacteria; phylum Bacteroidota; class Bacteroidia; order Bacteroidales; family UBA11471; genus Caccoplasma. The sequence continues at coordinate 39,191 of CANQAM010000008.1, read as the reverse complement.
TGCGCTGACGCATTTTCCGGGTTATCTCGAATACGTGCCCGAGTATTTTTACATTCGTCCGGCAGTGGAGCTGGTAAAAGTGCGCAGCCTTTCGGGTTCGGCTTTCATCGACTTTCCTGTAAACCGCACGGAGATACGCCCCACTTACCGGAACAACGAGCGTGAGTTGGCAAAAATCATCGCCACCATCGATTCGGTGAAAGGCGACAGCGACATTACGGTGCAGCGTCTCGATATCAAGGGTTTCGCTTCGCCGGAGGGCTCCTATGCCAACAACGTGCGGCTGGCACGCGGCCGTACCGACAGTCTGAAAGCGTATGTGGAGAGGCTGTATGCGTTTCCCGACTCGTTTATCTGCACATCGTTCGAGCCCGAGGATTGGGCGGGCTTGCGGGCTTTCGTGGCAGCACGCGGCGGTTGCGATTCGGCACTGTGCCTCGTCGAGACAGACTCTCTTGCCACAGATTCTGCCGCAACAGCTTCGGCTACAACAGACAGGACAGCAATAGAAACGGTTGCGGCCGATTCGGCAGCGGCTGATTCTGCCGTCATCGTCAAGCCGGCAATTTCAGAGGGCATTCTCGCTCTTATCGACAGCATCGGTGCGACCGACACGCTGCAATTCCGCTCCGAGATTCTCGCGCTCATCGACAGCACGATGGAGCCCGACGAGAAAGAGCATCTCCTGCGCCGCCTCTATCCGGCGGATTACCGGATTCTGCTGCGCAGCGTCTATCCGGCTCTGCGACACAGCGATTACTGCATCGAATATACGATTCGCACGTTTACCGACACGACGGAGATTCTCGACCGCGTGTGGACGCAGCCGCAGAAACTCAGCCTCAACGAGATGTTTATCGCAGCCCGCAATTATCCGGAAGGAAGCGAGGAATACCGTCAAATCATGGAAACGGCCGTGCGTTTCTACCCGAACGATACGGCGGCTTGTTTCAATGCGGCAAACATCGCCATACAGCGGGGCGACCGGCAGCACGCGGAGTATTATATGAACCGCTGCGACTCCATGCCGCAGGTCATCTACCTGCGCGGGGTCATGGCTGCGATAGACGGCGAGTACGAAACGGCACGCACGTACTTCGAGCCGGCGGCAGCTGCCGGTATCGAGGAGGCTGTCAGGGCTATCGCACAGCTCGATGCCATCAAGCAGTCGCACAGCCTGCGCATCGTGGAGAAGCCGGAAGAGTAGCCGCGATATTGTCAGAGAAGATATGAATACCATATATAAGTAAGTGCAAGCAAAAAAGGAATGAATCGAAATCAATAATAATATCATAAACATGGAAAAACTGTCAGTTAGAATGAAACACGCTGTATTATTCGCAGCAATGGGCACTTTGGCGTTATTCGCACAAGGGTGCAAAGACGAACTCGACGTTCCCGTCGAGGGTCAAAATAGCGACATCGGCAAGGGATCCGGATACGTAGCGCTCCGCATCATCACCGATACAGGCAGCAGTCCTACGCTACGGTCGTCGAGCTGGAATAACGAAAGCTTGCCTGAAGACGGGGACTTTGACGCGGGCGATGCAGCCGAATATACACTGGCATTGGACGATGGCGCCCACCGCATCTTTTTCTTCAACGCAGACGGCTCCTACCATTCGAGTACCAATTTGATAAAGAATATGACGTCAGATGAGATACCGGGTGACGGAGAAGGCGACGTCCAAACACATAAAGAAATGGTTGCCGGGATATACGTAGCCCAAGTACCCCAAATCGAGGGAGAAAAGTTACCTACCTCTTGTGCGGTGATAATCAACGGACGCCCCTCCCGTCTGGACGCCCTCGCCATTACCTTGAGCACATTCGTGTCCGACGGCGAATCGAAGACTGCGGAGGAATATCTCCGCAACCGGCTGACCGACAAACTGACGGCCGACGAAGTGCTCAACGAAGGACCTTCGGCGGCTTTCTATACCATAACGAACGGCGCCATCACGAATTATTGTACCATGAGCAATTCAGTCTATGGCGAAACAAACAGTATAGATGGTACAGGAAAAGAAATCTGTTTTAATCCGCTGGAAGATAAAAATTTCTTTGCAACCGAAGAGGAGGCAAAAAATGCAGACCCGGATAAAATAGTAGTAGTACATGTGGAGCGTATGGCAGCCAAAGTGGAGGTAACTTACGCCTCAACCATGAAGAAATATAACGGTGAGGATTTTAGTGGCGAGATTTCACCCGATGATCTAACCGGCGTAACCTATCCCATCATACTGTCGGCCGGTGAAAAAGACTCTGTTCTCAACCAAGGAAACCACAAAGTAAAATGGGCTGCTCTGATGTGGGGTTGGTCGCTGAACGGCGAGAATATGCAGGAATATACTTTCAAAAATCTTGACGACACCAAAACCACGGTTTACGATGATAAAGCGCCCGCTGAGGAGGATAAACACTTTGACAATGCGAAAAAAGAGATAACGCAATCTTACTTCGACTGGTGGAACGATGTTCCCCGTTATCGCAGCTACTGGGCCGTAGACGCCGCTTACCGCAACCCTGAGGTCTATCCGACGCAATACCGAAATGCTAAAGATTCGATAGCCAGCACAAGGCCTTATGAAGATGTGAGTGGAGAGATACAAAAGAATTGTCCGCTGTATTATTACTCCTATCAAGATATCCGTATGCGTATTTCAGGGTACCAGAAGAGCGGTGGGTCATGGGCGGATCCTACGCAGCTGGGCAATCTACTTGGCTCCAGAAAATTCCGCTATTGTCTGGAAAATACACTTGGACAACCGCTGTTGGAAGGCAACAACTACCAAGCGGCTTCCACCCATGCCATCTTCATTGCCCAGCTGCTTTTCGATGATGAAATAAAAAAGGTGTATGACCTAATAGAAGATGCCGGCGATGATTTCATAGATCGAGAAACGTCTCTGTCGGTCGTCACTTCGGTGGCTGACAAATATTACAGCAACGGATATTTTTATAGCGATTCGGCGTATCGGCAAGAGTGTTACAACAAATTGTACAAGACCTTGACCAGCGGCGAGAAAACAATAAAAGACGTTTTCGGTGGGGGAAGCAATATCGAAATACCGATACTTTCCACCGGCGATGATGCCATCACGATAAATGGAAAGAATCTGACATCAGACTCGTTTGAGAAAGATGAAACGATACGAGCTCTATTCGATCTGATAGAGGCAGAAGTCGTAAACGGCGACGGCGAACGGATGTTCGCGCTTGCCGAAGACAGCTATACCCTCACCCTGAAACACAAAGAGGGCGGGAAGACCACGACCATAAGCGCCACTCAGTTCAAATCGTTGGTATATAGTGCAATAGGTGTCGCTTATCACTATGCGAACGGTCGTATGTACTACTACGTGCCCATACGCCACCTCAACAACACGCATACGCCCGGCAATTATAAGGTGGGCGACTTCGGCGTGGTGCGCAACCACTGGTACAAACTCGAGGTTTCGGAACTGGTAAAACCGGGTATCCCCGTATCGGATCCCGAGCAGCCCATCATTCCGAACGTAGACCCCGAAGACCGGTATATCGGTGTGAATATCCACATCATTCCGTGGCATATCATCAATCAGGATATTACCCTGCAATAGGCAAAATTTTCGGAAAAAAGCCCCCAAAAACACATCGACAATGAAGAGAATCATCGAAAAAATCGGTAGAAAAGCGCTCTCCGTACTTGTTGCGGCAGCGATGAGCGGACTGTGTTCGTGCGAAAAGATTTTCGAATACGAAGGCGACTGCGACCCGCATTGGCAGATACAGTTCGTTTTCGAGCGGAATCTGCAATTCACCGACGCTTTCGCGGCCAATGTCGGCTCGGTGCGACTCGACGTTTTCGATGCCGCTACGGGAAAACTGGTGCTCGAACAGCGAGAGAGCGGCGACGCGCTTGCCACAGGGCATTACGTGATGCCGGTTACTCTCGACCCGGGCAGGTATTACTTCGTGGCATGGTGCGGCATGGAGGGCAACCGGCACTTCACCGTGCCCGATGCTGCCGACAGTACCGAGCGCGAAGACCTCGACTGCCGGCTCACCGCCCTGCTCACCGACAGCGAGGGACGCTCCGAATGCCACGAACGCCTCGATGCCGTATTTTACGGCTGCAACTTCGGTCCCGACAGCACGGGCGTGCAGATAACCGACGAGCAGGGCGTCCACGTAGTTCCGATAGACCTGACGAAAGACACCAACGAATTCGACATTATACTGCAACATACGGCCGGGGTGTTGAATCCCGAAAAATTCGACATCACCATCGTAGAACCGAATGCACGGTTGGGCTGGGACAACAGCGTACCCGCGCAGGAAGATTCGGTGGTGTACCGCCCCTATGCCGTATTCAACGGAGCCGTCGATGACGAAAACCCGATGCGCTCTGTCGAACCCAACTTCCTCGTAGCCCAACTCAGCTGCTCGCGGCTCATGGACACCCACAACCCGCAGCTCACCATCACCAACAAGGAAACAGGAAAAGTGGTTTTCCGCCTGCCGATTATCAAGTACATCTTCCTGACCGACCGGCATAACAACCTGCGCGATGCGCAAAACCGTCTGCGAAAGGTTACCCGTCAGGAGTACCTCGACCGCGAAGACCACTGGTCCATGCAATTCTTTCTCGACGAGAATCTGAGCGCCGACGGCGGCTGGCTGGCTACGAGCATCATCATCAACGACTGGCACGTCATCGAAAATCCCAACGTGTCGTTATAAAACTTTTCGTCCGGATATGAAAAAAACGATATATATGCAGATCTGCGGCGCCGGAAGGCACGCGGTGAAACACGCCGTGCTGCTTTGCACAACGGCGGTGTGGTCGCTGCTTGCGGCGGGCTGCATCTTCGAATATCCAACGGACAGTCTGCTTGTCGAAACGCTTTCCGGAGAGGGCCGGACACTCGCTCTGCGCGTCTCCATGTTCGACGGTATAGACGACGCCCCCCAAGAGGCGCTGCCTGCCGCCGAGCGTATGCACGAGCTGCGCGTCGTCATCACCCACCTCGACAGCGACGGCATCGAAGTACCCGAATACAACCGGCTTATCGACATCGACGGGAAAAACGCCAAGGGGCAATGGAAGTACGGGTACCTCGACGACAACCTGCTGATGTTTCTCCTCGACTCCGTATGGCTGAACACCTACGGCGGCAAGAAACACATCTACCTCTTTGCCAACAGCGAAAAAGTGTTTGAAAACCAATTCGCCGGCAAAGGCATCAAACACCTCGACCCCGAACAGGGGCTCGCGGGCGGAAAGCAGGAGAAGCTGGTGTTCGACCCCGAAGTGCGGCGTGCATATTTCGAGGCCCTGAAAGAAGCCACTTTCACGGAGAACGACCTGCAAACATTCGTAAAGCCCGATGATGCAGGCCGCATCAACGGCATTCCCATGAGCGCCGAATACGACATCGACATCGACGAACTCGAAAGCCTCACCATTGCGAACCTCTACTTCTTCGACTGCTACATCGTGCGCGCCGCCAACAAAATCACGTTCACCTACCGGAACAAGCGTTATAACGGCGATATATTCGTAACGAAGTGGTCGCTGAAAAATACGGCCGACGCCACCTATCTGCTGCCGCGCGTAACCGACACGAAGCACGGGGACTGGATTCGGTGGTATGCCGAACACTGCGCCGACAAAGATGCCGAACACACGGTGGAGACAGAGGAGGGAGAGACGGAAGAGACGAAGGAGCTGGAATTTACGGCTGTGCCGACAACAACGTACAATCCGTTCGAGTCCGAATATACACAAATCAACGAGACGGCAAAACCACACGAAGGAGATTCGTATACGGAGTCCGGTGTTACGGGTCTCAAACTGCCGGAAATAGATCTGGCGACGGGACATATAACCTCCGTAACAGATCCGAAGACCTACTATTTTCTCGAAAGCCGCTATCCGGTCGAGGCAGAAAAACAGGCCTATACGATGAGTTTCACAGCGAAAGAATACAATGCGAGCGCGGCGGGCGGCACACGTTGGATAGAAGTCACCTACCCCTCTGCCGGCGACAGCTACCTTTTGGACAAGGTAACGACGCTGTTCCGGAACACGCACGTGAATATTAATGCGACTTTCGACGAAAAAGGACAAGTCGATCTGCAAGTATCGCTCATAAACTGGGAGTTGGACCCCTCGCCCACTGAGGGTACCTTAGAGCCGGAAAAATAAAAACGAAAGGCACAGATGAAAACATCGAACATAATTGCATATTGCTTCACGGTGTTGGCGTTTGCGGGGTGCGAACGCGACGACATTGAAACAGGAATACGCACTGTCGGTGAGCAGCCGCTGCTTTTCACCGCAGGAATTGCACACGAAGCCTCTCTCGATGTTACGACGCGCTCGTGGACAATCCCCGACGATTCGATAACAACCATGAAGGAGATGGATAAGGCACTCGGCGAACTGCTGAAAAAAACGTTCAACTACTCTACCAACGACGGCGGCGTAGATGTCATTCGCATCGTCAATGTGAGGTCAGGAGAGGAAGTTCCGAAATTCGACCTGAATGAAAGCAATGTCTATCAGTATATCTGCAAGGAGCACAATAATAACGGCTTCGATGACGTCGGCTCCGACGAAGAAGACAAGTGGGCGCAACAAGTCAATGGCGACACTCTTTCCGAATATACTTTCGTGCCGGATACGAAGTCGGGAGAAGCGGATGGTTCATACGGATTCTACATCAACAACCTAATAAACGCCGGCGACAACTATTTCCGATTTTATGCCATGTGGTGGCGGGAGTTCTCCCCGCAAGGGGAGAAGGCGGTTCCGGCTTCCATCATCAAAACCGACCAAAGTACGAAAGACAGTTTGCTGAACTCGGATTTGATGCTGGCAATTCGCGGACACTCGTTAAACAACCCCTACGACACGATACGGTTCACATTCTTCCACGTTTTCTCCTTATTGGATGTGCGCATCTCCCTGCCGGTTTTCATCGCGGGAAACAAAGAGGGCGCAGGCGACACGCTGCCGTCGGGCTACAAGCAAGATGAAATCAAAATGGAAATGATGGGCATTCCCCTCGACTACGAGATACCCCACTCGGGCAGCTTTACGTCGAACCAGAAGCTGAATCTTACTATCAGAACAGATGCAGGCGCCCGATACGATACGATACCGATGTATTGCTATTACATAGAAGACAAAGAGAAACCGGATACCGACCCCCAAGCAGGACACCCCGAGAAAGACGACGTGAATGACGAATCTTCAACCTCGCAATACCGCACTTACGGATTCTGCGGCATAATGCCGCCGATAACGATATCATGGGAAGGAGAAGCCCGGCCGCTGTTGAGACTGACGGTGAAAGACCCGCTTTCGGGCGAGGATAAACGGTATACCTACACGCCCAGACAGACAGACTCCAATCCTTTGACATTGGCAGGGGGGGCAATTTCGGAAATAAGACTCCGACTCTCCCGCACCGCAGACGATATGTTGGTGCTGTGGGGCAATATTCTGCCGTGGACCGATGCCGAGGCAGAGATTTTCCCTACCCCCGACAACCCTATCTAAAAATGACGGATAAAAAAGACTGAATATGAAGCGCTATACAATAAAACATATTATCGGCGATATACTGCGGTGTGCCGCCGTATGCCTTGCGGCATATCTGCCGGCGGCTTGCAGCGACGAGGAGTCGGAGCCTATCGCCGCCGGCGGCGAAATGTACGACGGTCCGTTGTACATTCGGGGAGACATCGAGGGAATGCTCGAAACACGGTCTACCCACCCTGAGGGCACGCTGAAAGACTCCGCAGAGGAATGGGTATTGTCGTGCCTGTGGAGGTATAGGCCTGCAACAATGAAAGATCCGAATAGACTTGAAAATTTGAAAGCCACTTTCCGGTACGGCTACGGCGAGTTTACGGACAGAGACGGAAATCCGGTAGAGCTCAAATGGAGTGATTTAGAGTCGGAGACGGTGTGGAATCAGTATTCATTTGCATTGGACAACGGTCCGGTCGGCTGGGACTATGAGCAAAATGATACCCGAATAAGAACCAATTATGTGGACTTTGCGGCTTTTCCGAATCGTGAAAAATTAATAGAACGGTACAAAGCGCAGTGGGAGCCGGAAGACGACAAGATGGCGCCGAACGATCTGATTGCGGGTCATTGGGATGCGGAGGTATCGACGGTTCAGAATACCCGTTGGGTAGAAATTCCGCTCCGGCACGTTATGTCGCGGGTGCATGTGGAACTCAGCGTTGCTCCGACTATCGGCAACCTCGAAACGGACGATGTCAAGATATGGATAAACAACCTTGCCGATACCTGCTACGGTTTTTTTCGCGACTGGAGTATATCCGCGAGGGGGCAGGTTGTAAACGGGGGAAAAACATACGATCCCGTATTGATTTACCCGTGGACTTGTGAAGGCCATGAGTTGTGGGACTGGTATCAGGATACCACCTATATGCCGTTCAAATCCGACCTCTACCTGACAGGCTCGAAGGATATAGGCGACAAGCTGCTGCTTATCTGCAACGAGACAGAAAACGGGAAGAAAGACACGTTGTTCCGCACGCACTATCTGATTATGCCGCCGCAAACACGGTCGAGGAAAGACCCGCTTCTGGAGCCGAGGCTGCACATCGAAATCAACGGGCAGACGTATTCGGGCGCGCTGCCCGCCTATCTGAAAACAGGAACCGGTCAAGAACTTTTCTCGGAGTTCGGGAGCGGAAAAAACATCACCCTGAAAGCGGAGATCAACGATAATCCGCGGGAGATCAAAATCAACGCGACCGTGCTGCCGTGGAAAGACTTGGGAACGTGGCTCCTCGACACCGACCAAGGCGGCATACGCACCGATGATGAATTCAGGGCAGCCGTCGAGGCATACAATAAATACGCCAACGATGGCGCGGCTTGGACATCGGGCGCGACGAAACCCGAAGCCATAGAACGTTACGGGAGCTTCAATGGAAGCAACTTCACCTTCCACTTTTTCGGAGATTTCAAACAGGAGGTAACCGACTTACCTGACGGCTACAAAATTAAAGCCGGACAAGAAAAGTTCGACGTGGATTTGCACGGACATACCGTTTACGGCTGCAAAGGCTACGATGCTGACCCTGACGCAGCGGAATCGGGCGAAACGCTGCTTAGAAATAAGATGATTGGTGATAATTAAACTACATAACGGCGGCGTCGGAAAGCCGACAGCCGTTCCGACAGAAAGGAAAAACATTTTAATGCGTAAAGATATGAAAAGGCTCATTCATCGAATATTCGGATATGGTGCGGCAGGCGTCGTATGCTGCCTCCTCGCGGCATGCAGCGACCCTGTAGACGAAAACGCGGTGGAAAGTCCGGAGCTGTCCGACGGGAAGCACGGCGTCTCTCTCCTGCCCGAAATCCTCCGGAGCAGCTACGTACCAGCCTCCGGTATGCAGATGCACAGTTCATTCCGCAGTGGCGACACGATAGGATTCTTCTCCAAAGGCGGAAATATGGCCGGTGGAGAATCCTCCGACTTCAACAACCTGAAGCTGACGTTCAACGGACGCACTTTCGATTCCGACGAGTTGAACAGCACGGCAGACGCCCAGCGAATGACCCGCATCTTCTCGTACTATCCCTATACCGAAGGCATGGAAAATCCGAATACGGGTGCCGATATCTATGCCAAAAATGAGAACGGAGACTATGACAAACCGCTCCGAGTCATCGACTTTCTTACGACAAACTACTCGGGAGGAGGCGCTCAAATGGCAACACAGAATACGTTTAAGCATACATTCTGCATCGTGCGCGTAACGCTCGGCAAGGGTTTCGATAATTTTGAAGGCAACATTTACCTGCAGCTCGAACGGAAAGTGAAAGCGGTGTACACAGATATGGATACCGAGGACATGCCCTATACACTGAGCGGAATCACCTGCGCGGCGATGCACCTCTTGTACGACGACGCGGCAATATCGGAGGAAGGTCGCCGGCTGCAAACTTTCCCCAACGATCAAGATACTCCAAAGAGTTGGGACGTAATCGTGCCGTGCCGTCCTGTGGAGTGGTACGGGGGGGAAGATCTCTCGTGGTGCGGTGTATCGGTGGAAGCCATCGTTCTCGTTCCAACGGACGGAGGAGAAGAAATAAAAATACCGGTGGACAACTTCACCGCTTTCATATATACAGAATCGAGCGGAAATCAATTGCACGGCATCAGGGGCGGGTATATCTTCACGGTTTGTATCAAGAAAGAGGGCTTCGATGCCACCGTCTTCCCCGTCGATGTGCAGAAGTGGGAGGAAGGAGCGATAAAGGAGGATATTCCCCAAGGCATCACCAGCGCGGGCGAGTATGAGGAGTTTGTAAGTACATACAATACTCACTTCAACGAGGCACGCTCCTATTCGCAGGACGAGATCAAAACGAAGACGGCAGAGCTGACCGAGTGGGGTGACTCGGTGAACGGGGTATTTACGGTTTTCTTTACCAACGACATCGACCTGTCGGAAAACACGAAAGACCTTCACATCAACAACCTCGTCATACCTATCGACGGACGCGGCAAGACGATAAAGAACGGTTACATGGAGCATAGTTTCTGCGAAATGATGCAGACGGGAGGCTCCCTGAAAGACCTCTATTTCGAAAACCTGCGGGTAGTCGATACACTGGCAGAAGCCACCGGACTGTTGGTCGGAACGATGAATGAGGGTACAATCGACGGGTGCCGGGTTTCGGGCGGCTGGATAGAAGGCAAGAAAGTGGGCGCCGCCGTCGGAACCATGCAAAACGGAAACGTGAAGAACTGCCGGTTCGGCGGCATCATGCTCGGAGAGCCCGACACCGAGCGTAATAGCCTTGTCGGCATTTATGAGGGTGGAAATCTCGATGATAGCAACCGAAACGATATGGTTTGTGCGGACAAATAAAGAGTAACAGGATATGAAAACACGATGCTTTATAAAATGGGTCGGCATGACGCTCACGGCATGTATGGCATTGTATGCGGCGGCGTGCAGCGACGAAGAGCTGATAGGAGCCCCGACGGAAGCGGCTGCCGAACCGACGCCCGTGCGCTTCGAGGTGAGCTGCGCCCCGCTTGTCGAGCCGAGCGGCGCGGCAACCCGCAGCAAACCTGCCGACAAAACGTGGAAAGATGGCGAGACTTTACAGATTACCGCCACATTCACGGGCACCGCTGATTTGAATACTTATGCCAATCAATACAGCTGCTACAAATATTCGGCAGCCGACGACGAGTGGGTGGCAGTGGGAAGCGGTCTGTTTTGGCCTACGGGTGCGACGAATGGCACATTTACCGCCTACTATCTTGCCGGTCTTAACGGAATCATCACCACCTCCGGCGAGCTTGAGGAAAACTCGACGGACAATTACCCGCTCAGTGCTATCGCAGAAGGGGAAGACCCGCTCTACTGCACGGCCGAAGAGTCATACGGACGTTCTATCAAACTACAATTCAAGCATCTGTGCACGCATCTGTCCCTGCAAGATGTGAAACAGAATATCGCCGATACCTATTGGCTTTACCGAGACAGCGCGGAAATTCCGAATGCCTACAAATTGACATACAACCGGAACGATAACAAGCTGAAATTCGAGTTCGTATGCTCCGATGCAAACCAAACAGATTCCCTCCACTACTTCGTTTCGCGGAAGCGCCAAAGCAGCGAGAGCAGCAGTTGGGTCGATTTCTACCTCGCTCCGTCGAATCAGGCAGACGGCGAAACACGAGAGTCAGATAAGAAATACGGGTACGGAAAGGGCTGCAAACTGACTTATTACAACGACCACCCCTATCTGTCGTTCAACAGCGAAGAATTGGACAAGCTGCAAGCCGGTTACCACTACGAATTGTCCATCAACCGGTATACGGGCATCGTCCCCGAATCGCCGGAGGGCTTCCCCGACAAGCCGACAGAAAACGACGTCGAAGTCGATATTCCCGAACTGCTCGCCGGAATCAGAGACAAAAAAGATGTGAGGGACGAGGAGGGCCAACTCGTACTGAAAGCCGAAGGCGTAGAGGTTCCGCACTTGCTGAGAGATGTGGATTTCAAGAAATTCAATCCGATAGAGTACGTGAAAGAGCATCCGGAATGGAAAATGCCCACCTTAAACAGTGTCAGGTTAGACGGCAATTTCCATAGCTTCATACATGTTGCCTACCCTATTTTCTTTGAAATCGAAAGCGGGGAAATCTACAACCTCGCCATTCGCAACTCGAAGGTGGAAATTAAGGTCGATGACATCATCGCGATGAACCAATCGACAATACAAGGAAATACAAGCCACGGATCCCTCAATAGCGATTTCGGCATATTGTGCTGCTTTTTCAACGGGCTGTTGTCCAACTTTCTTTTGGAAGATGTGGAGATGATCGTCCATTTCGACGATAGGCTAACGGAGGGTTTATCGTCAAATCTCGATTTCAGCATGGGGTGCATAACGGCAAGACAGACAACATCGAATCAGTCGAACGCCAAAATAGAGAATGTACAGCTGCGAGGCGACGTGAAACTTACCGTACAAACGGACGAGGGTCACACGGCAAGCGCCGTACAGGACGCCTTTGTCGGCATACTGGCGGGACAGAGCGGCGCCCGCATCGAAGGCGTTACGTGCGAAAAAGGAGTTGCAACGGGTACAGAAAAAGAGGGACTGTGCACGGTTTCCGTCCCGATAAAGGGCGATAACATCGTAACGGTAGGCGGCTTGGTAGGTCAGGAAGTCATGGAGGCAAAAGAGATTAACGTCAATGTCGAGGTAGATGCTTCGGGACTTGATGTCAATCAATGCTATGTCGGCGGTTTGTTCGGCGTAATCGTAAACCAAAGTGAGAGCAAAGGCGTCGTAACCAACTGCACAGCCTCCGTAACGGTTACGGGCGGCATCAGCCACCCGATCAACGACGCCACGTATGCCTATTCGTATTGCGGCGGCATAGCCGGCAAAATAAACTTCGGCGAACTCGACAGAATAGACATAACGGGGAGCGTTACGGGAGGAAGCGAAACGACGCCGCGGACAGAAAATACCCGCATGATGGTATATGCCACAGGCGGCGGATTCGGATATGTAACGGCAACTGACGCCACGGCTGTAAAGAATTGCCGTGCCCTTGCCACGGTTTCCGAGACACAACTGCTAACGACGAATCTATATGATAATGCTACGGGACGCTTCGCGGGAATGTCGCCGCTGGATTTACAGGAAGGCGACTCCAACAACTGCCGGGCACACAGCGGCAGCTTCAATTTTGTCGGCAGCACGTATTCCGAACCCACACCCACGGGGGGGGGAAAACTGACTGACGTACAATAATTTAACAAGATGAAATGAAAAAGGTGATTATATATCTGTCGATTTTGGCGGGATTTGCGTCATGCAGCCGCGAAGACATCGATCTGTCGCCGGCGGAAATCCGGCCGATCCTGTTCTCCGGCTCGGTGGAGAACTCGTCATCGGCTGTAACACGCGCGGGCGAAAGCGTTGTGGAAGATCCGAAACCCGAAGCCATGAACGGCACCCCCGATTACGGAACGATTTATATCCAACGAACAGCCGAAGAGAAATTCAAGAAAGAATCCTTTACAGATATGGACGACTTTCAGGAATTCATGGTGAACGTCGGAGACTTGGAATGCATAAAGGGCGGCTGCTGGTATTGGAACAATCCGAAATATCATCTTTTCCACGCATGGAACCTGCCTACGACCAAAGGAACATTAGATGACGTGGCTGTATCGGGAGATGAGAAGCAGCTGGTAACAATCGATGATGAGAGCCATCGCTTCGGAACTGTCGATTTTTCGATGGACAAGCGTTATTCATATACCATCAAAGAACAGGGAAAAGATCCGGAAAAAATTTACTTCCTCTCCAATCTCGAATATTTCATCGGCGCCGTGGCAGGTCCCCTGACAAAAACGAGCAATGGCGGGGGCGAATACGTTACGCTGCCTTTCAAGCATCTGGTCGCCAAAATCATCGTGAAAGAAATTAGACATATCAAAGCGGACGGCTCAGATGGAACACCGGACACAAAGGATATTCCGATTCCTTTCTATATGCCCAATATGCCGAACAAGGCTTATTGGACGACAGGGGTACCCGCCCCCTCCTCCTCCATCGATTGGGACAGTTACACACCACAGGAACCCCAAGTAACGCTCGAAAGGCCCGAAGGATCCTCGTATTCGCCATTGGGAGCCGAGGACTTCGGCGTAAGCGGAAAGTTAAGTCCCGGCGATGCTTTCTACATCTTCCCTTGTAAATTCAGTGAGCTAAACAAGACAACAAAGCAGCCTTTCGGTCAGATACAGTTCAAATTGGGCAACGCATGGTACTACGGCTCTTTGGACAGCATAACGACCGTAAAAGAACTGAAAGCAGGAGAGTGCATCAGCGTAACCTTGCGAATGAAAGACGGAACAGTGAAAGGTATCTACCCGCATATAGAGAATTGGTCCGATGGTAATCGTGAGGATATTACGCAACATGACCGGCCGGGAATCTACAACGAAACCGATTGGCAGAGGTTAATCGACTGGTTGGAAAGATGGAAGACAAATAACGACGCGCCTGCTCCTCCCGGACTGCTCGATGATGAGGGTAATCTGAATCTTTACGGCAATCTGAATGTGAGCGAACTTGCGGAAAAATATTCCCAAAGCGATCTCATTACCGAATACCTCCAAAAAAAGGGAAAGAAATTAATGGGAAACGGCCACCGGATAAAAATGAAAAATTCGGGTTGGAACGCAAACGAGAATGTTGGCAAATTTATTGACGAATTGTACGTCTCGGAAAAAACCGACACGGGTTGGGATACAAAATATTACGGTAACGATTGAACGGCATCAGAAGGGATAGCCGATAGCCATACCCGGCGACTCTCCAATAATGATTTGCATTTCAGTTGATTATAAGTAAACAATGGTTAATTATATTCTCAAAAACATATAAATATTTGTGCATATCAAAAACTATTTGTTATTTTGGTGTCTAATAAAACACACGCACGATGCCTAAACAGACAATACGTCGAGTCCTGACATGGGACGGAAACAGTACGAAAACAACGATTTCATTGGAGGATTATATCTCAAAAATGAAAGCGTATGGCGCTTTGAAAGCAAAAAACGTAAGGACATCTCGCAACTATCTGCGAAATATGGGTCTGAACATTAATACGAAAGGAGAAATCTTAGCAAAATAATATGCGGGATTTTCAACCCAACATCATTCTCGGCTTTCACGGTTGCACAAAAGAAATCGGCGAAAAAGTCATACAAGGAAAAAAAGAGCTTATCCCGAGTCATAACCCATACGACTGGTTAGGAGAAGGTGTATATTTTTGGGAAAACGACTACGACAGAGCATGGGCGTTTGCCAAAGAAAAAGAAACGGGAAAAAACGAACCCTTTGTCGTAGGTGCGGTCATATATCTCGGACATTGTCTGGATTTAACGCAAAAAAAAACATTCGTATAGTAAAAGAAGCCTATACTAATTTGATTGCAGAGAGCGTAAAGAAAGGCGTGAAAAACACCCCCGGAAAATACGGCGGCATAACGGGCGACCTGCTTAACAGAAAATTGGACTGCGCGGTTATCAATGCCATACATGAATTTAATGCCGGACACGGGATTCAAGAATATGACTCCGTAAAAGCGGCTTTTTGGGAAGGGGAAGAACTTTACGAAACAGCCGGATTCAGAGAAAAGAATCATATTCAAATCTGTGTAAGAAATCCGCAATGCATCATCGGATATTTTTTACCGAGAATCTAAATTTTTTCTTATCGTCAAGTTTTTTGTCTGCCAAGCGGAACGGCATCAGAAGGGATAGCCGATAGCCAAGTGGAAAGAGAGGCTGCGCCCGAAGCTCTCCATATTGTAGTAGTGCGGGCGGTCGTTGCGGGAGGGGTCGTGCAGCCCGATGCCCATGTCGAGGCGGATAACGAGGAACGAGAGGTCGTAGCGCAATCCGACGCCCGTGCCGAGCGCAATGTCTTTTCCAAAGTTTTTCATGTCGAGGGTGCCGCCCGGACGATTTTCGTCGGCGCGCAGCAGCCAGATGTTTCCGGCATCGAGAAACATGGCTCCATGCAGGTCGCCGATGATGGGGAAGCGCCATTCGGCATTCATTTCCATTTTGAAATCGCCGGTCTGGTCGAGGTATGAATCGACCTTGTCGGCAGGCGGGGCGTAGCTGCCGGGACCTACCGAGCGTATGGTGAAGGCTCTGATGCTGTTGGCGCCGCCGATGTAGAACTGCTCGCTGTACGGGAGTACCGACGAATTGCCGTAAGCCCACCCCGCTCCCACCATGAAGCGGGTCGCCAGCCACGAGTCGCCCCACAGGCGGCGGTAGTAACGGAAATCGAGCGTCGGTTTGACAAATTGCGAAAAGGGTATTCCGAGAAATTTTTTGCTGCCCTCGCTGCCGGACATGACGGCATTCATCAGGTTACCGGCGGTGGAGAGGGTTGCCTGCCAGAAAATGCGGTTAGCCGCTTTGTAGCCGAAAGAGCGGTCGTAGCGGTAGGTGTAACCCAAAACAGGTATGAGCTGGTTGCGGAAACTGAGGGCTATGGCGGGATTGGCGGCAAGCGTGCTGTCGAACTCCGCCGTAGAGTTGAAAAGGTAATCGTAGCTGAGCTTGGGCAAATGGAAGGTATGGAAGCTGTACCGCGACGACTGGAAGTCGAGCGCGATAGCGAGATTGAGCGAGAGCATGCGGAAATAGCGAGGGCGGTTCATCAGGTCGGCGCCCAGCGAGAATATGGTTTTTCCGCCGTAGCGGCGCTCGATGCGGGTATCCCAAAGCAGCGACGAGGGGAGCAGGCGCGGAAATGTCAAAGAGGCATTCACGCCAAATTCATAGGAGTTGAGCAGGGAGCGTCTGTCGCCCGAGCGTCTTTTTCCGGTCTGCCACTCGTAGGAGCCGGACAATTCGAGGGAGAGACGCTCCCCACCCCCGAAAATATTTTTGTGCGCCAGCCCGAAGATGACGCCCGGACCGATGAAACTGCTGGTCGAGGAGGTAACATTCGCCTCGAACCACGCCTCCATCGGGGTGTCCATCGACGCCTCGATGGTAATGTCGAGAAGGTCGGAAACGCCGCTCGTGTCGTGCGGGGCGACCGAGAGATTGACGTAACGGAACACGCCCATGCGCATCAGGCTGTTGAGCGACTCCTCCTGCCGGTCGAGGGTGTAGAGGTCGCCCGGATAGAGGGTGATGTTGCGTTCGAGAAAACGAAGGCGCACCTTGTGCGGACGCTGGTAAAAGAGGTTCAAATGCGACAGGTGCATCGTATCGACGATGCCCTGCCCCGTAAGGCTTTTCAAATCAAAAGCGACGTTCCCTACCCGATAGGTGCGGCGGGCGTCAGGCGGTATGTTGGGACGCACCTGCATACGCAAGGCGACCGAATAGGGCTGCAGCGTCGTATCGGCAAAATATGCCAGATAGTCGGGGCGGAAATAGTAATATCCCCTGTTGCGGAGGTCGCGGGTGATACGGTCGCGCTCGGCGGAAAGGGTGGCGGCGTTGTAGATGTTGCCCACGTGCAGGAGCGTGGCGGCACGCGATGAATCGACAAGGGCGGTTATCGGGTCGGACGGTCGCGGAAACTCTATCGACGAATAGCGGTAGGGCGTGCCGTACACGACACGGTAGTCGATGCGGGCTTTCTTGGGGTTGCGCCGGTTGTAGAGCAGTTCGTAAGTCGCCGATGAACCGAAATAGCCGTAATTATCCAAAATCTGCGGCACGACGGCGACCCGCAAATCGGGCTGCGCGGTGGAAATGAGTACGGGCGTCTTGGCGAAGCGTTCGTAGAACCAATGTTTGAATCCCTTGTCGCGGGTGGGGGTAACGTGGTTATAGACCCACAGCCCGAAGGGGAAGGGCCACCGCACGTAGGGCGAGAACAAGGCATTGTTGGGCTTCACCGAAAGGGCTTCTTTCACGGCGCTCTCGGCATCGCTTTCTATCTTCACGCCTTTCTGTTCGGGCTCCATGCGTATCTTTTTCACGCCGGTGTACAAGACTTCGCCCTCTCCTATCCGGCTCGTGGTGTCGCAGGCGGAGAAACATACCGATATAAATAATATGTAGAGGTATATCTTTTTCACGGCTTCTGTTTTTCTTTTTCTGCGGCTTGTTTTTTACGTGCCGAGCGACGGAACAACGCTTTCAAATGCGCCAGTTTTTTCTTTACGGCAAAACCGACGCCCGTTTTCGTTACTTCGCCTTCGAGTATACTCTCCTGTCCCGTATGGCGAAACAGTTTCACCAACATGTTGTCGCGCTTGTCGAGGTAATATTCCAGCGCAATGTCTTCGATAAGGTTTTGCTTCAAATTGTCGGACGAATCGTCGTCGGGACTGTAACTGCCGCCGATGACGATGCGCACGCGGTCATTGAACAATTTTTTGGAGAGCTGGTAGGAATAGTCGGTGCGGGTGGTGCCGTCGGCTTCTTCCTGACTGTCGATGCCGAAACTGAGTTCGACGTTTTTCAGATTGTTGCGCGACCATTTGTTCAGTTCGTTCTGCAAAAACTGGTTCAGCGGATTTCCGGAAAAGAGGCTTCCCTGCGAAGACGACGGACCGGTGTACATATTGTAAACTAGCAGCCCCATTGCCTGCGTGGCGCGCTGCTCGGCTGTCATAGACGAAAGTTCGTTCTGTATGGTAAGGTCGTTCGGGGCAGCCACGTCGAAGACGATAGAGAGGTCTTCGAGGCTGTTCGCCAGCGTAATGGAGACGGCAAACTGCACCGTGCGCGAAGTGTTCCCCGACGACACCGACACCTGTATTTTGTCGGTTGCCGTAATGTCGAGTACGGGCGCGGCAATGTCGCCCTCCCATGCCACCGAGCTACCCTCTTTAATCGTAAAGAGCTTGTCGCCTATCAACGGAATGGAGTAACACACCGTACCGCCCGACAATTCGTATCGTCCGGTGAAGCGGCTGTCACCCAGCGTGTTCATGGTATAAGTGAGGCTGCCGCCGCCCTGCAAATCGACGTAACTGTTTCCGTCGGGGGTAAGCTCCACCGAGAGGGCAACGGCATTGCCGATATCGATATTCACCTGCATATCCATACCTGATACCTGTCGTATGGGCAGCAGCGAATCGACTTCGAGGGTGTCGGCAAAAGCGGTGAAGGTTACCATGTCGCCGTAATCGCTCACGCCGGGCAGGGAATTGTTGTCGTGCAAGACGTAGGTGGCTTCGGTTCCGTTGAGCAGCTCGACGTCGCCGCGCAGCACCAACGCATCGGTGTAGCCGCGTGCCGAAATATCGATATCGGCATCGGCGACGCCGTAGAGCATGGAAGTTTTGTTTTTCGGCGTTTCAAAGAGACGGAAATTTTTTCCGACAACCTCCGCATCGAGGTACGGACGGGACAAGTCGGAAATATCCGCCGAGCCTTTTATCGAAAGGGGACTGTTGTTGGTGCCATATATCAAAAGCGAATCGATGAAAGCCTTGTCGTCGCGGAAAGAGAGTTCGACAGGCTCTAACCGGAAGCGGCTTCCCGTCATCGGGACAGCAACCTTGCCGCCGGTCAAAGAGAGTGCCCCCGTCAAATGCGGCGCATCGAAAGCGCCTTTCATGGAAATATCACCATGCAGCAGCCCTTCGACTTTTAGCATATCGTCTGAAACAAAGGCATTTGCCAAACGCACGGGAAAATCGGCGATGTGCACTTCGGCGGCAACGGGTGCCGGCGAAAGCGTATCGGTATCGTAACTGAGGGCTGCCGTCAATGTCTCGACACTATCGACCGAAAACTCTGCCGACACCTCCATCACCGATGCCGACGGCTGCCGGTATGCCGCCGTCAGCCCCAGATTGCCGAGATAATTGCCGTCGTACTGCGTGGAATCGAAACGGAGAGCGGCATCGAGAAGGGGATATTCGCCGGCGAATCCGGCGGAAATATCCGCCGAAAGGCGCGTATCGACAGGAGATGCAGAGGGAACAAGCGCCAAGACGGGCGCCACGTCGAAATTGCAAATGTCGAGCGATATGCCTTTTCCGTCAAGTGCTTCGTCGGAACGCAAGGCAAACCGTTGCGAATCACGCTCCAACAAGAGGTCGGCAGCCAGATGTCCGTCGAAAAACCACTCGATGTAATTGCCGGTGTTCAGCGTCCAGCCCGCCACGCCCAAAACGGGGTGTTCGGGCGCCAGCGAAACGCGCGCCGTCGTATCGGACAGGGAAGCGTCCATATCGAGGAGCAAACTCTGCACACCCTCCTGATTCCGCTGCCGTAGCGCCGCAAAAAGCTCCTGCGGAGCAAGATAGCCCCCGATGCCCGCCGACGCCAGCATTTCCGACGTTTCCGGCGTATTGCCCATGTGCAAAGCGTAATGCAGCGTATCGGAATTTTGTTGCAGCGCGATTTTCAGGGTATCGGCTTTCAGCGACGAAAGAGAGGAGCCCACGACTTCGGCATCGAAAAAGAGCGGCGTCGCAGCGCCGTGTCCAGCAGCAAGGTCGAATGTCGAGAGCTGTACATCGTTCATACGGAGCAACTTCTCCACCGCCTGTTCTGGCACGATGCGCGCCCGCAAGGCAAACGGAGGCAGGGCATCGCACAAAACCGCCGGTGCGATTTTTTTCGCATCGACAGCATACGAGAGCGTATCGACGAACGTCATCACGGAAGCGAGGAACGTATCGATGCCTGCGGGTGCGGCAAAGGCAAAATCCACTCCCTGCAGACCAAGACGAGCATCGAGCGAGTCGCGCCACATGCCGGCGGCGACCGCCAGCGAATCGAGCGCAAAATCGGTATCGAGCAGACGAAACGCCGTACTGTCCAGCCGGAGTTTCATCGTATATTCGTCGGAAGCATTCATCGCCGCCGTCGCATCGAGCGACGATGCAAAAGTAATGGAGTCGTCGGTGAACCGCAAGGTTTTCAAATCGATACGGCCGATTGCTCCCGAAAGGCGGGCGCGGCTCTCGTCGGCAGTAAGACGTCCCTGCAAAGCCATATCGAAACGCAACGCCTCCGCCTCGCTCTGCAAATGTCCGGAAAGCGCTTGGGTGTCGAGCGCCAGCGCGACAGACAAATTTTCATAGCGGTAACCGCCGTAATCGAGCGTATCGACCTGCAAGTCAAGTGCGGCTTGCATATCGGGAGAAAAGGGGTCGAAGCGGCAGCCTTCGGTAGCGAGCGACATCGAGAGCAGACCCAAACTGTCGTGCGGCAGAAATTCGGACAGCGGAAATGCAGAAAATTCCACCGCTGCCCGATATGCCGTGTCGGGGAACAGGTAACCGGCATCGAGCGACAGCGCCCCGTCGGAGACCGTCCACCCCAAATGAGCGGACGCCGACCTGCCGTTACTGAAATCGGCTTGCGCCGACAAACGCATCGAGTCGGGAATCGCCACACGCGCACGCAGCGAACTGTCGAGCAGCGCGGGAACGAAAGAGAGTTTGTCCAAACGGGCGGACATATCGACGTGCGCTGCCAAGCTGTCGGAAAGGGTAAGCGACTTTACTTCGCCGCTCAACAGCATATCGGCGCAGTGCGGCAGCTCGGCGGAAAGGCGGTGCAGGCGCAAATCGTCGAGCGCACCGTCGAGCGAGAGTTCGAGCAAGAGCGACTCAAAAGGCAGCTCCGCCGCAGTCGCTGCCAGCGAGGGGTCGAACAGCACGGCATCGGCAATTCCCAGTGCCGCCGACAGTTCCACCGACAGATTCGCCGAGCCGTCCATCGACAGCACAGAACCGTCGGCATCGACCTCGGCCGACACCATCGAATGCTCCGTTGCCAGTTGCAGCGCCGCCACTTTCACGGCTGCGGAGTCCATCGAAAAATCCGCTTCGCCGCGACAAACACGCAACCCCGAGCGCTCCTGCAACGAAAGCGTCCGCAGCTGTGCCGCCACGGCACTGCCGCAATTGTAAACGGAATCGAGAGAGAGAGTTACATCGGAAAGCTGTATGCAGTCGGCATCGAAACCGTCGTGCGGGGAGTAATTTTTTCGGGCATATTTCACCTGCGTGTCGTCGAGCCGCAGGGCAAGCGCGCGTATCGTCCAAGTCAAAGACACCGTATCGGGTTCGGCAGAGGGTGCCGGCTCGGCAACCGCAGGCACCACGGCATCGGGGTCGGTCAGGTATTCCACCTCTCCGGTGTGGAGCTGCAACAGCGCCACATCGACCGACTGCCGCCCCAAATCGACAGCCACGCCGTCGATTCCGATTTTTCCGGCAGCCGCCGACAAAAACGACTCGTCGTATGCCCCTTCCATGCCGTAAGCAATATTATCGATTTCAGCCTGCTGCACGGCAAGACGCCACGCCAACGGCTCCGAAGCAGCCGTGTCGGCAGACGCCGGCTCCGACGTGGGACGCCCCAGACGCATCGACACCGAACCGTCGGCAAGCCGCAAAAGAGCGGCATCGACCATCTCGGTACGGAGGCGCGCCTCCGTATGCAGCAAAGCGGCTTCACCGAGCTTTACCCGCAGCGAAAATCCGGACGTATCGGCATAGTTGAAACAAACGTCGTGCAGCGACAATTCCGGCACGACGGCAGCCAAGCGCAGCAGCGGCAGGGCTTCGATTTCGACGTGCCCCCTGCCGAGCGCGCACATCGTATCGCCCTCCGACAAAACGAGGACTCCGCCGAGATCGAGGGTGAACGGGAAACGCAAACGGAAATCATCGACCGACACTTGCAGCGTATCGTCGGAAACGGCGCTGCAAACCTGCCGCACGGCAAAGCGCTGCACGGGCGGAATATAGAGCAATGCCGCAACCAGCAGGAGAATGCCCACCGGCACGGCAAGTATTATCGCGCCATATTTCAGTACAAGTTTCATTCGTCGTTCTATGCTCCGGCTCGGAGATGCCGGAAAGCCCCCACTATTTCGACATTGTATTTTTTCAACAGATGCCGCCGCCGTTTGTTTCTGCGAACCGATAAAAACGGGTGGCAGCCCTGCCGTATTCTTTTGCCGGAGTGGAAACCGCGTCCGTGCCGGCTTATCATAATAAGGGCAGGTCGGGAAATGCCGACCTGCCCTTATTTACCCGAAGCAGGTTATACGCCGAGAGAAGCGGCAACCGCTTTGATTTTTTCTTCGGCGGCAGCCACTGTCTTATCGTAGTCGGCGCGCGATTTGAGTTCGCCGCTCACTTCGACATAGAATTTGATTTTCGGCTCGGTGCCCGAAGGACGTATCGACACTTTCGTGCCGTCTTCGGTGAAGTATTGCAGCACGTTCGAGGTCGTCGGCATGTTGAGGGTGTATTTCTCGCCAGCTGTGAAATCCTGAGCCACGAGGGTGGCATAGTCTTTCGCCAATACGACTTTGGAACCTGCAATTTCGGTAATGGGGTTCGCACGGTAATTTTTCATCATGGCTTCGATTTCTTCGGCGCCCGATTTCCCCTTGCGCACCACCGAGATGCCTTTTTCTTTGGAGAATCCGTATTCCACATAGATGTCCTGCAACATTTCGTACATGGTCTTGCCGTTGTCTTTCGCCCAAGCGGCTATTTCCGCCATGAGGGCGCACGACGACACGGCGTCTTTGTCGCGCACGAAATCTTCGGCCAAGAAGCCGTAGCTCTCCTCACCTCCGCCTATATACTGGCGTTTGCCTTCGAGTTCGCGTATCACGGCGGCAATCCATTTGAAGCCGGTATATACGTCGAAGCACTCGATGCCGTTGCGGTCGGCTATCTTCTTGATAAGCTCGGTGGTAACGATGGTTTTCACCATGTACTCGCCGCCTTTGAGACGGCCGGTGGCTTTGTATTGCGAAATGAGGTAGTTGGTAAAGAGCATGGCGGTTTGGTTTCCGTTTACGAGAATCCACTCGCCTTTGTCGTTTTTCAGAGCGATGCCCATGCGGTCGGCATCGGGGTCGGAAGCCATGACGATGTCGGCATCGACCTCTTTGGCTTTGCGTATGGCAAGGTCGAGGGCGGCGGGCTCTTCGGGGTTGGGCGACTTCACGGTGGGGAAATCGCCGCTGATAACGTCTTGTTCGGGCACGTGGATAATGTTGGTGAATCCGTATGCGGCCAATGCCATCGGCACGAGTTTCACGCCGGTGCCGTGTATGGGGGTATAGACGATTTTGAGGTCTTTGTGGCGGGCGATGATTTCGGGATTGAGCGAAAGCCCTTTGATGCGGGAAATGAATTTACGGTCGATTTCGTCGCCGATGATTTCAATCAACGCCTTGTTGCCTTTGAAGTTGATGTCGGAAACGGAACGGATTTTATTCACTTCGGAAATGGTGTTTTTGTCGTGCGGCGACACCATCTGCGCACCGTCGTCCCAATAGGCTTTGTAACCGTTGTACTCTTTGGGGTTGTGCGATGCGGTGAGAATGATACCGCTCTGGCAGCCCAGTTCGCGAATGGCGAACGACATTTCGGGTGTGGGCCGCAGTGCGTCGAACAGATATACTTTGATGCCGTTTGCCGAGAAAATATCAGCCGATATCTCGGCGAACTTGCGGCTGTTGTTGCGGCAATCGTGCCCGATGACGACTTTTATCTGCGGCAGCGATGCAAACTCTTTTTTCAGATAGTTTGCCAATCCCTGCGTAGCGGCGCCCACCGTATAGATATTCATGCGGTTGGTACCCACGCCCATGATGCCGCGCAAGCCGCCGGTACCGAATTCGAGGTCTTTGTAGAAGGCTTCGATAAGGTCGGTTTTGTCTTCGTTGTCGAGCAGACGGCGCACTTCGGCGCGCGTTTCGGCGTCGTAACCTTCGCCGAGCCATACCTGCGCCCGTGCGGTTACTTCTTTCAATAATGCTTCGTTTTCCATGTTATTGAGGTTTAATGTTTTTGCAAACTTATGTTACAAATATATAACATTTTTTCGATATTATCAAACGTGCGGTCGAAAAAAAGCAGCGGGCATCAAAATGTTACTTTCAAGCGTTCACCGGCATCTTTCGCGACAGCGCGGTAATACTCTTCGGAATATCCGGGAAATTCCGGCTCGGCAGGCGCCCCGTAGGGATTGTAAAGGAATTGCCCGTCTTTCTCGCGCTTGCGGTTGCCGTCGAGGTATTTCACCAAGAGGTATTCGCCCAATTCGCGCCAGCGTGCGGTGGTGGAATCGGCTTGTGTGCGACTGTAACGGTCGAGGGCGGCAAGGGCATCGTCCTGCCGGTCGTAGAATATGGCGAGCGCCTCTTTTTCAAGCTGCGGCTGGCGTTCGTTGAATGCGGTTTCCAACTGTTGCTGCAAGGGGCGTATGTCTTCAATCATCAGGCTGTAACGCCCGTATGCCATATTGGCGACCCAGTTATAAACCCAAAACGCCGACGTCCACGACACCTTGTACAGCGAGCCATTTCCTTCGCGGAAACAGAGGGGCGATTCGGTGAGTGCACCGACGTAGAGGGGTACATAGACCGATGTGTTGGCATCATCGACCCCGAACCACAGCACTCCTCCGATAGCATCGGGCAGCCACGAACGCTGCTGGGCGACTAACGAAAATCCGGTCTGCTGCGTGGCGATAGCCCGTTCGTTGATATACTCCTCGCTATCGACCTCGAAGGTCATGGGACGGAAACGGTAAGGCACTTTGAATGCGCCTGCTCCGACGTCTTTCGTCATGTCGAAAGGCGTGTTCTCGAAGTGATCGCGCATGGCATCTTTCATATCCTGCACCGAAAGACGGCGGGAGGGTTTGATGTAAAGCGGCAGCGGCTTGTCGGACTTGCCATATATATAAGGAAGATACTCGTCCATCGTGTCGCTGTATTTATTGTAAAAACTCCATACACGCGCCTCGCACGCCCGCAGCTCCTCAAACCCTGCCGGCGCATAGGCTTTGGAAAAACTGAATTCGCTGTTCAGACCGTCAAAATATTTCCGCTCCCGTGCAAAGGATATGACATCGGGCGAATAGAGGCAGTTTTCGGGGTCGTCGAGCGGGAAGGTGTGTATGCGGGAATGGTTGGCATGAGCGGCGATGCAGTCGTCGGGAATGCGCACGGCAACCCACACGGCACCTTTGGAATAGCGCCCCTTTCCTATCATCTCCAATATCCAGACCTCATCGGGGTCGGCTATCGAAAAGCTCTCGCCCTCACTGTAATAACCGTATTTTTTTACCAGCGAAGTCATCACGTTTATCGCTTCGCGCGCCGTCTGCGAGCGCTGCAATGCCAGCGTCATCAACGAGCCGTAGTCGATAATCCCCGTCGTATCGACCAATTCGTGGCGTCCGCCGAAAGTCGTTTCGGTAATCGTTACCTGATATTCATTCATCTGCCCGACCACTTTGTATGTGTGGGCCGCCTGCGCGATTTTGCCCAGCGGCTTGTTCGTATCGCAATCGCGTATCTCCACCATCGTGCCTTTCGGATAGTCGGCGGCGGGGAAAAACGCCAACGTACCGTAATGGGTGTGCGAATCGGCGGCATAGGTGATAAGCGTGGAGCCGTCGGTCGTGGCTTTACGCCCCGCCAACAGGCTGGTGCAGGCGAATGCCGATGCGGCGGCAAAGAAAAACAGCGCGGTAAACAGTGTTTTTTTCATATTGTCATTGTTAGCGTATTTGTACGGTAAAGGTATATCTTTTCTTTGAATCTGCGGCTCTCTGTCGGAAAAATTTTCCATACGCTTTTTTTCAAAGGGAACGACGATTATTCTCAAATCTTTTTCTTCAAAATAAAAAAACGCCCCCCTGAAACTAAAATTTTCATACTATTTATTGTGGTTATATGAAAATAATCATATATTTGTACCGGTAAAAACGCATCTCGCGAGATTTTTTTCTCGCGACGGAACATTTCCCGAAAAAGGCGCGTGCCCCGACATTCTCATGCAGGGACACGCTAATCAAAAAGGAAATGTTTGTGTTTACCTCCCGTATCAGAACACCTCATATTCAGATATTTCAGAATAAGGGTCGCTTTACGGAGGTTATATATAGAGGCGTTGCAATACGTTTTTCCAACACTGCCGTACAAGTGAATTAATGCAGATTTTAATTCGCGGGTAAAGTTATATATTTCACATCACATTCCAAACTTTTTATTCATATTTTTCATTTTTCTTTATCGGTTTCCCGATTAAAAAAACGCTGCTGCACAATTCATAACCGCAGATAATTAGAATAAAAAATATGGGGTTGTTTCGAGTTTTCTCTCTGAAAATTTTCGGCATTCCGCCTAACAAATACATTCGACTTATTTATCGTCCAACAAGGTCAAAAAAAAATTGATTGCCTCCCGGCAACCAATCTTTATAAACCTTAAATCTAATACCATGAAAAACACGATGCAAAGATATGACGTTTTATGTTATAAAACATAATTTTCCAACAGAAAAATTACGCACATTTAGATTATTTAACCTTTCGGTCAAAACAGCAAAAACATTTTCTTGCCGTAATGCGCATACTATCTGTCATTTATATCCGTCGTACTCTTCCTGATTGGGGAAAATGCTGTCCCAAATATTGTCTTCGCGAGAAACATAATCCTGATAAAAGAGGGAAAAAGCTCTTTTCTCGTTGTATCCCTTCGCAATGCACCACTCGCTGTAATTGCTTTTCAACTCCTCATCGGCATTCAAAAGCGCGTTCCACTGTTCTTCGGCAACCTCCACGTCGGGATATTTCTGTATCAAATCTTCCAGCAGTTCCTCTATATCCATGTAATCCATACATAAAAAATTTTAAGGTTTCCTGTTTTTCAAAGCTCAATTTCCAATTTTTCCGAATAAACGTTTTGTCTGTGTTTTTGTTCGGAAAAACATCGTTTCGATGTTCAAATATATAAAATTTCATTTATCAAGCACAAATTATTGGCAAAAAGTTATCAACAAATGTAAACGCGAAGCCGCCGGCAGCTACGCAGCCTCTTTGTTCATCGGCATTTCAGAGTTGAAGAAATTTTTGGCCGTTCAACAAATTCGCATTACCGAAAAAGCGGAAAGAGTACGAACTATCTCACGACACTCCCGTCCGGCAAGTTTGCGGCCAATAGAAAAGCAATGTGTAGAAAGTGTAAATGCTGTTACTATTCTATCGGGAGGGAAAAGCTCGGTAGAAAATTTTTCGTTAATCGACACGAAATAAATTTTGTACGGGCGGCGATTTTACATTATCTTTGTAACATAAAATAATGAAACCATGATTATCGACGAACGAAAGGCTCGCAAAGAGTTTATGACGGAAGTTGCCAAACAGATGATGACAGCCGCCCGCACCGCCCCCAAAGGCAAGGGCATCGACATCATCGAAATCGTAACGCTCACCGACGACGACATCGCCGCCGTATCACGACAGATGTTGCAAATGGCGGAAGATACGGGTATGAAGTTCCTCATCAGGGACAGCGAAAACATACGGCAGGCCGATGCCATGATAGTCATCGGCACGCGCCAAGCCGTGCAGGGACTCAACTGCGCCTACTGCGGATATGCCAGCTGCGAGGCGAAACCGCAAGCCGTACCATGCGCCATCAACGCCATCGATGTGGGCATAGCCGTAGGCTCGGCTTGCGCGAAAGCTGCCGACCTGCGGGTCGATAGCCGCGTGATGTTCTCGGCAGGCTGGGCGGCAGAAAAGGCGGGCATTCTCAAAGGGTGCCGCCAATGTATCGCCATACCTATCAGCGCTTCGTCGAAAAATCCGTTCTTCGATCGCAAGCCCAAAGAGGAGAAATGAACGACTATCTGCTGCCGGCGGAATGGGCACCGCAGTCGGGTGTGCAGCTTACATGGCCGCACGAAGATACCGATTGGCGCGATATGCTCGATGAAGTGGAGGCGTGCTTCACTGCCATTGCGCGTGAAATCGCGGCACGGGAACGGCTGTTGATTGTCGCGCCGGAACCCGAACAGGTGCGCCGGCGCATCGCGGGTGAAGTGAATCTCGAAAACGTGCGCTTCGCCGCCTGCCCCACTAACGACACGTGGGCGCGCGACCATGCGGGTATCACGCTCGTGAACAAGGGCGGCAGGAAATGCCGGCTGCTCGACTTCTGCTTCAACGGCTGGGGATTGAAATTCGCTGCCGACCGCGACAACCGTATCACCCGCCGCTGCTGCGACAACGGCGTTTTCCATGCGGAATACGAAAATCACTTGAATTTCGTATTGGAGGGAGGCTCTATCGACTCCGACGGGAAAGGCTCGCTGCTCACCACGTCGAAATGCCTGCTCTCGCCCAACCGCAACGACGAGTGGGACAAGCCCCGCATAGAGGCGTATCTCAAAGAAACGTTCGGCGTGCAGCAGGTGCTGTGGGTGGATTACGGCTCTTTGGCGGGCGACGACACCGACAGCCACATCGACACGCTGGCACGTTTCTGCCCCGACGACACCATTGCCTACGTGCAATGCTCTGATCCCGCCGATGAGCACTTCGCGGCATTGCAGCAAATGGAAAAACAGCTGCGCACGTTCCGCACGACTGACGGACGACCGTTCCGCCTCCTCCCCCTGCCTATGGCGGACGCCATATACCACGAAGGGGAGCGGCTGCCGGCGACGTATGCCAACTTTCTCGCCGTGAACGGGGCTGTGCTCTATCCCACTTACGGACAGAGCCGAAACGACCGACAGGCGGCGGAGGTGCTGCAACAAGCCTTTCCGCACCGTGAAATCGTGGGCATCGACTGTCGGGCGTTAATCAGGCAGCACGGCTCGCTGCACTGCGTTACGATGCAATATCCCGAAAGGGTACTTATATAATAGGAATATGGAAAAGAAAATCCGCGTCGGCATCGTGCAGCAAGCCAATACCGACAACATAAAAGAGAATATGCAGCGGCTCAAAGCCGGCATCGAATCCTGTGCCCGACAGGGCGCACAGCTCGTCGTGCTGCAAGAGCTGCACAACACGCTCTACTTCTGCCAGACGGAAAACACGGCGTGCTTCGACTTGGCGGAGAGTATTCCGGGAGCATCGACCGACTTCTACGGCGATATAGCCCGTGCAGCAGGCGTCGTGCTGGTAACGTCGCTTTTCGAGCGGCGGACGGCAGGGGTGTATCACAATACCGCCGTAATATTCGAGCGCGACGGCTCCATTGCCGGAAAATACCGCAAGATGCACATTCCCGACGACCCCGCCTATTACGAGAAATTCTACTTCACGCCGGGCGATACGGGATTCCGACCGATAGCGACCTCCGTCGGCAAACTCGGCGTATTGGTGTGCTGGGATCAATGGTATCCCGAAGCTGCCCGTGCGATGGCGCTGCGGGGCGCCGACCTGCTCATCTACCCGACCGCCATAGGTTGGGAAAGTAGCGATACGCCCGAAGAACAGGCGCGGCAGCGCGAGGCGTGGATTACCGTGCAGCGGGGACACGCCATTGCCAACGGGCTGCCCGTAATTGCCGTCAATCGGGTGGGACACGAAAGCGACCCGTCGGGACAGACTAACGGCATACAGTTCTGGGGAAGCTCTTTCGTTGCCGGAGCGCAGGGCGAAATGGTGTGGCAGGCTTCCGACCGCGACGAGTGCACGCACGTGGCGGACATAGACCTCGCCCGCTCGGAGCAGGTGCGCCGCTGGTGGCCCTTCCTGCGCGACCGCCGCATCGATGCTTACCAAGAAATAACCGAACGTTTTATCGACTAAATTTTTATATATCATGTATCAGGAAATCAAAAAACATATTTTTTACGTCGGCGTAAATGACCGTGTCACCCGGAAATTCGAGGCTTTGTGGCCGCTTCCTTACGGCGTTTCGTACAACAGCTATCTGATTGCCGATGAAAAAACGGCACTCATCGATACCGTCGAAGCCGGATTCACCGAAACTTTTTTGGCGAATATCCGCGAAATTTTAGGAGAAAAACCGCTCGATTATTTGGTAATCAACCACATGGAGCCGGATCATTCGGCGTCGATAGCCGCCGTCAGACGGGCGTACCCCGACGTGCAAATCGTGGGCAATGCCAAGACGGTGGAAATGATAAAAGGTTTCTACGGCATCGACGAAAAGACGATGAGCATCAAAGACGGCGACGTTCTGCCGCTGGGCGCGCATGAACTCGTGTTCTACATCACGCCCATGGTGCACTGGCCGGAAACGATGATGAGCTACTGCCCGCAGGAAAAGCTGCTGTTCTCGGGCGACGCCTTCGGCTGCTTCGGCGCGCTCGACGGCGGCGTGGTCGATACGCAGCTCGACTGCGAAATCTATTGGGACGAAATGTACCGCTACTATGCCAACATCGTGGGGAAATACGGCGTTCCCGTGCAGCGGGCATTGGAAAAACTGAAAAACGTGCCTATCGAAATGATTTGTTCGACACACGGTCCCGTATGGAAGGAACAGGTAGGAAAAGTCGGCGGCATCTACAACAGCCTGAGCCGCTACGAAGCCGAAGAGGGCGTTACGGTGGTGTATGGCAGCATGTACGGCAACACCGCCCGCATGGCGGAAGAAATCGCCGCCGAGCTGTCGGCGCAGGGCATACGCCGCATTGCGGTACACAATGTTTCGGCGTCGGAAAAGTCGTATATCCTGCGCGATATTTTCCGCTACAAAGGAGTCGTCATCGGCAGCCCGACCTACAACCTGCAACTGTTTCCCGACGTGAAGGCAGTGTTATCGGCGCTGCGCAACCGCGAAATCAAATCGAGAATATACGGCTGCTTCGGCTCCTATACGTGGACAAGCCGCGCGGTAAAAGAGCTGACCGCTTTCGGTGAACAGATGCAATGGGAAATGCCCGCCGAAGCCGTAGAGATGAAACAGGGTTTCACCGAAATGACGGCAGAACAGTGCCGCGCACTGGCGCGCGCCATGGCAGCGGCTTTGAAGAAATGACGTATAAACCGAAAACGAGATGAAGATAACACGATTCCTATGGACGGTATTGCTGGGGGCGGCTGTCGCCGCACCGCTTCATGCCGACAACACGATGAAACTGCAATACGACCGTCCCGCCGCGCGCTGGGTGGAAGCCCTCCCGTTAGGAAACGGCAGATTAGGCGCCATGGTGTATGGCGACCCCGTGCACGAACAGTTCC
Source organism: uncultured Bacteroidales bacterium (assembly GCA_947589325.1). Lineage (GTDB taxonomy): Bacteria > Bacteroidota > Bacteroidia > Bacteroidales > UBA11471 > Caccoplasma. The sequence continues at coordinate 7,154 of CANQAM010000008.1, read as the reverse complement.
AACTCAATGAAGAAACGGTGTGGGGCGGGTCGCCCTACAACAACACCAACCCGAAAGCCAAAGAGGCTCTGACGGAAATACGCCGCTTGATTTTCGAGGGGAAAAACCGCGAGGCACAAGAGTTGTGCGGAACAACCATCTGCACGCCGAACGGCGCAAACGGTATGCCTTATCAGACCGTCGGCTCGCTCTTGCTCGACTTCGACGGCGTAAACGACTACACCGATTATCATCGGGAACTCGACATCGCCGGCGCCGTATCGACCACCCGATTCCGCAGCGGCGGCGTAACCTATACCCGCGAAGCATTCACCTCGTTTCCCGACCAACTCTTAATCATACGGCTGACGGCATCGGAACGGGGAAAAATATCGTTTACAGCCCGCTACGGCACACCCTACGCCACCGCTCACATCGGCACGCCGGCGCGGAACCTGCTGCGTCTCGACGGGAAAGCCGACGACCATGAAGGCATCGAAGGAAAAATACATTTCACCGCCTTGACCCGCATCGACCGGAAAGGCGGAAAAACCGTATCGGTGGGCGACACGCTGCTGCGGGTGTCGAATGCCGATGAAGTAACGCTGTACGTGTCGATAGGAACGAACTTCGTCGATTACAAAGATGTATCGGGCGATGCCCTCCGCCGAGCCGAATCGTATCTGAAAAATGCCGGCAAAGATTATCGGAAAGCCCGGCAGGCGCACGAGGCGGCATACGGCAGCTACTTTCGTCGGGTGTCGCTCGACTTGGGCGAAAACGAACAGACCGACAAACCCACCGACGTGCGGTTGCAGGAGTTTGCCACGACATTCGACCCGCAACTGGCAGCGCTCTATTTCCAATACGGACGCTATCTGTTGATATGCAGCTCGCAGCCGGGCGGACAGGCGGCAAACCTGCAAGGCATTTGGAACTATCAGCTGCGGGCGCCGTGGGACGGCAAATACACGACAGACATCAACGTGGAAATGAATTACTGGCCGGCAGAGGTAACGAACCTCGCCGAGATGCACGAACCTTTCCTCACATTAGTAAAGGAGTGCGCCGAACAGGGAAAAGAAGCGGCTGCCATGTACGGCTGCCGCGGGTGGACGCTGCACCACAACACCGACATCTGGCGCTCGACAGGCGCCGTCGATGGGGCAAGGTACGGCGTATGGCCTACCTGCAACGCATGGTTTTGCCAGCACGTATGGGACCGCTATCTCTTTTCCGGCGACAAGGAATACCTGCGCAACACCTATCCGCTGCTGAAAGAGGCGTGCCGATTCTATCTCGACTTTCTGGTTCGCGAACCGAAAAACGGGTGGTGGGTGGTCGCCCCCTCCTATTCGCCCGAAAATGCGCCGTCGGTCGGCGGCAAACGCTCGTTCGTCATCGTCGCCGGCACGACGATGGACAATCAAATGGTAGCAGACCTCTTCCATAATACAATAGAAGCCGCCCGCCTGCTCGACGAAGAAGCACCGTTCATCGACAGCCTGCAACAGGTGGTCGATAACCTGCCGCCGATGCAAGTGGGTCGGTGGGGACAACTGCAAGAGTGGCTCGAAGATTGGGACGACCCGAAAGACAACCACCGCCACACCTCGCACCTGTGGGGGCTCTATCCGGGACGCCAAATCACCGCCGGCACGCCGGTGCTGATGGCGGCTGCCAAGAAAACGCTGTTCGGACGCGGCGACCACTCCACCGGCTGGTCTATGGGGTGGAAAGTGTGCTTCTGGGCGCGGCTGCTCGACGGAAACCACGCCTACAAACTCATCTGCGAACAACTGACTCCCATAAGCGCCGAAAAAGAACACAACGGCGGTACTTATCCCAACCTGTTCGATGCGCACCCGCCGTTCCAAATCGACGGCAACTTCGGTTGCACGGCAGGCATCGCCGAGATGCTGGTGCAGAGCCATGCCGGCGCAATACACCTGCTGCCCGCCCTGCCCGACGTATGGAAAGAGGGTACGGTGAAAGGGCTGCGCTGTCGGGGCGGTTTCCGGCTCGAAGAATTGACGTGGAAAGAGGGCGAAGTAAAAGAGGTCGCCGTTTTGTCAACCGTCGGCGGCACCCTGCGCCTCCGCTCGGCTGTACCGTTAGCTATGAACGGGCAGGAACTTTCGCCGGCGACCGAAACGGAAGTGTCTAACCCGCTGCTGAAAACGCAGCCCGTGCGTCGCCCCCTGATAGCCCCCGAGGCTCCCATTAACAGCGAAACCGCCACGACCGGAATCTACCTATACGACATAGAAACCGTTGCGGGCGAGACTTACCGGCTGACGGCAGCAAAAGAGTGAACCATTTTTGCGAAACGGATTTTCGGGAACCGACCGTCCGTTTCGTCCTATCCAAAAAGAAAAGCCGCTTTGCAAAGCGGCTTTTCCCGTATTCGGTCAATCCCGACGGATATGTATCTGTATGGCGTTTTTCACAGGCTTTTCGCTGACGAATATCAAATACCCGCCACCGCCGGCGCCGGAAAGTTTCCAGCCGAGAACGGAATCGCGATGCCGGTCTATCTGCTCCCGAATATCGTCGTACACCATATTGGGAAATATGGCTATCTGCGCCTCGAACGACTTGCGCACCTGCTCGCCGAAAGCCGCCGTATCGCGGGCGATGATGGCGTCCCAGCAAGCCCGTGCCGCGTCGCTCAACGCTTTTACGTTTTCAGGCGTAACGTGCGTATTCGCCATGACATCGTAAGAAGCGCGACGCGGATAAAGCGGATAGAGCCAGATGCGTTCTTCTATCCATTTCAACAGTTCGGGGTCGGTATTGCTCTCGATGCTTTCAGGCCAATAATCGCCATTATATTCCAATTTGTTCAGTCCGGGCAAGACGATTCCCAACGAATCCTGCGAGCCGCTGATGTATTTCGTTCCGGGAGGATTCTCGAAACAGAAAAGGGTCTTCGCCAATTTCTCCTTGTCGCCTTCGGGAATATCGGTCTGCCACAACTCCACCGCCTTTTTGCGGGAAGAGGTCGCCATGCCGCTGCGGTCGTTGAACTCGTATTCCGGCTCTATGGAAATCGTCAGCACGGGACCCGCACAACAAGCGGAGACAAACGACTGATCGAGCCAGCCGCCCGCCAAGTCGATGCGGTACGGTATGCGGCACTCTTTGCGCAGCATCGTCGTGGAGCGCACCGGCAGACCGCTGTGCGGGAGCCGCTTGCTCACCACGTATTCGATGCCCAACTCTTTGCAAAGCTGCTCTTTCAACGGCGTGCTTCCGTCGCTGTTCACAAAGAAAATATCGGGTTTGAGCGCTTTCAATTCCTCCACGAAATCGAGTACGCCGCTGCCGCTGTTCACCCACGCATCTTTCACGACTTTGAGGGCTTTCACCATATAGAGGCGTTCGGCTTCGGTATTGATGGTCTTGCGCGCTTTCAGTTCATAAATAGTTTTATCGGAACCGATACCCACGTAAAGGTCGCCATACGTAGCAGCCTCCTCGAAAAACGCCACGTGCCCGCTATGGAGCATATCGTAACAGCCCGATACAAAAACTTTTTTCTTCATTCTATTATGCCATTATTTATTTGGAAAATTCTTTGATGCGCTGCTCGTCGGCGAGGCGGCAAATGAGCAGTGTGCCGTTTTTCTCCGCCACGATGCAGCCGTCGAGCCCCTGCACGACGACTCGTTTGCCCGCCGGCATATTCACGATGCAGTGCGACGACTCTATCATTTTCACGCCGTCGCCCACACAGGCATTGTCGTTTTCGTCTTTGGGCAGCAGCGTGTGCAGCGAGCCCCACGTGCCCAAGTCCGACCAGCCGAAGTCGGCGGGAAATACATATATATCGTCGGCTTTCTCCATGACAGCGTAGTCGATGGAAATGTTTTCACAGGTGGGAAAAAGGCGGTTCACCGCCTCCTGCTCGCCCGCTGTATAAAAGAGAGGCGACAACTCGTCGAATATGGCGGCGATGCCCTGACAGTAGGTGCGGAACGAGCGTTCGAGCGTCGCCACGTTCCAGATGAACAAACCGGAGTTCCAAAAGTAATTTCCGGCAGCCAGATACTCTACGGCTTTGTCGAGCGAGGGCTTTTCGCGGAACGACTCCACCGGATTTATTTCACCGGCAACCGTGCGGGAGCGGTCGGCGGCAATGTAGCCGTATCCCGTTTCGGGGCGGGTGGGGCGCATGCCCAACGTGAGTATCGACGACGAATCCTCCACGAAATCGAGCGCTTTGGCGATGACGCGCCGAAACTCGGCAACATCGGTTACCACATGGTCGGCAGGGGTAACGACGACGGAGGCATCGGGGTCGGCGGCTTTGATTTTCCAGCCGGCATAAGCGATGCAGGGCGCCGTGTTGCGCATACAAGGTTCCTGCAAGATGTGCGACTCGGGCACTTCGGGCAGCTGCTCGCACACAAGGTCGCGATAGCGCGCCGACGTTACCACCCACACATTTTCAGGCGCGACAACGGAGGAAAAACGGTCGGCAGTAAGTTGTATCAGCGTCTGCCCGCAACCGGTGATGTCGATAAACTGCTTCGGCGTATCGGGGGTGCTCATAGGCCAAAAACGGCTGCCCACGCCCCCAGCCATGATGACAAGATGTATCGGTCGTTTCATAAAATTTGTTTTTCGACGGCTAAGGTAACGATTTTTTTTACAAGACAAAAACAGAGCAATATCACTGTCGGCAGAAAAAATTTTTCAATTTTATAACCTATTGATAATAAGAAACGAATACGCCTGAATGGCGGCCTTAACGATTTTTTCCGCAAAAAGAGGAGGAAAATCGTGCTGTTTTTTGCACAAAAGGGGCTATATTTGTGCAAAAATTTTATCTACGACAACTCACAAGCAAATGCAAACGACAGAAATTTCGGACAAAAGTTTCAACATATATATCGAGAACTCCATTCGGGACAATTGGGAACTGACCGCTCTGAGCGACTTCAAGGGGGTATCGTACAGCTACAAAGACATTGCCCGCAAAATCGAAAAGATGCACATACTGATGGAAGCCGCCGGCATAGAGAAAGGCGACAAAATAGCCATCTGCGGGCGCAACTCGGCGCACTGGGCGGTGGCTTTTTTTGCGACGCTCACCTACGGCGCCGTGGCGGTGCCCATACTGCACGAGTTCAAGCCGGACAATGTGCACCACATCGTCAATCACTCCGAAGCAAAACTGCTTTTCGTAGGCGACGTCGTATATGAAAATCTCGACAAGAGCAAGATGCCGAATCTCACGGGCATCATTCTCATCAACGACTTTTCGTTGCTGCACAGCGTAAGCGACAAACTGTCGGACGCCCGCCACCACCTGAACCAGTATTTCGGCGACAAATATCCCGAACGCTTCCGCAAAGAAGATGTTTCGTACCACAAAGACAGCCCCGAAGAGTTGGCGCTGATTAATTACACTTCCGGCTCGACGGGGTTCTCGAAAGGGGTCATGCTCCCCTACCGCAGCCTGTGGAACAACCTGAAATTCTGTTACGAAAATCTGGACTTCCTGCACGCCGGCGATCCGGTGGTTTCGATGCTGCCCATGGCGCACATGTACGGATTAATGGTAGAGATATGCACCTGTTTCGCGCGCGGGTGCCATATACATTTCCTCACGCGGGTTCCGTCGCCGAAAGTCATCATGGACGCATTCGCCGAAGTGAAGCCGCGCGTGGTCATCGCCGTGCCGCTGATTATCGAAAAGGTAATCCGCAGCAAAGTATTCCCGCTGCTCGAAAAACCGCTCATGCAGGTGCTGATGAAAATTCCCGTCATCAACACGCAGCTGCAACAACAGATACGCACCAAACTCGAAGAAGCATTCGGCGGGAACATGTACGAAATCATTATCGGCGGTGCCGCGCTCAACGGCGAAGTAGAGGCATTCCTCCACAAAATCGGATTTCCCTACACCGTAGGCTACGGCATGACCGAGTGCGCTCCGCTCATCTCCTACTCGTCGTGGCAGGAGGCGCGGCTCACAGGCTGCGGCAAACTGATAGACCGCACGGAGGCACGCATCGAATCGCCCGACCCCGCCAACATCGTGGGCGAACTTTATGTGAAAGGCGACAGCGTGATGCTGGGCTATTACAAAAATCAAGAAGCCACCGACGCCGTACTCAAAGACGGGTGGCTCAACACCGGCGACCTCGCCCTGCTCGACGCCGACAACTTTCTCTACATCAAAGGACGCAGCAAAAGCCTGATACTCGGTCCGTCGGGGCAGAACATCTACCCCGAAGAAATAGAAGCGCGCATCAACAACCTGCCCTACGTTACCGAGTCGATTGTCGTCGAAAAAGAGGGCAAACTCATCGCCCTTATCTATCCCGACTTCGAGAATGCCGAGAAAGAGGGGCTTTCGGGTCAAATCGAGGAGTTGATGGAAGAAAACCGCATCGCCGTGAACAAGACGCTCCCCGCTTACAGCCAAATAGCCAAAGTGAAAATTTACTACGAGGAGTTCGAAAAAACGCCCAAACGAAGTATCAAACGCTACCTCTACCAAAGCCACTGATTCCAATACGGAGCGCAAGACAGATATCCCTATTCCCCCAAGAAATATTCAAAATCCTTGTTTCACTTCGTATCGGAACTTTTCCGCAAAAGAGAACAAAATAAAAAAAGGGAAGTAGGCAGAATGCAAATAAAAATTTGTATATTTGCACCCGATTTTCAAAGGTAAACCCTTGGAGTGATGCTCGAGCGGTTGAAGAGGCACGCCTGGAAAGCGTGTAATCGGCAAAACCGGTTCGGGGGTTCGAATCCCCCTCACTCCGCGATAGATACAGATTATTAATATTTTATTCTTCTTAGCACCCAATTTTACACCCAAGAAGTAAAATTGGGTGTGATGTTGAAAACCAGCAGCAGTTGCTTCGACACGCCTTTGGTAATGGGATACAATCGGGTTCAGGAGCCTCTCGCCAATACGATGCCTTTCATATATTGTGTTATTTTAACTCATAGAGAGATTCATATTGAGAAACGATTGTTCCCACACGGTATCGACGATTTGCGATTTCAGTCATTGCCACGGCACTCGCATCTAAATCGCTTTGAATTATTCAATTGGGCGATCAATTCATTTGCAGAACCGAAATAAAAGGCTTTGTTTTTATTGTACCCCGATGCAATTTATTCACTTGCTGACAGCACTTTGCAGCGCA
>CANQAM010000007.1 GCA_947589325.1 uncultured Bacteroidales bacterium | reverse complement strand
CTGATGGACGAAGGCGCCGCCATTCGTCGCGCCGTAGCGGCATCGCTCGAAGCCGGTGTCGTTACCGAAGACATTTGCGGCGACGGCAAAGCCTATAAATGCTCCGAAGTGGGTCGCTGGATCAACGACTACATTGCCCGCGAAAAATAATCATTTCGAGATAATACAACGAGAGGGCGCACATGATTGTGCGCCCTCTCTATTTTTTATTCAATCAAATAGTTTCATTCGGCATCGGAGAGGTGTTGGAGGAAGAAGCGGATAAAGCGTTTGTAGAGGTGCGGACGGGCATTGCGACCGTATATGCTGTGATTGCGGTCGGTGTAAATCTGCATCTCGAATTGCTTGTCGGCAGCGACCAGCTCGTCGATATAGCGCAGCGTATTGGGATAGTGCACATTGTCGTCGGCGGTGCCTGCGACAATCAGCAAGTCGCCGGAGAGGTCGCCTGCCCGCTTCAACGCCGATGAGGCATCGTAGCCTGCGGCATTCTCCTGCGGGGTAGCCATATAGCGCTCGGTATATACCGTGTCGTAAAAACGCCAGTCGGTTACGGGGGCTATCGCCACGCCGGCTTTATAGACGCCGTCGCTCATCGACATCGCCATAAGGGTCATATAGCCGCCGAAACTCCACCCCCATATTGCCACGCGAGAGGCATCGACATAGGGCTGCGCCGCCATGTAGCGGGCGGCGGCTATCTGGTCTCTGGCTTCGAGAACGCCCAATTGCCGATAGGTACATTGACGGAAATCGCGTCCGCGCGCTCCCGTGCCGCGACCATCGACACACGCCACGATAAAACCTTTCGGCACGAGCACCTGCTCCCAATCGGGCGACGACCATTTGTCGAGCACCTGCTGCGAGCCGGGTCCGCTGTATTGGGTCATCACCACCGGATAGCGGCGGGTGGAATCGAAATCGGCAGGCTTCATGATAAAGCCGTTCAGGGTTACGCCGTCGTCGGTCGTGAAAGTGAAAAACTCTTTCCCGATGAGGTCGGAAAGCGGATAGCAGGCATTGTCTTCGAGGGTGCGCACAAGGCGTCCCCGCCGCACGTCTTCGAGTGTGTAAACGGGCGGGGTGGAAGCATTGCTATACACGTTGATGCAATAGGTGCACGAGGGGTTGAACCATGCGGCATTGCTGCCTTTCCGCGTGGAGAGTTTCCGCCGCTTTCCTTTTTTATCGACGCAATAGACGGCGCGGTAGAGCGCGCCCTCTTCGTCGGACTGGTAATAATGATTGCCTTTGGCATCGCGCCCGTAGTAAGCAGTAACCTCCCACGCACCCGACGTGAGCTGCCGTTGCAGGCGCCCGTCGTAACCGTATTGATAAAGGTGGCGATAGCCGTCGCGCTCGGAGAACGCCACGAAACAATCGGGATAGAATACCGCCGACGTGATGTCGTCTTCGTGGATATAGGCGTCGGAGCGGTCTTCAAAAAGTATGCGGTGCGACCCGTCGTGTATGTTCACCGCCACCAAACGGATATGGTTTTGCAAACGGTTGAGCGCGGTAACGAGGGCTTCGCCGGTGGTCGGAACGAATGTTACGGCAGGCAGGTAAGTTTCGGCATCGACGGGCAAATCGACGGCAGTCGTACCGGCACCATCTTTCCAGACGTGCAGCGACACGCGGCTGTTGTCGGCGCCTGCCACCGGATATTTGAATCCGGCATCGGCGGGATAGACGTCTTGCGGACGGTCGTACTTACCCGACTCCGAGCGGAAAAGCTGCATGGAATATTCGGGCACACCGCTCTCGTCGGTGCGGACGAATGCCAACGCGCGGCTGTCGGGCGACCATGCCATGAGCGAAGTTTGTCCGAATTCCTCCTCATACACCCAGTCGGTTACGCCATTGCGTATTCTGTTTTTCTCGCCGTCTGCCGTAACCTGCGTTTCCGTGCCGTCGGCAAGATTTTTGACATAAATGTTGTTTTCATACACGAACGCCACCCGCGTGCCGTCGGGCGAAAGCGCGGCAATCTGCTGCTTCGGGAAGCGTATCGAGAGCGGCTGCAACACGTGACTGCCCGTGCGGGTAACGTAGTATTTCGCTTTGTACGAACGGCGATAAATCATCTCGGCATCGGTAAACACCAGCATGGATTTTTCGTCATCGCCGAGCGAATAGCCGCTTATCAGTTTCATCGGCGTATCGGATACGCGCTTTATATCGAGGAGGGTATCGACCGGAAGCCCCGTCGCATAGGCATAGCGCACGATGCAGGTGCGGTCGGGCGAAAGACAGGTGTAGTGCACGCCGTCGGTCGAAGGGCGTATGCCGCTTACCGATTTCGTTTGGTATTTGCTTGCGAAAATATCGTCCACTTCCATGCCGCAAAGAGGCAGATAACCCGAAAACAGACAGGCGGTTGCGATAATTACCGAATACAGAAATTTCATTTTGCCTTTTTTTATTCGGAACAAAAATAGCGATTCGACGGCAAAGAGAAAAAATTTTCCGTCGGAAATCGCGCGACAGCGTTCCGAATTTTTCTATTTTTGCATATTCGATACTCATTTTATGGAACACGGGTTTATAAAAATGGCGACCGCCGTTCCCGAATGTCGGGTGGGCGATTGCGCATACAACGGCAATAAAATCATAGAGTTGCTGCATGAAGCCGACAGGCAGCAGGTGGAAATCGTTGTCTTTCCGGAATTGTGCATCACGGGATATACGTGCGGCGACCTTTTCGGGCAGCAGCTGCTGCTCGAGGCTGCCGAAGATGCCCTGCACCGCATCGTCGAAGCGACGAAAGCGGTCGGCACGGTGGCGGTCGTAGGGTGCCCGCTGGCGCAAGGCAACCGGCTCTACAACACGGCTGTCGTCGTCGGCAGCGGAAAAATCTACGGCGTCGTGCCCAAAACCTACCTGCCCAATTACAAAGAATTTTACGAGAAACGATGGTTCTGCTCCGGCGTCGAAAGCGAGAGCGACACCATAGTCTGCTGCGGGACGAAAGCGCCTTTCGGCAGCCGACTGCTCTTTACCGACGGCATCGCCGTGCTGGCGGTCGAATTGTGCGAAGATTTGTGGGTTACCATTCCGCCCGCCTCTTACCACGCCCTGCACGGCGCCAACATCATCGCCAACCTTTCCGCAAGCAACGAGTTGGTGGGGAAACACGAATATTTGCGGACACTCATCAGCCAGCAATCCGCCCGCTCGGTGGCGGCTTATCTCTATGCATCGGCAGGGTTGGGCGAATCTTCGACCGACCTTGTATTCGGCGGAAACGGCATCATTGCCGAAAACGGAACTATTTTGGCGGAGAGCCGTCGTTTCTGCGACACGGCGCAGCTTGTCGCTACCGAAACCGACATCGAACGGTTGATGTGCGAACGCCGCCAAAACACGGGCTTTTCGAGCTATACCGATACGGCAGACTACCGCGAAATAGAAATCGCCCTGCCCGATTATAAAAACATGACCCTCTCCCGCACCATCGAGCCTTATCCTTTCATACCGCGCATCGACCGGCTGCTGAACGAGCGGTGCGAGGAGATTTTCAACATACAGGTTTCGGGATTGGTGAAACGGCTGCGCCACACGCACACACAAGCCGCCGTAGTGGGCATATCGGGAGGTCTCGACTCGACGCTGGCGCTGCTGGTTACAGTCAAAGCATTCGACCGCGCCGGACTCTCCCGCCGACAGATACAGGGCATCACCATGCCGGGATTCGGCACCACCGACCGTACATACCGCAACGCACTCGACCTGATGAATTCATTAGGCGTTTCCATTCGCGAAATCAGTATCAAAGAGGCTTGCATTCAACACTTCAAGGACATCGGGCACGACGCGGCGTCGCACGACGTTACCTACGAAAACAGCCAAGCCCGCGAGCGCACGCAGATATTGATGGACATCGCCAACCAGACGGGCGGATTAGTCGTAGGCACGGGCGATCTGTCGGAACTGGCGCTCGGCTGGGCGACCTACAACGGCGACCACATGTCGATGTATGGCGTAAATGCCGGTGTGCCCAAAACGCTCGTGCGCTATTTGGTGGCATGGGTGGCCCGGCAGGAGGAGAATGAAAAGGCGAAAGCGACGCTGCTCGACATCGTCGATACGCCCATCAGTCCGGAGTTGATTCCTGCCGACGAACAGGGAAATATCCGCCAAAAAACCGAAGACCTCGTGGGTCCTTACGAACTGCACGATTTCTTTCTCTACTACTTCATACGATTCGGATGCCGCCCCGAAAAGATTTATTTCTTGGCGCAAAACGCTTTCGGCGAACGGTACGACGCGGCAACGATAAAAAAATGGCTGACCATATTTTTCCGCCGCTTCTTCGCACAGCAATTCAAACGCTCGTGTCTGCCCGACGGACCGAAAGTCGGCTCGGTAAGCCTCTCACCGCGCGGCGACTGGCGCATGCCCTCCGATGCCGACAGCGCCCTCTGGCTGCAAGCCTGCAAAGCACTGAAAGCATAATCTATTCCTGTACACCCGTTTTCATCACCGACCACCGGTGATGAAGGCGGTGGTGCGGGGCAGGTATCTCTTCAACACATAATAGGCACCCAGCCCTGTCAAGAAAAAATTAAAATTTCAAATAAAAGTCGCGGGTAAGATCCGTATATTCGGGAGTGAAATGCAAAGGCGCCATTTCGACAGCCATTTCCTCTTCGGTACAAGGTGCGGGCGAAAGCGACCACTCTGCCATGATGCGTTTCGGCGGCGTGCCCTCGCGACCGCTTACCCGCATGAGCCGGCACACATGCAGGTCTGCCCCTGCGGCAGCTGCGGCAACCGACTCCCAAGCACCGACCGGAAAAATAAGCGACACACGACCTTCGGGCAACAGCAGCGCTGCCGCCGCCGACAACAGCGATTCATACGTAAGCGTATCGGCATGGCGGGCCGTCATGCGGGCAGCATCGTCGGGCAACAGGGAATTTTCGAAATAGGGAGGATTGGAAACGATGCGGGCATACCGATGATGCGTCGTTTGCGCCCACGCGGTAAAGTCGGCAGGATATATTTCGATGCGGTCGCACCACTCCGAACGGGCGACATTCTCCGCCGCCTGCGCCGCTGCCGCTGCATCTATCTCCACGCCATCGACTTGCACCGTATCGGGCGTGCGCTGCGCCAACATCAAGGCTATCAACCCCGTGCCGCAACCGACATCGAGCACACGGGCGCCGGCAGTCGTCGGCACGCTGCACCACGCCCCCAGCAACACGCCGTCGGTACCCACCTTCATGGCGCACCGGTCGTGCCACACCGTAAACCGTTTGAATCGAAAATAAGGATTGCCCATCGTCTTTTTTCTACGGCAAATAAACAAAAAAATATATAATTATTCCAGCTCTCGACAAAGATTATTAACTTTGGCACGGCAATTGCAAGGGATTAATTAAAAATTTTTCAACGGACTTCGTGTCCTGAAAAATTTAACGTATGACAAAATGACTGTTATTTCCGACTATGTTCACCTCAGATAAAAGTTTTATTTTCGATTCCGACGAAAGCACCGTCTTCGGCCCCATTCTCGCCGAAGTGGACGGGACACCCGACATCGACTGTTCCGACATTTCCGGCAAAGGCATACCCATATTGCCGCTGCGCAACATGGTGCTGTTTCCGGGCGTTACCCTGCCTATAACGGTGGGGCGCGCCAAATCGCTGCAACTGATAAGGGAAGCGACCGAAAAAAAACAGTATATCGGCGTCGTGTGTCAAAAAGATATGAACAAGGAGGACCCCGAGACCGCCGACCTCTACCCTGTCGGCGTCATCGGCGAAATCATTAAAATACTCGAAATGCCCGACGGCAATACCACCGCCATTTTGCAGGGCAAACAGCGATTCCGCTTAGACGAGGTTACCGCTTACTTTCCTTATATTACGGCAAACATTTCGCTTTTTCCCGAAGTGCTGCCGAAGCAGAGCGACAAAGAATTCGAGGCTCTGCTCGATGCGCTGAAAGATACGACGCTCGACGTGCTGAAAGCTATGGCGGAGCCGCCGCGCGAACTGATTTTCGCCCTGCGCAACATGGGCAATATGCTCTATGCCGTCAATTTCTTGTGTGCAAATATTCCCTTTACGCCGCAGCAGAAACAGGAATTTCTCGAAGCACAGACAGTCAAAGAGCGGGCATTCTCGCTCTACGCCTCCCTGCGTCGGGAAGCGCAGTTGCTCGAGATAAAAGCCAACATACAGTCGAAAACCCGCGCCGACCTCAACCAACAGCAGCGGGAACACTTCTTGCAGCAGCAAATAAAAACCATACAGGACGAACTGGGCGGCAACGGCACGGAACAGGACATAGAAGAACTGACCGAACGCGCCGAAAAAAAGAAATGGAGCCAAGAGGTACGCAACATCTTCGACAAAGAGCTGCGCAAACTCGAACGCCTCTATCCGCAATCGCCCGATTTTTCGGTGCAATACACCTACCTCGAAACGCTGCTCGACCTGCCGTGGGAGGAATACACCACAGACAACTTCGACCTGAAAAACGCCCAAAAGCAGCTCGACAAAGACCATTACGGCCTCGAAAAGATAAAAGAACGCATTATCGAACACCTTGCCGTACTGAAACTGCGCGGCGACCTGAAATCGCCGATTATCTGTCTGTACGGTCCTCCGGGCGTGGGTAAAACTTCGTTGGGAAAATCGATTGCCACCGCACTGAACCGCAAATACGTGCGGGTGTCGTTGGGCGGACTGCACGACGAAGCCGAGATACGCGGACACCGCCGCACCTACATCGGCGCCATGCCGGGACGCATCATACAGAGATTGCAGAAAGCCGGCTCGTCCAATCCGGTTTTCGTACTCGACGAAATAGACAAGATAGGCAGCGACTTCAAAGGCGACCCGTCGTCGGCGCTGCTCGAAGTGCTCGACCCCGAACAGAACAGCACGTTCCACGACAACTATATCGACGTGGATTACGACTTGTCGAAAGTACTGTTCATCGCTACGGCAAACGACCTCCATACTGTCGCCCGACCGTTGCTCGACCGCATGGAGCTGATAGAAATATCGGGCTACATAGCCGATGAAAAAATAGAAATCGGCGAACGCCACCTGCTGCCTAAACAGTTGGAAGAACACGGTCTTAAAAAAACAGACTTGTCGATTCCGAAAAAAACGATGCGCTGCATCATCGACGACTACACCCGCGAATCGGGTGTGCGCGAACTGGATAAGAAAATCGCCAAGATTCTGCGCAAAGTCGCCCGCAAAAAAGCCTCCGCCGAAGAGTGGGCGCACGCGCTGCAACCCGAAGACCTCACCGAATATCTGGGTGCCAAAGAATATCTGCGCGACCGCTACGAAGGCAACCGCTATGCCGGCGTGGTAACAGGTCTGGCATGGACGGCATTGGGCGGAGAGATACTCTACATCGAATCGAGCCTGAGCCGCAGCAAGGGCGAGAAACTCACGCTTACCGGCAATCTCGGCGACGTAATGAAAGAGTCGGCAGTCATCGCCCTGCAATACGTCAAAGCCCACGCCGATATGTTGAACATCGACCCCGACGTATTCGACCGGTGGAACCTGCATATCCATGTGCCCGAAGGCGCCATACCCAAAGACGGGCCGTCGGCGGGCATTACGATGGTAACCTCCATCGCCTCGTCGTTCACGCAGCGCAAGGTGCGCGCCCACCTCGCCATGACCGGCGAAATAACGTTGCGCGGCCGCGTGCTGCCCGTAGGCGGCATCAAAGAGAAAATACTGGCTGCCAAACGTGCCGGCATCAAGGAGGTTATTCTCTGCGAAGAAAACCGCAAAGACATCGAGGAAATAAAAGAAAACTATTTAAGCGGTCTGCAATTCCACTACGTGCGCGACATCAAAGAGGTGCTCGACATCGCCCTGCTGCCGGAAAAAGTCGCCAATCCTCTCGACCTGACAGTCACGAAAAAAGAAAACGAAAAATCCGACACGGCAAAATAAAAGCGCCGCGCCAAAGATGCGCAACGCTTTCGGTACAAACAATTATCCCGCATACGGTAAGCCGTATGCGGGATAAATTTTCATCACAATTTTTTGATTTTCAAAAGTCCGTCTTCCGACCAGATAAGGCTGCGAACGGGAACAACCGGCTCTTCGACCGCCGGCGGCGTGGCGGGAGCGACAATCGCGACGGGAGCATCGACCGACAGCGTGTCGGGCTGCACGGAATCCGCCTGTTTTTTCGATTTCTTCCGTTTCGACTTTTTCTTCGGCTGCGGCTCTTGTGCCGACGGCTCCGGAGCCGCTGTTTCGGGTTGCGGCATTTCGACTTTTTCGACCGGCGTCGAAGGCGCGATATTCGCCGAATAACGGTCGTCGAACTCCACTTTCACCGAATAGGAGTTTTTGGAAATCGACTGCAACACGCACGGACGGTTATACACCAAATGGGCTTTTCCCGTCTTTATGACCACAATCGTGAGGAAAGGCGGATTATTGTCCACCGGCTGCGAAAAGAAAAACAGCGCCGTAGCGTAAGCCGAAAGATGTACGGAGAAAAAGTAATTATTGTCCGAAGGAATGTTCGACGGAAGCTCCGCCCAGCCGTCGGCATCGGCAACGGAACACAGGCGTTTCCCCGCCTGAAAGACTTCCAAGACATTGAACGCACCCGGATAGTCGCCCGAGAATTTCGACAACTTCACCTGATAGGCGGTGTTGCTGCCCTTGTAAGTCGAGGTCTTGACCGTAGCGACGGGAACAAACGGTTTCACCACCGACATATCGGCAGCCGCCAGCGAATCGATGAACATCTTTTTCGGATAGATGTAACTGTCTTTCAATACAAAAATATTCTCCTGCGCCGACAACGCGAGCCCGCAAAAGAGAAAAAGCGAAAGGAAAAACGATTTTTTCATAAGGCTATTTTATAATATTTCATCGGAATAGCAGGCACCCGGCAGGCGGCGGCAGTTGTACTGCGACGCCATGATTTCGCCGTATGCGCCGGCAGAACGTATGGCAATGATGTCGCCTCGCGAAGTTTCGTTGAGCGAAACGACTTTTCCGAAACAGTCGGACGACTCGCAAATGGGACCCACGACATCGTACTCCTGCGGCGGCAGGGCGGACGAAATATTTTCGATACGGTGGTATGCCTGATAAAGCGCAGGGCGTATCAGGTCGGTAAAGCCGGCATCGACTATCACGAATTTTTTATTGACACCTTCTTTTACGTAGAGAGTCTTGGTAATCAGGCTGCCGCACTGGCACACGACGGCACGCCCCAATTCGAAGAAAAGATGCTGCTTCGGGCGCAACTTCAAGTGTTTGTGAAACACGGCGAAATAGGCAGCGAAATCGGGTACGGGCTGCCGGTCGGGTTGTTCGTAATCGACGCCTAATCCGCCGCCGACATTGATAATATCGACAATCGTCATGCGCTTGTAGAGAAGCTCCTGTATTTCGTTGATGCGGTTGCACAACATCTTAAACGAATCCATATCGAGAATCTGCGAACCGATGTGGAAATGCAGCCCCACCAAACGGACATGGGCAAGCGATGCCATGCGGTCGAGTATCATCTCCAAATGCTCCGTGCTGATGCCGAACTTGTTTTCGCTCAAACCGGTGGTGATATAGTGGTGGGTATGGGCATCGACATTCGGATTGATGCGCAGGGCGACCGAAGCCACCTTACCGGCTTCATCGGCGAGGGCGTCGATGTTTTCCAGTTCGGGCAGGGACTCCACGTTGAAACAGCAAATACCGGCTTCAAGCCCCAAACGTATTTCCCAATCTGCTTTCCCCACACCGGCAAAAACGATTTTGTCGGCAGGAAAACCGGCTTTCAACGCCGCCCGTATCTCGCCGCCGCTCACGCAATCGGCGCCCAACCCGTATTCGCGAATTATCGACAGAAGGCGGGGATTGGCATTCGCCTTCACGGCATAATGCACATGATACCGCTCGTAGCGACCGGCTTCTTCGTGAATCGTGCGCAGCGTCGTGCGCAGCAAGTCGGTATCGTAATAATAAAACGGCGTATCCAGAGTTTTGAATTTTTCTACGGGAAAATTCATGGCTGTTACTTTTTTATGGAAAGAGACGGATTCAATATCCGTCCCTCTACCCTGTTATTGAAACAAATGGCGGCTGAGCGACTGCAAAGCGCGCTGCTTGTCTTCGGCTTTTACAAGGAAAGAGATATTGTAGTTGCTGCCTCCGTACGAAACCATGCGCACGGGAATGTCTTTCATCGCCTGCGTGGCATTCGACTCGAAGCCGATGTTTTTCCAATCCAAGTCGCCGACGACACAGATGATAACCATATTTTCATCGACCGTCACCGTACCGAATTTTTTGAGGTCGTCGAGTATTTCGGCGAGATGCTTCGTGTTGTCTATCGTTACCGAAACGCCCACTTCGGAGGTGGTAATCATATCGATAGAGGTCTGGTAGCTCTCGAATATCTCGAACACCTTGCGCAGGAAACCGTATGCCAGCAGCATGCGTCCCGATTTGATTTTAATGGCGGTGATGCCGTCTTTGGCGGCTACCGCTTTTATCTTGCCCGACTCGGAGAGGCCGCATATCATCGTGCCCGCAGCGTCGGGCTGCATGGTATTGAGCAGACGCACGGGAATGTTGTTGAGCTTGGCGGGAAGAATGCAGGTGGGGTGCAGAATCTTCGCACCGAAATATGCCAACTCCGCCGCCTCCTCGAAATTGAGGGTGCGCACCGGTTTCGTGCCTTCGACGAAACGAGGGTCGTTGTTGTGCATGCCGTCGATATCGGTCCATATCTGTATCTCTTCGGCACGGACAGCCGCCCCGATGAGCGAGGCGGAGTAATCGCTTCCGCCGCGTTGCAGGTTGTCGATTTCGCCGTATGCATTGCGGCAGATGAATCCCTGCGTGATGTAGAGCGGCGCATCGGGATATTCCGCCAATTTCTTTTCGAGGTTGTTTTTTATGTATCCGGCATCGGGTTCGCCGTTTTTGTCGATGCGCATATAATCGAGGGCGGGTATCAATACCGACTGTACACCCGATTCATTCAGATAGAAATTCATCATCGTCGTGGACATCAGTTCGCCTTGTGCGAGAATCACTCTTTCCTCGAACATGGTGAAAAGGTCTTTGGTAAAAGAACGCATCGTATCGAAATTGTGTTTCAGAGCTTCGGCAGCTTTTTCCCGATATTCGTCGGTGGCATAAAGTTCTTTTATAGTCTGCAAATATTTGCGTTCCAACGTATTGATTACTTCATTGGCACCGTCCGGATTTTTCTTGTAGAGATAGTCCGAAATTTCCACCAGCGTGTTGGTCGTTCCCGACATGGCTGAAAGGACAACGATTTTGCGCTCGCCGTCGCAGATAAGACGGGCGACATTTTTCATGCGCTGTGCCGAACCAACCGACGTTCCGCCAAACTTTAATACTTTCATTTTATTTTTCAAATTGATTGTTTTCTTTATTTTTTCGAGGCGCAAAGATAACATTTTATCATCAATGCGCCAAAGTTTATTTTGCAGGCAGCGTATCGGTAATGTCGGTGATACGCTTGTCGTTGCACAACATCACGCGACCCGGAAACTCCTTGACCAAATAATGGTTGTGCGTAGTCATGACGACCGCCGTGCCCGCCCGGCAAATCTCGTGCAGCAAGGCTACTATCTGCTTGCCGGTCTGCGGGTCGAGATTGCCCGTCGGCTCGTCGGCAAGAATGATCTGCGGTGAATTGAGCAAAGCACGGGCTATGACCACCCGCTGCTGTTCGCCGCCGGAAAGTTCGTGCGGCATACGATAGGCTTTTGTTTCCATGCCGACCTGCTGCAAGGCTTTCGTTACACGCCCGTCTATTTCGGAACGGCTTTTCCAACCGGTCGCCCGCAAGACAAATTCGAGATTTTTCTGTACCGAACGGTCGGTAAGCAGCTGGAAATCCTGAAAGACAATTCCTATGCGGCGACGAAGCAAGGGTATTTCGCGGCGGCGTATCTTGCGCATATCCGTGTCGAACACTCGCGCCTCGCCGCCATGTACCGGCACATCGGCATAAAAAGTTTTCATCAGGGTGCTTTTACCGCTGCCCACCAGCCCGACCAAGTAAACAAACTCCCCGCTGTACAGAGTGAAATCGGCATCGCGCAGAACGACTTGTTCATCGCGCAAAATTTCGACCCCGCGATAGTTTATGAGCAACTGCCTTTCCTGTTCTTCCATAATCCGGTTATTCTTTGTGGCGTTTTTTCAACTCCCGTGCCAAATCCTCCATGCGCAAGCCTTTGGAAACGAGCAGGACAAGCAGGTGGTATATCAGGTCGGAGGCTTCGTAAATGAATCCGTCCTGCGTGCCGTTGGTGGCTTCGATAACGGTCTCGACCGCCTCCTCGCCCACTTTCTGCGCCATGCGGTTCACGCCTTTTTTGAAAAGCGACGTGGTGTAGGAGCCGTCGGGCATTTCGACTTTGCGCCGTTCGATAAACTCCTGCAAATAGCGTATGAAGTAAAAGTCGGCTTCGTTTTTCTCGTCGAAGCAGGTGTCGCTGCCCGTGTGACACACCGGCCCTGCGGGATTGGCTTTTATGAGCAGCGTATCTTTGTCGCAATCGGCAGTTATGGAGCAGACGTTCAGGAAGTTGCCACTCTCCTCGCCTTTCGTCCACAAGCGGTTTTTCGTGCGGCTAAAAAAGGTTACTTTTCCGATTTCCAGCGTTTTTTCATACGCCTCTTTGTTCATGAAGCCGAGCATCAATACTTTGCCCGTGCAATTGTCTTGTATGATGGCGGGAATGAGACCGCCCATTTTGTCAAAATCGAGTTCCATATTTCTTCGTATCATATTCTTACACAAATGCCCTCTTTCGTCAAATAGTCTTTCAGTTCGGGAATGGGAATCTCGCCGAAATGAAACACGCTCGCCGCCAATGCCGCATCGGCTTTTCCGAGCAGGAAAGCGTCGCGGAAGTGTTCTTTGCTGCCGGCGCCGCCCGAGGCGATAACAGGTATCGAAAGCGTATCGTGCAGCACGGACAGAGCGTCGTTGGCGTATCCGTTTTTCACGCCGTCGTGCGTCATGCTGGTAAAGAGTATTTCGCCGGCGCCGCGCTCTTGCGCCTCTTTCACCCACGAAAACAATTCCCGTTCCGTAGGGACGTGCCCTCCACTGCGATAACACCGCCACGTGCCGTCCTCGAAACGGGCGTCTATCGCCACCACGCACACCTGCGAGCCGAAGTTCGCGGCAATGGCTTCGATGAGCTGCGGATTCCGCAGTGCCGCCGAATTGACCGACACCTTGTCGGCACCGGCATTCAACAGCCGTTCGACGTCGGACAACTCGTCGATGCCGCCGCCTACGGTGAAAGGTATGTTCACCTGCGCCGCCACTTTCCGCACCAGTTCGGTAAACGTCTTGCGCCCCTCGTAAGAGGCGGTGATATCGAGATAGACCAATTCGTCGGCACCCTGCCGGCTATACTCCTGCCCCAGCGCCACCGGATCGCCGGCGTCTCTGAAATTGACGAAATTGACCCCTTTCACGGTCTTTCCGTCTTTTACGTCCAAACAGGGTATGATTCGTTTCGCTAACATCTTCAATAGTTGCGGAATGCCGCTATCTTTCGTTTCTCTCTATCCAAGACAAAAGTACAATTCTTTTTCCGAATATTTACAAGAACGGGCGTAAATCGGAAAGGTTTATGCGCCCTTCGTAAATAGCTTTTCCGAAAATGACGCCCGACACGCCCATCGCGTCGAGGCGCTCGATATCGGCAATCGAGGCAACACCGCCGCTGGCTATCAGGCAGATATCGGGAGTTTTTTGCAATATTTCTTCGTAAAGCGCTGTCGAGGGTCCTTGCAGCATACCGTCGCGCGCAATGTCGGTAACGATGACTTTGGCGATGCCTTTGGCGCGATAATCGGCGATAAATGGCATCAGTTCCTGTTCCGACGACTCCAACCAACCGCCGACGGCTATTTTTCCGTCTTTCACATCGGCGCCGAGAATGATGCGGTCGCTGCCGTAGCGGGCGAGCCATGCGGCAAAGAGGTCAGGATTTTTCACCGCCACGCTTCCGCCGGTTATCATCTGCGCGCCGCACTCGAAGGCGATGCGCAAATCGTCGTCCGATTTCAGTCCGCCGCCGAAGTCTATGACCAAACGGGTGCAGGCAGCGATACGCTCCAACACGGCATAATTGACGATATGCTGCGCTTTCGCTCCGTCGAGATCGACCACGTGCAGACGGGTTATTCCATTGTCTTCGAACATCTTGGCGACTTCCGTCGGGTCTTCATCATAGACTTTCCGACGGTCGTAATCGCCTTGCGACAGACGCACACATTTTCCGTCGATAAGGTCTATGGCAGGTATGAGTTCTATCATGGTTCAGAGGTCTAAGAATCGGCGGAATATGGCTTCACCCGCACTCCCGCTTTTTTCGATGTGGAATTGGGCGGCATAAAAATTATCGCGGTGCAGCGCCGCACTGAACGGGTGTATGTATTCGGCGGTCGCCGTCGTGCAATCGCACACGGGGGCATAATAGCTGTGCACGAAATAGACGTACTGCCCCTCCAATTCGGGAGGAAACATACCCGTATCTACATCGGTTACCGTGTTCCAGCCCATGTGAGGGACTTTGCAGTCGGGCGAGTCGGAGCGAAAACGCTTGACATCGACATCGAAAATGCCCAAACAATCGACATCACCCTCTTCGGAGTGGCGGCACATCAACTGCATGCCGATGCAGATGCCCAACACCGGCTGCTGCAACTCTTTTATCAGACGGTCGAGCCCGTGCGCCCGCAGATAAGTCATGGCAGAGGCTGCCTCGCCCACTCCGGGAAATATCACCTTGTCGGCTGACATCAACGTTTCCTTGTCGTCGGTAAGCACAGGGGTTACCCCCATGCGGCGCAACGCGCAATCGACGGAATAGATGTTTCCGGCATTGTATTTGACAATAGCGACCTGCATCAGAATACGACGGTTTTGTTTTGATACACAAGTATTTTGCGCTCGATATGTTTTTCGACCGCACGCGAGAGCACGATTTTTTCCAAATCGCGGCCTTTACGCACCAGCGTATTAATCGTGTCTTTGTGCGAAACGCGGGTTATATCCTGCTCGATAATGGGGCCGGAATCCAAATCGGCGGTTACGTAGTGGCTCGTGGCGCCTATGAGCTTGACTCCGCGCTCGAAAGCGGCATGGTAGGGTTTGGCTCCCACGAACGCGGGCAGGAAAGAGTGGTGTATGTTGATGATGCTGTTCGGATAATGGCTGATGAACTCGGGCGAGACAATCTGCATATAGCGCGCCAGCACGATGAAATCGATGCGATATTCATGCAGCAGCGCCAGCTCCGCCGCCTCCTGCTCTTTCTTGTTTTCGGCGGTAATGGGAAAGTATTTGTAGTCTATCCCGAAGCGTCCGGCGGCAATCTCCATATCGGGGTGGTTGCTCACGATAAGGGGTATCTCCACGTCCCACTCGCCGGCGGTGTAGCGCGCCAGCAGGTCGTAGAGGCAGTGCGACATTTTCGATACGAAAATCGCCATGCGGGGTGTCTTGTGGCTGAAATAGAGGCTGAAATTCATTTCGTATTTCTTGGCGCAAAGCGTATGGAAATACTCCTCTATCCGGTCTTCGGGAATGATGAAATGCGTCAAATCCCACTCGACCCGCATGAAAAATATGTGATTCTCCCTATCGACATACTGGTCGAGGTAGAGAATGTTACCTCCGTTGATATTGATAAAATCGGTAACGACCGCCACGATACCCGACTGGTCGGGACAGTGCATCAGCAGTATGGCGTTCTGTCCGTTTTTTACATTTTGCGCATCTTGCATATCGATTCTTTTTTTGCGGCGCAAAGATAACAAAACATTACAAAATATCCTAATTCAAATGTATTTTGCAACATTTTCCGATTCGGCGAAAACAGAAAGAAATCAATTCTGCCACCCGCCGCCCAGACTGCGATACACGGCTACACGCTGCAAAAGCGTGTTGAGCAGCGAGTCGTAAAAACTGATTTGGGCGTTGATGTAGCGATTTTGCACCAACACGAAATCGTACGATGAAATTTTATTTTTGTCGAGCAGCGTGCGACTCTGCTCGTATGCACTCCGTTCCGCCAGATAGCTGAGGTAATAGCTTTCGGTCTGCCGCATCGACATGGTGCAGCGCATCAAGGTGTTGGAGACTTCGCACTGGGCATTCAATAGTGTTTCCCTGAAATTGAGAAACGCTATTTCATGTTCGAGAGTCGAGAGTTTGTATTGCGAGCGGATAGCCCTCCGGTGGAAAAGCGGGAAAGTAAGTCCGCCTAAGAAAGAGCCGACAAAAGACGCGGGCACATCGAACCACGATTTGAAAAGGTTGTTTTCAAAGCCGATATTTCCCGACAACGATACTTTGGGATAAAACTCCGCCCGTGCCGCCTTGTTCAATTCGAGATACTCGCCCAAAGCCGCTTCGGCTTTCATCACATCGGGGCGATAGCGCAGCAGCTGTGCCGGACAGCCCACCTGCAACGTGTCGCGAAATACCGGCGAGGCATACAAATCTTCTATCGACATCAATTCCAATTCGCCCGACGAGCGGTTGAGCAGCGTGTTCAAAAGATTTTCCGCGATAAATATTTCCGCTTCGACAGAGGAGAGTTTGGCGTCGGCACTATACCATTCCGACTTGGCTTGCTCCACCGCCACAGACTGTTCATGATAGGAGTGCGATGACAATTCCGTAATCGTCAACATTTCCGACTGCTGCGACTGCCAATATTCCACCACCTCCTTGTTTCGGGTTACGGTTTCTTTCAAGGCATCGCGTTTGGCGCGATACACGACCAGTTTGTAATACTGTTCGGCGACCTGCGCTATCAACATACTCTGCACGCCCCAACGGTTTATCACGCTTTGTTCCAAGCGTTTAATCTTCGCCCGACGGGTATGACGCAAACGCCCCCACACGTCGATTTCCCAATTGTAATAAAACAGTCCGTGATAGACGTCGCTCCGCGTGCGATTCAAATCCTTACGCAGCCTTATTTCGGCAGCAAAATCGAGGGAGGGGAAAAACTGTTCCATACTCACCTGTGCCGTTTCTTCCGCTTGTTCTATACGATAAAGAGCTGTCTGCATTCGGGTACTCGACTGCAAAGCATCATTAATCAGCCTGCGCAAATACACATCGTCATAAAAGTCGCGCCACGCCAGTGCGCCTATCGTAGCGGTATCGAGAGCGATGTAGTCGCTCACGGGCAAGCGGTATGCCGTATCGGTCAAAGCCTGCTCAGGTTTCGACAAAACCGCTTTCGATGCACACGACAAAAACAGAGCCGGCAAAAGCGCACTACATAAAAACAAATAACCTTTCATGGCTGTTCGCACTTAACCTTTGTACAAAAATAAGAATATTCTTCCAAATATTTACTATATTTTTATCATTATACCAATTTTACCCCGATTATCCCTTCCAAATGGCGAAAATGATTAACTATTTTTCTGAATAAATCCCATAGGATTCTTTTCATTTATTACAATTTTTCTCTATATTTGCAAAGTCTCTGTAAATAATATATATTCAATAAAAATCTGAAAAAACTTTATGAAAAAAATTCTTTCTCTTTTATTAATACTTCCTTCCATAGTTTTTGCCCAACAATACAACAGTACGAATGTTCATTACTACCTTCCCGAAGGATATTCGATAACCGACATAGGGAAAACGCAAGACCCGTACAATAGCCTTTCCCGCGTCAATATTCGTGTCATTATTACCGGTCAATACGACGTCTATTGGGGAGAAATCGGAAATTTCAACAGCACATCAGCGAGTTCATACATCGACCAAATAAACAACACCATAAAATTATTGCGGGACAGCCATCGTTATATTCGTGACAACAAACTGTCGAACAAAAAAATTTCCGTGTATTCCTATGACGACAGAAAAATCGGGATATATTCGGATTACAAAAATTTGATTATGTGGCGCGACGGGTACAAAGATAAGCGAAAGACTTTTTACGAAATAGATATAAATAAAGTACTGCCGGAAACGTCGGATTACAATTTTCTGAAATAGTTGCGCTTTTTTCAGCTATCTTAATTGTTTTTGAAAACGATTTTGCGTAAATTTGTGAAAACTTTATTTACCATGAAAAGAATCGTTTTCTTCCTGCTTTTGTGTCCGGCAATAGGTCTGCGCGCTCAAAACAACGAGTGGCTCGACCCCGAAGTCAATGGAGTGAACCGTGCGCCGATGCACACGCACTATTTCGCATACGAATCGCCGGAAGTCGCCGCGACCGGCATCAAGGAAAATTCGGAAAATTTCCTGTCGCTGAACGGATTGTGGAAATTTCAATGGGTGGAAAATGCCGATGAACGCTCCCGCGACTTCTGGAAAAGCGGTTTCGACGACAGCGGGTGGAAAGAAATTCCGGTACCCGGCGTGTGGGAGCTGCACGGCTACGGCGACCCCATATACGTGAACATCGGTTACGCATGGCGCGGCCACTTCAAAAACAACCCGCCGGAAGTACCGACTGCCCATAATCATGTGGGGTCGTACCGACGCGAGATAGAAATTCCCGCCGCTTGGAAGGGAAAGAAAATCATGGCGCACTTCGGCTCGGTAACGTCGAACATCTATTTGTGGGTGAACGGACGTTATGTAGGGTACAGCGAAGACAGCAAGCTGGAAGCCGAATTCGACCTGACGCCCTACCTGCGCGTCGGCAAGAAAAATCTGCTTGCCTTTCAAGTGTTCCGCTGGTGCGACGGTACGTATCTCGAAGATCAAGACTTTTTCCGCTTCGCCGGCGTGGGGCGCGACTGCTACCTCTATGCCCGCAACAAGAAA
The DNA here is from genome assembly GCA_947589325.1 of uncultured Bacteroidales bacterium. Classification (GTDB taxonomy): domain Bacteria; phylum Bacteroidota; class Bacteroidia; order Bacteroidales; family UBA11471; genus Caccoplasma. The sequence continues at coordinate 84,062 of CANQAM010000007.1, read as the reverse complement.
CACATCGACGACATACACCTCGCTACTGATTTGGATAGCGCGTATCGGGACGGCATACTGACCATAGAAACAAGCGGTAAAGGAGGAGAAGTGCTGTTCACGCTGTTCGACGCCGAAGGCAGAACGATGGCATCGAGCCGCAGCAGCGTCGGCAAAAAAACAGTGCTGCCGATAGAGAATCCGCAAAAGTGGACAGCCGAAACGCCTTATTTATATACGCTCCATGCTACCTTGACCGACGGCGGCAAGATTCTCGAAACGATACCTCTAAATGTAGGCTTCCGCAAAGTCGAAATGAAAAACGGACAGCTTTGCGTAAACGGACAGCCGATTCTCATCAAAGGGGCTGACCGCCACGAACTCGACCCCGACGGCGGTTATGTGGTATCGACCGAGCGCATGATACAGGATATACAGCTAATGAAACTGTTTAATATCAACGCCGTACGTACGAGCCACTATCCGAACGACAGCCGCTGGTACGACCTGTGCGACCGCTATGGTCTGTACGTGGTGTCGGAGGCAAACATCGAATCGCACGGCATGGGTTACGGAAAAGAGACGCTCGCCGGCCGCACCGACTACCGGCAGGCACACATGGAGCGCAATATGCGCCACGTGCAGCGCAACTTCAACCACCCCTGCATCATCGTATGGTCGATGGGTAACGAAGCGGGGTTCGGCGACAACTTCAAAGAAGTCTATACGTGGATAAAAAATTACGACCCGTCGCGCCCCGTGCAATACGAGCAAGCCGGAACGAATGAATATACCGACATTTTCTGCCCCATGTACACCGACTATTACCACGCCGAGCGGTATTGTCAAAGCAATCCGACCAAGCCGTTGATACAGTGCGAATACGCCCACGCTATGGGAAATTCGGAAGGCGGTTTCAAAGAGTATTGGGACTTGATACGGAAATATCCTGCCTATCAGGGCGGATTTATCTGGGACTTCGTAGACCAATCGATACGCTGGAAAGGGAAAAACGGTGTGGAAATTTATGCATACGGCGGCGATTTCAACCGCTACGACGCTTCTGACGAAAATTTCTGCGACAACGGGTTGGTAAGCCCCGACCGACGTCCCAATCCGCACATGTATGAGATAGGACACTTTTACCGCAACATTTTTACGACGTTGACCGACATGGGCAAAGGAACAATTACGGTATTCAATGAAAACTTTTTCAGAGACCTGTCGGCATATACGATGGAATGGCGGCTTACCGCCGACGGCATTGCTGTAAGAACCGGACATATCGACACCCTTTCAGCGGCGCCGCAAGGGCAGACGACGGCAACGCTCGACCTCGACGGAGTAGATAACCGGCAGGAATGGCTGCTCGACATCGTATATCGGCAACGGGAAAGCGAAGGGCTTATCCCCGCAGGACATATCGTGGCACAAGAACAGCTGCGCCTCACGCCGCCCGTTGCTCCCGATATGCAGCTTTCCAAAGGGAAAGGCGCTTCCGTACAAGAGGGGAAAGAGTTTCTTTCCGTCGAAAACGATATGTTCAAAATGACATTCCGCCGGTCGGACGGATTTTTATGCCGCTATGTCGTATCGGGTACGGAAATGATAAAGGAGGGCGAGGCTCTGACGCCGAATTTCTGGCGGGCACCGACCGACAACGATTTCGGCGCCAACCTGCAAAACAAACTCGCCGTATGGAAAAATCCCGGTCTGCGCCTGCTCTCGCTGCGCGACACGACAGAAGGCAGTCTCGTGCACGTGATTGCCGAATATGAATTGTCTGAGGTGGGTGCACGGCTCGTCCTCTCCTACCTCATCGACCCGACCGGCACGATAAAAGTAACCCAGCGCATGACGGCCGGAGCGGAGAAAGCGCCCGAACTGTTCCGCTTCGGTATGCAGCTGCCCATGCCGCACGAGTTCGAAACGGTGGAGTATTACGGACGGGGACCGATAGAAAACTACGCCGACCGTCTCGACTGCACTCCGATAGCGATTTACCGCCAAAGTGTGGACGAACAATTTTACCCCTATATCCGCCCGCAGGAAACGGGGACTAAAAGCGATGTGCGCCGGTGGAAAATGCTGAACTCCGCAGGCAACGGAATCATGTTCGTTGCCGAAAAGCCCTTTTCGGCATCGGCATTGCACTATACCATTGCATCGCTCGACGAAGGAGCAAAGAAACACCAGATGCACTCACCGGAAGTCGCCCCCGCCAATCTGACCAACGTCTGCATCGACCTGCGGCAAATGGGATTAGGTTGCGTAAACAGTTGGGGAAAACTGCCTCGCGATGAATATCGCATACCTTACGGCGATTACGAATTTACATTCCTGATAAAACCCGTACGGCACCAGTTCGGCTCGCAGCCGTAAAATTTTTATTCCGCCTCCTCCAATACAAGGCGCAAGCCGAAATGGTCGGAAGGCATAGCCGGCTGAGCGTAATAGCGATCGGACACCCGACACGCACCCGAATAGGTGCGCCAACTGCCCCCTCGCAATACACGCTCGGTTCCGGAGGAAGCACCGGCAGGATTCGACTGTCCGCTTCTGTCGTAATTTCCATACCAATCGCTGCACCATTCGCATACATTGCCGCTCATATCGTATATACCCAATTCGTTCGGCGATTTCAGACCCGCCTCATGCGTTTCATAGAGCGCATTGTCATCATACCATGCAACTTTATCGGGCTCGTTGCCGCCGCTGTATTTACACCCCTTACTGCTATTGCCTCCGCGTGCGGCATATTCCCATTCGGCTTCGGTAGGAAGACGGAAATTCTTGCCGGTAAGCGCATTCAATTCACGAATAAAATCTTGGCAATCGTTCCACGAAACACTATCTACCGGTAAATTATCTCCTTTATGGCTACTTGGATTCTCTCCCATGACGGCTTTCCACAGGGCTTGCGTTACTTCGTATTTACCGATATAATACGACGAAAGGGTAACCTGATGCGCCGGTTCCTCTCTATCCCATGCGTCAGTCTGTTCCGAAGCGGCTCCCATAGTGAAAGTGCCGCCTTCGACATAAATCATTTCATCATAACTCAAATCCGGAAAAATATCCGCATCGTAATGACTGTTTGCCACAATACTGTCGTCCTCATTGCAAGAATGCAAAACAGCCGCCAACAACATCATCACCGGCCAGCACGTCAAAAACATTTTCATTCTTTTCATATAAACTCCTTTCTTATTTTTTATATTTAATTCGTTTGAAAATCGCAAAGTAAATAATTAAAAATGGAATGGCAAAAAATTTTTTATATATTTTTTATATTGCAAAAAATTCTATTTACACGATTTTAAGTCAAAAAAAACTATAAAAAAAGAGGAGCGGCATTTGGCCGCTCCTCTTTTTTTATAGACAGAAATACCTTATATTATTGCAGAGTAACCTGCAAGGGATTTCTTACGGCGAGGGCTGCATTGCGAATGTAGGAATCCCACGCTTCCGGCGTGTCGAATCCGAATTTGCTCCAACCCGAGCCCCAATAGTAAACGAGTTCGCTATCGGGCTGATAGTCGATATAAGCCAGCAGATGCCCGTCGGCGCCGCCTCTTACGTTGTTCTTCTCGTTTTCGTCGAACATGACGGGTTTCGCCTCTGTCACCGCATCGGGGAATACGCAACCCACGTAGATGATGCCGTTGTTGTTATCGACATTATCGGTGGGGTCGGCATACGAGAGGTAGCCCTCCTCTGCCGATACCGTGTAATGGCAGTCGGCAAGCGGCTCGTGCAATACCACGCCCGCTACAACGGGAAGAGGCGCCGGCAGGTTGTCGTAGGCAACGACCGTCTTGTTAAGCTGCGAACCGGCATCGAGCGAGATCGTGCGGGTTTCGACGACGGAAGCGCCGTTTACGTCGGTCGGATTATAGACGGCACGGACAGTGAAGCGCAGCGGGCCGTTGTCCAGTATCTCATACGTATTGTAGCAGTAGGGATAGAGAATGGCTCCGTCCACCACCAGCGCCGTAGTGCCGCCACCCAGCGTAGGCCCGACTTTGTAGCAGTCGAGACCATTGCCGTGATCGACGTGATACGAAACAGAATTGTAGAGAGCATCGGCAGCGGCGGGGTCGGTCTTCCGCAGTTCGGCGATACGCGCCATCGTTTCGGGATTCAGCTCCGAAGCATAGCGGGCTTCAACCACCGGTTCTTTCACCGACTTCACCCATACGTCGTAACCGAATGCCTGTTCGCCGGTTGCCTGCAAAGCAGGGCCGTACATGCGATAAGCCGTGCGGTCGTTTTCCCATGCAATGTCATCGACACGCTCGGGGTATTGCTTTCCGCATGCCACCGTAGCTACGGGAGCTGGTGTTCCTGCTTTGACGGTGTAAACGGCTTTTCCGTTCGGGGCTACGCTTGCTTGGAAAATGAGTTTACCATCGTAGGTAATCTGATAAGGAAGTTGCACGCCGTCGGCATCGACCACGACGAATTGCGCCGTGTCGGGGAGTTGCAGTTTGGCAGCGACAGCAGCCATATCGACTTCCACCATTTCGTCCTGACGGTCGAGTGCCGTCGGATTTTCTACGGTGATTTTCACGCCGTCGCCGCAATTGCAGGCGGTCATGCCTGCAACTGCCAACGCAGCGAAAATCAGATTTTTCACTTTCATGGCTCGATGGATTATTTAGGTTGTTTACCGATGTAAGCCAAAATACCGCCATCGACGTAGAGTACGTGTCCGTTTACGAAGTCGGAGGCTTCCGATGCGAGGAATATGGCGGGACCTACCAAATCTTCGGGCGTACCCCAGCGGGCAGCGGGAGTTTTTGCCACGATGAAGGCATCGAACGGGTGGCGCGAGCCGTCGGGTTGTTTTTCGCGCAGCGGAGCGGTTTGCGGGGTAGCGATGTAACCCGGGCCGATGCCGTTGCATTGGATATTGAACTCGCCGTATTCGGAGGCGATGTTGCGGGTAAGCATTTTGAGACCGCCTTTGGCTGCGGCATAAGCCGATACCGTTTCGCGACCCAGCTCGCTCATCATCGAACAGATATTGATGATTTTGCCGTGTCCTTTCTTAATCATGCCCGGAATAACGGCTTTTGCCACAATGAACGGGGCATTGAGATCGACGTCGATAACCTGACGGAACTCGGCAGCCGTCATTTCAATCATCGGTATACGCTTGATGATACCGGCATTATTGACAAGAATGTCGATGCCGCCTACCTCTTTTTCGATGCGGGCGATGAAAGCATTGACCTGCTCCTCGTTGGTAACGTCGCATACATAGCCGTGCGCTTTGATGCCGGCAGCTTCGTAGGCGGCGAGACCCTTATCCACCAATTCCTGTTTGATGTCGTTGAATACGATGGTTGCGCCGGCTTTGGCGAAGCCGCTTGCCAATGCAAATCCGATACCGTAAGAGGCTCCTGTTACGAGAGCCACTTTACCTTCCAGTGAAAAGTTTACCATAATGCTTTATTATTTAAGTTGGATATTATTTTAATTCCGTGTATTTGTAGAAGTCTTGGTCGCCGTAATCGAGGTTTTCGCCGCCCATACCCCAAATGAATGTATAGTTGTGCGTAGCAGCGGCGGAGTGGATAGACCATTCGGGCGAAAGCACGGCTTCGTCGCCTTTCATCCATATATGGCGCGTTTCGGTGGGCTCGCCCATGAAATGACATATCGCATCTTCTTCGGGAATGTCGAAATAGAAATAGGCCTCCATGCGGCGGCTGTGGGTGTGGGCGGGCATGGTGTTCCAGATGCTGCCCGGCTGCAACTCGGTCATACCCATTTGCAACTGGCAGGTTTCCAATACCTGACATACGAGCATCTTGTTGATGTTGCGATGGTTGGAGCCTTCGAGCGAACCCATTTCGGCAACGACGGCATCGGCTTTGGTAACTTTCTTGTCGGGGCAGGTCTTGTGTGCGGGAGCCGAGTTGAAATAGAATTTCGCCGGCTTCTTCGCATCGAGGCTTTCAAATGTTACCGTGCGGTCGCCTGCGCCCAAATAGAGGGCTTCCTTGAAATCGAGGTCGAAAACTTTTCCATCGACTTTCACCCGACCGGCGCCTGCGCCCACATTGAATATGCCCAACTCGCGACGGCTCAGGAAATGGGTCGCCTTCAACGGGTCGATGGCTTCGAGCGTAAGCACCTCGCCCACCGGTTTGGCACCGCCTACAATCAGCCGGTCGTACATCGAATATACCATGTTCACTTCATTATCCACGAAGAGATTCTGTATCAGAAAATCCTCGCGCAGGCGCGCCGTATCGTAGCTTTTCGCATCTTTGGGGTGCGCTGCGTAACGCAATTCGTAATTGGTCTTCATAAATTTATTTTTAGATAAATATTACATTGTTTCACGGTCGTATTACGAGCCATACAAATATATGAAAAAATCTGTCGGAATAGCACAAATTTTCCGTTTTTTATGCAAACTTTTCTTTCAAAGTGCCGCAACGGTCGGAGAATGTTTTTATAACATTCTGTTTTTCAAATAAATGTAAGACAACATGCCGTATCTGTTTTTTCACACGCAGAGCGGTAATAAAACGATACCCGACCCAAACAATGTCGGGTCGGGTATGCAAGCGGTATAGGCGCGGACTTATTTGCCTGCCAGCGGAGCTGCCTGCGTGTAGGTGCGCGCACCCAACTCTTTGTCGAGGGTGTAGATGCCGAAACCGTTGTCCTTAATCATTTTCAGGGCATCGATATAGCCCTGCGCGGTTTCTTCTTCTTCGACCTGCTCGTCGATGAACCAGCCCAACATGCTCTTGGTGGCATAATCTTTTTCGGCATCAGCCAGCGTATAGAGGTCGTGAATCATCGCCGTAACTTTCTTTTCGTGGGTCAGCGTGTCTTCAAAGGCGGCCAGCGGCGAAGCCCATTCGGTCTGTACTTTGTCGATGGGTGCCAACGAAACTTTTCCTCCACGCGAAAGAATATATTTGACAAAAATCATGGCGTGGTCTTGTTCTTCTTTGAACTGTACAGCAAACCAATTGGCAAATCCGGGATTTCCCAGCGCCGAGAAATTGGTAGACATCGACAGATAAAGATATGCCGACCAAAATTCGGCATTCACTTGCGCATTGAGCGCAGCTTCCATTTTTTTGCTTAACATAGTCGTTGTTATTTGGGTTATTTTATAGGGACAAAAATAAGTGTTTTTCTTATATCGTCATCGTTTTTTGTGTAAAAAATTTTCGATTTTCACAAAAAATATTTCACAATGATATTTTTATTTGTAAATAAATAAGTTACGTACATTTTACGGTCGCTCCGATTTTTATAAAAAAGGTCCGGTAAAGGCATTTTATCGATTATCACATATTTATGCCGGAAAATTTGTCCTCAATATCTCTTTTTTAACTATATTTGTCGGCGGCTATCTATCTGTCGGCTATGAGAGGATTCCGAGCAAAACCAGTTCGTTTCAGATTATTCACGGGCGCAATCATTGCGGTGTTGTCGTTTTTTGCCCTGCCGGCAAAAGCGGGCGGCAGCATTTTTTTTAGCGGCGCCCTATCGACAGCCGACACGACCCAAACGACCGGCAATGCGCCCGCTATCGACTTATCGTCCATGCCCGACAGCCTCAAAAGCCTGATACTCGACGCGCTGAATCTCATCGACGACCTCTCTATCAAGGAAAACGAAAAAACGGAAGTACGTGCAGACAGCAATGCCGTAACCGTCGATACGGTTATCAAAACCACTTTCGTGAAAGATACGATTTTCACGAAAGAGGTGCGTTCCATATTCAGCAATGTCATCGACACAAGCGTTACCCCCGCTCCTGTCGTTCTTGCGGCAGCAGCAGATACGACACGAGCCGAAAAAGATTCTGCGAGCGTACTGCCGCCGATACAGATTCCGAAAATCGAGATGTGCCCCGAAGCACAAGCATTATTGAAAAAACGGAACGACATTCTTACATCAGAAAACCGCCCCGTAAATCCGATTTTCCTCCCCATTGTTTTCGACGGACAGCGACCATCGGAACGACCGGCTATCACTTCGAAAAAAGAAACGCGAAGCCGATATGAATTGAACCGGCGGAAATCGGATATGGAACGCGACCGCGAAATGAAAGCGATAGGCGAATACGCCCAAGCCGAATTTATCGTCAATTCGCCCGACAAAGTGCATTACACGCCTGAAATGCTGCCCGACGCCATACACATGGAGCGGGTGAAGCGCCGGAAAGAATTTTTGGAGGTGAAAGGCTACGAGATGCCCCGCCTGCGCGAGTTAAAAAGTGGTCCCATAAAACTGAAACACTGGATTTCGGAATTGAACAGCGCCCTGCAAATTTCGCAGGTATATATATCGGAAAACTGGTATCAAGGCGGTGCGAGCAACATCAACCTAATCAGTACGCAGCATTATTCGCTCGACTATAAGGATTATGAAAACGAAAAAATACTGTTCGAGAACGATATAGACTGGAAACTGAACATCTGCAGCACACCCGATGACTCGCTGCGCAGCTATGCCATCAGCGAAGATTTGTTCCGCATCGACAGCAAATTCGGATACAAGGCATTTTGGAATTTCTACTACTCGGTGAGCCTCTCTTTCAAAACGCAGTTTTTCAACCTCTACCAAAAAAATACCCAAACCCGCACGGCATCGTTTCTTTCACCCGGCGAACTGAATCTCAATCTCGGTATGACCCATAACTACAAGAGCAAAGACAACTCGCTCGAAACTTCGGTTTCGCTCTCGCCGGTCGCCTACAATCTGAAAACCTGCATCGACAAGAAAATAGACCCGACCAAATTCGGACTTGACGAGGGGAAAACGGTATTGAACAAAATCGGTTCATCGGCAGAGGCATCAATCAAATGGGAATTTATGCGGCACATGTATCTGAATTCCCGCTTTTACTATTTTACCTCTTACGAACGGGTGCAAATCGATTTCGAGAATACGCTGAATTTCGTTCTCAACCGATACTTTTCCACCCGTATAGAGTTCAAAATGCGCTACGACGACAGCGTAGCGCCGAATGCAAAAGGGTCATTCCTGCAATTCAAGGAATTGCTGAGTTTCGGGCTCTATTTCAGAATATAATCTCCTGCCATGAAACGTTTTTTGCTCTTTCTGCTCTTCCTGTCGATTACCGCCGCAGGCATGGCTGCACTGAAATTCAAAGTGGAAAATTACGACGCGGCGACGGCGCGCAAACTCATCGACAGCCGCATAGCCGACGGCACATTCGAACTTATCGAAGGTATCTGGCGCGACAACAAAGGCGCCGTGTATGCTATTGAAAGATTCGTCGATGAACGTCTGCCGGAGGAGTTTCGCTACCGCGCCATACGGCTGGACGGCAAAGAGTCGGGAATGGTGAAATATTTTTTTGAAATGACGACCATCGACGGCGTGTATCATGCCATGGGCGAAAATCCGTTCGACCGCACTTACGACGAAAAATACATCATCATGACGGGAAACGCCTTTGTATTCTCTCCGTATTCCTCCATGAACAAAACATTTTATCGAATATATCCCCAGCTCGATTTTTCCGAAGAAGAAGAGGTACTCGGAGGCGCAGGCTCCGGATTCGCCTTGACAGAAGACGGCTACATCGCCACCTGCGCACATGTGGTAAGAGGTTACCAACAGTTTCTTATCACGGGCGTAAACAACGATTTCACCCGTTACTACAACGCTCGGGTGGTCGATAGCGACGCCCGCATCGATGTCGCCATTCTCAAAATCGAGGACAGCACATTTACATCTTTCGGAAAGATACCTTACAACATACGCGAAAATAATCCTATCGACGGGGAATTTTGTTTCGCCATCGGGTATCCCAAAATTGCATACCTCGGCTATTCCCCCAAAATCACCACCGGAATTGTCAGCACGTCATACGACAGCAACTACCCGCATCGGTTCCAAATGACCGTTCCCATAGAATCGGGGAACAGCGGCGGCGCCGTATTCGATGCCGATGGAAACATCTTAGGTATGGCTTTTGCTCAATATACCGACCTTTATACCACTCTGTCCGTGCAAACAGCAGACCTGCGGAATTTCATATACAACTGTTCGGAGCTGCAAAATCTGAAAATGACGCCTGCCCCGAAAGGTCGTGAAATGACAAAAATCGTCGAAACCAACAAACCTTTTTCCGTTCTGATCTTTACTGATTTCGACCCGCGCGCACCGCAAGCCAACCGCACGGCATACCGATTCAAAAAAATAGAGCCTTCGCCGTCGGAAAAAGCCCAAGAGCTCTTTCTCGCCGGCAAATACGGCGAAGCCATAGAAGCGGCAAGCGAAGCCTTGAATCAAAATGCAAAAAACTGGTGGGCTTATTATCTTCGCGGAAACTGCTCGAAGGAAATGCAGAATTACCCGAATGCCATCATCGACTACCGGCAAGCCATTCTATACTGTCCCGACAAAGAAAAAAATGCTTTATCGGAAATCTACAAACAGAAAGCCATTGCGCAAATATATCTGGCACATTATGAAGACGCCCTTACCGACATAAACGATGCACTGAAACTCAACGAGGAAGACCATTCGCAACTGATATTCAAAGGGTTTATACTCTACTGTTTAGGGCAATACAACGAAGCCGTAAAAGTCTATAACGAAGCCATAAAATACCCCGAATGCCAAGCCGAAAGTTATTACTACCGAAGTTTGGCATACGAAGCGCTGGGCGAATCGGAAAAAGCCGAAAACGACTTGCGGGAAGCCGCCCGACTCGGGTATGACCGAGCAAGGACAAAACTGCAACAGCCATAAAGCTGCCCAAAAAGTCCGCCCCATACGACCGAGACCTGTTTCTGTTTTCATTCTATATGCGCGAAAAGACCTCGACTTCGCGAACGGCTACATCACGTATATCCGCAAAAAGACAAGAGACAACACGCATCTATCTTTCCGCCATTCACTCCTACCGAATCGACGATGCCAACAACAAAATCCTAAAAGAATTGTGAGAGTTTTTTTGTTTGAGAAATTTGTACTAACTCTCGAAGAATTGTTAGGCGCCACGAAATTCAACGATCGCCTGCGCGCCCTTATTTCCGAATCCGGACGGTAAACAAACAGACAAAATCGATACACCCCTATAAAAGGCGAAACCTCACAACGACATCGGGGCGGAAAAAATTTTTCCGCCCCGATGCTTTTAGGATTTTATACGATTCGTGCTATCGGGCGATAATCATCTTTTTGCCGTTCACGATATAGGCGCCGTTCTGTAACATTTTGAGGTCGGCAGCATCATCGGTTTCGAGTACCGGCACGCCTTGCAGATTATACACCGTTACGTGTCCGTCGGCATTGTCTTGTCGTGTTTCCGTAATGGCGGAGGATTCGTCTATCGGCAATATCTCTCCGAACTCGCTCCACCCTTCGGCATTCCGATAGGCTTCTACCGACCCTTTGGGTACGTAAAGTTTGCAGTTGGCACAATCGACATTATCGAAAGCAACGTAGGGATATCCCGATTCATTTGTTATTACAATATCCACCGGTGTTGAATTATAAGCCGTTACCGACGTCAAACCGGTGCACCTAAAAAAAGCACTTGGGCCGATAGTGGTAACACCCTTACCTATCGTTACCGATTTCAAGCCACTGCAATACCTAAAAGCAATCCTACCGATAGAGATAACACTCTCGGGTATCGTTACCGACGTTAAGCCGCAACTGGCAAAAGCACAGTCGCCGATAGCGGTAACACTATTGGGTATCGTTATCTCTGTCAAACTATAGCAACAATAAAAAACTCCGTCGCCAATGACCTTAACTTCGTTTGGTATGGTGTATTGGGTTAATCCGCTCTGAGCAAAGGCTCTCAAGGTATCGTTTATGACAAGACAACGATGATCGGCTGTCGCAATTTTCCCTTCGAAATTTTCCAAACCACTGCATCGGGAAAAAGCCTCATCGCCAATAGCGGTAACACTCTCAGGTATCGTTACCGACGTCAAGCCCGTGCACGAAAAAGCATAGTCGCCGATAGTGGTAACACCGTCACCTATCGTTACCGACGTCAAGCCCGTGCAATTGGAAAAAGCATCGTCGCCGATAGTGGAGCAGCCTATCGTTACCGATGTTAAACCGTCGCAATACGAAAAAGCATCGTCGCCGATAGCGATAACACTCTCAGGAATTGTTACAGACGTCAAGCCGTCGCAACCCCAAAAAGTATTGTCGCCGATAACTTTAACATCGTCGGGTATGGTGTATTGGGTCAATCCGCTCGATGCAAACGCCCTCAAGGTATCGTTTATGACAAGACAACGATGATCGGCTGTCGCAATTTTCCCTTCGAAATTTTTCAAACCTCTGCAACCGGAAAAAACCTCGACACCGATAACCTGAACACTCTCTGGAATTGTTACCGAGGTCAAGCCCGTGCACCACGAAAAAGCATAGTCGCCGATAGTCTGAACATTCTTACCTATCGTTACCGATGCCAAGCCCGTGCAACCGTAAAAAGCATAGTCGCCAATAGTGGTAACACCGTCGCCTATCGTTACCGACGTCAAACCGTCGCAATACGCAAAAGCCCAGTCGCCGATAGTCTGGACGCTCTTAGGAATTGTTACCGAGGTCAAGCCCGTGCACCACGAAAAAGCATAGTTGCCGATAACCTTAACTTCGTCCGGTATGGTGTATTGGGTCAATCCGCTCGGTGCAAAGGCTATCAAGGTATCGTTTATAACAAGACAGCGATGATCGGCTGTCGCAAATTTCCCTTCAAAATTTCCCAAACCACTGCATTGGGAAAAAGCCTCGACACCGATAGTCTGAACACTCTCTGGAATTGTTACCGAGGTCAAATTTTTGCAAGCGTAGAATACACCGCTACCGATAGTCTGAACACTCTTACCTATCGTTACCGACGTCAAGCCGCTACAATCCTCAAAAGCCCTCCAGCCGATAGCGGTAACACTCTCGGGTATCGTTACCGACATCAAGCCGCTGCATTTGAAAAAAGCCCTCTCGCCGATAACTTTAACACCGTCGGGTATGGTATATCGAGTCAATCCGCTCGGTGCAAAGGCTTTCAAGGTATCGTTTATGACAAGACAACGATGATCGGCTGTCGCAATTTTCCCTTCGAAATTTTCCAAACCACTGCATCGGGAAAAAGCCTCATCGCCAATAGCGGTAACACTCTCAGGTATCGTTACCGACGTCAAGCCCGTGCACCACGAAAAAGCATCGTCGCCGATAGCGGTAACCCGATATTCAACATCCTCATACGTTACCGTTGCGGGAATGATTACATCGCCCGAATAGGCTCCTCCACCATACGCAACCTCAACCGTTTTGTTTCTCGATGAAGTAGATGAAGTAATTGTGTAATAGATACCGTCTACATCAAAGTCATACGCCCACGCAGCGGGAGCGAACAGCCCTGCGGACAGCAACATAAAAAACAGTGTTCGTTTCATTTTGTCGTAATTTAATAGGTTAATAAATACGCCACAAAAATAGTTTCAGAAAACGAATTTACAAAACTTTTCACTAAAAATTTTTGGTTTTATTCGGTAAATATTCCGATTTCGAGTGAGCACATTTTACGGAAAAGAAATAGCGATATTGTTTTTTTTGTGCAAGAACGTTATCTTTGTAACGTTTTTCAAATTCGATAACATGCGTTTTATCCGTTTTGTTTTATTTCTGCTGTTCGTTTCGTCGCTGTTTCCGACGGAAGCTGAGGCGCAAACGTCCAATCGCAAGCCTGCCCCCCAAACGACCTTTTCGCGCAAAACCATCAATGGAAAGGAGTTTTATCTCTACCGTATCGAAGAAAACGACAACATCGACAGCGTATGCATAAAATTCGAGGTAGAGCCGGAAATCATTTTCCAATATAATCCGGAAACAAAACAACGGAGCAATTTGTCGGAAGGACACCTGCTGCTCATACCCGTAAGGTACAAGACCGCACAAATATCGAATGCCGAAAAGATATTCAAACACATCGTGTCAAGCGGAGAAACGCTCTATTCCCTTTCTGTCATATACGGCGTTTCTGTCAATCGCATTATCGCGCTCAATCCGGAAGCGGAAGAGGTAATCCATGTAGGCGATACGCTGCGGATTCCGCAAAATGCGGTGGAAGGAAACCCCATACAGTCGCAGGACGCCTACGTCTATCACACCATAGCTGCCGGCGAAACGCTCTACTCCCTCTCCAAACGCTACCAGACGACGGTCGAGAGCATCGTCGATGACAATCCGGGCTTAGACCCGCACCACTTGGCGATAGGCGAAGTGATACGCATCGCCTCAAACAATAAAAACATAGAAACGAAGGAGACGCCTGTTTCCCACCCGCAAGCCGTATTTTACTATACGGTAAAAAGCAAAAAGGAAACGCTCGAAAGCGTTGCCCAGAAATTCGGCACGACACCGGAAGAAATCTTGGCGGTAAACAAAGGCAAAGACCTCGTGCAGAAAGGGAATACGGTAGCCGTTCCGAAAAAAGAGGAACAGGCGGAAGCGCCGGTTGCCGAAGAGAAGAAACCTGCGCCCGTACATCGTCGGGCAAAACAGGGAGGCACCTACAATGTCGCCGTCATGCTGCCGTTTATGACCGACCGTGAAGAAGATGTGCGCTCGTCGCTCTACACGGAATTTTATGAAGGGTTCCTCCTCGCAGCCGACAGCATGAAGCGCGCCGGTATGTCGCTCCGTATCTACGCACTCGACACACGGGGCAGCCGCGCCGTCGTCGATTCGCTCATCGGCACGCTGCCGGAAAAGAATCTCGACCTGATTATCGGGCCCGTAGAAAACGACGATATTTCCGCCGTCGCCGCATTCGCCCATCGGGAAGGAATAAACATGGTCAATCCCTTTGCCGTGAAAAACGACGAAGCCAACCGCAACCCGCGCGTTTTCCAATGCAACATTCCGCATGAAAGCCTGTACGCCCGAAGCCGAGACAAACTGTTTGAAGAAATCGGCAACAAATCGGTCGTTTTCGTCATCGACGACAGCGGCAGCGAAAACAGCAAATCCGACCACATCGACCGCATCAAAACCAAACTGCTGCAAGAGGGCAAAGACTTCGTGGAAATATCGCTCGGGCAAGACCCCTATATGGAGACGTTCGATGAAATGCTGCCCAATGCCACCGACCTGTTCGTGCTCACCAACGCCACCGGTCGGGGCGCCGTAGGCAAAGTGGTGGCTCCGCTCGCCAAACTGAAAGACGACAAACCCCGCATCAACATTTCGCTCTACGGTTACCCCGAATGGCAAATGTATATAAAGGAATACATCGACCCGTTCTGCCGGTTGAACACAACGATATTTTCGCGCTTTTACGCCCTGCCGTCCGATACGGCAGCGGCAAAAGTGCAGGATTCTTTTCTGTCGTGGTTCCGCAAAGATATGCTGCAAGCCAACCCGCAGCACGTATTTTTAGGATATGACACGGGGCTGTTTTTCCTGACGGCGCTGCAACGGTTCGGCAGCAGTTTCGAAAACGACATCGAATCGGTCGCCTACTCGGGCATACAGACGTGTTTCCGATTCCGCCGCATCAACAATTGGAGCGGATTCGACAACGAGGCGATTCTTTTCGTCCGCTTCATGCCGACATTCGATATCGCCCGTGAAATTTTACTTACCGAATAAGTCCGCCCCGATGAAACAGCTCCTGCGCCTCTGCCTTGTTTTCGCACTCCTGTCGGGGTGCGCCGCCGATATGCAGGCACAACGGAAATACAACAAATACCGTTCGGTATCGGTAGGTGTCAGAGGCGGAGCCACTTTCTCGAAAGTCACGTTCCGCCCGTCGGTGCGGGAGAAATTCCAGCCCGGTATGAGTATGGGCGTGTCGGTGCGTTACATCGAGGAAAAGTATTTCGGCATCATCGGCGAAGTGAATTTTTCGCAATTCGGCTGGAAAGAGGATTTTTCAAGGGAAACAACCGGCGACTATGCTTACAGCCACACGATGAATTACATCACCATACCGTTTCTCTCCCACATTTTTTTCGGTAACGAACCGATACGGGGATTCCTCAATCTCGGTCCGCAAATCGGCGTCCTGTTTTCCGAAAACGTTTCGTCGAGCTTCGACGTGAACGACCTGCCGCCATTCACACCGGTGCTGCAAGTGCAGCAGTATTACGAACCGATAAAATCGAAATTCGACTACGGCATCACCGGCGGCGTCGGCATGGAGGTGAAACTGAAACGGCACAGCATCATCGTCGAAGGCCGCTACTACTTCGGGCTCAACGACTTTTTCGAAAACAGCAAAGGAAAAGACGCCTACTTTCAGGCATCTGCCCACCAACAGATTTGGGCGGGCATTTCATACCTCTTTCACATAAAATAATCGGCTCACTTCAACGGGTGAATGCGCGACATTTTGCGGATATGATACCATAATGCCGCCAGCGCGACGACAAAAGCTACCGTATCGGTGATGGGTATGCTCCACCACACGCCGTTCGTTCCGTAAAAGGGCGGCAATATCAGCAGGCAGGGTATCAGAAATAAAAGCTGCCGTGAAAGCGACAGGAAAATGGAAATGCGCGATTTGCCGATGGATTGAAAAAATTGCGTGATGACTATCTGCATACCTACGATGGCAAATGCCGCACTCATGATGCGCAAGCCGTTGCGGGAGATTTCCAGCAGCTCGGGGTCGTCGGTAAATAGTCCGACGATAACGCTCGGTATCAATTCGTTAAGCAGAAAACCGAAGGTGGTGATGCAGCCGCCCCAGAAAATGCCGTAATGCAGTGTCTGCTTCACGCGGTCGAAGCGGTTAGCTCCGTAGTTGTAGCCGACAATCGGCTGCATGCCCTGCGCCAGTCCCAAGACAATCATCACGAAAAGCGTCATCATGCGATTGACGATGCCATATGCGCCGATAGCCATATTACCGCCGTAATCGAGCAGCGACGTGTTGATGATGATGACCACCAGACAGGCGCACGAGTTCATCAGAAAGGGCGACATTCCGATGCTCAGAATCGAAGCGACGATGCGGCGCTGCAAGCCAAAATAGCCGCGCTTGAAATGGATATAGCTGTTGCGGTTGAGAAAGTGCGAGAGCACCCATATCATTCCCGTAAGCTGCGCCAGCACGGTAGCGAGCGCCGCACCCTTTATACCCCACTTCAATGTAAAGATGAATATCGGCGCCACGACGATATTGACCGCCACCGTAAGAATGGACGAAAACATCGCCTTGCGGGGATAGCCGGTGGCACGCATGACATTGTTCAATCCGACAAAGAGGTAGGCTATGGGATTGCCGTAAAGTATGATACGCATGAAGTCGCGGGCATACGGCAGCGTGTCTTCGCTGGCGCCGAAAAAGCGCAGCACGGGGTCGAGAAAAACGAGCGTAACGCACGTGAGCAATATGCCGTTGAATGCCAACAATATGGCGGCATGGTGCAATACCGACGTCGCCCGCCGGTGGTCTTTCTGCCCCATATATATAGAGGTAATGGTGGCGCTGCCCACTCCTACCAGCGTACAGAAAGCGATAATCAGATTCATCAGCGGAAAGGTTACCGCCAAACCGGCTATCGCCATTGCTCCCACGCCGTGCCCGATGAATATGCTGTCGATGACGTTGTACAACGAAACGACCGTCATCGCTATGATGGCAGGTATAGAGTATTCCAACAGCAATCTTCCGATAGGTGCCGTTCCCAGTCGCTGCGGTGAATTATTGTTTACCATATCCGTTTCCGTTGTGGCGGCAAAGGTACGAAATATTTGTATAGTCGCGCGGTTTTTATTTCCTTTGCAGCGTTAAACAAAATAAATAAAATATGGGAAACTTTCCTGCCGCTGCGCTTTTCGACCTCGACGGCGTCATCGTGGACACCGAACCGCAATACAGTATTTTCTGGGACAAAACGGGTGCGACTTACTTGCACGACACCGACCATTTCGGCATGAAAATCAAGGGCAATACGGTGCGCCAGATTTTCGACCGCCATTTTGCGGGGCACGAGGCATGGCAGCGGGAGATTGCCGCTGCGCTGGCGGAATGGGAACGCCAAATGAAATTTTATCTGATTCCGGGCATTCTCGACTTCTTGTCGGAGCTCCGCTCGCTGCATATACGCACGGCGGTCGTTACCAGCTCCGACCAAGCGAAGTTACAAAACCTCTGGCAGGCGCACCCCGAATTAAAGACATTTTTCGACATCGTGATTACCGCCGACGACATCACCCGCTCGAAGCCCGACCCCGAAGGGTATCTGCTGGCGGCTGCCCGACTGAATGCCGCGCCGGCGCAATCGGTCGTTTTCGAGGATTCTCGCGCCGGTCTGCAAGCCGCCCGCGCCGGCGGAATGCGCGTAGTGGGACTGGCAACCACACTGCCCCGCGACGAGGTGGCGGCGTTTGCCGACACGGTCATCGAAAATTTTTCGGGCGTGCGGGCGCACACGCTCTTCTGCGAATAAATCTTTTACGAAAAATCGGTCGCGGCTATCGCGAAAACGAATCGACCGCCTGTCGCAAAACGACAAGACGGGCAAGGAGATTTTCCAAACGGTCGAGCGGGAGCATATTGGCGCCGTCGGATTTGGCTTTTGCCGGCTCGGGGTGTGTTTCCATGAAAAGCCCATCGACCCCTACCGCCACGCCGGCACGCGCCACCGTTTCGATGAGCTTCGGCATACCGCCGGTTACCCCCGACGTCTGGTTGGGCTGTTGCAGCGAATGGGTTACATCGAGCACCACCGGACAGCCGAAAGCCTGCATCTCGGGAATGCCGCGATAATCGACCACCAAGTCCTGATAGCCGAACGTGGTACCCCGCTCGGTAAGCATCACGTTTTCATTGCCCGACTCCGTTATTTTTTCGGCGGCAAAGCGCATGGCACCCGCCGACAGAAATTGTCCTTTCTTGATATTGACCACTTTTCCCGTGCGGGCGGCAGCCAGCAGCAGGTCGGTCTGCCGGCACAGAAATGCCGGAATCTGCAACACATCGACATAGGCAGCTGCCATATCGGCCTCGGCGGCAGTGTGTATATCGGTTACGACCGGCACGTCGAACGTTTCGCGCACTTTGCGCAAAATGTGCAACGCCTTTTCGTCGCCGATACCGGTGAACGAGTCGAGGCGCGAACGGTTGTCTTTCCGATACGAGCCTTTGAAAATATAGGGAATCTTCATGCGGTCGGCAAGGCTTACTATTTTCTCGGCGATGCGCATCGCCATATCTTCGCTTTCGATGACGCAGGGACCTGCCAGCAGAAAAAAGAGACCCGACTCGGTGTGATGCAGATTGGATATTCGGGGATACATGAGCGTTATTTTTTACGGTTTATCTGATTAATAATGTGCAGGGTATGACACGCCACCACGCCGGCTGTCTCGGTGCGCAGGCGGCTGTCGCCCAACGACACGGCACGGAATCCGCAGGCAGTTGCCAACGCTATTTCGTCGCGGCTGAAATCGCCCTCCGGACCAATAAGCACCAACGCATCGCGACCCGCTTCATAAAGCTGAGCCAGCAGCACGCGCTCGTCCTCCTGACAATGGGCGATAAATTTATCGCCGGAGAATGGCTGTCGGACAAAGCGGTCGAAATCGGTCATTTCGTCGAGTTGCGGACAGACGGCTTTAAGCGACTGCTTCATGGCGGAAATCACGATTTTACGCAGGCGATCGCCTTTCATCTCGCGCCGCTCGGAATAGCGGCAGCGCAGCGGCGTAATGGCATCGATGCCTATCTCGGTGCATTTTTCGGCAAACCACTCCATGCGGTCGAGATTCTTCGTGGGCGCTATCGCCACGTGCAGACGGAAGCCCCACGCAGGCGGCGCCGGTATCGTCTCCACAATATCCACCGCGCAGTGTTTCGGGTGCGCCGACACGATTACCGCCCGATAGAACGTACCGGCGCCGTCGGCGAGCATCAGTTCGTCGCCCTCGACCTGCCGCAGCACTTTGACGCAATGATGCGACTCTTCTTCGGGCAGCTCCCGCACCAAAGCAATATCCGGAGTGTAAAAAATATTCATTGTCAGCCTTTGTAACAACGTTGCAAATATAACGAGATTTCACAAAAAAACGGCAAAACGGCGGAGAGATTGTTTCCGCGTTTTGCCGCCGGCGTTTTTCAGGATATTTTCAGGTTACTTCATCATATCGACAATGCGGGCGACCTCTTTGTCGGCTGTGGCTGCACTGCCGCCGCGTATGGCAACGCCCTGCCGTACATCGGCACGCGGACAGGCTTTTTTGAGGTCGTCCACGCTATGTCCGAATCCGCTGCCCTCGTGGGTACAGAATGGGATTATCTTTTTTCCGGAAAAATCGTATGACTCCAAAAAGGTGAACACCGCCATGGGCATCGTGCCCCACCAATCGGGATAGCCCAGAAAAACAGTGTCGTACTGCGCCATATTCCCGACTTCGGCGGTAAGACGGGGACGGGCTTTCCGGCGCTGCTCCTCCTGCGCTTTTTCGG
This sequence comes from uncultured Bacteroidales bacterium, assembly GCA_947589325.1. Classification (GTDB taxonomy): domain Bacteria; phylum Bacteroidota; class Bacteroidia; order Bacteroidales; family UBA11471; genus Caccoplasma. Next base: position 63,625 of record CANQAM010000007.1, on the reverse strand, counting down.
TGGTCGCATAGTAACCGGCGAGGTAAGGTTCCTGCGTTTCGATATGGAACAAGTCTCCATGCGTAAGTGCCTCTATTTTACCGGCAATAACCTCGGTATTTCCGACAGAACGCATTTCAAGCCGTCCGTTTACATACGTTTCGCCTTTCAATGAAAAATAGGCTATTAAAATTTTACTCATATACCACTATTTCAAATAATTAGATAGCTATTTTTTTTCAATTACAAATCGACCGATTCCCGTGCTTTCTGCGCCGCCATACCGAACACCGAAAGGAGCGCAAGCCGACGGTCGAAAAATTTTTCTTTTCATATTTTTTATTGTACAAAAATAATCTATTGACAGCAAACAAAAAATATCCGGATTACGGTTTGATATACCTTTTTTACTTTAAGAAACAAATCTATAAAAAAATCCGGCATTGTATTTGAACGTATTTCGAAAAATTTATCTACCTTTGCAGGTTGAAAAATTATGCCGCACATCGTCATAAAAACGGTTGGAGGCAAAACAATGACATAACGAAATGCAGGCAAACGCCTGTACAGACAAAAAAGATATGATAAAAATCACTTTTCCCGATCACTCGGTCAAGGAGTTTGCCGCCGGCACCACGCCGTTGCAGATAGCCGAAAGCATCAGTCCGCGACTGGCGCAGGAAGTGTTGGCAGCCAAAATCAACGAACAGGAATGGGACCTCTCCCGCCCTATCGACGAAGATGCCGCCATACACCTTTACAAGTGGGACGACGCCGAAGGAAAACACGCCTTTTGGCACAGCTCGGCGCACCTGTTGGCCGAAGCGTTGCAGGAACTCTATCCGAATATAAAATTCGGTATCGGTCCTGCCATAGAAAACGGATTCTATTACGATGTCGATTGCGGCGAAACCGTTATCAAAGAGAGCGACTTTCCGACTATCGAGGCAAAAATGCTCGAATTGTCGGCACGCAAAGAAGCCATCGTGCGGAAAAACATCACGAAGGCCGATGCCTTAAAAATGTTCGGCGACCGGAACGAAACGTATAAAGTGGAGCTTATCAACGACCTCGACGACGGTACCATAACCACCTATACGCAAGGTGCATTCACCGACCTGTGCCGCGGTCCGCACCTGCCCGACACCGCCCCTATCAAAGCGGTGAAAATATTGTCGCTGGCAGGAGCTTACTGGCGCGGCGACGAAAAGCGACCCCAACTCACTCGCATCTACGCCATTTCGTTCCCGAAGAAAAAGATGCTCGACGACTATCTGGCTCTGCTCGAAGAGGCAAAGAAGCGTGACCACCGCAAAATCGGAAAAGAGATGGAACTGTTCGCTTTCTCCGATACGGTGGGCAAAGGGCTGCCCTTGTGGCTGCCCAAAGGCACGGAGCTGCGGCTGCGGCTGCAATCGTTCCTGCGCCGCATACAGGCACGCTACGACTATCAGGAGGTCATTACGCCGCCTATCGGAAACAAACTGCTGTACATCACTTCGGGGCACTACGCCAAATACGGGAAAGATTCGTTCCAGCCCATACACACGCCCGAAGAGGGTGAGGAATACTTCCTCAAACCGATGAACTGCCCGCACCACTGCATGATATACAAAAACTCGCCCCGCTCGTACAAAGACCTGCCCTTGCGGCTTGCCGAGTTCGGCACCGTGTGCCGCTACGAACAGAGCGGCGAGTTGCACGGACTGACCCGCGTGCGCAGTTTCACGCAGGACGATGCCCACATATTCTGCCGCCCCGATCAGGTGAAAGAAGAATTTTTGCGGGTGATGGACATCATCTCCATCGTGTTCCGCTCGATGAATTTCGAAAATTTCGAAGCGCAGATTTCGCTGCGTGACAAGGTGAACCGCGAAAAATACATCGGCAGCGAAGAAAACTGGGAAAAGGCGGAACAAGCCATTATCGAAGCCTGTGAAGAAAAAGGATTGAAAGCCAAAATCGAATACGGCGAAGCCGCTTTCTACGGCCCGAAACTCGACTTCATGGTGAAAGACGCCATAGGCCGCCGCTGGCAGCTCGGTACGATACAGGTCGATTACAACCTGCCCGAGCGCTTCGACCTCGAATACACGGGCAGCGACAACCAGAAACACCGTCCGGTGATGATACACCGTGCGCCGTTCGGTTCGATGGAGCGTTTCGTCGCCGTGCTCATAGAGCACACTGCCGGAAAATTCCCCTTGTGGCTCACCCCCGAACAGGCTGTCATCATACCTATCAGCGAGAAATTCAACGACTACGCCCGCACCGTCGCCAAAGAACTCCGCCGAAAAGACATTCGCGCCACTATCGACGACCGCAACGAAAAAATCGGACGCAAAATACGCGACAACGAGTTGAAAAAAATACCTTATTTGCTCATTGTCGGCGAGAAAGAAGCAGAAAATAATGAAGTTTCTGTAAGAAAACAGGGCGAAGGTGATAAAGGTTCGATGAAAATTACTACCTTTGCCGAGATTCTCACCCAAGAGGTGGAGAGCATGATAAACCAATGGTAATTGAATGGAGAACAACAACGACTCAGGAAACAACAGTCAGCGCAACTTTCCGCCGAAAAAAGAGAGCGGTAAAGACCAGTATTTCGTAAACGAACGGATACGCGCCCGCGAGGTGCGTCTGGTAGGCGATAATGTGGAACAAGGCATTTACAGCCTGCGCGATGCGTTGCAGATAGCCGAACAACAGGAACTCGATCTGGTCGAAATTTCTCCTAACGCCGTACCGCCGGTATGCCGCGTTATCGATTACCAGAAATTTCTTTATCAGCAGAAAAAGCGGCTCAAAGAGCAAAAAGCCAAATCGACGAAAGTCGTCATCAAGGAAATCCGTTTCGGACCTCAAACCGACGACCACGATTACAACTTCAAGCTCAAACACGCCAAAGGCTTCCTCGAAGAAGGCGCCAAAGTCAAGGCTTACGTATTCTTCAAAGGACGCTCGATACTCTTCAAGGAACAGGGCGAAGTGCTCTTGCTGCGGTTTGCCAACGACCTCGAAGATTACGGGAAAGTGGAACAGATGCCGCTGCTCGAAGGCAAGCGCATGATTATCGTGCTCACGCCGAAGAAAAAGTAAAACGAACACTCAATTTTATATACACATTAAAAAACAAACAAAATGCCGAAGATGAAAACTAATTCCGGTGCCAAAAAGAGGTTCGCCCTTACCGGAACAGGAAAAATCAAAAGAAAACACGCTTTCAAAAGTCATATCCTGACGAAGAAAACGAAAAAACAAAAAAGAAACCTGACGCACTTCGCTCTTATCGACCGTGCCGATAAGAAAAACGTAAGAGCCTTACTGGCACTGAGATAAGCGCGTCATCACTCTTATTTTTTCGGATTCGTAAAAAAGCGATTTTCCAACAAAAGCAGTATTAACCGAATGATTTAGCCCGAAGTTCTTCCGAAGAAGACGCTAACATTCAAAAAAGAAAAAATTATGCCAAGATCAGTCAATCACGTTGCTTCAAGAGCAAGAAGAAAAAAAATTCTGAAACTTACACGCGGTTACATCGGTGCCCGTAAAAATGTCTGGACTGTTGCCAAAAACACTTGGGAAAAAGGTCTGACCTATGCTTACCGCGACCGGAAAGCGAAAAAACGCAATTTCCGCGCCCTGTGGATTCAGCGTATCAACGCTGCCGCCCGTCTCGAAGGATTCTCCTACTCGAAACTCATGGGTGCGCTCCACAAAGCAGGCATCGAAATCAACCGGAAAGTTCTTGCCGATTTGGCGATGAACAATCCCGAAGCATTCCGCGCCATCGTACTCCAAGCCAAGAACGCTTAAACGATACGTTCGGAAACGGACAAAAAAGAGGCGAACATTGTTGTTCGCCTCTTTTTGTTTTTATCGGAGAAAGCCCGCCGGCATCAATCGAGCCGGACAATATCTTCGGTGCAGGTCGTAAGTTTCTCCATGCCGTCTGCGGTTACGAGGAAGGTGTTTTCCACGCCCACCGCACCGATTTCGGGCAGCACGAATTTCGGTTCCAAAGCTATAACCATGCCCTCTTGCAGCACGTCGCGCGAACGCGGGGCAATCACGGGCAGCTCGTTTACTTCGATGCCCACGCCGTGCCCGATGAATCCGGCTTTCTGACGATGTCCCATGAAATACTCTTCCACGTGCTCCTCTTTGGCTATTTCGGCAGCGCAATGGTACAGGTCGGCAGCCGCCACGCCCGGACGCGCCATCGCGGCAACAGCCTCCTGTATGCGTATCGAAACGCCGTGCACCCGCCGTGCCTTGTCGGGAACACTGCCCACCGAAAACACGCGGGAAAGGTCGGACATATATCCGGTGAAATTGCCGTTCATATCGACCATAACCGTTTGTCCGCGACGTATCGCCGTGCCGTTGCAGCTCACCGGCAGCGAGGTGTCGAGACCGGCTCCGCCCATGGCAAAATCGTAGGGCGAAGGGTTGTCGGCATTCTCACCCACCAGCACGTTTCCCATATATATTTCCATGTTATGCCCGAAGATGCGGAAAATACCCAGCGAACCGTGCTGGCGCGCCGCATGTTCGAGCTCTATGGCAAATTCTATATCGGTCATGCCTTCGACATAATATTTCGGTATGCGCCGGTACATCGTATCGTGCATGGCTGCCGACTGCCGGATTTTGGCTATTTCATACGGAGTCTTCACGGCGCGCACCTGCCGGATAAGCGCCGTACCTTCGCCCGAAACCTTGCTGTCGGGAAAGATTGCCGCCAAACGGTTGTACTCGTTGAAAGAGAGCGTATCGCCTTCGAGCAGGAGGCACGACGGCATAGCCACGCCGCGCGAGCGCAGCTCTTCGGCGATTTGTTCCGGTTTGCGGATATAGATGACATTGTCGCCTTTCAGTCCCACCGGACGCCGCACGAAGCAGAGCATTTCGCCTTCGACCGGTATGTAGGCATAGCCGCAGAATACCCGTCCGGCAACATAGTAAAGGTCGGCATTATCGACCAACAACAGGGCATCGGCTTTTGCATTCCGCAAGGCAGTCTGTATTTTCTGCCGGCGCAATTCCGATTCCGGTTTGAACATTTCGCTATACATCGTATAAAGTTTTTATAGACAATTCAAGCATTTTTCGAGCTGCATACTGCGCGAACCCTTTATCAATACGGTGCTGTCGGAAAGGGGATTGGCTTGCAGGTATGCCACCAGCGCATCGGTATCGGGGAAACAGGTGAACGCCTCGCCCGCCGCCGAAAATTCTTTTCCCGCCAACAGCACGCGCACATCACGGACATCGCGGACATCGCGCAGCCGTGCAACGATTTTCCGATGCTCCTCCCTACTGTCGGCGCCCAGTTCGCCCATATCGCCCAAAATCACGACTTTGTGCGGCAGCGTCATGGCAAAGAAATTGTCGAGGGCTGCCGTCATACTCGTGGGATTGGCATTGTAGGCATCGACTATCAGCGTGTTGCGGGCGGTCTTCATCAGCTGCGAGCGGCGATTCTGCGGTTCATAGGCTGCAACAGCCGCCGCGATTTTCTCCTGCGGTACGCCGAAATACAGCGCAATGGTTGCAGCAGCAAGGGCATTGTAAAGGTTATATCCGCCGATAAGGTGCGTATCGACGGCGGAAGTGTGTCCATCGTGGGTGAAAGTGAATGAGAGGTAAGGCGAGCACGCTGTGAGCCGGCCGGAAACGAACTGTCCCTCCGTCGTTCCATACGTAATCGTTTCCAACCCCTGCACCCGGGCAGACAGATGCGCATTCTCGCCGTGCAAAAACACTTTTCCGCCCCGACGGCGGAGAAAATCGTAAAGTTCGCACTTGGTAGCCACCACGCCCTCGAAAGAGCCGAATCCCTGCAAATGGGCTTTGCCTACGTTGGTGATGATGCCGTAATCGGGTTCGGCAATATCGACAAGCTCCCGAATGTCGCCCGGGTGGCTGGCGCCCATCTCCACGACGGCAATGCGGTGCGACGCACGGAGGCGCAACAGCGTAAGGGGCACTCCGATAGCGTTGTTCAAATTTCCTTCCGTCGCCAGTATGTCGTAGGTGGTGGCAAGGCAGGCGGCAGTAAGTTCTTTCGTGGTGGTCTTGCCGTTGGTGCCGGTAATGGCGATGACGGGCAAACCCAACGTGCGCCGATGAAAACGCGCCAGTTCCTGCAATGCGCGCAAGACGTTATCGACCAAGAGGTAGCGGTCGTCTTTCACAACCGAAGCATCATCGACTACGGCGTATGCCGAACCGGCGTCAAGCGCCTGCGCGGCAAAGCGGTTGCCGTCGAACGTCGCTCCCCGCAGGGCGAAAAACAGCGAGCCTTGCGGGCAGTTCCGGCTGTCGGTCGTTACGACCGTGCAGCGTTTGTAAATATCGTACAGTGATTCTATCGTTGTCATCGTCTGTATTTTTACCGGCGCAAAAATACAGACTTTTATCGGGTTGAACCGTTTTCCCTCAAAATTTTTTCAACTATTTTTCTTTTTCTCGAAATGCCTGCCGCTACGACGCCAAATTCCATTTCGAAAGCTATTCGCGAAAATCTTTCAAAGCGACCTGCAACTGTTGGCGACAAAGGTGTATGCGACTTTTCACCGTGCCCAACGGAATACCTATCTTTTCGGAAATTTCCTGATATTTGTAGCCCGACAAATAGAGTTTGAACGGAATTTTATATTCCTTGTCAAGCGCATCGACGGCACACCGTATATCGTACATATCGCAGCAGGTGTCGTAATGCGTTTTTACAGAGGCATCTTCCATGCTGCTCCTTATCCTGTTCAACTCGTCCGGCTCCATGCAGCAGTTCCGACAAACATGCAGACTCTGATTGAGAAACAAATTGCGCATAATGGTATAGAGCCACCCCGAAATATTTTTCGCTTCGGTATAGGTCTTATAGCTGCCGAGCGCTTTCAGCGAAGTCGATTGCAACAAATCCTGCGCATCATCGTAATTCTGCGTCAAACGATATGCCCATTTATACATTTCCTTTCGATTGGCAAGCAAATAATCAATCATTTCCTGTTCTTCCATCAAACTATCGGCTCCACCTCCTTTAATTAAAGTTTATTTATAAAGAACCGCCGAATCGGTAAATAGTTCTGAAAAAGATTATATTTTTATTTTTTTTAATAGAAAAGGTCAGATTTTATATTTTTATATCCGAGATACTCACAGTTTATAACTCATGTTTCATCGTGCGTTGGGATATTGCCTTTCTCCCACGCGGTTATCGCCCGACTTACCGAACCGTATTCCTGCAATTTCTTCCGAGCCGTTTCATACGGCAGCCCCGTAGAATCCATAATCATGCGCGTGCCCCGGTCCAACAGTTTTTCGTTGGCGAGCTGCATGTGCACCATACGGTTATCGACGACGCGCCCCAATCCTATCATCGTGGCGGTGGAAATCATGTTGAGCACCATTTTCTGCGCCGTACCGGCTTTCATGCGGGTGCTGCCGGTTACGAACTCGGCGCCGGTAATCACCTCGATAGGAATATCGGCAGCCTGCGCCACCAGCGAATCGGGATTGCAGGTAATCGACGCTGTCAGTATTCCGGCGTCCCGACAGCGCCTCAACGCCCCGATGACATAGGGCGTCGTGCCCGATGCGGCAATTCCCACGACCGTATCGAGCGGCGAAAGGTCGTGGGCTAAAAGTTCCTGCCAACCGGCATCTTCGGCATCTTCGGCTCTCTCGACGGAACAACGCAAGGCGGCTTCGCCGCCGGCTATCAATCCGACGACTACTCCTTGCGGCATTCCGTAAGTGGGCGGTATCTCCGAAGCATCGAGCACGCCCAACCGTCCGCTCGTGCCGGCGCCTATGTAAAAGAGGCGTCCGCCCTGTCGCATACGGGGAACCAACCGCTCCACCAACTCGGCAATACGGGGTATGGCTTGCGACACGGCATCGGCGACCTTACGGTCTTCGGCATTGATGCCGGCAAGCAATTCGCGCACCGGCATCGTTTCGAGGTGCCGGTACGGCGAGGGCGTTTCTGTTATTTTTCGGAATCCTGACATAAAGAATACATCACTCTGCGATACGCTCGGAATGATAGCGCGCCAACCCTTCCATCGGCGAAAGCAATATACGTCCCATGTTTATCGACAAACCGGCTGCCACCTCCTGCAACAGCTCGCTGTAATGGTAGGCGACCGAACCGATGAAATGTACGGGCATTTCGGCAACGGGATAGCCGAGTATGTTCCGGCGGAAAAAGGCTTCAAACCGTCTTGTCGCCAACGTGCGGACATAATCGTTGTCGAGGTGTTCTTTCACAAAATAGGAAAATTGCGCGATATAGCGATTCGGCAGCGGCCGGCGGTATATCGCCTCCAACACATTGTCGCGCGACAGGTGATAGCGCGAAAAAAAGGCGTCGGCTATTTCATCGGGCAAAAGTCCTTTCAAGGCATCTGCCAGCAAATTTTTTCCCAAGTCGCTCCCGCTGCCCTCATCGCCCAAGATGAATCCCAGCGAAGGGACTTGCGAAACGATTGTCCTGCCGTCGTACACGCCTGAATTGGAGCCTGTACCGAGAATGCAGACTATACCCTGCTCCTCGCCGCACAACGCTCGCGCCGCGCCCATCAAGTCGCTATCGACCTCCACCGTGTCGGGTCCGACGACGCGATGCAGCTGCACGCAAAGATTCTGCGTATTGTGCGCACCCGTGCAGCCGGCGCCGTAGAAATAGACTTCCGTTATACATTCGATGGGCAGCTCCACCAACACTTCCCGTTTGAGGATATGGCGGATTTCCTCTTCACTCAGAAAATAGGGATTAAGCCCCGACGTGCGAAACGTGCGCACGATACCGTTCTTATCGATGAGCGCCCACTCGGTCTTGGACGAACCGCTATCGGCTATCAGTATCATATCGTAAAATTTGAATATTTGCGCAAGGTAACAATTTTTTTGCAATTATAACGCCCCGAACAAAAAATTTTCAATGGAGAAAACCCCACCGATATTTTTTTATATAAAATATTGATTACGAATATTTTATTAAGAATAGCCGTTTCTTCTGCACGATTCCGGTTTTCGGGAATGCCCGACAGAGAGCAGCATCAAGCCGGCGAATGTTATCAATCCGTTGAGTATCAGAAGTTCGTATCCGAGCCGGTAATCGTATGCCGCCGTGAGCCACGACTGCAAGGCGTAACACAGGAGCGGCGAAAGCACAGCCACAAAAGGAATATAACGGTCGCGCGGAATGCCCCGCATGAAAAGTCCGTAGGCAAACAGTCCGAGCAGCGGACCATAGGTGTAGCCGGCAATCGTGTAAATGGCATCGATGACGCTCGTATCGTTGAGCATCTCGATAACGCACATGATACATACGAACAGTATGCAGACGGCTATATGCACGCCTTTGCGCACCTGCACCGCCCTTTTCCCGCTCCACCGGCCGATGTCGAGCATATCGACGCACACGGAAGTCGTCAGGGCGGTAAGCGCCGAGTCGGCACTCGAAAACGCAGCCGCCACGATGCCGATACTGAACAGCAGCAAAACCCCGAATCCCAAATAGCCGGTAGCTATCATCGGCAGGAGTTCGTCGGTCTTCGCCGGAATGGCGATGTCCTCCTGTCCGGCAAAAACAATCAGCAGAATGCCCAGCACCAGAAACAGCAGATTGACGGGAATGAACGCCGCACCATATATATACATGTTTTTCTGCGCTTCCCGCAGCGAGCGGATAGAGAGGTTTTTCTGCATGATGTCTTGGTCGAGTCCCGACATGACAATCGTAATGAATATGCCGCTGAAAAACTGTTTGAAAAAATTTTGCGTCGAACGCCAGTCGTCGAAGACGAAAATCCTGTCGTACCCGCTTTGCCGCACCATATCGACGGCATCGGACACATTCAGGTGCATACGTGCTGTAACCTGTACGAGGATAAGAACGAGGGCGCCGACCATGAAGAGCGTTTGCAGCGCGTCCGTGCGTACAATCGTGCGCATTCCGCTGCGACGCGAATAGAGCCAGATGAGCAGCACCACCGTCGAGGCGGTAAGCCAGAACGGAACGTTCCACCCTGCCAGCACGATGCTTTGCAGTATCAGCACCACGATATAAAGACGGGCGGCAGCTCCTATGATTTTGGAAATGATGAAGAATGCGGCGCCCGTCTTGTAGGCTCGGCTGCCGAAACGTTTTCCGAGATAGGTGTATATGGAAATCAGATTCAACCGGTAATAGAGCGGCAGCAACAATTTGGCTATCACGATGTAGCCGACAAAAAAGCCGAGCACCGTCTGCATATAGGTCATGTCGATGGTGAGCGGTATACCCGGCACGGAGACGAATGTTACCCCCGAAATGGAAGTGCCCACCATGCCGATAGCGACCAACCACCACGGCGACGATTTTCCCGCCAAGAAAAAATTGCTGTTGCTGTTGTCGTCGGATTTTCCCCGCGAAAAGCGACCGATGAGCAGCAGCACGGCGAAATATGCCACCAAGATAATCAACAAAAGTATTCCGCTGTCCATATCGAATCGGGTTTATCGCTATCGCAAAGGAATTTTATTTTTGACGGAAATAGTAGGTAATAGTGCCCCACTGGTTTTCGCTGCCGGAAGTCTTGCGTTCGAACACGGCACGACGGGCAGCCTCTTCGGCACGGCTGCGCAACGCGGCGTTGGAGGCAGCAGAGCCTTTACTGCCGGAGGGAGTAACAACTGCCTGCACGACCCGTCCGGCGGCATCGACCAATATGCTGACGACGATTGTCCCTTCATCATTGGTCGCGCCATATTCGGGTTTGGGCAGACGGCCTATCAGGCCGCGACCACCCAAATCGTAATCGCCATATCCGGGCGAACCTGCAGCGGCACCGCTTGCCGCCGTACCTTGCGGCGAACCTTTCTGCTCACCGGCGACCGCTGCCGCATCGTCCGCACTCTTGCCTTTGCTCAGGGCACTTGCCCACAAATTGTCGAGTTGCGAAGTTTCCGGCTCGGGTGTCGGACGGGTTGTCGTGTCGCTTTGCGGCTGTTCGTTCTGCGCCGTTTGGTCGTCGAGCGAAACGGTTTCTTCCACGTCCTGCGTCAGCATTTCTTCGGGCTGTGGAGTCGTTACCGGCGCGGGAGGCGGCGGAGCCGGCGTAAACGTACCGGCATCGGCATCGATGACTCCCAACTGCAACACGACGCCGCTCCCGTCGCTGTCGGGAATGACGGGAGCCGCCAGCGTACAAAAGAGCAACACCAACAACAGCGCCGCATGGACGGCTATCGTAACCGCCAGCGCATACAAGTCGTTTTTCTTCGTATCGTCCACGCCTTTGGGAATTATTTTTTCTCGGGTTGGGTAGCCAATACCATACGCAGCTGATTGGTGTTGGCAATATCGAGCACCCGCATGATTTCACGATAAGGCACGCTCTCGTCGGCATAAAGAGCAAAATACATTTCGGCATTTTGTTCTTTGGCGGCAAGCAGATACGATGCCAATTGGTCGTACTCGACCTGCACGGCTTTTTCCTTGCCCACCGACACGAAGCAGCGGAGCGAAGCGTCTATGGTAACCCGCGCCAACGGTTTGACCACTGCCTGCTGCTTGCTTTGCGGCAGGTTTACCTTGATAGCGTTCGGGAAAACAAACGTCGAAGTTACCATGAAGAAGATGAGCAGCAGGAATATGACGTCGGTCATGGACGACATACTGAACGAGGCTTCGATGCGATTTTTACGTTTGAGAGCCATATACGTATCTCCTATTTCTTATCTGCCGGTTCGTTGAGCAAATCCATAAACTCCATCGTGCTCGCTTCGAGCTGATTGACCACCGAGCTGACGCGCGACACCAACAGGTTGTAGGCAAACATGGCGATGATACCGACAATAAGACCTGCCACCGTCGTTACCAACGCTTCGTAAATACCGCTCGACAGAGTGGTGATGTCGGCGGCTTCGCCGGCAGACGCCATGCTGTAAAAGGCATTGACCATGCCCAACACGGTACCCAGAAATCCGAGCATGGGCGCACCGGCAGCGGTGGTCGCCACCCACGAAAAGCGGCGTTCGAGTTTGGCGACTTCGATGTTTCCGGCATTTTCGATAGCGACCAGCACATCGTTCATCGGGCGTCCCAGCCGCGTGATGCCTTTCTCGATGAGGCGGGCTACCGGCGTGGTATTTTTTTTACAAAGATTCAGTGCCGACTCGATATCGCCGGTGTGGATATAGTCTTTGATGCGCTGCATGAACGTAGCATCTTCTTTCGCCGCCGCCCGCAAAGCGAGCATTCGCTCCACAAAAATATAAATGGTCAGCAGCGAAAGCAGCAACAGGGGTATCATGATAAAACCGCCTTTCAGCGAAAGCGCCCAAAGGCTGGGCGAAGATTCTGCCGCAACCTGCGTGTCGAGAGTAACTTCGGTCAGCGGCGTTTCTGCCAAAATGGCAAGCAAGAGATTCATCATAGGGGAGTTTTTTATTCGATTAATATTTCATTTATTTCAAACATTCCTTGTAGCGGCGTATCGTTTCGGCAATGCCCAGATAGAGCGCATCGCAGACGATGGCGTGCCCGATGGAAACTTCGTCGAGGTACGGCACCTGCCGGTGAAAGTAGGCGAGGTTTTCGAGATTGAGGTCGTGCCCCGCATTGATGCCCAATCCGGCTTTATGCGCCAATTCGGCTGCGGCGACAAAGGGCGCGACGGCTTTTTCGCGATCGGCAGCATAACCGGCGGCGTACGGCTCGGTATAGAGTTCGATGCGGTCGGTGCCGGTCTTGGCAGCCCACTCCGCCATTTCTTCGTCGGCGTCGATGAATATCGAAGTGCGAATACCGGCCTCTTTGAATCTGCCCACCACATCGCAGAGAAAGTCGAAGTGTTTGCGCGTGTCCCAACCCGCATCGGAGGTAATGGCGTCGTGCGCATCGGGTACGAGCGTTACCTGCGTGGGCTTGACTTTCAAAACCAAATCGATGAATTTGTCGATAGGATTTCCTTCGATATTGAACTCCGTCGATACAACAGGTCGCAGCGCATAGACATCGCTGTAACGGATATGACGCTCGTCGGGGCGCGGGTGCACCGTTATGCCTTCGACGCCGAAGCGTTCGCAGTCGAGAGCGAATTTCAGCACATCGGGCGCATTTCCGCCCCGTGCATTGCGTATCGTCGCCACTTTATTGATATTCACACTTAATCGGGTCATAGGCAAATTTGTTTCGTTTTACACCGGAATATGCGAGCAAGCGTTTTTTTTTGTATTTTTGTCGCCGTCGTATAATGCGCAAAGGTAATAGCTTTTGTTCGAATCCGAAAAATTCTCTCGGACAAATATCGGCGCATTTATGAAATTAAAACATTTTGTATTTTACGTCTTATGAAAATAGCCATTTTCGGAAAACCGTTCGACCCGGAGAAACAAGCGACGGCAAAACGTCTGCTCGATATTTTCAAAAAATATCCGATAGAAATCGTCCTCGACAACGATTTGCGCGAGATTCTCGAACAGATGAATGCCGACATTCCGTATGCCTCTTTTTCGGGATACGACTTCGATGCCGACATGGCGCTGAGTCTGGGCGGAGACGGCACGTTTCTGAAAACCGCCGAGCGCGTAGGCAAAAAAGAGATACCCATATTAGGCATCAATCTCGGGCGTATGGGCTTTCTTGCCGACGTGCAGGAAGATGAAGCAGAAGCCGCTATCGGCGACATCGCAGCAGGTCGGTACACGGCAGAAAAGCGGTCGCTCCTGCATGTAACGGAAGGGTCGCGGGCGGCATGGCCATACGCCCTCAACGAAGCAGCGATACTGAAACTCGACACCTCGTCGATGCTCGCCGTACATGCTTATCTCAACGGGGCATTTCTCAACACGTATCAAGCCGACGGACTGTTAGTGTCCACGCCTACCGGCTCCACCGGCTATTCGCTGAGTGCAGGAGGTCCCATCGTCGCCCCGCAGGCGACAAGTTTCGTACTCACGCCGGTGGCGCCGCACAGCCTCACCATGAGGCCGTTAGTCATCGACGACAACGACGAAATACGCCTTGTCGCCGAAAGCCGGAACGGGCATTTTCTCGTAAGTCTCGACGGACGTTCCGAAGAGTTGAACTCGGGCGACAGCATCACCCTGCGCAAAGCGCCGTTTGCCATACACGTGGTCAAACACAACGGCCGACTGTTCGGCGACACGCTCCGAAAAAAACTGATGTGGGGTGTGGACCTTCGCAGCCACAGATAAAAAAACAGGGGAAAACTTTTCCGGCACGCTCCATATTCCCGCAAAAAACGCCGAACTCTTTTCACATCTCTTTTGATAAAAATACTAAATAAACAGATTTCATTGCGGATATTTCATATTTTATTGGTTTATTTTATTACTTTTGCTTATTCATTTAGTTTTACAACTAAAATAAGCAATTCATGGAAAAGCCATCAAAAAGGGAATTAGCCGCACTGCTGCAAACATTGGTAGTTTTATCGGGCAGCTTTCCTTCGCACCAAAAAGAGAAGCAAAGCATCATAGAAGCCGTATGTCGAAAATACGACTACAATCCTGAAATATCGGAAATGACTGCCGTCGAGCCGTCGGAAGTATTCCTTTCGATAACAAAAACAAGCACCCGTCTGCAATTCGCCCGATACCTGTTGTCGATGATAAGCATCGGAAAAGAAGATGAATTGGGAGAATTGCAATTATCCTATTTCGCCCGTCTGTTTGCCTCGCTCTGCCGATAGCGCGCTCCCGATTTTGATTCTGCCGAAAAATCATTTTGCATTTGTGTGCGAATAGCGTTATCTTTGCCGTATGGAAACGGATTATTTGCAGGACGACGTATTCGGCACCATTGCGCTGCATCGGAACCCGAAAGCGCGACGCTTTATTTTCCGCGTCAAGCAAGGGCAGCTCCATATCACCCTGCCGGAGAGGGCCGGCATAAAATCGCTGCAAGCAGTCATCGAAACCAAGCGGCAGACGTTGCAAAAGCTGTTTTCGCGCCATGTCGATAACTTTCTGAAATACGGCGATGTGGTCTATATGCACGATTTCGTCGTCGTGATAGATGAAGCGGCCGGCAGCAGCTATCGCTCACGCCGCACGGGCGACACGCTGCACCTCACGCTGCCGCTGCTCGACACCTGCAACGACCGCGAAGTGCAGGAGAAAATAGCCCGCCTCATACGTCCGCATCTGAAAGCATCGGCCGAACGTTATCTCCCCGAGCGGCTGAAACAGTGGAGCGAAAAAATCGGCAGCCGATATAGCGGTATCGTGATTTCGCACGGCAGACACCGGCTCGGCTCGTGCCGCAACGACCACCGCATCACCCTCTCCTACTACCTGATGTGCCTGCCCGACAGGCTCATCGACTATGTGATACTGCACGAACTCGCCCATCTCCATGAAATGAACCACAGTGCCCGTTTTCACGAACTTTGCAACCGTTATTGCGACGGCAAAGAGGCGGCTCTGCGCAAAGAGCTGCGACAGTTTCCCTTCCCTATCGAATAAATTGCAAGTATTAAAAAAATATAAATTTTCAACGAAAAAGCCCGATTCTCTCTTAAATAAAACATCGGGTATTGCGGGCAAAACCGAAAATCCTTATATTTGTAGCGTAAACGAGCGAGGGGACAAAAAAGTTGTCCCCTCGTTTCATTCTCAAACTATCGAGAACGACATGATAGATACGAACAGCGTCCGGCAAATCGCAGAAGAAGGCATCGCAGGCAGCGACCTGTTTGTGGTGGAGGTAAGCGTGTCGCCCGACAACCGCATCGTCGTGGAAATAGACAACGACGGCGGTGTGGACATCGAGCAATGCGAGCGGCTGCACCGCTTCATCGAAAGCCGCCTCGACCGCGACACGGAAGATTACGAGCTGGAAGTGGGGTCGAGCGGACTGACCTCTCCGTTCAAAATCGCCCGCCAGTATGTGAAAAACATCGGCAACGAAGTAGAGGTGCTCACACGCAGCGGCGTGAAACTCTCGGGCATACTCAAAGCGGCCGACGACGAAAAATTCGTCGTTACGGTTACGAAAAAAGTAAAACCCGAAGGAGCAAAACGCAAAATAGAGGTCGAAGAAGATTTGACCTATATATATAATGAAGTAAAATATACAAAATATTTAATCAGATTCAAATAGTATGGCAAAGAAAGAGGAAACTATCAGCATGATCGATACCTTCGCCGAGTTCAAGGAATTGAAGAACATCGACCGCACCACCATGATCAGCGTGTTGGAAGAGTCTTTCCGCAATGTATTGGCAAAGATGTTCGGAACCGATGAAAACTTCGACATCATCGTCAATCCCGACAAAGGCGACTTCGAGATATGGCGCAACCGCGCCGTCGTAGAAGACGACAAAGTAGAAGACCCCAACCTGCAAATCGCCTTGTCGGAAGCGAAGAAAATCGACGAAGACTACGAAGTGGGCGAAGAAGTTACCGACGAAGTATTCTTCGAGAAATTCGGACGCCGTGCCATATTGAATCTGCGTCAGACACTCGCTTCGAAAATACTCGAACTGCAAAAAGACGCCATCTATAATCTGTATAAAGACAAAATCGGTCAGTTGATAAGCGCCGAAGTGTATCAGACGTGGAAAAAAGAGGTGCTGCTCATCGACGACAACGGCAATGAAATGCTGCTGCCCAAAAGCGAGCAGATACCGGGCGACGTATTCCGTAAAGGAGAATCGGTGCGTGCCGTCATCGTCGAAGTCGATAACAAAAACAACAATCCGAAAATCATCGTGTCGCGTACATCGGAAGACTTCCTGCGCCGGCTTTTCGAACTGGAAGTGCCCGAGATACATGACGGACTCATCACCATACACAAGGTAGCCCGCATTCCGGGCGAACGCGCCAAAATAGCCGTAGAATCGTACGATGAACGCATCGACCCCGTAGGCGCCTGCGTGGGCGTGAAAGGGTCGCGCATACACGGCATTGTGCGGGAGCTGCGAAACGAAAATATCGATGTCATCAACTACACCTCCAACATCTCCCTGTTCATACAGCGGGCATTGAATCCCGCCAAAATATCGTCGATACGCCTCAACGAAGAAGAACACAAAGCCGAAGTATTCCTCAAACCCGATGAAGTGTCTTTGGCTATCGGCAAAGGCGGATTCAACATCAAACTCGCCGGTATGCTGACGGGTTACACCATAGACGTATATCGCGACATCGACGAAGATGTGGTGGAAGATATCTATCTCGACGAGTTCAAAGACGAAATCGACGAGTGGATAATCGAAGCGCTGAAAAGCATCGGCTGCGCCACCGCCAAAAGCGTCTTGGCGAAATCGCGTGAAGAACTTATCGAAGGCGCCGACCTCGAAGAAAACACCGTCGATGAAGTGCTCCGCATACTGAAAGCCGAATTTGACGACAACGAGAACGAGGAGGAGGCTTGAAAATCCCGACCGCAGGAAAAAAGCCGGTACATTCAAAACAACGTTAAAAAACAATTATGTCGATAAGGTTAAACAAAGTCATAAAGGAGTTAAACGTAGGAATACAGACCGCCGTGTCGTTCTTGCAAAAGAAAGGATTTGATGTAGAATCGAATCCGAGTACTAAAATTACGGACGAACAATATGGATTGCTCGTAAAAGAGTTCAGCACCGACAAGGAACTGAAAATCGAATCGGAGCGCTTCAACCAAGAACGGCAAAAAGAGAAAAAGGCTGCTCAGGAAGAAATCGAAGACAAACCGAAAGAAATCGAAACCGTCATCGACGACTCGTTAAAACCTCACATCAAAGCCGTCGGAAAAATAAATCTCGACACTTTATATAAAAAAAACAACGAAAAGAAACCTGAGCCCCCCGTCGGAAATGAACCGAAAGCGGAAATTGTCGAGAAAACTGCCGTGACGACAGAAGAACCCGAAACGACCGAATCGGGAAAAAGTGCCGCAAGCGGATCGCAGCCGGAAGAACCGCAAGCCGCGACCGAAAACCGGCCGCAGCCGGAAGAGACGAATGATACCCCTGCCGCCAACCCCGAAAGAGAGGAGGTTTTCAAACTCACAAGAAGCAAAACCCCGGAAATCAACGTTGTCGGGAAAATAGACCTCGATGCTCTTAACCAGCAGACCCGTCCGAAAAAGAAGAGCAAAGAGGAAAAGCGCAAAGAACGCGATGCCAAAGAAAAGCAGCGTCCCGATGCCAAACGTCCCGCCCCCATACAGCCCATCGAAAACACGGGAAACGAGGGCGAACGCAAAAAACGGAAACGTATCAAAAAAGAGCGTATCGACATCGAGCACAATTTTGACAACTCATACAGCAGCGACCGGAACGACCGGCGCAACGAAAGGCTTTCATCGAAATCGAAAAAGTCGATAAAGACCGAAATCAATGAAGAAGATGTACAGCGCCAAATCAAAGAAACACTCACCCGACTGACCGCCAAAACCCCGAAAAAAAGCGCGAAGTGGCGCAAGGAAAAACGAGAAGCCGTTTCGACAAGAGCTGCCGAAGCTGCCGAACGGGAAATGGAAGAAAGCCATATATTGAAACTCACCGAGTTCGTTACTGCCAACGACCTCGCCAGCATGATGAACGTACCCGTAAACAACGTCATCGCCACCTGCATGAGCATCGGTATCATGGTGTCGATAAACCAACGTCTCGATGCCGAAACCATCAACCTCGTCGCCGAAGAGTTCGGATTCCAGACCGAATATGTAAGCGCCGAAGTTATCGAAAACATCAATAATGACGAGGAAGACGACGAAGCCGACCTCACGCAGCGTCCGCCTATCGTAACGGTAATGGGACACGTCGATCACGGTAAAACGTCGTTGCTCGACTACATACGCAATGCCAACGTCATCGCCGGCGAAGCGGGAGGCATCACACAGCATATCGGCGCCTATAACGTGGTATTGGAAGACGGCCGCCGCATCACGTTCCTCGATACGCCCGGACACGAAGCGTTCACCGCCATGCGTGCGCGCGGAGCCAAAGTTACCGACATTGCCATCATTATCGTGGCCGCCGACGACAACGTGATGCCGCAAACCATCGAGGCTATCAACCACGCCTCTGCCGCAGGCGTTCCCATTGTATTCGCTATCAATAAAATAGATAAGCCGAACGCCAATCCCGACAAAATAAAAGAGGCGCTGGCAAACATGAACTATCTCGTGGAAGAATGGGGCGGCAAATACCAGTCGCAGGACATCTCGGCAAAGAAAGGTACGGGCGTGAAAGAGCTGATGGAAAAAGTGCTGCTCGAAGCCGAAATGCTCGACCTGAAAGCCAACCCCAAGCGCCGCGCCTCCGGCTCCATTATCGAATCGGCACTCGACAAAGGTCGCGGCTACGTGGCAACGGTACTCGTGGAAAACGGTACGCTGCACACGGGCGACATCGTATTGGCGGGAACGCAATTCGGCCGCGTGAAAGCGATGTTCAACGAACGCAACGCCCGCATCGCCGAAGCCGGTCCCTCCGCTCCCGTGCTGATACTCGGATTGAACGGCGCACCGACGGCAGGCGACCAATTCAAGGTAATGCCCACTGAACAGGAGGCGCGCGAAATCGCCACCAAACGGGAACAGTTGCAGCGCGAACTCGGCTTACGCACCCACAAGCTGCTGACCCTCGACGATATAGGCCGCCGCATCGCCATCGGCAATTTCCAAGAATTGAACATCATCGTCAAAGGCGACGTAGACGGTTCTATCGAAGCATTGAGCGACTCGCTCATCAAACTTTCGACCGAAGAGATACAAGTGAACGTATTGCATAAAGCGGTAGGTCAAATTTCGGAATCGGACGTAACGCTGGCAGCCGCCTCGAATGCCGTCATCGTAGGATTCCAAGTGCGCCCCTCCATTGCTGCTCGCCGGTTGGCGGAAAAAGAGGGCGTGGATATACGCCTCTACTCCATCATCTACGATGCCATAGAAGAGGTGAAAGCAGCTATGGAAGGTATGCTTTCGCCCGAAATCAAGGAAGAAGTTACCGCCACGGTCGAAGTACGCGAAACATTCCACATCTCGAAAGTGGGCACGGTAGCCGGTGGCATCGTGAAAGAAGGCAAGATAAAACGCACCAACAAGATACGTCTCATACGCGACGGCATCGTGATATACAGCGGCGAACTCGGTTCGCTGAAACGCTTCAAGGACGATGTCAAAGAGGTTGCCTCCGGCTATGAATGCGGACTGAACATCACCAACTACAACGATGTGAAAGTGGGCGACCTCATCGAAGCCTATGAAGAAGTAGAAGTGAAGAAAACGCTTTAATACACAAAACGATAAGGCGGCGTCGGCTTCGAAAGAGCCGGCGGGCGCCTTTCGGCTTTTATGGAAATGAACTTGCAAGTCATCGACATCGTGGTAGGAGGCATTCTCGCCATCGGACTGGTACGGGGATTTTTCATCGGCATCGTGCAACAGCTCGGTTCGCTGGGCGGTCTGATTATCGCCATAGTATTCTCGGGCATGCTTTCGCCGTTTCTCGAAAACCTCCTGCTCCGTTTCGATTTCGCCGGCCCTGCCATTATCCACAAATTAGCTTATCTTTTTACATTTCTGATACTGCTGTTCGGCTGCTATTTTATCACGCGGCTTGTCAAGAAAACGGTGCATCTGCTGCATCTGGGGTGGATAGACCGCATCATCGGCTGCGCGTTCGGTATCTTCAAATATACCTTTATGGTAAGTGTGGCGCTCAACCTGTACCTGTTGATGAGCAAGGATTTGATACCCTCAATGCCGCAGATTCCGCAAGAGGCAAAGCTCTGCGAACTCGTCGTAAAACTTGCACCCGCCCTGATAGACCATACAAAAGATAAAATCGATATTCCCGACTTATCGTCGAACCATGAGAAATACGAATCGGTTAAACAATCGAATACCGTATGGATATGAAAAAAGAAAACGATTCTACACATAAAATCCTTTCCGACAGCCAAAACGATGCGGGCACGTCGGAAAAAATCATTCAGGAAGTAACGTCGTCGGACTACAAGTACGGCTTCGTTACCGACATCGAAACCGACATCATTCCCACCGGACTGAATGAGGAGGTGGTGCGCCTTATCTCGGAGAAAAAAGGCGAGCCGGAGTGGCTGCTCGACTTCCGGTTGAAAGCGTTTGCCCATTGGAAAACGCTGGAAATGCCGCACTGGGCACACCTCGACATTCCCGACATCGACTACCAAGCCATCAGCTACTACGCCGCCCCGAAAAAGAAAGAGTCGCCCAAAAGCCTCGACGACATAGACCCCGAACTGCGCAGCACATTCAACAAGCTGGGTATTTCGTTGGAAGAACAGATGAAACTTTCGGGAATCGCCGTCGATGCCGTAATGGACAGCGTTTCGGTGAAAACGACGTTCAAGGAAAAACTTGCCGAACTCGGTGTCATATTCTGCTCGTTCAGCGAAGCGGTGAAAGACTATCCCGACCTTGTGCGACAGTATCTCGGCTCGGTGGTGTCGTATCGCGACAACTTTTTTGCCGCACTCAATTCCGCCGTATTCAGCGACGGTTCGTTCGTGTATATACCCAAAGGGGTGCGCTGCCCCATGGAGCTATCGACCTACTTCCGCATCAACGCCGCCAACACGGGACAGTTCGAGCGCACCCTCATCGTCGCCGACGACGACAGCTACGTGAGCTACCTCGAAGGGTGCACCGCCCCCATGCGCGACGAAAATCAACTGCACGCCGCTATCGTGGAGATACGGGCGCATGAACGGGCGGAAGTGAAATATTCGACCGTGCAAAACTGGTATCCGGGCGATAAAGAGGGTCGCGGCGGCATCTACAACTTCGTAACCAAACGGGGACTATGCAAGGGCGACCACTCCAAAATCTCGTGGACGCAAGTAGAAACAGGCTCCGCCATTACGTGGAAATACCCGAGCTGCATTCTCGCCGGAGACAATTCGACAGGCGAATTTTACTCGGTGGCTGTAACCAACAACCGCCAGCAAGCCGACACGGGCACGAAAATGATACATCTCGGCAAAAACACCCGCAGCACCATCGTGTCGAAAGGCATCTCCGCCGGTTACAGCCAAAACAGCTATCGCGGGTTGGTGCGCGTATCGCCCGATGCCGACAACGCCCGCAACTACACCCAGTGCGACAGCCTGCTGCTGAGCGACCACTGCGGCGCGCACACGTTCCCCTACATGGACATCAAAAACGATACGGCGGTAGTGGAACACGAAGCCACCACCTCGAAAATCAACGAAGACCAAATATTCTATTGCAACCAGCGCGGCATTTCCACCGAAGAAGCCGTAGGGCTTATTGTCAATGGATATGCCAAAGAAGTGATGAACAAACTGCCTATGGAGTTTGCCGTAGAGGCGCAGAAGCTGCTGCAAATCACCCTTGAAGGCTCCGTAGGCTGATTCCGTAACCAATAAAAACAGACAACGATATGCTTATCATAAAAAACCTGCACGCCGCCATCAACGGCAAAGAGATATTGAAAGGCATCGACCTTACGGTGAAACCCGGCGAAGTACACGCCATCATGGGGCCGAACGGTTCGGGAAAAAGTACGTTATCTTCGGTGCTGGCAGGAAATCCGGCATTTGAAGTAACCGACGGCAGCGTCGAATTTTACGGGAAAGACCTGCTGGCTATGTCGCCCGAAGACCGTTCGCACGAAGGCATATTCCTGAGCTTCCAGTATCCGGTGGAGATACCGGGTGTGAGTATGGTCAATTTCATGCGGGCGGCTATCAATGCCCAACGGAAATACCGGAACGAGGAACCCCTCTCCGCCACAGACTTTTTGAAAATGATGCGGGAAAAACGGGCTATCGTCGAATTAGACAACAAGCTGGCGGGACGTTCGGTGAACGAAGGTTTTTCCGGCGGCGAAAAGAAAAGGAACGAAATATTCCAAATGGCAATGCTGCAACCACGCCTGTCGATACTCGATGAAACCGACAGCGGACTCGACATCGACGCCCTGCGCATCGTTTCGCAAGGCGTCAATCAGTTGAAGTCCGACCAAAACGCAACCATTGTCATCACGCACTACCAACGGCTGCTCGACTACATCGCGCCCGATTTCGTACACGTGCTCTACAAGGGCCGCATCGTCAAATCGGGCGGACCCGAGCTGGCTCTCGAACTCGAAGAAAAGGGCTACGAATGGATTAAAAAAGAGGTGGACGACTAAACCTGTTTGCTATGAACAACGCAGCCCGACAATACATCGACCTCTTGCAGAAAAACCGCGCCCTGTTCGACGAACACGCCGCGCCCGTGCTGAACGCCCTGCGCGACGAAGCCTTGGCGGCATTGAAACAAAACGGCCTTCCCGACAAAAGCCGGGAGGAATTTCTGCATACCGACGTTTCCCAATTTTTCGCACCCGACTACGGCGTGAATGCGGCACGGGTAAATCGCGTGAACAATCCGCAGGAAATATTCCGCTGCGATGTTCCCGACCTGAAAAGCCGGCTCTTTCTTTTCGCCGGCGACACACTCTGCCCGACACCGAAGCCCCGACAGCTGCCGCAGGGGGTCATCGCTTGCAGCCTGCGCGAAGCCGCCCTCGCCCACCCCGACCTCGTCGCCCGCCATTACGGACGGGCGGCTCGGCTCGACGACGGCACGACGGCTCTCAACACGGCGCTGGCGCAAGACGGATTCTTCTTGTACGTGCCGCAAAACACAACGATCGAGGAGCCTTTGCAGCTTGTCAATATCATGCACGGCAAGCAGGATTTCATGGCGGTACGCCGCCTCCTGATTGTTTTGGAGGCAGGAGCGCAAGTGCGGCTTCTCTCCTGCGACCATACGCTCGACAAAGGGAAATTTCTCGTTTCGCAGGTCGCCGAAATATTCGTCGGCGAAAATGCCGTCTTCGACTATTACGACCTTGAAGAATCGACGCTCGAAACCCGACGGGTATCGTCGGCATTCATACATCAGGCAGCCGGCTCCAACGTGCTGGTAAACGGCATCACGCTGCACAACGGCTGCACGCGCAACAACTATTATGTGTCGCTCGACGGCGAGGGGGCGGAAACCCGCCTCTGCGGCATGGCGGTCGCCGACAAACGGCAGGTCATCGACAACTACACGTTCATCGACCACCGCGCTCCGCAATGCACCAGCAACGAACTGTTCAAATACGTGCTCGACGATATGGCTACGGGTGTGTTCAACGGGCGCATATTGGTGCGGCAGGGAGCGCAAAAGACTTCGGCAATGCAGACCAACCGCAACCTCTGCTCGACCAAAGAGGCGCACATCTACACGCAACCGCAGCTCGAAATTTATGCCGACGATGTGAAGTGCAGCCACGGCGCCACCGTCGGGCAGCTCGACAACAACGCGCTCTTTTATATGCGCTCGCGCGGCATTCCCGAAGCCGAAGCCCGCACGCTGCTGCGGGTGGCTTTCACGCACGACGTCATCGATATGGTGCGCATCGAGGAGTTGAAAGAACGGCTGCGCCAGCTCGTGGAAAAACGATTCAGAGGCACGCTCGACAAATGCGCGGGCTGCCGCATCTGTCAATAAAACGATATAATCATGCCGGATATAAACGCCATACGAAAAGATTTTCCCATTCTCGCCCGCGAGGTATATGGCAAACCGCTCGTCTATTTCGACAACGCGGCGACGACCCAGAAACCGCAGTGCGTCATCGACGCCATTGTCGAAGGGTACACCCAACACAACGCCAATGTGCATCGGGGCGTTCATCGGTTGAGTCAGGAAGCCACCGACGGACACGAACAAGCCCGCCGGCGGGTGCAGCAATTTCTGAATGCCGCCCACGCGCACGAAATCGTTTTTACGCGCGGAACGACCGAGTCGATAAATCTCGTCGCCCACTCTTTCGGCATGACTTTCCTGCACGACGGCGACGAAGTCATCATCTCCGAAATGGAGCATCACGCCAATATCGTGCCGTGGCAACTGCTGAAAACGTACCGAAACATCACCCTGCGCATCGCGCCTATCGACGACAGGGGCGTACTCGACACGGACGCCTGCCGATCGCTGTTCAACGAGCGGACGAAACTGTTGGCTATCACCCACGTATCGAATGTGTTGGGTACGATAAATCCGGTGAAGGAACTTATCGGCTTCGCCCACGCGCACCATGTGCCCGTACTCATCGACGGAGCGCAGAGCGCGCCGCATCTGCCCATAGACGTGCAGGCGCTCGATGCCGACTTCTTCGTGCTGTCCGCCCACAAAATGTACGGACCTGCGGGCATCGGCGTGCTTTACGGAAAAGAGAGCCTGCTCGACGCCATGCCGCCGTATCAGGGCGGAGGTGAAATGATAGGGCATGTTTCTTTTGAAAAGACGACGTTCAACGAACTGCCGTTCAAATTCGAGGCGGGCACACCCGACTACATCGGCTCGGCGGCTTTCGCCCGCGCACTCGATTACATCGACCGCATCGGCATCGAAAACATCGCCGCCCACGAAAACAACCTGCTGCACTATGCCACGCAGCGCCTCACCGACGAAATCGACGGGCTGCGCATTTTCGGCACGGCGCCGGAAAAGAGCGGCGTCATATCGTTTCTCGTGCGCAACATACACCCTTACGACATGGGTATGCTGCTCGACAAATTGGGATTCGCCCTGCGGTCGGGGCATCACTGCGCCCAGCCGCTGATGCAGCGATTGGGCGTGGAGGGAGTATTGCGCGCCTCGTTCGCCCTGTACAATACGCGCGAAGAGGTCGATGCGTTCGTTGCCGCCGTGCAGCGCGTCGCCGCCATGTTTTGAGGCGTCCGTCCGCTACAACGCGCCTTTGGTGGAAGGAAGTTCGTAATGGAAAATATCGCGCCGCACCGCCATTTTGAGCGAACGGGCAAAGGCTTTGAATATGCTTTCGATTTTGTGGTGTTCGTTTTCGCCCTCCGCCTCTATATGGAGATTCATGCGGGCGGCATCGCTGAGCGACTTGAAAAAGTGAAGGAACATTTCCGTCGGCATATCGCCGATTTTTTCACGATGAAAAGCAGCCTTCCACACTAACCACGGACGGCCGCCGAAATCGAGCGCCACCGTGCAGCGGCAGTCGTCCATCGGCAGACAGAAACCGTACCGTTCCATGCCGCGCTTGTCGCCCAAGGCACGGGCTATACACTCGCCGAGCGCAATGCCGGTATCTTCGATCGTATGGTGTTCATCGACCTGTAAATCGCCTTTCGCCTGCACGGTGAGATTCATGCCCGAATGGCGGGCTATCTGGTCGAGCATGTGGTCGAAAAATCCGATGCCCGTCGCGATGCAGCCTTTCCCCTGCCCGTCCAAATCGAGTGAAACGTATATGTCGGTTTCGGCAGTGGTGCGGCGAACCTCCGCGCGCCGCTCGCCGGCAAAAAGATATTCGGCTATTTTATCCCAATCGTCGGTAATCAACACGCAAACATCCGCCAACCCCTCTCGCGCCACCGCATCGTCCATGACTGCGGGCGAGGCATAGAGAATGCCGCGACAGCCGAGATTCCGCGCCAGCTGCATATCGGTGAGGCGGTCGCCTATCACGAAAGAAGCAGCCATATCGTAACTGCCGTCGAGGTAGCCGGCAAGCATACCGATGCACGGCTTGCGGGTGGGCAGATTCTCCTCCGGAAACGAACGGTCGATGTGTATGGCATCGAATGTTACGCCCTCGCCGGCAAAGGCTTGCAGCATCTTTTCGTGCGCCGGCAAAAAGGTCTCTTCGGGAAAAGAGGGCGTGCCCAAACCGTCCTGATTAGTAACCATAACCAGCTCGAAGTCGAGCTTCTCCCGTATGAACGCCATATTGCGGAAAACTTTGGGGGTGAACTGCAATTTTTCGAGGCTGTCGAGCTGATAATCGACCGGAGGCTCTACGACCAGCGTACCGTCACGGTCGATGAAAAGGGCGCGTTTCAATGTTTTCATCGGGTATATTTTTGCAAGGTTTCTATCAAAATACGGTTTTCATCGGGCGTGCCGACGGTGATGCGCAGGCAGTTTTCGCACAAGGTTATCCGGTGGCGGTTGCGCACCACGATGCCACTCTCCACCAAATAGTCGTAAATCCGCTGCGCGTCATCGACCCGCACCAACAGGAAATTGGCATCGCTGCGGTAAATCTTTTCGACGAGGGGCAGCTGCTCCAACGCCGCCCGCAGCGCTTCCCGTCCGGCTGTCAGACCGGCGACCCACTCGCGCACCTGTGCCTGTCGGTCGAGCAAAGCAAAGACGTGCTGCTGCGTCAGCAGGTTGATGTTGTAGGGATATTTTATCTTGTTGAAGATGCCGATGATTTCGGGCGAGGCGAACGCCATGCCCAGACGCACGGCGGCATTTCCCCACGCTTTGGAAAAGGTGTGCATCACGACCAAACCGGCGTATGCGTCCAAAAGCGGCAGAAAGCCGTCGGAAGCGGCAAAGTCGATATATGCCTCATCGACCACGACGATGCCGTCGAAACGCGACAGCACCGCTTTTATCTTTTCCTGCGAAAGCAGGTTGCCCGAAGGGTTGTTCGGCGAACAGAAGAATATCAGTTTGGTATGGTCATCGACCTGCGCTAAGAGCGTTTCGACATCGAAATCGAAATCCGCATCGAGGCGCACTTTCCGGTACTCCACATTGTTGATGTCGGCGCACACTTTGTACATGCCGTATGTGGGGTCGATAGCCACGACATTATCGACCGCCGGCTCGCAAAAGGCGCGATAGAGCACGTCGATGCACTCGTCGCTGCCCACTCCGAGAAAGAGTTGGTCGGGTCTTACCCCCTTGATGCAGGCGATTTTCTTTTTCAACTCCCGCTGCAAAGGGTCGGGATAGCGGTTGAAAGGCGCATTGTACGGGTTCTCGTTGGCATCGAGAAACACCGACGCCTCTCCCTTGAATTCATCACGCGCCGAAGAATACGGCGTAAGATTCCATATATTGGGACGTACCAACTTCTGTAACGCTTTCATCTGATTCACTTTTGGTTTTGAAGTCTTACCGTAACGGCATTCTTATGGGCGTCGAGTCCTTCGCCCGCCGCCATGGTTTCGATGACGGGAGCAAGCCCCTGCAAGCCGTCGCGCGAAATTTCCTGAAAAGTTATCTTGCGGACGAAGCTGTCGAGATTAACGCCGCTGTATGCCCGCGCATAGCCGCACGTGGGCAGGGTGTGATTGGTGCCCGAAGCATAGTCGCCGGCACTCTCGGGCGTATAGGCGCCGAGAAACACGGAGCCGGCATTGACCACGCGGTCGGCAACGGCGCGATAGTCGGCGCACTGTATAATCAGGTGTTCGGGGGCATAGCGATTGACCAACTCCATCAATTCGTCGGTATCGTGCAGAAGCACGAGACGGCTGTGTGCCAACGCTTTTGCGGTAAGCTCCCGACGCGGCAGGGCGGCGAGCTGACGCTCTATCTCCGCCTGCAAAGGAGCCAGTATCGTTTCGTCGGTCGTGAAAAGCACCGACTGGCTGTCGGCGCCGTGCTCCGCCTGCGAAAGGAAGTCGGAAGCGACAAAAGCCAAATCGGACGAAGCATCGGCGATGACCGCCACTTCGGAGGGGCCTGCGGGCATATCTATCGCCACGCCCTGCCGGCTCACCTGCTGCTTCGCCGCCGTTACATACTGGTTGCCCGGACCGAAGATTTTATAAACCGCCGGCACCGTTTCCGTGCCGTAAGCCATAGCAGCGATTGCCTGCGCTCCGCCCAACTTGAATATGCGCCCCACGCCGGCAAGCTGCGCGGCATAGAGAACGGCGGGGTGCACCGTGCCGTCGGCTGCACACGGCGTACACAAAATAATTTCGCGACAGCCTGCCACCTGCGCCGGCACCGCCAGCATGAGCACGGTGGAAAAGAGCGGCGCCGTGCCGCCCGGTACATACAAACCCACCCGCTCGATAGGTACGGCTTTCTGCCAGCACCACACGCCGGGCGATGTTTCTATTTTTTTTATCGACAATGCCTGCGAGGCATGGAACCGCGCAATGTTGTCGCGCGCCGCTGCCAGCGCCTTTTTCAATTCGGGAGAAACCGCCTTTTCGGCAGCCGCCATTTCAGCAGGCGACACCTCCATATCGTCGAGTTGCGCTCCCTGAAAACGGGCGATATATGCTTTGGCGGCGGCATCGCCCCGCATTTGTATATCGGCAAGCACAGCAGATACGGCATCGTTAAGCTCCTGCACGTCGAGACGCGGACGCTCCACAATGCGCCCCCACTCTTTACGGTCGGGATATTTGATTACTTCCATAAGAAGAGGGAATTAAAGAACCATTTTTTCGATGTTCAAAGCCAAAATGCCTTCGGCACCGGCAGCTTTCAGTTTGTTGATGATTTCCCAGAAACATTTTTCGTCGAGCACGGTATGTATGGAACACCACCCTTCCTGCGCCAACGGCATGACCGTAGGGCTTTTTATGCCGGGCAGCACGGCGAGTATTTTCTCGACCGCTTCGCGCGGGGCGTTCATCAGCACATATTTTTTATCTTCGGCAGCCTGCACCGAGCCAATACGGAACAATAGTTCGTCGAGAATCTCCCGTTTTTCGGCGGAAAGTTCGGGCGTGGCTATCAACACGGCTTCCGAATCGACGGCTACCTCCACCTCTTTGAGGTTGTTGCTCACCAGCGTGCCGCCCGAGCTGACAATGTCGAATATGGCGTCGGCAAGGCCTATGCCCGGAGCTATCTCCACCGAACCGGTGATGATATGTATATCGGCGGATATGTTGTTTTCGGAGAGAAACCGTTGCAGTATCACGGGATAGGAAGTGGCAATTTTCTTGCCGTTGAACCACGAAAGACCCGGATAATCGACCTCTTTCGGTATCGCCAGCGAGAGGCGGCATTTGCCGAATCCGAGATTTTTCACGATGTCGGCACGGCAGCCTTTTTCCAAAAATTCATTTCGACCCACGATACCCACATCGGCAACTCCCGAAGCCACCGAATCGGGAATATCGTCGTCGCGCAGGAAAAGCACTTCGACCGGAAAATTGCGCGATTGCACCAACAGCGTACGTTTCCCCGTCGATAACTTGATGCCCGCCTCCGAGAGCAGCAGCATCGAGTCTTCATTGAGACGTCCTTTCGACTGAATTGCTATTCGTAACATTTTATTCGTTTTTATTGCATTTCAAAAACAAAACGCCTGCCTCCGACAAAGAGGCAAGCGTTTTCCTATTTTTATTATACACGACACGACAACTTCGCCTCTTACGAGTCAAACCTCATGATGGTGATGGTGTCGCAGCGTGCAATACATAATCTTTATATTTCTGCGGACAAAGGTAGGCGTTTTTTATGAAAATGCAAACTTTTTCCTGCAAAAAGCGATTTTTTCTCTATCGAACGTTATCCTTCCTAAAAAATTTGTATTTTTACGGAAATAAAATGCGAATCGTAATTTACAGTATGTACAACGAAATGACTTGGGAATTGGTACTCCGTCTGCTGATAGCGGGCGTTTTGGGAGCCATCATAGGACTCGACCGTGCCTATCGCGCGAAAGAGGCGGGATTTCGCACACACTTTCTGGTATCGCTGGGCAGTGCGCTGTTCATGATTGTGTCGCAATACGGATTCGAGGCGGTAACCGCCGGCGTGGAATCGCGCTTCGACCCGAGCCGAGTCGCGGCGCAGGTAGTCAGCGGCATCGGTTTCATCGGAGCGGGCACCATCATCATACATCGGCAATTCGTGCGCGGATTGACTACCGCCGCCGGCTTGTGGGCGACCGCCGGCATAGGTTTGGCGGTGGGCGGCGGACTTTACTGGGTAGGACTGGCGGCAACCGCATTCACCTTGCTGGGTCTGGAATTGCTCACCATTCTTTTCAAAAAAACCGGCATACACAGCTGCAGCATCAAATTCTCGACCGGAGAAAAAGAGAATTTGCAAAAAATCATCGAAACGGTACGGCAGCAGGAAAGCCGCATCACCTCTTACGAAGCCGAAAAACAAACTATTGGAAACACTACCCGATATTCGGTAAACCTCATTTTGCGATGCAATTCACCGAAGGAAGAAGCAGCGATTTACCAATATATGCAAACCCTCCCCGACCTCTTTATCGAAAAAATCGAATAAATATTCTTTTGAACGCATAAGTATATTAAAAGATGTTAATACACTATATTTTTTAGCAAAATGATTTTCCATCTTTCCAAAAATTCCTATCTTTGTACTCAGTCTATTGAATATTCAGACCCTGTCTGACAGGGAAAATTTTTTTCATTCTATTAGAGCATCTTTTGCAGGATATATCCCCTGTAAGAAAAATGACCCCCTTTGTGAAAAGGGGGCATTTTTTTATTTCCCGCAAACTTTTTTATCATTTTTGTTTGTTTTATCTTTGCTGTCGCAAAAAAAACGGAACCATGATAAAATGTGTATTGCCGGTATTGGAGATGAGCTGCACGGTATGTGCGGGAACGGTGGAATCGGTCGTCCAAAATCTGCAAGGGGTAAAGAGCGCCGCCGTGAATTTTGCCGCCGAATCGCTTGTCGTCGAATACGACCCCTATACGATAACCCTCGAAAACATACGGGCTGCCGTACAGGCTGCGGGCTACGACCTCGTGATTTCCGACAGCCACATCGAAGCCCAGCGCGAAGCTGCCGACAAGCGCCGCTACCGAAAGCTGCGCCGGCGCATCGCCGTGGCATGGGCATGCGCTCTGCCGCTCATCGTGCTTTCGATGTTCTTTATTTCACTGCCCGGTATCAAGTGGGTATTGCTCGCACTGACACTGCCCATTCTGCTCTATTCGGGCGCGCCGTTCTACGTCCGCGCCTATAAAACTTTGCGACAGGGCAAAGCCGCCACGATGGACACGCTGGTGGCAATGAGCACTGCCATGTCGTTTCTGTTGAGTCTTTTCACCACTCTTTTTCCGCAATATTGGGAACAGTACGGCATCGAAGCGCACGTGTATTACGAAGCGGCAGGCATGATTGTCGCCTTCGTGCTTACGGGAAAATTTTTGGAAGAACGCACCCGTCGCCGCGCCTCTTCGGCATTGAAAAGCCTGATAGGGCTGCAACCGCAGACGGCCATGAAGATAGGCGAAAACGGAGTGCAGGAAGTGGATATAGCCACGCTGAAAGCGGGTGACAAACTCTACGTGCGTCCGGGTGAAAAAGTGCCCGTAGACGGCATCGTCGCCGACGGTACGTCGTATGTCGATGAAAGCATGATAAACGGCGAACCGATACCGGCGGTAAAAACGACGGGCGACAAGGTGCTGGCAGGCACCATCAACCAAAACGGCGCCCTCACCCTCGAAGCGCAAGCCGTAGGCTCGGGCACGCTGCTGGCGCAAATCATACGCCGCGTGCAGGAGGCACAGGGCAGCAAGGCTCCCGTACAGCACGTCGTCGATCGTGTAAGCGCCTACTTCGTGCCGACGGTGATAGGCATCGCCGTACTGACGTTCCTGTGCTGGTATCTGCTGTACGACCCTTCGCCGGCACACGGAAACGGCGTCGGCGGTCTGGCATACGCCGCACTGACAGCGCTATCGGTGTTGGTCGTGGCGTGTCCCTGCGCGTTGGGTCTCGCCACCCCTATCGCCCTGACGGCAGGGATAGGTCGCGCCGCACGGGAACATATCCTGATAAAAGATGCCGTAGCGTTGGAGAAAATGGGAAAAGTCGATTGCGTGGTGCTCGACAAAACGGGTACGATAACGCAAGGCAGCCCCGCCGTAACGGATATGATTTGGCTCTGCCCCGAATCGGAAAGGCTCGTGAGCCTGCTCGTCTCTGCCGAAGCAAAATCGGCGCACCCGTTGGCGCAGGCGGTCGTCCGCCATTTTGCCGGGCGGAACATTCCAGAAACACCGCTCGACACGTTCACCAACGTAACCGGAAAAGGCATCGAAGTGGCATATAAAGATGAACGCTATCGTATCGGGAATCGCTCTTTTGCCGGCATATCGGAGTTGCCCGAAGATACGGAAAAAGAGATAACCCGCTGGCGCAGCGAAGGTCGCAGCGTCGTCTATTACGGCGACACGCACACGCTCTTTGCCGTCATATCCATTGCCGACCCGATAAAAGAAAATTCCACCGCAGCCATACGGGAGTTGCAGAAACAGGGCATCGAAGTGTGTATGCTCACGGGCGACGACACCCTTACGGCACAAGCTACCGCTGCACACGCCGGCATCACCCGCCTGCGCGCCGAAGCCCTGCCGCAGGACAAAGAAGATTTCGTACGCTCCCTGCAAGAACAAGGGCGCACGGTGGCAATGGTGGGCGACGGCATCAACGACTCGCAGGCGTTGGCGCGCGCCGACGTGAGTGTCGCCATGGGG
Organism: uncultured Bacteroidales bacterium; assembly: GCA_947589325.1. Taxonomy (GTDB): domain Bacteria; phylum Bacteroidota; class Bacteroidia; order Bacteroidales; family UBA11471; genus Caccoplasma. The sequence goes on along the minus strand of CANQAM010000007.1, from coordinate 30,370 downwards.
CACGGCTCCGACATTGCCATGGAGGTGGCGATGATTACGCTCATGACATCGGACTTGTCGCTCCTCGCCCGCACGATACGGCTCTCGCGCCGCACCATGCGCATCGTACACGAAAATCTGTTCTGGGCATTCATTTACAACATCATCTGCATACCCATCGCCGCCGGCATACTGCAGTTGTTCTCCGACAAAGGAATGCTGCTCACCCCCATGTGGGCGAGCGCAGCCATGGCGTTCAGCTCCATTTCCGTCGTATTGAACAGCCTGCGGCTCACCCGAAAATAATACAATTCTAAAAAACATACGATTATGAACACACGCAAATTCAAAACCAACGCCAAATGCGGCGGCTGCGTCGCCAAGATAGAAGCGAGCCTCTCCACCGCCGTGAGCCGCGACAAGTGGAACATCGACCTCTCCGTGCCCGAACGCACACTGACTATCGACTGCAACCTCAGCGATGACGAAATCGTCGGGTTGGTAAACGCCGCCGGTTTCAAAGCCGAAAAGCTGCCGGCATAAGCGTCTCACACCGAATCGCCATTCTGCCTGCCGCATTCACCGGAATGCGGCAGAGCGTGTTGCAACACTCGCCGTTATGGCACAGCTAAAAAAAAACATCATTTTCTTTTTTTAACGTTGTCGTATGTAACTTCGGGAGAGATATTCCGTCTAAAAGGAAATTTATCTTTATTTTCTAAAAAACGGATTGCCATGAAAAAATCAATGTTCATCGCCTTAGTAGGCATTTTAACAATCGGCACTTCGACGGCGCAGCCCCTCCGCAGCGACTACCGTCAAAACCACATGAGTTGGGTGCGTACCGCCTCGCGCATTCCCGATGCATTCTTCACTGAATGTCGCGACGAAGCCGTGCGCATCGCCGACAATCTCGTACTTTACCAACTCAACACGGGGGCGTGGGAGAAAAATGTCTATTACGCCGCAGAAATCACGGCGGATAAAAAGAAACAAATTCTTGCCGAAAAGAAAAACAAGGTAAACAGCAGCACCATCGACAACGGCAGCACGACGACCGAAATCATCTATCTCTCGAAAGTCTATAACGCAACCCGCGACAAGAAATACAAAAAGGCCGCCCTGAAAGGCATTCGCTACCTGCTCGACGCCCAATACGAAAACGGCGGCTGGCCGCAATTCTACCCGCAGGCAAAAGAGGGTTACTCCCACCACATTACCTACAACGACGATGCCATGGTGAATGTCATGCGGCTTTTGCAGAACATTTACCAGTGCGACCCGCTTTACTGGTACGTGCCTCAGTCGCTGCGCGACGAAGCCCGCAAGGCATTCGACAAAGGCATCGAATGTATTTTGCGCACCCAAGTGGTGCAGAACGGCCGCCCCACCGTGTGGTGCGCCCAACACCACTACGAGACGCTGGAACCGGTGAAAGCCCGCTCCTACGAACTGCCGTCGCTGAGCGGAAGCGAATCGGTGGGCATCGTGCGGCTGCTGATGTCGGTGCCCAATCCGTCGCCCGAAGTCGTCGCCGCAGTAGATAACGCCATAGCATGGTTTAAGGATTCAAAGATAGAGGGCTTGCGCTTCGAGTATTATACCGACAGCGAAGGACGGCGCGACTACCGCATGGTGAAAGCGCCGCATGCCCGTCCGCTGTGGGCGCGCTTCTACGAATTGGAAACGAACCGCCCGATGTTCTCCGACCGCGACGGCATACGAAAATACGACGTCTCGGAAATCGGACACGGCCGCCGCACGGGGTACAGCTGGTACACCGACGCCGGAAACGCCCTGCTCGAACAATACCGTATGTGGAAAAATGCGTTCAATCCTTACAACGAAAAACGACATTCCAAATAAAACGAACATGAAAAAAATTCTTTTGCTCTTATCTGGCATCGCATGGAGCTTCATGCCCATGCAGGCACAAAACGAAATCACCCGATACATCGACGTAACAGGCTCTGCCGAAATGGAGGTCATACCCGACGAAATACATTTCCTCATCGAGATAAAGGAGTATTTCAAGGAAGAATTCGACGGGAAATCCAAACCCGAAAATTACAAGACGAAAGTTCCCTTGTCGCAGATAGAAGCAGGCGTGCGCGCAGCCTTGCAGAAAGCCGGCGTGCCTGCCGAATCGGTGCGCACCCAAGAAGTGGGCGACTACTGGCGTGAACGCGGAAAAGATTTTCTTATCTCCAAACGGTTGGACATCACGCTGCAAAGTTTCGAGCCGATAAACGTCATTATCAAAAACCTCGATACGAAAGGCATCAACTCGATGCGTATCGGCGAACTGAAAAACAAAGATCTGCCGCGCTACCGCGAGGAGTGCAAAGTCGAAGCGCTGAAAGCGGCAAAAGCGAAAGCCGCGCTCTTTGCCGAAGCCGCAGGTATGAAATTGGGTGATGTGATATGGATTGTGGAACCGGGCAGCGACACGGGCCGGAGCTATGTCGTCGCCGCCAACAAAATGCTGTACGCCTCTGCTCTCGCCGACGGAATTGCCGAAGAAAGCGCATTGGAGGCATTCCGGCTTATCGAATTGAGCGCTACCATGTCCGCCCGATTCGAGCTGGTCGCTCCCTAAGCGCACCAAAGGTCTCCGCATTTTGAAACGGACTCTTGCCGGATAAACGATGTTTTTGTACCTTTGCAGGCAGAAAATCCGACTTTATGAGCGACAACAAACTGGTAGAGAAATTGGAAGGGCTGTCGCTGCGCTTCCGTGAAGTGAGTACGCTGATTACCGACCCGTCGGTCATCGGCGACCGCAAACGGTTTGCCAAACTCACCAAAGAGTACAGCGACCTCGAAAAAATAGACAACGCCCGCAAACGGTACGTGCAGCTGCTCGCCGACATCGACGGCGCCAAAGAGATACTCGAAACGGAAAGCGATGCCGAAATGCGGGAAATGGCGCGGGAGGAGCTGGACGCTTGTCAGGCTCGCATACCCGCCGTCGAAGAAGAAATAAAACTGCTGCTCATACCTGCCGACCCGCAGGACGACCGCAACGCCATACTCGAAATACGCGGCGGCACGGGCGGCGACGAGGCGGCGCTGTTTGCCGGCGACCTGTTCCGCATGTATGCCAAATACTGCGAAATGAAAGGGTGGAAGCTCGAAATTTCAAGCGCCAGCGAAGGCGCCGCAGGCGGATTCAAAGAGGTCATCTGCTCGGTATCGGGCAACAAAGTGTACGGGACGTTGAAATACGAATCGGGCGTGCACCGCGTGCAGCGGGTGCCCGCGACGGAGACGCAGGGACGTGTGCACACGTCGGCGGCATCGGTGGTGGTACTGCCCGAAGCCGAAGAGTTCGACGTGGTCATCAACGAAGGCGAAATAAAATGGGACACCTTCCGCAGCGGCGGTGCCGGCGGTCAGAACGTGAACAAAGTGGAATCGGGCGTGCGACTGCGCTACAATTGGAAAAATCCCAACACGGGCGAAACGGAGGAGATACTCATCGAATGTACCGAAACCCGCGACCAGCCCAAAAACAAAGAGCGCGCCCTCTCCCGCCTGCGCACATTCATCTACGACAAAGAACACCAAAAATACCTCGACGACATCGCCGGCAAACGCAAGACGATGGTTTCGACGGGCGACCGCTCCGCCAAGATACGCACCTACAACTACCCGCAGGGGCGCATCACCGACCACCGCATCAACTACACGATTTACAACCTTGCGGCATTCATGGACGGCGACATACAGGAGTGCATCGACCGTCTGACTGTCGCCGAAAATGCCGAACGGCTGAAAGCAAGCGAATTATAATACGACCTTAATCAGACCAAGCCTTATGAACAAACAACAGCTTTTTGAAAATATCTGCCGGAAAAAATCGTTCCTCTGCGTGGGACTCGACTCCGACATCAAAAAAATACCGCCGCATCTGCTGGCAGACGAAGACCCCGTTTTCGCTTTCAACAAAGCCATCATCGACGCCACCGCCGATTTATGCGTGGCATACAAGCCGAATCTGGCTTTTTACGAAAGTCTCGGGCTGAAAGGCTGGGAAACCTTTGAAAAGACAATACGCTATATCAAAGCCAATTACCCCGACCTGTTCATCATTGCCGACGCCAAGCGCGGCGACATAGGCAACACGTCGGAAATGTATGCCCGCAGCTTTTTCGAGCATCTCGACATCGACGCCGTAACGGTGGCGCCCTATATGGGCGAGGACAGCGTAAAACCGTTCCTCGTATATGAAGGACACTGGGGCATCGTGCTCGGACTGAACTCGAACAAAGGCGCACAGGATTTCCAATTCACCGCCGATGCCTCCGGCGAACGGCTTTTCGAGAAGGTGATACGGGTGGCGCAAACGTGGGCGACCGACGACCGGCTGATGTTCGTCGTGGGCGCGACACAAGGCAAACTCTTCACCGACGTGCGCCGCGTGGCACCGCACCACTTCCTGCTCGTGCCGGGCGTGGGCGCACAGGGCGGCAGCCTGCAAGAAGTGGCGGAATACGGCATGAACGACCAGTGCGGACTGTTGGTAAACTCGTCGCGCGGCATCATCTACGCCGACAAGACGGAGGCTTTCGCCGAAGCCGCCCGCCGCGAATCGGAAAAAATCCGTCGGGAAATGGAAACTTTATTGCATAAAAAAGGATTGATTTAATTTCTTTTTCACACACAAAAGAAAATTATTTTCTACTTTTGCAGCAAATTTCAAAAGAATCTTATAAAAACAACGAAAATGCAAACACTCGACAAATTCAATTTCGCCGGTAAAAAGGCATTCGTCCGCGTCGATTTCAACGTACCTCTGGACGAAAACATGAATATCACCGATGATACACGTATGCGTGCAGCGCTGCCCACACTGAAAAAAATATTGGCAGACGGCGGCAGCATCATCATCGGCTCGCATCTCGGACGCCCGAAAGGTCGGGAAGATAAGTTTTCTTTGAAACACATCGTAAAACATCTGTCGGAACTGCTGGGACAACCGGTGAAATTCGTCGATGACTGTCAAGGCGATGCCGTGAAAAAAGCGGCTGCCGAATTGAAAGCGGGCGAAGTACTCGTACTCGAAAACCTCCGCTTCTATGCCGAAGAGGAAGGCAAACCGAGAGGCCTTGCCGAAGATGCCGGCGACGAAGAAAAAGCCGCTGCCAAGAAAGCCGTGAAAGCCAGCCAGAAAGAGTTTACCAAACATCTTGCCGAACTGGCAGACGCTTATGTAAACGACGCATTCGGAACGGCTCACCGTGCACACGCTTCGACGGCGCTCATCGCCGACTGCTTCGCTCCCGAAAACAAAATGTTCGGCTACCTGATGCAGAAAGAGGTGGAAGCGGTCGAGAAAGTGATGAAAAATCCCGTGCGCCCCGTTACGGCTATCATCGGCGGCTCGAAAGTATCGTCGAAAATCACCATCATCGAAAATCTGTTGAGCAAAGTCGATAACCTCATCATCTGCGGCGGCATGGCATACACCTTTGCCAAAGCCATGGGCGGAAAAGTGGGTACTTCGCTCTGCGAAGACGATATGCTCGAAACGGCTATCAACATCATGAACAAAGCCAAAGAGTTGAACGTAAACCTCGTACTGCCCACCGACTGCGTGATTGCCGACAGCTTTTCGAACGATGCCAAAACTAGCACCTGCAAAAACAACGAGATACCCGACGGCTGGATGGGGCTCGACCTCGGTCCCGAGTCGGCAAAAGTATTGGCAAACGTCATCAAATCGTCGAAAACGATTTTGTGGAACGGTCCTGCGGGTGTATTCGAGTTCCCGAACTTCGAAGCCGGCAGCCGCGCCATTGCCCAAGCCATCGTGGAAGCTACGGCAGCCGGAGCCTTCTCGCTCATCGGCGGCGGCGACTCGGTAGCCTGCATCAACAAATTCGGCTTCGCCGACAAAGTAAGCTATGTATCGACCGGCGGCGGCGCCCTGCTCGAATGTATCGAGGGACGCGAACTGCCCGGCATCAAAGCCATTCGCGGATAATTATCCAAACTCCATAAAAAGTGAGCGGTCGCCGAAATATCGGCGACCGCTCTTTTTGAATAGCGGAACAAACTAACTCCTTCCCCCTGTTTCCTCCGCTACCCAATTCAATATGTCCACACGCCGGCAATCATGTTGAGGCTGTAATCGCCCATCGCATAGAGATTAACCAACGGGTTGTACCGAAAATTCAGATAAGAGAGATTGGGACAAAACGATACGTCGATGTAATTCAACTGATTCTGACTCGCATCGACGCGATACAACATCTGGCGGTTGCTCAAATCGATGCGCGTCAAACTGTTGTTGGAACAATTCACGGTCGAAAGATTTTCCGAGCCGGAGAAATCGACTTTGGAAAGGTTGTTGTTCGAGCAATCGACATCGGACAGAGCAGGGCAATCGGTCATCGTCAAAGAAGTCATGTTGTTGCCGCTGCACGAAAACTGGTAGAGGTTGTCCTGTCCGCTCGCATAAAACTGATCGACGCGGTTGTTGTCCATATTGAGCGTTTCGAGTGCCGGCAGGTCGATGAGCATCAATGACGAAATGCGGTTGTAGCCGCAATAGAGGTTGCGCAGATTGGCGCAACTGTCGATTTGCAACGCTTCCAAATTGCAGTTCTGTATGTTGAGCGAGCGCAGGGAATCGGCTCGCGAAACAGCCAATTCGACAAAGAGGTTGCCGGAACAATCGAGGGCGACAAGTCCGCGTATGGCACTCAGGTCGATAGCGGTAAGGCGATTTCGGGAACAGTCGAGCGAACGCAAAGCCGTGCAGCCGTCGAGGTCGAGCGAGGCAAGTTCGTTCCGCCCCGTCTGTACAGAAACAAGAGCGGTGCAATTTTTTGCCGAAAGCGACGTAAGGCGGTTGCGGGAAACGTCGAGGTGCTGCAGCGCCGCGAAATTGTCGAGTACAAGTTCGCCCGCCAAATTGCGGCCGCGCCAGTCGATGGTCTTTACATGACCGTTTTCCCATGTTACCCCCTCCCACGTCGCGGGGTCGTTGAGGTTCGTTTTTTTGAGCTGTTCCCAGTTCGCCCCTTTGCCGGTAGAGGTCTGTTGCAAAAAGGTCTGCAAACTCTTCACCTCTTTCTTATTGTAATTCTGAGCCGACACGGCAGCCCACCCCAAGAGGCAGAGGGTAAAAACAAAAATACGTTTCATCTTTTTCGATTTAGAAATTTTACTACCCAAACAACGCGGGGCGAAAAAAAGTTCTCGGAAAAAGCAAAATTACGGTTGAGCGGGACAGCCGTAAAAAGCATACGTCCCGACCGTATCGAGCCGCCCCTCGACCGTAAGCGAGTCAAGACGGGAGCAGCCGTAAAAAAGGCGGCTGCCGACAGCCGTAACCGTCTTGCCTATGGTAACTTCGGCAAGGGTTTCTTTTCGGTAAAAAGGCGAATAGCCGCACCGGAAGGCATCGGGATAGAGCAACTCCCTGCCGAGATAAAGCGACTGTATCGGAGCATCGAAAAAGAGCGAATGTCCGCCCGACGGAAAGCAGTCGTTGCAGCCCAACGTCAGCGGCGCATCGCCGTCGCGGAACACCAGCGTACGCAGCCGTGTACAGCCCTGCACGCAACGGTCGCCTATCCGCTCCACACGGCCGCCCACCGTCAGCGATTCGAGCGACGTGCAATTTTTGAAAAGCCCGTCGGGAAGCGCCGTTACCGTCGCGCCCGCTTCGACCGATTGCAAGAAAACATTTCCCGCAAAAGGAGCGTCGGCACCGGCAGGATATTGCAAGTCGCGCCCGAGATAAAGCGTCCGTACCGGCACGTTTTGGAAGAGCGTTTCGTCTGTCGTCCGGTAATACGACGAGCCGACGGCCAAAGGCTGCGTGCCGTCTTCAAACGTCAATTTCACCACCGAAGTACACTCCGAAAATGCCGCATCGCCGATGAAGGCGACACTCGCCGGAATCGTTATCGAAGTAAGCCCCGAACAGTGGGAAAAGAGATTTTGCGCCAGACGCGACACCCTGCCGCCTATGGTCAGCGACGACAGCGACGCTTGTTTATAAAATGGGGAATAACCGTAAAAGCGACTTGCATTGAAATCCAAATCGCGACCGAGATAGAGCGTTTTCAGACGGCAATCGGAAAAGAGCGATTCGCCTATTCCGCTTTTCTGCACGCGGTTATACCCCATGTAAAGGGGCTTCACGCCGTCATGCAGGACAACACGGGACAGCTGGCTGCACTCCTTAAAAACATAATTTCCGACAATCTCCACATTGCCGCCGACCGTTACCGACACGAGATTTTCGCACTTGGCAAACAGCCGGTCGCCGATAAACGCAACCCGCTCGCCGATTACCACGTCATGCAGTTTCGACTGTCCGTAAAAAGGAGAATAGCCGTCGAAATAACTCGTCGAATAATCGAGCGAACGCCCCACGTAGAGCGTTTCGAGCGGACAATCGGCAAAAAGCCCTTCGCCCATCGTTTTTGCCGCACGGGCATTCGCGCCGAGATACAGCACACTGTCGCCGTCGGCAAGATACAATTCCCGCAACGCGGCGCAAGCGGCAAAAGCCCCGTTTCCGATTTTCCGCACATTACCGCCCACTTTCAACGAAACCAGCGAACGACAGCCGTAAAAAGCGCGCGGGGGAAGTTCGGTCGCGGCATCGCCTATCGTTACATTGCGCAACGTTTCTTTTTTATAAAACGGATTATAAGCGTGCGCGATATTCTCTTCATACGTCAGGTCGCGTCCGAGATAAAGCGTTTCGAGCGGAGAGTCGTAAAAAATATTTTGCATTAACTTGTTTCGACCGACAAACAGGGGCTTTTTCCCCTCCTTTATAATAAGCTCTTTTAGTGCAGAACAACCGGAAAAAGCATAATTTTCAATCGTTTCCACCCCGCCGCCGATAGTTACCGTCGTCAAATCCTCACAGCCGTAAAAAGCACGGCTCTCGACTTTTTTCACCTTGTCGCCGACTATCACCAGCGAAAGACGGGCTTTCTTGTAAAAGGGCGAATAGCCGTAAAAAAATCCCTCCTTGTAGCGCAATTCCCGTCCGAGATAGAGCGTTTTGAGCGGACAGTCGTGAAACAGCGCCTCGCCCTCAGACACGCCCGTATATCGGTTGTAACCCAACGACAAGGGGGTATCGCCGTCGCCGACGACCAAATATTTCAATCCCGAACAACCGTAAAACGCCGAGTCGCCGATTTCCGTTATCGTCGCCGGAACGGTGAGCGACACCAACGAAAGATTTTGAGCGAAAGCGCGCGAAGCGACAGCCTGCACTTTATAGGTCTTACCCTCGTGCTGCACCCGCTCCGGCAGTACGAGTTCGCCCTGCGGAACATCGCCCGCAACCGTCGTCAGCTCTACGGCAAGCGGTGCGCGCGAAATCACCGTATAACGGAGATTTCCCACCTCGAAACCGTAAGCAAATGCCGCTGCCGAAGTGCAACAAAGGAAGAATGCAAGCAAATATTTTTTCATTTCAAAAGATGGCATTCGGGAAAAACACTTTTGCAAATATACGGATTTATCGCCTACGATACAACCGTCTTTCGGAAATACGAAAAAACGAAACGGCTCCAACTCTGTCGTTTAACATTTTGCAAAATTCTGTCGCGTTGTTCTTTAATATCCTTAAAAAGAATCTATATATCCTAAAACAAAGAAATATTTTTCCTAAAAAAGCAGAAATATTTTTACCTTTGAAAAAGAAATAAAAACATGATTCGGAAAGTATCGGCGAAATCGGGAAAATAAGCCATATCTTCCGGACGCCTGAATATAAACAAACATGAAAAAAATTGCCTTGAAACGCTGTATTTTCGTGGTCGTAGCTGCGGGTATCATTTTCGGCGCCGTCAAAATTTACAATCTCTTTTTTACCGGTGAAGATGAAACGGCACAAGAGCAACCGGCTCCGCAACCGAGCAGTTCGAAACGGGTATTGAGCGTTACCGCACAGATTCTCAAAGAAGAACCGCTTACCGAAGAAATCGTTACGAGCGGGTATCTGCTGCCTGACGAAGAAGTGAATCTCTCGTTCGAAACTTCCGGAAAAATAACGGAAATCAATTTTGAAGAAGGCACACCGGTGAGCAAAGGCGACGTACTCGCCAAAGTAAACGACGCCACCCTGCAAGCCCAATTGCGCAAACTGGAAGTGCAGTTGCAGCTCGCCGAAGACCGTGTGTACAGACAGAACGCCCTGCTCGAAAAAGAGGCGGTCAGCAAAGAGGCTTACGAACAGGTACAGACCGACCTTGCCACCCTGCAAGCCGAAATCGACGCCGTGAAAGCCAACATCGCACTGACCGAGCTGCGTGCACCTTTCGACGGCGTAATCGGACTGCGGCAGGTGAGCGAAGGCGCATACGCCACCCCTTCGACCCCCGTCGCCACCCTGACCAAAATAGCTCCGTTGAAAATAGAATTTTCCGTACCCGAACGGTACGCCAAAGAAATCAAATACGGAACGAATCTCGAATTTATGATAGACGGACACCTGCAACCGTTCAAAGCCAAAGTGTATGCCACCGAGTCGCGGGTCGATCTCGAAACGCACACTTTCTCCATGCGCGCCATTTACCCGAACACCTACGGCGAACTGCTGCCCGGCAGGTTTGCCAACATACACCTGAAAACACGGGAAATAAAGAAAGCTATTGCCGTACCGTCGGAAGCCATCGTGGCAGAAATGGGCATCGACAAAGTATTCCTGTACAAGTCGGGAAAAGCCGAGCCGGTAACTATCAGCAAGGGGCTGCGCACCGAATCGAAAGTACAGGTGGTGAAAGGTTTGAATGCGGGCGATACGATTATCACTTCGGGCACGCTGCAACTGCGCACGGGTCTGCCCGTTGCCATACAATATTTCGAGGACTAAAAGCGGGACGGATATGAATATTTCGGAGTTAAGCATCAAACGTCCCGTACTCGCGACGGTACTCACCTTAATCATTCTGCTGTTCGGTTTTATCGGCTACACGAGTCTCGGCGTGCGGGAATATCCGTCGGTCGATAACCCCATTATCTCTGTAACCTGCTCCTATCCGGGCGCCAATGCCGACGTCATCGAAAACCAGATTACCGAGCCGCTCGAACAAAACATCAACGGTATTCCGGGAATCCGCTCGCTGTCGAGTGTCAGCAGTCAGGGGGAAAGCCGCATCACGGTGGAGTTTGAATTGTCGGTCGATCTCGAAACGGCAGCCAACGACGTGCGCGACAAAGTGTCGCGGGCACAACGCTTCCTGCCGCGCGACTGCGACCCGCCTACGGTGTCGAAAGCCGATGCCGATGCCATGCCCATACTCATGGTCGCCATACAGAGCGACAAACGTTCGCTGCTGGAATTGAGCGAAATAGCCGACCTCACGGTGAAAGAGCAGCTGCAAACGATTTCCGACGTGAGCGGCGTTTCCATTTGGGGCGAGAAAAAATATGCCATGCGCCTGTGGCTCGACCCCGTGAAAATGTCGGGGTACGGCATCACGCCGATGGACGTGAAAAACGCTATCGACAAAGAGAATGTGGAACTGCCGTCGGGCAGCATCGAGGGCAACACGACGGAACTCTCCATTCGCACGTTGGGTCTGATGCACACGACGGAAGAATTCAACAACCTGATTATCAAATCGGACAACAACCGCATCGTGCGATTCAGCGATATAGGACACGCCGAACTCGAAGCCCGCGACCTGAAAAGCTACATGAAAATGAACGGCGTGCCCATGATAGGCGTCGTGGTGATACCGCAGCCGGGAGCCAACCACATAGAAATAGCCGACGCCGTGTACGAGCGCATGGAAATGATGAAAAAAGACCTGCCCGACGATGTGAAATACAGCTACGGTTTCGATAACACGAAATTTATTCGGGCATCGATAGCGGAGGTGGAAAATACGGTGTATGAAGCCTTCATTCTCGTTATCATCATCATCTTCCTCTTCCTGCGCGACTGGCGGGTAACCCTGATTCCCTGCATCGTGATACCGGTGTCGCTTATCGGTTCGTTCTTCGTCATGTATTTAGCCGGATTCTCTATCAACGTACTCTCGATGCTGGCGGTGGTGCTGGCGGTGGGTTTGGTGGTGGACGACGCTATCGTGATGACGGAAAACATCTACATACGCATCGAGCGCGGCATGAATCCCAAAGAGGCTGGCATCGAAGGCTCCAAAGAGATATTTTTCGCCGTCATATCGACGACTATCACGCTCGTCGCCGTATTCTTCCCTATCGTGTTCATGGAGGGCATGACGGGGCGGCTGTTCCGCGAGTTCAGTATCGTCGTGTCGGGCGCCGTCATCATATCCTCGTTCGCCGCCCTCACGTTTACGCCCATGCTGGCGACCAAACTGTTGGTGAAACGGGAAAAGAAAAACTGGTTCTACCGCAAGACGGAGCCTTTCTTCGACGGCATGAACCGTTATTACAAAAAAGGATTGGAGGCATTCCTGCACGCACGCTACATAGCGATACCGTTCATATTGATTACGGTAGTGGCCATCGTATTCCTCTGGACGAATATTCCGGCCGAAATGGCGCCGCTGGAAGACCGTTCGAGCATCTCCATAAACACGCGCGGGGCCGAAGGGGTGACGTATGAATACATGCGCGACTATACCGAGAAAATAAATCTGCTTGCCGACTCCATCATGCCCGACGCCGAGGCGATAACCGCCCGCGTATCGAGCGGAAGCGGCAACATACAAATCATGCTCAAAGACATCAAAGACCGCGACTATTCGCAAATGAAGGTGGCGGAGAAGTTGTCGCGCGCCGTGCAAAAAGAAACGAAAGCGCGCGCTTTCGTACAGCAGCAGACGACATTCGGCGCACGACGCGGCGGCATGCCCATACAATATGTGATACAAGCCACCAACATCGAAAAGTTGGAAAAGATACTCCCCGTGTTCATGGCGAAAGTCTATGAAAATCCCGTATTCCAAATGGCGGACGTCAATCTGAAATTCAGCAAACCCGAAACGCGCATCGCTATCAATCGGGAAAAAGCCAATGTCATGGGCGTTACGACGCAAAGCATCGCCCAAACGCTGCAATACGGATTGAGCGGACAGCGCATGGGTTATTTCTACATGAATGGCAAACAGTACGAAATCGTGGGCGAAATAAACCGGCAGCAACGCAACAAGCCTATCGACCTGCGTTCGATTTATATCCGCAACAGCAACGGCGAAATGATACAGATGGACAACCTCGTGGAACTAATCGAGAGCATTGCGCCGCCGCAGCTTTACCGCTACAACCGCTTCGTGTCGGCGACCGTTTCGGCCGGTCTTGCCGAAGGGAAGACTATCGGACAAGGGCTGGACGAAATGGATAAAATCGCTGCCGAAACGCTGGACGATACGTTCCGCACGGCGTTGTCGGGCGATTCGAAAGAGTATCGCGAAAGTTCGTCGAGCCTGATGTTCGCCTTCATTCTTGCCCTCGTGCTTATCTACTTGATTCTGGCAGCGCAGTTCGAGAGTTTCAAAGACCCGTTCATCATCATGCTCACCGTGCCGCTGGCAGTATGCGGCGCGTTGATATTCATGCAATGCAGCGGACAGACGATGAACATTTTTAGCCAGATAGGCATCATCATGCTTATCGGGCTGGTCGCCAAGAACGGAATCCTCATCGTCGAATTCGCCAACCAGAAACAGGAGGCGGGCATGGATAAACTCACCGCCATACGCGAAGCCGCCGTGCAGCGGCTCCGCCCCATTCTGATGACCAGCGTTTCGACGATTCTGGGCTTGCTGCCGCTGGCATTCGCTTCGGGCGAAGGAGCAAACGGACGCATCGCCATGGGTGTGGCAGTCGTGGGCGGCATGCTCATCTCCACCGTGTTCACCATGTTCATCGTGCCGGCTATCTACACTTATATTTCCACCGACCGCATTCATTCCCGAAAAGCATGAAAAAAATAGCATCATTCCTGTTTTGCTGTCTGCCGCTTGCCGTACAAGGGCAGACCTACACCCTGCGCTCCTGTCTCGAAACGGGACTTGAAAACAACTACTCCCTGCGCATCGTGCGCAACGAAGAAGAGATGAGCAAAAACAACGCGACCCGCAGCAATGCGGAGATGTGGCCTACGCTCGACCTGAGCGCAGGTTACGGCGGCTCGCTCGACCACCGCAACACCATCGGACGCGACGGGAACAGCAATGTGCCGGCAAACGGCATGACAAACGGCATCTTCGACCAAAACGTGAATGTCGGCATCAACATGAACTGGACGATTTTCGACGGTTTCAACATCATCGCCGATTATCAACGCCTGAAAGAGTTGGAGAAGCAGGGCGAAACGCAGACCCGCATCGTCATCGAAGATTTCATCGCCGAACTGACTTCCGAATATTACAACTTCATACAGCAAAAGCTGCGGCTGGAAAACTTCCGGTATGCCGTATCGCTCTCGAAAGAGCGTCTGCGCATCGTGGAGGAACGCTACCAAATCGGCAACTTCTCGCGGCTCGACCTGTTGCAGGCGCGGGTCGATTTCAATGCCGACAGCACACAATACATGAAGCAGATAGAAACGCTGCACTCGTCGCGCATACGCCTTAACGAACTGATGTCGCTCGACGATATGAACAGCCCCATTTCGGTTTCGGATTCGGTCATCGACGTCAATACACTGCTGGTATTCGACGAATTGTGGGCATCGACCCTCCAAAGCAATGCTTCTCTGCTAAAATCGGAACAGGACAAAACGCTGGCGGAATTGGACAAAAAGAAAATTTTGTCGCGCAACTATCCCTACATACGGCTGAATGCGGGATACGGCTACACGCTGAATACCTACAACACCACTTCCAACCCGACGTACAGCCGGCGCAACAATTTGGGATTGAATTTCGGCGCGACGGTGGGCTTTAACCTCTTCGACGGCAGCCGCCGGAGCGAACGCCGGAATGCCCGCATCGCCATTGAAAATGCCCAATTGGCACAAATGGAACTGACGCAATCGCTCAGTGCCGACATCAACAACCTGTGGCAGTCGTACCGGAACAATATCGAAATTCTGAATCTCGAACGGGAAAATCTTACCGCTGCCAAACAGAATTACACAATCGCCCGCGAACGCTACATTCTCGGCAACCTCTCGGGCATCGAACTGCGGGAGGCGCAAAAAAGCCTGTTGGACGCCGAAGAGCGCATACTCTCCGCCGAATACGACACGAAACTTTGCGAAATCTCGCTGTTGCAAATCAGCGGGAAAATCACGGAATATCTGCAATAATCGGGCATCATGAAAATTCCGTAATATTGGTATAAACAACCGTAATTTATATTACAATCGCTCTTGCGGAAAGCGATACTTTTGCAAGAGAATAAGATACAAAAATATGTTGCGAAAAATACGAATCGCCGCTGCCGTACTCTGTTTCGGGCTTATCACGCTGCTGTTTCTCGACTTCACGGGAACGTTGCACGCATGGTTCGGCTGGCTGGCGAAAATCCAATTCCTGCCGGCGCTGCTCTCTCTGAACGTTGCTGTCGTAGCGGTGCTTCTCGTACTGACGCTGCTGCTCGGGCGGGTGTATTGCTCGGTGATATGTCCGTTAGGCGTGTTGCAAGACGGCATTTCGTGGATTGCCGGCAAACGGAAGAAAAACCGTTTCCGCTACTCCCGCGCCCTGTCGTGGCTGCGCTACGGCGTACTGACCGTGTTCGTCGCCGCCCTCATCGGCGGCATATCGTCGATAGTGGCGTTGCTGGCGCCGTACAGCGCTTACGGACGCATCGCCTCCAACCTTTTCGCGCCGATTTACCAATGGGGAAACAATCTGCTTGCCTATGTCGCCGAGCGCTTCGACAGCTATCTGTTCTACTCGACCGACGTGTGGGTGAAAAGCATTTCTACGTTCGCCGTCGCCGCCGCGACTTTCATCATCATTGCCGTGCTGGCGTGGCGCAACGGACGCACCTATTGCAACACCATCTGTCCGGTAGGCACGGTGCTGGGATTCGTATCGCGCTATGCGTGGCTGCGCCCCGTCATCGACACGACGAAATGCAACGGCTGCGGCAAATGCGCCCGCAACTGCAAGGCGTCGTGCATCGACAGCAAAGCGCATGAAATCGATTACAGCCGCTGCGTCGCGTGCATGGACTGCTTGGCGAATTGCAAGCAGCACGCCATTTCGTATGCCCCCTATCGGAAAAGGGCGAATGACGCCGCGACGGAAAATCCGGAAACGGGCCGCCGCCACTTCTTGGTGGCAGCCGGTTTGCTGGCAGCGGGTGTCGTCGAAGCGCAGGAGAAAACGGTCGATGGCGGACTTGCCGCCATTGCCGACAAGAAATCGCCGAAACGCCATACGCCCATCGTACCGCCCGGCGCCGGAAGCCTGCGCCAAATGGCGCAGCACTGCACGGCGTGCCAGTTGTGCGTATCGGTGTGCCCCACGCAGGTGCTGCGTCCGTCGCACGAGTTGGCAACATTCATGCAGCCCGAGTCGTCGTATGAACGCGGGTATTGTCGTCCCGAATGCACGAAGTGTTCGAACGTGTGCCCCGCCGGCGCCATAAAACCGCTCACCGTCGCCGAAAAATCGGCGGTACAGATAGGTCATGCCGTGTGGATAAAAGAAAACTGCATACCGCTCACCGACGGCGTAACGTGCGGAAACTGCGCCCGCCACTGCCCCGCCGGCGCCATACAAATGGTGGACTCCGGCAAGGGCGGCGACCTCAAAATACCGGTCGTCAATGAGGAACGCTGCATCGGCTGCGGCGCGTGCGAAAACCTCTGCCCCGCCCGTCCGTTCAGCGCCATTTATGTGGAGGGACACGAGCAGCATCGTATCATTTAAGAAAATCGCGCTCTTATGGATAAGCATACGAAAACAGACCTGAATCGTCGAGATTTTTTGAAAGTGCTGGGAGCAGGTGCGGCGACGGCGGCACTCTACGGCTGCCATGCCGGCACCCCCTCGGGCAAAGCCGACGCTTCCGTACCGGAGGGCAACATGACCTACCGCACCAATCCGCACACGGGCGACAAGGTGTCGCTGCTGGGTTACGGCTGCATGCGCTGGCCTGAAATTTCTTCGGGAGAACACAAACACGAAATCGACCAAGAGGCAGTGAACCGCTTAGTCGATTATGCCATAGCGCACGGTGTCAATTATTTCGATACATCGCCCGCCTACTGCCGCGGATTTTCGGAGCGGGCAACGGGCATCGCCCTGAGCCGCTATCCGCGCAACAGCTACTACATCGCCACCAAACTGTCGAACTTCTCTCCCTCCACATGGAGCCGCGAGGCATCGATAGCCATGTACCGCAAATCGTTCGAGGAGTTGCAGACCGACTACATCGACTACCTGCTGCTGCACGGCGTAGGTATGGGCGGCATGGAGTCTTTCGACAACCGCTACATGAAAAACGGCATGCTCGATTTCCTGCTTGCCGAACGCGAAGCCGGCCGTATTCGCAACCTCGGATTTTCCTACCACGGCGACATCGAAGTGTTCGACTACCTGCTTTCACGCCACGATGAAATAAAGTGGGATTTCGTGCAGATACAGCTCAATTACGTCGATTGGAAACACGCCAAAGAGGTAAACACCCGCAACACCGATGCGGAGTATCTGTACGGTGAACTCGAAAAGCGGGGCATTCCTGCCGTCATCATGGAACCGCTGTTAGGCGGTCGGCTCTCGAAAGTGCACGACCACATCGTGGCCAAACTGAAACAGCGGGACCCCGACGCAAGCGTCGCTTCGTGGGCATTCCGCTTCGCCGGCTCGCCGGAAGGGGTATTGACCGTATTGAGCGGCATGACCTACATGGAACACCTGCAAGACAACGTGCGCACCTTTTCGCCTCTCGTGCCGCTTACCGACAGCGACAAAGCGTTTCTCGAAGAAACGGCGCAGGCGATGCTGCGATACCCGACCATACCCTGCAACGACTGCAAATACTGTATGCCCTGCCCCTACGGACTGGACATACCGGGTATCTTGCTCCACTACAACAAGTGCATCAACGAAGGCAATATGCCCGCATCGTCGCAAGCGGCGAATTACCGCACGGCGCGACGGGCATTTCTCGTAGGCTACGACCGCTCGGTGCCCCGCCTGCGGCAAGCCGACCACTGCATCGGGTGCAACCAATGCGTCGTACACTGCCCGCAGAACATCAACATACCCAAAGAGATGCAGCGCATCGACGCTTTCGTCGAAACGCTCAAACAGAACAAAGAATTTTAAGAAGAATGGAACGACTTGTACAACTGCTCCACGACGGGAATTTTTCCTGCGTGATACGCCACGAAGGGGTAATCCGCGTCTTTACCGGTCGCGGCGTCAGCGACCTCTACACGCTGTTGCAGGAGGAGCCGGCGTTTCTGTACCATTCCGAAGTTGCCGACAAGGTGGTGGGAAAAGCCGCTGCCGCCTTGATGACTGCGGGTAAAGTAAAAGCCGTAAGCACCGACCTCATCAGCCGCCCGGCACGCGAATTGCTGCAAGCCGCCGGCATATCCGTAACTTTCGGCGAGGAGACCGACTTCATCAAAAACCGCAGCGGCGACGACCAGTGTCCGTTGGAAAAACGCTGCCGCACCGCCGCCACCGCTGAAGAGTGCCTGCCGTTGATAAAGGAGTTTTTGGAAAATGCGCGCGCAGCGGCGACAAACCGATGACCCGCTTTCAAAAAAATATCCGAACCGACCGCCATGCTATCGAATTTATTTCTATTTTTGCAATAACGACTTATATGAAAATCATGAAAAAACTTATTATCAGTATATTGACGATTATGACACTATCTGTAACGGGAACAAACTCTGCTCTTGCACAAAAACAGTCGGCAAAAGGCAACGCCGACGTACCCAAAGTGTACATGTTCAAAGAGATTTCTTCGGAAAACCTGATGAAAATCTACAACGCGCTGGGACGTAAAGCCACCGGCAAAGTCGCCGTAAAAATTTCGACGGGAGAACCGGGCGGGCACAACTACCTGCAACCGGCCCTCATCAAAGAATTGGTACAGTCGGTAAACGGCACCATCGTCGAGTGCAACACCGCATACGAAGGCGGTCGGAACGACACGAAAAACCACCTCAAAGCCGCAGCCGACCACGGCTTCACGGCTATCGCTCCGGTGGATATCATGGACGCCGACGGCGATACTCCTCTCACCGTAACGGGCGGAAAACACCTCAAACAAGATTTCGTAGGCAAACATTACCTCGACTACGATTTCACCATCATACTCTCGCACTTCAAAGGGCACGCGATGGGCGGATTCGGCGGCGCGATAAAAAACATGTCTATCGGCATCGCCTCTTCCGCAGGCAAATGCTGGATACACACCGCCGGAAAAACGAAAACCGATATTTGGAACAACCTCGCCGAACAAGACGACTTCCTCGAATCGATGGCAGAAGCTGCCAAAGCGGTTGCCGACCACTGCGGCGACAAAATTCTCTACATCAGCGTCGCCAACAGACTGTCGGTCGATTGCGACTGCGACAACGACCCCGAAGAACCGAAAATGGGCGATATAGGCATTCTCGCCTCGCTCGACCCCGTAGCGCTGGACAAGGCCTGCACCGACTTGGTGCGCTCGTCGGACGACCCGGGCAAAGCCGACCTGATAGAGCGCATCGACTCGCGCCACGGTATGCACACGCTCGTACACGCCGAAGCTATCGGGCTGGGAAGCCAGCAATACGAATTGGTAAAACTCGATTGAAAAACATTCTAAATTTCGAATCTTATGCAGACCTCATCTGTCAAATTCTATTCGCTCGATTTCAATCAAGCAAAAACATACGGCATCGCCGCTCTGTTCGTCATCGGCAACCTGCTGCTGCCGCAGCTGTTCCACCTCGTGCCGCGAGGGGGCAATATGTGGCTGCCCATCTACTTCTTCACGCTGGTGGGCGCATACAAATACGGCTGGAAAGCGGGATTGCTTACGGCAGTCGCATCGCCCATAGCCAACGCACTGCTTTTCGGAATGCCGGCTGTCGCCGCTCTGCCCGCGATACTGCTGAAATCGGTACTGCTTGCCGTCGCTGCGGGATTCGCCGCCGCGCGTTATCACAAAGCCTCCCTCCTGCTGCTCGCCGCCGTCGTTCTGTTCTACCAGCTTCTCGGCACGGCAGGCGAATGGCTCATGGTCGGCAATCTTTACGATGCCGCTGCCGACTTCCGCTTGGGCGTGCCCGGAATGCTCGTCCAGATTTTCGGCGGCTATCTGTGTATTAACCATATCATTCGCAAATGATGAATATCTTGTTATTGATAGGCGGTATCGGCATACAGGAAATTCTCGTCGTCGCCCTTATCGTGCTGCTGCTCTTCGGCGGCAAAAAAATTCCCGAACTGATGAAAGGCATCGGCAAGGGCGTGCGCAGCTTCAAAGAGGGCATGAACGAAACGGAAAAGCCTGCCGACAATGACAAACCCGCTGAAAAACACGACGAAAACAAGCCGGAATAATGGCGACCGAAACAGGCGACAAGCAGAGTTTTTGGGAGCATCTCGACGAGCTGCGTTCCTGTCTGATAAAAATCATCGCTGCCGTTGCCATACTGTTTGTGGCGGCATTCCTGTTCAAGGAAGAATTGTTTGCCGTCATACTTGCGCCGAAAAACAGCGACTTCATTACCTACAAACTGTTCGCCCGAATGGGGGAATTGTGGGGCGTTTCGATAGAGCCGTTTTCCGTCGAACTCATCAACACGGGACTGGCGCGCCAGTTTACGGCGCACATGACGGCAGCCTTGTATGCCGCCGTCGTGTGCGTTTCGCCATACGCCCTGTACCAACTGTTCCGATTCGTATCGCCCGCGCTGTACGTCGATGAAAGGCGATACGTCGTCAAAGCCGCGACATACGGCTACCTGCTGTTTATGACGGGCGTACTGCTCTGCTATTTTCTTATTTTTCCACTGACGTTCCGCTTCTTGAGCACCTATCAGGTAAGCAGCGAAGTAGTCAATCTCATAACGCTGCAATCGTACATGAGTACGCTGCTGATGCTGTCGCTCACGATGGGCATCGTTTTTGAAGTACCTATACTGTGTTGGCTGTTCGCCCGATTAGGCATACTCACGCCCGCATTCATGCGCCGCTACCGGCGGCACGCTATCGTGGCGATACTCGTCGTGGCGGCAATCATCACTCCCACTGCCGACGTGTTCACGCTCCTGCTCGTGTCGCTGCCCATATACCTGCTCTACGAGGCGAGCATCGGCATCGTGAGCCGCACGGCAAAATCGCGCCGCTCCTAACCTAATTCATACCGTGCGCCTGCCGGGGCAAACGGTGCGCGTCGTTCTCTGCCGCTTCCACCAAATACACACTTCCGAATATCAGCAAAATGGCGCATAACTGCGTCCACGAAAAATGGTCTTGCCCCACTGCCAGCGCAATCACGGTGGTTACGACCAGCATCAAATAATTGTAAATCGACACGACGGTGGTACTGAGGTATTTCAATCCGATGGGAATCAACAGGTAACTGAGCACCGTCGGGAATATCAAGATGAAAGTCAGCGCGGCTATGGGCTGCCACGTCGCCGCATGGGTGAACAGGGCGGAGTGTCCGGGCGTGCACCACGCCAAGATGACTCCCGGCACGGCAGCTCCGGTAAAGACATATTTCATGAGCGTAATCGTGCCGACGCTTTTCAACAACTTGTTGCTCACCAACAGGTAGCCGGCAAAAAGCAGCGAACAGGCAAAGTTGTACAGGTCGCCGGCAAGCGGGTCGCTCGCCACATCGGCGCCTTTCTGCGTAAAGATGCAAAGCAGCGCGCCGATAAGTCCGCCCAACAGTCCGACGACTTTTTTGGCAGAAACTTTTTCGGAAAGAAAAATCGCCGAAAAGAGAAACACCCATATCGGTTGCAGGCTGTTGAATATGGCGCTCGATACGGGCGTCGTCTTGCTTACGCCTGTCAAATAGAGGTACATATAGCCGAACATGCCCACTGCTCCGAGCAGAAGCATCTGCACCCGCCGGCGCACCGTTACGGAAGGCTCTCGGACAAAAAGCGAAATTATCCAGAACGCCGCCGCTCCGAACACGAGGCGTATGGCAACGCCGACAGCAGGAACGAGCCAGAGGGGCAGCAAAAATTTCAACGCATTGACATTCACACCCGCAAACACGCGGGAAACAATCATCGCCAAATTGGCTTCCCATTTTTTATTTTGCATACTTCTTTATTTTTCAAACAGATGCGTATCGCGCTTCACCCACGCCCACACGATGCAGAGGGCAATCGCCACGATATTGAAATAGAACGGCGAAAGTACGGTATGCGTGCGGAATATCGCCTGCAATCCGTCGATGACGAAGGGGCAGAGAACTATCGCCACGTAATTCATCGCCATGACCCATGCCAACGCCAGCGTGGTTTTGTCGGGACGTGCCACCGTCGTGGTCTGGTCGTAAATCATCGGCTGTATCACGCCGTAGCCGAAACCCACGCACACGGCAGCCACATACGAAAGCGCGAGCGACGAAGAGAGCGTAATCGCTATGATGCCGGCAGTCATCAACAACAGGCAAGCCAACTTCGTGTAATTTCCGAATATGCGCACCAGAGCAGGCAGGAAAAATCCGGGCGCCATAATCGCCAGAAACAACAGGGAAATCATCAGCCCCGAATCAGCGCTGTCCACTCCCCGCGCCTCCGCCAGAAAAGGAATATTGAGTATGACGACCATAGCGATATAGGTAACCGCGCCATAAAACAGCATCAACGGAACGAGCCGGCGCACGTCGATGCCGCTGCGACCGTACTCGATGCGGTGGCGCGTCTGCTGCGGAAGGGCAGGAATAGGCTCGTTGTCGCCGGCTGTCAGCGCCTTGCGCAGCGGCATCGTCAGAAACAGCGAAACGAGGGGCAGCAGATAAACGACGAAAGGCAGATGCCAGTTTATGTCTGCCAGAAAGCCCGCCACCGCCGTAACGATGACCAACGTAAGATTGGTTATCGCCGAACTCAAACCGAATTGTTTGGTGCGGTATTTGCCGATGAAGAATCTGGAAATCAATCCGGTCGAAAGCGGCACGATAAGACCCGAACCCGCTCCCAGCAGCACACTGACTGCCAAAAGCTGCCACATCTTCTGCGAGAGCAGATAGAGCACGCCGCTCAAAGCGAAGATTATCAACCCGATGCGCAACATGGGAAGAATGCCGATTTTCACCGTCAATTTGCCCGAAAGCAGTATAAAAGGTATAATAAGCAGCGACGGCAGGGTCGATAACATTTCGATACTCAACTCCGACGAATGCGGAAAGAGCACGGACATTTTTCCCAAAATAGGCGATACAGCCAAACCCGGCAGCGCATTCAGCGCCGAGACAGACCAAATGGCGACAAGCGTAACCAGCGGCAACGCCTTTTGTCCAGTTTTTATTTTCATGACGAATGTTTCTCTGCAAAACAGATAAAACCCGCCATAGGTTCACGCAATCCGCCCGCTGGCACAATAAATCGGAAAAAATAAACCATTTAGCCGTTGAAGCGTTTGTTTGTCGGGACGGATATTCCGTTTTCAGCAACTAAAAAATATTTACAATGAACGACATTCTTTTAAGAAAAGGCGATGCCAAGACCCCGACTTTCGGCTCCGACAAGATGTTGCAGCCGGCTCCGGTCGATCGCATTCCCGAACACCCCACCACTCCGGAAATCGCGTATCAAATGGTGAAAGACGAAACCTTCGCCCAGACGCAACCGCGCCTCAACATGGCGACTTTCGTAACCACGTACATGGACGACTACGCCACGAAACTGATGAACGAAGCTATCGACATCAACTACATCGACGAAACGGAATACCCCCGCATCGCCCTGATGAACGCCAAATGCATCAACATCATGGCAAACCTCTGGAACTCGCCCGAAGAAGCCCAATGGAAAGCCGGCGCAGTAGCTATCGGCTCGTCGGAAGCCTGTATGTTGGGTGGCATTGCCGCATGGCTGCGTTGGAAAGAGCGGCGCAAATCGCAGGGGCGTCCGACCGACAAACCGAATTTCGTCATCTCGTCCGCCTTTCAGGTGGTATGGGAAAAATTCGCACAACTCTGGCAAATCGAAATGCGCACCGTGCCTCTTTCTGCCGAGAAAATAACGCTCGACCCCGACGACGCTCTCGCGATGTGCGACGAAAACACGATATGCGTCGTACCTACCGCCGGTGTTACATGGACGGGACTGAACGACGACGTGGAGGCACTCGACGACGCCCTCGACCGCTACAACAAAAAGACGGGCTACGACATTCCCATACACGTCGATGCCGCGTCGGGCGGATTCATTCTGCCCTTCCTGCACCCCGAACACAAATGGGATTTCCGGCTCAAATGGGTACTCTCCATCAGCACGTCGGGACACAAATTCGGACTCGTATATCCGGGTCTCGGCTGGGTGGTATGGAAAGATAAAAAATACCTGCCGGGTCCGATGGCGTTCAGTGTAAACTATCTCGGAGCCAACATCACGCAAGTGGGTCTGAATTTCTCCCGTCCCGCCGCACAGATTCTCGGGCAGTATTACCAGTTCATACGGCTCGGCTTCGAAGGCTACAAAGCCATACAGAGCAACAGTATGCAGGTGGCGCAGTATCTGCACGACGAAATCGGGAAAATGGCACCGTTCACCAATTACAGCGACAAAGTTGTCAATCCGCTGTTTATCTGGTACATGAACGTCGATTACAACAAAACCGCCAAATGGACGCTCTACGACCTGCAAGACAAATTGCGGCAAAGCGGCTGGATGGTGCCTGCCTACACGCTGCCCGACAACCTCGAAGACAACGTGGTGATGCGCATCGTCGTGCGGCAGGGATTCAGCCGCGACATGGCGGATATGCTGCTCCACGACATCACCGAAGCCGTCGCCGATTTGGAAAAATTAGAATATCCCACGCCCAGCCGCAGCACGCTCGAAAAAAACGGCGAAGTGCAAGGGTCGGTATTCACCCACACCGGCAGCGGCAGACGGCATCGTAAAACCAAATAACAGGACACGGCTATGAAAAAAACGATTTCTCACGCACAAGTCGAAAAGACGGTCGAGGAGGCTTACCGGAAATTCAAGGACAACCACGAAGGCAAAAATGCCGACTACATTCCTTATCTGGCGAACATCGACAAAAATCTTTTCGGCATCAGCCTCTGCCTCGTCAATGGGAAAACCATACAGGCAGGCGATTCCAGCTACCGCTTCGGCATCGAATCGGTATCGAAAGTGCTCACCGCCATACTCGTGCTGCGCCAATACGGCGCCGAGCAGCTGCTCAACAAGATAGGCGCCGACGCCACCGGACTGCCGTTCAACTCCATCATGGCGATTCTGCTCGAAAACGACCACCCCTCGACCCCGCTGGTCAATGCGGGTGCGATTGCAGCAGACAGCATGGTGAAGCCCGTCGGAAAGTCCGACGAAAAATGGAAGGCTATCGTAGATAACGTTACCGAACTCTGCGGCAGCGCGCCGCAGCTTATCGAGGAACTTTACAAGTCGGAGTCGGAAACGAATTTCAACAACCGTTCGATTGCGTGGCTGTTAAAAAATTTCAACCGCATATACGACGACCCCGACCTGTCGCTCGACCTCTACACGCGGCAGTGCTCGCTCGGCATCACCGCCGAACAACTCGCAATATGCGGCGCCACGATTGCCAACGGCGGCAAGAATCCGGTTACGGGCAAACAGGTGTTCGACGAAAGCCTGTCGCCCAAAATCACTTCATTGGTGGCGACAGTCGGTTTCTACGAACATACGGGCGACTGGCTCTACACCTCCGGCATACCGGCAAAAACCGGCGTGGGCGGCGGCATCATGGGCATCGTGCCGGGTGTCATGGGCATTGCGGCTTTCGCTCCGCCTATCGACGGGTCGGGCAATTCGGTGAAAGCGCAGCTTGCCATACAGTACATTGCCAACGAATTAGGTCTAAATGTCTTTAACCGATACTTCATCAGCATCGAATAAATCTTTCAAGCGACACCCCGCCTCCGTTTCGGAAGCGGGGTGTCGCTTTTTCAGGATTGCTCTTTCTTGCGCAGCTCGTCGATGACGTGCGTTATATACACAGTGAATATCGGAAACATCAACATGCCGGCTGCCGCCAAAAGCACCGACAGAAATTTGCCGGTAACGGTAACGGCATAAATTTCGCAGCCTACCGTCGTTACGTTCATGAACGCCCACCACAGCGCCGTTCCGTAAGAGGTTACGTAGGTATTGACGCCGCTTTCCAAAACGAAAAATATCAGACTCGAAAAATAGACGACGGCGACCAGCACCGACAGATAGGACACGAAAATCTTGGAAGTGCGCGTGCGGCAAATGCCGCCGATGACGACGGTGAGTGCGTAGCCGCTGCGCACCAGCGGGAGAAAACGCAGCAGAAATTCCGTGTCGCCCTGCAACCGCATACCGAAAAGGTCGGCGATGTAGAAATAGGGTATCGACACCGCCAGCAGCGCCCAGTGCGTCAGCCAGTAGCGCCGCCGGTCGGGCGCGAAATAAAGTTCGGTGAAAAAGACGACCAAAAAGAACAGGCAGACGCACAATTGCACGATGCGGTAAAAAGGTTGCGTAACAAACGATTTATCGACAAAGGCATCGACCGTAATGACGGTTATCAACAGCAGCGATGCCGCCAGCACGCCGAAGTGCAGGGTGCGGTCGAGTCGGTCGAATTTCGATGGAAATTTTTTCATGACAAGATATTTTAAGTGAATGATATGAAAACAACATTTCGCCGTGCGCTTTGTTTAACCCGCAAGCAACAATAAAAAACGGGCAGGCGGTTAAACATATCGGGCAATCGCGTGTTATAGGAATGATTCCGAATTTCATTTTTTGAGCTAAATTCTTTCTTAATTTTTATATTATGGCAAATATTGGAAAAACCGTAAAATTAGGGGTATTCACCCTTGCAATCATGAATGTTACGGCGGTGGTGTCGCTGCGCGGACTGGCAGCCGAAGCCGTCTACGGACTGAGTTCGGCATTCTATTATCTTTTCGCGGCAATCGTGTTTCTCATTCCTACGGCATTGGTCGCCGCCGAGCTGGCTGCCATGTTTCAGGACAAGCAGGGCGGTGTGTTCCGCTGGGTGGGCGAAGCCTACGGAAAGCGGGCCGGCTTTCTGGCGATATGGCTGCAATGGATAGAGAGCACGATATGGTACCCGACCGTGCTGACATTCGGTGCGGTGTCGCTGGCATTCATCGGCATGAACGACGTGCACGACATGGCTCTGGCGTCGAACCGCTTTTACACGCTGGCTGTCGTGCTCGTCATTTATTGGGCGGCAACTTTCATATCGCTCAAAGGCATGGGCTGGGTAGGCAAGGTGTCGAAAGCGGGCGGATTGATAGGAACGATTATTCCCGCCGGACTTTTGGTGCTGCTGGCAATTATTTATCTGGCAAGCGGAGGGACGTCGCAGATGAATTTTCACGGCGACTTTTTGCCCGATCTCTCCAACTTCGACAATCTGGTGCTGGCTGCCAGCATCTTCCTGTTCTACGCCGGTATGGAGATGGGCGGCATTCACGTAAAAGACGTCGAGAATCCCTCGAAAAATTATCCGAAAGCCGTGTTCATCGGCTCGCTCATCACGGTCATCATTTTCGTGCTGGGCACTTTTTCGCTCGGCATCATCATTCCGGAAAAGGACATCAACCTCACGCAAAGCCTTTTGGTGGGATTCGACAACTATTTCCGCTATATCCACGCATCGTGGCTCGGTCCGGTCATCGCCGTCGCACTGGCATTCGGCGTGCTTGCCGGCGTGCTGACGTGGGTAGCTGGTCCGTCGAAAGGTATTCATGCCGTAGGGAAAGCGGGCTACCTGCCGCCGTTCTTCCAAAAGACCAACGAAAAAGGGGTGCAGAAAAACATTCTCTACATACAGGGCGGACTGGTAACGGTACTGAGCCTGCTGTTCGTGGTCATGCCTTCGGTGCAGAGTTTTTACCAGATACTCTCGCAACTCACCGTACTGCTCTACCTCATCATGTATCTGTTGATGTTCAGCGGCGCCATTTACCTGCGCTACAACATGAAAAATGCCGCACGCCCGTTCCGCATCGGCAAGAGCGGAAACGGCATGATGTGGTTTATCGGCGGATTGGGATTCTGCGGTTCGCTGCTCGCCTTCGTATTGAGCTTTATCCCGCCCGCCCAGATTTCGGTGGGCAGCAATGCCGTATGGTACGGGGTGCTGTTTGCGGGCTGCATCATCGTGGTCGTGGCGCCGTTTATCATCTACGCCATGCGCAAACCGTCATGGGAGGACAAGAACGCGCAGTTCGAGCCGTTCCACTGGGAAACAGACAACCGTCCCACCCCGACGGAACCGCAAACGTCCGCCGAGAAATAAGCGGTATGAAATAAAAAAGCAAAACGGTATGGCTTGGCAGCCATACCGTTTTTTTGTGCAAACGCACAAAGTCTTATTGTGTTATTTTTTATATCCTAATTCATCTAATAACTTTTTGTTCCAGACAGAACGTTCTTTATCAACTATCCAACCCCATTTATTGAAATACTTAATTGTATTAACAATATGAATCTTCAACATCTTCTTACTTTTGTAAGATGCCGCTCGATGAGCATGTACAATGGTCACATCAGGGACAAACATAGTTCGATACCATTTATGCATTCTCCTCGTTATATCGATATCTTCAGGATACATAAAGAATCTCTCATCAAACAATCCTACCTTTTTGAAACATTCCAGACGAAAAAACATGAAACTGCCTTGATGATAGGGTACATTCATTTCTTTCTTGTGGTCATCAAATTTTAGTTGATAACGTATATTCATCTTCTCTATCATTCTTTTAGGCAGAAAGCGCCTGAATATAAGATTAACAGGAGTCGGGAGCAGACGGCATGTATATTGTTGCTCTCCATTAGGATATACCACATTGGGCTGTACTTGTGCCACATCAGTATGTTCATCTAAATATTTTGTCAGATATTCCAAAACTGAAGGTTCAAAATATACATCTGAATTAAGAATCAAATGATATTTTCCACCCGAGTCGAGCACCCGTTTTAAGGCTTGATTATGACCTGCTCCATAACCTACATTATCACTGCCAATATATACTATATTGGCGTATTGCTGACAGAAATCTGCAATATACCGCTCGTTGGAATTATCGACAATATAAATTTTGGAAACGAGGGAAGAGGTTAGTGACTGTAAGCATTTGGACAGTTCTTCTAAATCCGTTTTGTACGTGACGATTGAAACCGTTATCATACTACTTTTATTAAAATAAATTATGCAAACAAAGCCATTTCATTTTCGCGGTTTCAAAAGCCGGTTATTCGAGAGAAAAATCGTCGGCATCGCCGAGCACGGGAAATTTGCTGCGAAAACGCTCCAATGCCGAGATGTCTATCGTGGCATACGCCACCGCCTCCCTGCCCGACTCGCAGGCAGCCAGCGTGCGACCGTAGGCGTCGAGCACCACGCTGTCGCCGTCATAGGCAATGCCCTGCCCGTCCTGCCCCACGCAGTTCACCCCTACGACGAAGCACTGGTTTTCGAGGGCACGGGCGCGCAGCAGTGTGCGCCACACCTCGCCACGCGAGGCAGGCCAGCAAGCCACATACAGCGCCACATCGTAGTCGCGGCGGTTGCGGGAAAAGACGGGAAAGCGCAGGTCGTAACACACTTGCAGCAAGATGCGCGCACCGGCATATTCGACCACGACGCGCCGCTGTCCGGCGGTGTAGCGGTCGTTCTCGCCACTGTACGTAAACAGGTGCCGCTTGTCGTAACAAACGGTATCGCCCTCCGGCGGCACGAAGTAGAAACGGTTGTAGTACTTGCCGCCTTCCGACACGGCAATGCTCCCCGCCATGGCGCAATGATGCTGCTGTGCCATGGCTTTCAGCCACGCGGCAGTAGCGCCGTCGGCAGGCTCGGCGACAGCCGCCGGGTCGGGACAGAAGCCCGTCGAAAACATTTCGGGCAGCACGCAAAGATCGCACGGCTCACACTCGGCGAGTGTCGTCTCTATGCGCCGCCGGTTCTCGGCGGCATCGCACCATACGGTATTCCGTTGTAAAATCGCTATCTTCATCATACGGCAAAGATAAGCGTTTTTCCCGATTTTCTACAAAAAAGCGGTTTTCGTTATATAATAACGTTTGGGTAGAGTCAACCGGCAAGTGCAACATTACAAAAAGATTGAAGAAATACTCTTTTGGGGAGTTAAAGTTGAGTTTTTGACGAGGTCTTGCATTTGATTTATTTTTAATGATTCTTATTTTTCGGTCGGAAAGGGTATTTATATCGGTTCCTTTCGGTATGTATTGGCGTATGAGTTTGTTTTCGTTTTCTACGGCTCCTTTTTGCCATGCGCAATATGAATC
>CANQAM010000006.1 GCA_947589325.1 uncultured Bacteroidales bacterium | reverse complement strand
TTTCACCCACCGGTTCCGTCTCAAATTTTGCATACGCAAATGTAGATTATCCCTTTCGATTACGCAAACGGAATAAGTTTTTTTGTGAAAATCTCCCATTCGTTTACACAGGGGAAAAATTATCCCTCCGGAAATTTAAGGAGTATATTTCCAATACACTACATAACGATGATGATGCAGATCGTAGAATGGCATTACCGAAATGCCGTCAGGACCTTTGAAATACAAAGGCGACACAGGTGTAAAATCGTTCAATGAATGGTATATCACATCGTCGTGTTTTCCATAATCGAAAGTATAATAGTCATTGTATTCCAGCGGATTGCTGAATGGCCATACAACTTTTTCCAGTTCTCCAGCCAATACAATCGGCCCGTAAAGCAATGCCCTGCGCGAGGAATCACCTTTGACAACTTCTTCGCGGAGCGTCATGCCGAGCATCAACTCTACTTTATCGCCAGCTTTCCAATTCCGCTCCAATACAATATAGGAGTTGCGAAGCGATGATTTTACTTTCTTTCCATTTACACGTGCCGAAACAGCCCATGACGGATAACGCAAATGAAGTGCAAAATGCCGCGACCTGCCACCTATAACAAATGTTATTTTTCCTTCTTCAGGGAAACGTGTAGTCTGGGTAATAGTTGTTCCTTGCCAATCGAGATGAGATGGTATGAATAAATTGACATACAAATCGTTATCGGAATGAAAATAAATACTCGACCAATATTTGGCATGGCTTTCAAATCCGGAACCTACGCAACACCAGAAACTGCTATCTCGTGTGGAGTAAAGACGATAGGCTCCTGTCTGGAGCGGCGTGAAATAACACACCATCGATGTAGCCGGATCCTGCTGTCCAAGAATATGATTATACAACGCCCGCTCACAGAAATCAGCAATCGAAACGCGAGGTTCGTAACAAAAGAGCCGGTCGGCAAGTTTCAGCAAATTGTAAGTACAACAGTTTTCGCCGTCATAGCCGGAAAGATGTTTGTATTGTTCCGCCGGTTCAAAAAGATGTTCCTTATCCGAAAGTTCCCCTGTTACGAAAACGTGCTTTTCAATGAGTGTCTCGAACAGCAATTCGGCCGCTTTACGGCTATCCGCCTGTCCGAATAGCTCATAATTGGAACATTCTCCCAATAACTTCGGTATAAATGTATTGGCATGATTCGAGCCCAAATCGTCCCTGCCTGATTTCAACGGGTCGATTTTATCGTTATGGTAAAAAAAACGTGCCACCCATAAATATTTTTCCTCGTTCGTAAGGGCATAAAGGCTGTACATGGTCTCGTTGAAACCTCCGAATTCGTTGCGAATCATTTTCTGCCGGGTCGTTTCATCAAGCGGACTCAACTTATCGTATGCCCAATCGCCCATACCGCGAGCCACATTCAATGCTGTTTCATTGCCGCATAATCGATACACATCGATAAGCCCCTGTAAAATCTTATGAAGCGTATAAAACGGAGCCCAGACACTTTTTCCTTCGATATTTCTATCAATCAAACCCTCGCCGAAAGCCGACAAATAGCCAGAGCCTATCCGGTGTTGCACTTCTGCCAGCCCTTGCACTATCGAATCGGCTTTCTCCCGCATCTGCAAAAAAGCCATTGCCGAAAGCAAATGTCCTGTAATGTGTCCGCGCAAATCACAATCGAGTGATTCCCAGCCGCCGAGTTTCCGTACCGTCATATAGCCGCCTTCCTTATCGGAAAAAACTCCTGCATTTGTCCGAAATGAATGAAGCAGCGATTTTACCGGAATGCTCGCAATCCACACCGAATCACGTTTCATATTTTCCTCAAAGCGTGAAGGCAGCAACCGAACCTCCGTCGGTAAAAAAGGCTGACAAACGAACTGCCCCGACGCCGATAATGCTGTCGATACCAGAAAAACGGCTAAAAAAGCTCTAACTATTTTCATCTTTTATCTCTTTTATCCATTGTAAGACAAATGTAGATTATCCTTTCCGATTACGCAAACGGAATAAGTTTTTTTGTGAAAATCTTTCTTGTCGCAACAGTAAAACTTTCGGGCTTGTTTGCACGTTTTAAGGAAAATCCACCGTATCGGCACAAAAAATATTAAGGAAATTTTCGATAATCAATCTTTATCCACTTGAAAGATTTATCGTATCTTTGTGCCCGAATTTGCAAATATATGGAAATGGCGAATGTAATAAAGTTGAAAAAAGGGCTGGACATACCTTTGGAAGGGCAGCCCAACGCCCGCACCATCGACGCCGCTGCCTGCGAATATTACGCTCTCGTCCCCGATGATTTTCACGGAATAGTACCGAAAGTATTGGTGAAAGCCGGCGACGCAGTAAGCGTGGGCACGCCGCTGATGTGCGACAAGAACAATCCCGCATTGCGATTTGTCTCGCCCGTAAGCGGAGAAGTGTCGGCCGTAACGCGCGGAGAACGTCGCAAAGTGCTCGACATCACCGTGAAATCGGACGGACAGATGACGCAGAGCGCAACGCCGGCGACGAAACCCGTCGGCGATTTGTCGGCCGACGAGATAAAAGAGCTGCTGCTTGCCAACGGCTTGTTCATGTTCATCAAGCAGCGTCCCTACGACATCATAGCCACACCGACGGACACGCCGCGCGACATCTTCGTTACGGCATGGGATTCGGCTCCGCTGGCACCCGATTTCGATTACATACTCGCAGGCCGCGAAGCCGACTTACAGACGGGTATCGACGTGCTCTGCAAACTGACGGCGGGGAGCGTATATCTCGGCATACGCAACGGAAGCCCCATACATATAAAAGGCGCACAAACCGTTGCGTTCGAGGGCAGACACCCGGCAGGAAACGTGGGCGTACAGATACAGCACATCGCGCCGGTGAACAAAGGCGAAACGGTGTGGACGCTCAACGCATTCGACCTGCTGCTTATCGGCCGTTTCTTCCGCACGGGAAAACTCGATTTTTCACGCACGGTGGCACTGACCGGCTCGGAGGTGAAATCGCCCTGCTACGTGCGGACGATACTCGGCGCACGCCTCGACTCCATCGTCGGCGACAACCTGATACCCGCCGACTACCACCGCCGCTACATCAGCGGAAACGTGCTGACAGGCGTGCACGCATCGGAACACGACTACCTGCGGGCATACCATAGCCAAGTAACCGTGATACCCGAAGGCGACGACTGCCACGAAATGTTAGGTTGGGCGCTGCCCGGATTCGGCAAATACAGCGCATCGCGCTCGTTCTTTTCGTGGTTGGCAGGGCGCCGGCAATACCGCTTCGACGCCCGTCTGCACGGCGGCGAACGGGCTATCATCATGGCAAACGAATACGACAAAGTGCTGCCGATGGATATTCTGCCCGAATTTCTGATAAAAGCCGTCATCGCATTCGACATCGACAAAATGGAAAATCTCGGCATCTACGAGGTGGCTCCCGAAGATTTCGCGCTCTGCGAATTTGTCGATACCTCGAAACTGCCCGTACAGGCGATTATCCGCGAAGGGCTCGACCGTCTGCGGAAAGAGATGAATTGATTTCCAAAAAAGAAAACCGCAATGAAAAAACTAAGAGATTGCATCGATAAAATAAAACCCAACTTCATGCCGGGCGGTAAATTCGCCATGTTCCGTTCGGTGTTCGAGGGCTTCGAAACCTTTTTGTTCGTGCCTGCCACCACGTCGCAATCGGGTGTGCACATACACGACAACGTCGATTCCAAACGCACCATGACGATTGTCATCTTGGCGTTGATGCCCGCCCTGCTGTTCGGTATGTACAACGTCGGGTACCAGCACTACCTCGCCATAGGGCAGTTGGAATCGGTCGGATTCTTCACGCTGTTCTTTTTCGGACTGCTTGCCGTCCTGCCCAAAATCATCGTTTCGTATGTAGTGGGTCTCGGCATCGAGTTCACCGTCGCCCAGTGGCGCGGACACGAAATACAGGAGGGATTCCTCGTATCGGGAATGCTCATTCCCATGATTGTGCCGGTGGATACGCCGCTGTGGATGATTGCCGTAGCTACGGCATTCGCCGTGATTTTCGCCAAAGAGGTGTTCGGCGGCACGGGCATGAATATCTTTAATGTCGCCCTCGTAACGCGGGCGTTCCTCTTTTTCGCCTATCCCTCGAAGATGTCGGGCGATGCCGTTTTCGTACGCACCTCCGACACATTCGGCATGGGCGCGGGACAGCTCATCGACGGTTATTCCGGCGCCACGCCGCTCGGACAGGCGGCTACGCACGGAGGCGGCGACCTCGTACTGCACAATATCGCCGGCGAGCCGCTTTCGACGCTTGACTACATCGTGGGGCTTATTCCGGGTTCGATAGGTGAAACTTCCTTGATAGCCATACTGCTGGGCGCCGTCGTGCTGTTGTGGACGGGCGTCGCCAGCTGGCGGGTCATGCTCTCGGTGTTCGTGGGCGGGCTGTTCATGAGTTGGGTGGCAGCGGCGTTTGCTTCGCCCGTATATGCCGGCTCCCTGCTCTCGCCCATCGACCAGATATGTCTGGGCGGATTCGCTTTCGCCGCCGTATTCATGGCAACCGACCCTGTAACCGGTGCGCGCACCCGCACGGGACAATACATCTACGGTTTCCTTATCGGCGTCATCGCCATACTGATACGGGTTTACAACACGGGCTATCCCGAAGGCGCCATGCTCGCCGTATTGTTGATGAACGTATTTGCTCCGCTTATCGACTACTTCGTGGTCGAAGCCAACATACGACGCCGCCTCAAACGCGCCAAACGCTAAAATTCTACCGCTATGAACAAACAAAGCAATACCTATACGATTCTCTACGCAGCGGTCATGGTGATACTGGTGGCTGCGGTGCTCGCCGTTACCTCACTCGGATTGAAGGGGCGGCAGACGCGCAATGTCGAAATCGACAAGATGAAACAGATTTTGAGTTCGGTGCACGTAGCGGCTACTGCCGCCGATGCGCAGGAATTATACCGGAAATACATCATCGACAGTTTCGTGCTCGACAGCAAGGGCGAACGGACTGCCGGAGCCGACGCCTTTACGGTAGATGTCGCCGTGCAGACGAAACTGCCCGCCGATGAACGGGAGCTGCCCGTATTCGTGTGCCGCCTCGACAACGGCGAACAAAAATACATACTGCCGCTCTACGGTGCAGGACTGTGGGGCCCGATTTGGGGATACCTCGCACTCGATGCCGACGGCAACACCGTCTACGGCGCATACTTCGCCCACCAAGGCGAGACGCCGGGTCTCGGCGCCGAGATAGAGAAAGCGCCGTTCTCCGACCAATTCCGCGACAAACGGCTCTTCATCGCCGGCGACTTCACCTCGATAGCCGTCGAGAAAAAAGGTCAGAAACCGAGCAACGGCGCCGACTACGTCGATGCCATTTCGGGCGGCACCATCACCAGCAAAGGCGTGCAGGCGATGCTCGCAAACAGCCTTGCCCCCTATACCGTATTCTTAAAATCGTTACAATAACACGCATCAGATATGTTATCCAAGAAAACTCGACAAACACTGCTCGGTCCGCTCTCGCGCAACAATCCCGTCATCGTGCAGATATTAGGCATCTGCTCGGCGCTGGCGGTTACCGCCAAACTCGAACCGGCATTCGTCATGGCTGTTTCGGTAACAGCCGTGCTGGCTTTCGCCAACGTCATCATTTCGCTCCTGCGCAACACCATACCGAACAGCATACGCATCATCGTGCAACTGGTCGTGGTGGCGGCTTTGGTCATCATCGTCGATCAGATACTCAAAGCCTACGCCTATGATGTGAGCAAACAGCTCTCGGTATTCGTGGGGCTTATCATCACCAACTGCATTCTCATGGGACGGCTCGAAGCCTTCGCGCTGGGACACGGACCGTGGGAGTCGTTTCTCGACGGCGTGGGCAACGGCATCGGCTACGGCATGATACTCGTCATCGTCGCTTTCTTCCGCGAGCTGCTCGGTTCGGGTACGCTGTTCGGCTACCAAGTGATACCGCAGATATTCTACGACTGGGGCTACGAAAACAACGGTCTGATGATTCTGCCGCCGATGGCTCTTATCACGGTCGCCTGCATCATCTGGGTGCACCGGTCGCGCAACAAGGATTTACAGGAAAAATAACACACAACCCCGAAAATCGAAACAATGGAAAATCTCAATCTTTTTATCCGGTCGATATTCATCGACAATATGATTTTTGCCTACTTTTTGGGAATGTGCTCCTATCTGGCTGTTTCCAAAAGCGTAAAGACGGCGATGGGCTTGGGTACGGCAGTAACGTTCGTATTGGTCATTACGGTGCCTATCAACTACCTGCTCGAAAACTACATACTGAAAGCCGGCGCACTGGCATGGCTCGGCGAATCGTACAAAGATGTAGACCTCAGCTTTTTGAGTTTGATATTCTTCATCGCCGTAGTGGCATCGCTGGTGCAGCTCGTCGAAATGGTGGTCGAGAAATATGCTCCGGCGCTCTATAATTCATTGGGCATCTTCCTGCCCCTCATTGCGGTAAACTGCGCGATACTCGGCGGGTCGCTGTTCATGCAGCAGCGGGCATTCCCCAACGTATGGTCGGCTACGGTGTACGGGCTGGGCTCGGGCATCGGCTGGCTGCTCGCCATCGTGGGCATCGCCGCCATACGGGAGAAACTGGCATATTCCAACGTTCCCGCCCCGCTTAAAGGCATCGGCATCACGTTCATCGTAACGGGTCTGATGGGCATCGCCTTCATGAGTTTTCTCGGCATAAAATTGTAAATATGTACGTTATGAACACTATACTGTTATTTACCGGCAGCCTCACCATTGCGGCGGCGGTTGTCATATTTCTCCTGCTTACGCTCTTGCTGGTGGTGCTGCTTCTGGTAGCCAAAGCGCGCCTCGTGCCCGCCGGCAACCGACGCATCACCATCAACGGCGAACGCGAAGTGGAAACGGCAGCGGGTACCACCCTGCTGGCTTCGCTCGCCGGAAACAAAATATTCCTCCCGTCGGCTTGCGGCGGAGGCGGAAGCTGCGGTATGTGCCGCTGTCAGGTGCTCGAAGGGGGCGGTGAAATACTCCCCACCGAGAGGGGATTTTTCTCGCGCAAGCAGCAGCAAGACCATTACCGCCTCGCCTGTCAGGTGAAAGTGAAAAACGACATACAGATAAAAGTGCCCCAATCGGTGCTCGGCATCAAGAAATGGGAATGCGAAGTGGTGTCGAACCGCAACGTGGCTTCTTTCATCAAAGAATTCGTGGTGCGGCTGCCCGAAGGCGAAAAGCTCGACTTCCTGCCCGGCAGCTACATTCAGATAGACGTGCCCAAGTACGACATCAAATTTACGGACATCGACGTCGATGAGAAATTCCGCGACGAGTGGGACAAATTCAAAATGTGGGGTCTCGTGTGCAAAAACGACGAGGAAACCTACCGCGCCTACTCCATGGCAAACCACCCCGCCGAAGGCAATATCGTGATGCTCAACATACGCATCGCCACCCCGCCGTTCGACCGCGCCGCCGGCACATGGGCAGCGGGCATCAAACCGGGCATCTGCTCGTCGTACATCTTCACCCGCAAGCCGGGCGACAAGGTAACCGTATCGGGTCCTTACGGCGAGTTCCACATACTCGACACCAAACGCGAAATGATATACATCGGCGGCGGTGCGGGTATGGCTCCGCTGCGGTCGCACCTGATGCACCTCTTCCACACGCTCAAAACCACCGACCGCAAAATATCGTACTGGTACGGCGCACGCTCCCGCCGCGAAATATTCTACGAAGAAGATTTCCGCGCCATCGAACGCGACTTCCCGAATTTCAAATTCCACATCGCCCTCTCCGACCCGCAGCCCGAAGACAACTGGACAGGCTACACCGGATTCATTCATCAGGTGCTTTACGACCACTATCTCAAAGACCACGAAGCGCCCGAAGACATCGAATACTATATGTGCGGCCCCGGTCCGATGGCGAATGCCGTCAAGACCATGTTGTGGAATCTCGGCGTACCGCGCGAAATGTTGATGTACGACGATTTCGGCGCGTAACTTTTGTTACGTCCGAAACCGCAGTAATAATTAAAAGGTAAGGGAAATAACGCGCATATATCAGCGTCCGCACACCATGCAGGGCGTTCGGTATATGCGCGCTCTTTGTAAAGAAATGACACGAACTTCGTGGCGGCACTGCTTCAAAGCGGGGCAGTCGATTTGCGTGTGGTAGGTCGAGGCATACGGTCCGGTGCAGACAAATACCACCGCCCGCCTTTTCGGCGGACGCACGGGCTTTTTCGGTGCAGGCTCCCCGCCCAAAAAGAGTGCGGGAATGAGCAGCACGGCCAGCAGATGCAGCAAAGAAAACCGTTTTTTCATCGCATCAATAGAGTAAAATCACTTTCGATTTGTCACGCGGCTTGGCGGCGGGCGCTTCGTCGGGATAGCCTACGGCAATGGCATAGAGCAGTTCATAATCGTCGGAAAAAGCCAACCGTTGGAGATAGGGAGCCGCATCGGGATTGTTTTTCATGAATCCGATAGGGCCGCCGAGGCAGCAGGTGCCCAGCCCCAACGATTTCGCCGCCAACATGATGTTTTCGGCCAGCAGACCGCAATCGAACTGTGCTGCGCCGCTGCGGGGCGACCCGATGAATATCACCGCCGGAGCGTTGCGGAACATGTTTTTGAACGAAGGGTCGTCGGCCGCTTTCGGGTTGGCTTTCTTATAGACTTCGGTGATGCCGTCGATGTATTCCGGATTATCGACGATGCGCACCTCCCACTGCTGGCGGTTCACCGCGCTGGGAGCGTTGATGCCGCACTCCGCCAACCGCCACAACAGTTCGCGCGGCACGGGGCGGTCTTCATAGCGGCGTATGCTGCGGCGCTCCATGATGGTCTTTATCACGTCGTTTTCGTAGGCGGCCAGCTGCGCATCCTCGCGGCAAAGACGCAGCGCCTCGGCACCGGAAGAAGTATAGAATGCAAGGGTTTTATCTTTTATTTTATACGACACGGTGGCGTAAATCGCGTCCATGACCTGATGCTCGGTCGCGGCTTCGGCGCAGAAGCGCATAGTCGAACCCAGCTCGCCGAATTTCAGTTGGTCGTCTTTCACCGTACACGGGCCGAAGAAATTGTTGCAGCCGTTGCAGCCGTGCACTTTTTCCAAACCTTCTTCAAAGGTAATGAACGCCGTATCGGCAATGGCAACGGGCTGCCCATACACGGTTTCGATAATCCATTTGCCTTGCAGGGTTTCCGACTGTTGCGAGCAGGCGGCAACGGTCGCTGCCAGCAAAACAAGCGAAATAAAAAGATACTTTTTCATACTCTTTCGTTTTTAGGGTCGAACAAAAATAAGAAAAAAAACGACACGTGCTTCTTTTATACCGATTTATTCAAAAAAAAACGCCGGCAAAAAAAATTCCGGACTTCGCGCGACACTCCCCGCTGCGGGGAGGTGCACAAAGTCCGGAACGGAAATCGAAAAACCGGATTATTCGTAGAGCGATGCCACGAATGCGGCAAGTTCTTCGCCGCGCAGGTCTTGGGCGATGATTTTACCGTCGGGGTCGAGTATGTACATACGGGGTATTCCGGTTACGTTGTAACGGGCAGCCACGGGGCATTCCCAACCTTTCAGCGAAGACACGTGGTGCCAGTTCAGGCCGTGTTTTTCGATAGCGGCTTTCCATGCCTCGGCATCTTCGTCGAGAGAGATTCCGTATACCTCGAAACCTTTGTCATGATATTTCTCGTAGATGGCTTTCACGTTGGGCGCTTCGCGCAGGCAGGGACCGCACCACGAAGCCCAGAAGTCGATCAGCACATAGTGTCCGCGCAGGCTCGACAGCGCCAGTTCCGCACCGTCGGGCGTCGGCAGCACGACATCGGGGGCGATACCACCCATCGATACCGACGAAAGGGCATCGACAGCGGCTTTCACTTCCAGACCCGGAGCCGACTGTTTCACGCGGTCGGTCAAATTTTCGTAGGCAGCGCTTACTTCCTCAAAGGTGTTTTTGCGTATCATATAGTCTTTGATGAAATAGGCTGCGCCGTAATTGTTGCGGGCGGAATCGACAAACACCAGACTCTGCTTGGCAATAGCCGCTTTTATCGTATCGAGAGCCATTACCGCAGAGTCGATATTCATATCCAATTCTCCGGAAGATATTTTCGAAAACATCAACATACTGCCGAGATCCATCATGGCAGATGAAAGTATAAGATCATTAGCCTGTTCGTATGCCCGCTGTTCATCGCCTTCGGCAGCGATAGCCGTAGACACATATTCACTGCTGTCTTTGTCGAGACGGGTTTCGGGAGCAATCGTTACGGTTACGGGAACATCGGAAAGCAGCAGCGCCTTGTTCTGACCATCGGCTGTGAGGATATAAGCCCCTATCTCTCCGCCTTTGTCGAACGAAAAAGTGCCGTCGGCAGCTACGACTACCGAATCGGTCGGTGCGCCTTTATCGGCTTCCGGCCGCAGATAGACGGTTTTTCCCACACCCTCTTTCCAAGTGCCTTCGACTTGGTGCGGCTGCGAGCACGATGCAAGCGCCAGTACCGTCAAGGCAGAGAGAAGATATTTGTTCGTTTTCATAATTTTACAGATTTAGATTATAATGATATATCGACCGGGAAGTTTATACCGACCGTACAGTCGGCATAAACTTTCCGGCTCTTCTTATTCCGGTTTGTCGGCGAGGGTAATGCCCAAATCGGCAAATATTTCCTTTGCCAACTCCATACGTTTTTGCATATCGGGCAGCAAATCGGATTTCACTTTTTCGCCGAGAGTTCCATAAGCAGATGTTTCTTCGTCATACTCTACCAATCCGTAGAAAAGATTATCGGGATTGGCGACAGCAGCCTCAACTTCAGCCCAGAAAGCCTCTTTTTCACTCTTCGTGGTGGTTACGATGAAAGCCACATAATCGCCCAATGCCTGTGCATGAGAAGTACGATAATATGTGTACTTAACAGGTGCAGTAATGGTTGAATCACTATGTCCCGGATTCAAATATATTTCTGCCAAGCCGACACGTCCCGGACGCAGTTCGCAACCGATCCATGCATTCCACATATGCCAAGTTTCTTCACCGCCGAACGAGAAATTTTTCCACTCATCTGCGCTTTCAGAGTATTCCTCAAGATTCAACCAACCGGTAGCAAATTCATTGGCATCGGAGTCATAATATCCCGTACAATTTTCATTCATGGTAAAGAGCATAAAACCGAAATCGGTACCGGTCGTATAATCGTATCCTATCTGTTTGAACTCCGCGAATTTATCGTTGTTCAGCGGGTGGTTTTCCTGATTGAGCGCGTAAGAGTATATGTATTCGCAAATCAGCGACACGTAGAGGCGTTTCAGATAATTTTTATCCATCTTGTCGAAATCGGGGCAGCAGTGCGAAAACATGATGAATTCGGGGCAGCAGGTTCCGCCTTCGAATGTACTATGCACATCGCAAGAGAGCGACCTCAGGGCAATATTATAGTCACAATAATACGGATTATATTGCATTTCGCTGGCAAAATAAATTTTACGCGGCATATAGTTCTGTATAAATTCGGTGCCGAATACGGGGAATACTTCGTCTTCGAGGAAATTCAACACTTTATCTACATAAGAGGGATCTGCCTGAACATAATACTGCCCCAAAAAATCGGGAACGGTATCGCCTTCGGGCGTTATACGTCTCTCATACCAGAACATGGAACCGTCCGGAGAGGCGTAACGGAAGGTTGCCGTATCGACATCGAGCACGGCTTCGAGGTCGTACTTCACGTTAAAGGTGTCGATGGCTTCGGTCGCCTGTTGTACATAGTCGATTGGGGGTTCTTCGTTCGTGTCGTCACAAGCAGCGAACCATGCAGCCGCTGCAAAGAGCGGAGCAAAAAGCAAGATTTTTTTCATACAATAAAATTTTTAAGGTTATTACTATCAGTTGTTTTCATAAGGCAGCATTTGACGGAGCGGCCGGGCATTGGCATTCTGGGGATTGATAAGGCGCTCATCGCTCGGAAAGTTCAGGGTGTAGGCGCCGTCGTCTTTTTCCAGCTTGTAATATCCGGAGGTTTTACCGTAAGGGTGTATGATTTCGGGGCGTGTGGTGCGGCGCAGGTCGATCCAGCGGTGGAGCTCCTCGAAACAGAGCTCGCGGCGCCGCTCGTCCCAAATGAATTGCACAATGGCATCGGAAGAGGCGAAATCAGCTGGGTTCAGCTCGACATAGGCCTGACTGTCCAAGCGGTATTTGCGCAGGCGATTGACATAGTCGAGCGCCTTTCCGTAATCGGGCGAGGCTTTGCGGGCATAGGCTTCGGCAAGGGTTACGTAGGCTTCTGCCGTACGAAAAGCCGAATGGCGGTAGAGATTGTCGTATGTATTGTATTTCAAGGGATAATAATTCCCCTCCAAATAATAAGTGTATTTCGTCGGTCTGTGGGGCATGATAAACCAATAGGGCATGCGGTGGTCGCCGACATGGGTCAGCGTGTCGTAGTCGTAGCAGTCCACCAGATTGTTGTCGATGGTGCGCGACACGGTAAAAGTCTGTTCCAAAGAGTTTCCCGACAATATCAAGCTGCTAATATCTCTTATGCTATTATTTCCCGTGTAGACGAATACGAGTTCGGGATTGGCAGGCTGAAAGAAGTTGTCGTATTTGGACGAATAGGCCTCCTCGCCCGGAGCCACCGCCGTGGTGCGGTCGGTAATATCGAAAAGTTTGTCGTTGTCGTTCAGTATCTCGGAGGCATATTCGATAGCGGCATCGAAATTTTCGGTGTAGAGGGCTTCGCGCATGGCGACGAAAAGCATGGCGTCGTATCCGATGTAATAGTAGTTTCCTGTATTTTTTCCTTTTAAGAGCGCCAACCCTTCCTTTATATCATTCTCGATAAAAGCATACACCTTTCCGAAAGTGGCGCGGTAATAGGGCTGCATCGAGGGAGTGGGGTCGGTTTTCAGGGGCACGCACTCGGTATCGGGCGTCGCCTGATCGTAAGGCACGGCATAGAGGTTTGCCAGCAGCAGATAGGCATAGGCACGGTGAAAGAGCGCCTGCCCGCGCAAGATGTCTTTTTCCTCATCGGTGCCTTCGATATGAGGCAGGGCGTCGAGGCAGGTATTGGCCAACAGCACCTGCGAATAGAGGTAGCCGAACAACTCGTCGTCGAATCCTTCATCGGGAATTTCCAATTCGTCGCGCCACTGATAGACGTAGCGGTAACGGTTCAGAGTGTAAGGCAAAGCATTATCCTGCATAGGCGTGAACATTTCCATGTCGTCGGTCATGAGATCGAGCCAAACGCCGTATTGGAGCAAATCGTCGAAATAGCCTTCGCCTTGCAGAATTTCGGTGTAATCGCTGCACGTGGTGGGAATTACCAAGTTCTGCGCGGAACGTTCCAAAAAATCGCTGCAACTGCAAAGCAGCGCTGCCAGTGCTATGAAATATGTCGTTGTTTTACGTATCATCTTTTTCCTGTTTTTCGATTAAAAACCGATGGTTACCGACAAGGAGTAGGTACGGGGTATCGAGGAGTTTGCCATAGGACCCTGTTCGGGGTCGAATCCGTGCCAACGTTTGTCGGCGATGATGAATAGGTTGTTTGCCTGAGCCGAAATCTGGAAATTGGAGAGGTGCATTTTCTGCAGCATCTTCGAGTCGAAGATGTAGGAAAGCGAGAGGCTGCGCAGGCGGAAGTTGTCGGTGGAGCAGACCCGCGTGGTGGAATAGTCGTACATGGTCGTTCCGCTCTTGGTATTGACAGCGCTCCGCATGGGACGGACGCCCAGATTTTCATAGGTATGGTCGTCGTACAAGGCGGGAATATCGGTATGGGCCTCGTCGCCGGGCTTTTTCCAGCGGTCGTTCAATTCGCGGGAAAGATTTTTTTCGGGGTCGAACACGGAGTCGTAGTCGCCATAAAGGAAGGGCAAGCGTCCGACAGCGCCCAGCGAATAGGTGAACGAACCTCTCAGCGTCCAGTTCTGAATGCGGTATTCGAGGTTGATGCCGCCGGTATGGGGAGGCGTCAGGACACCCGACTTCTCCAAAGCGATTTCGTCGTCGTAGAGGGTATAGTTTTTGTAGGTCTGGCTGCCCCATTTTTCCTCCGTCTTACCGGAAGCATCGTAGAAGAGCGGCAGACCCGTATCGTGGTCGAGACCGGCAAAAGGATAGGAATAAATGGTACCGAGACTCTCTCCGACAAGCAGGGCGGCACCCGATATCTTGTCGTTGAGGGTATTGGTCGTTTCGTCGTTGGCTTTTATCAGTTTGTTTTTATTATAGGAATGTATGAAGCCGATGACCAAGCGCATCTTTTTATTTTGTACGGGCGTGAATTTCAATGCCAGCTCGAAGCCGCTGTTGTTCACGTTTCCGCCGTTGATTTTGCGAATCGTGTATCCGTTTACCGCCGAGATGGTTTTGTTCATAATCATATCGGTGCCCACTTTTTTATAGACATCGACGGTACCGGTAATGCGGTCGCCGAAAAAGGAAAAATCGAG
Source organism: uncultured Bacteroidales bacterium (assembly GCA_947589325.1). Taxonomy (GTDB): domain Bacteria; phylum Bacteroidota; class Bacteroidia; order Bacteroidales; family UBA11471; genus Caccoplasma. The sequence goes on along the minus strand of CANQAM010000006.1, from coordinate 89,701 downwards.
GCCGACGTTGTACTGGGTGGTCTTTTCCCAGCGCAGGTCTGCATTAGGCCAGTATGCCACGGTGGACGATGCCATGCCGGTCTGCGAACTGATGTTTCCGATTGCCATGACGAGGTCGGGCGAAGTGCCTTTATCGACATTTCCCTGTATACCGTAGGAAGCCCTGACCGCCAGATAGGAGAGCCAGTCTTTGCAAGCACCCATGAAGTGTTCGTTGGTCAAAGCGTACTTTGCAGCCACCGACCAAATGGGGAGGAAGCGGTATTCGGGGTTTTCGCCGAACTGATTGGAACCGTCCATGCGCACGTTGGCATTGAGGGTGTAGGTGTCTTTATAGGAATAAATGCCCGAGAAAATCCACGAAACCGTGTTGGCATGATTATCGATGATATAGGGTGTATGACGACCGTTTTTTATTTCATTCAGATAATAATCGGTGTATGCCGGCGAAATGATTTGCCCGCGCTCGGGCATCCAGCCGTAATAGGTGCCGGAAAATCCGTCGCTAATGACGCTGCGCAATTCCGAAGTGCCCAACGCGCTGACAAGGTGGCCGTTGAAGTCTTTGGAATAAGAGAGTGTGTTGCGTAGGTCGAGGGTGGTTTTGGTCGTTTCGCTCTTACTGATAAGACCGCCCTGTGCCAGAGAACTGCTGTTCCACGCCGACGAGCCGAATACCAAATCTTCTTTAACCCAATCGCTTATTTCATTGACACAGTAGGAATCGTCTTTCGCCCATGCGTTGGTCTTCACCGCATTATATACATAGGAGCCCGTAAGCTCATAGCGCAGCCCGTCGTAAATTTTCCAGACGAAATTGAAGAGTCCGGTAATGGAGCCTATATCGGATTCGTTTCCGGTAGCTTCGGCTTCATGCAGGGCATTGAAACGGTACGAGCCGCTCAATAAAGTACTGGAAAAGGATTCGTAGGGTTTATAAAAAAAGAAAGAGCCGTCGTCGTTGTATGCCGGTATGGTGCGGGCTGTTTCGCGCGCATAGGCATCGGGATTGAATGTTGGGTGATAGCCCTCGTTGTGGGAGATGTTTCCGTTCAAAGAAAATCCGAAATAGACTCTGGGGTGCACCCAAGAACTGAGTTTCAGCATGGCGGTGTAACGCCGAGCGAGACTTTCGTTGCCGGTACCCGGCGTGTTGGAAACACCGAGCGAGGCGTAATAGGTGGTGGTGGAGGTTCCGCCCGAAAGCCCGAGCGTATGATTCTGTGAAACGGAATTGCGGAAAAGGAGGTCGAACCAGTCGGTGTTGCGGGTAATCATTTCATCGACGGCATCGTTGAATTCCGCACGCGAAAGCATCTTGGAATCATACTGCATTTTCAACATCTCGTAGCCGAGATTGAACTGGTTGCGGGTATATGCCAGACGACCCGCCAACAAATCTTTCGAGAGCTGCACGCGCTCGCCGGCGTCCATGAGATAGAGGCGACGGTAGTTTTCGCGCTGATTGACCGAAACGGAGCCGTTGTAGGTAATCCGCGGCGCTCCGCGATGCCCCTTTTTCGTGGTAACGACAATGACGCCGTTGGCAGCCTGAATACCGTAAATAGCTGTTGCCGAAGCGTCTTTGAGGACGGTGATACTCTCGATATCGCTCGGATTGACACCGGCAATGGCATTACCGACCAGATACTGGGCATCGTCGGCAAGGGGGTCGAGATTGCCGCTCGCGTCCCAATTCACGCTGTTGTCGTCGAGAATGATGCCGTCGAGCACCCAAAGCGGGGCCGTATTGCCATAGAGTGAGGAGGTACCGCGAATGCGGATTTTCGGAGTGGCGCTCGGTTCGCCGCTGGTTGTCAAGACGGACATACCGGCAACCTGCCCCGCCAACATCTGGTCGATAGAGAACTTGTCGGCCAGCTGTATTTCGTCCATATCTATTTGAGAAACCGCACTCGCCAATTCCCTGCGGTTGATGTTTTGATAACCCGTTACGACCACCTCGTCCATATAGGTGCTTTTCGGATAGAGGGTTATATCGACTTCGGAACGGGAACCGACAAGCACTTCCTGCGTTTCGAAACCGATGCTGGAAAAGACAAGCATCGAAGCCTCGCCATGCGTAATCGAAATGGTATAACGGCCATCGATGTCGGTAATGACAGCGCTGCCCGTACGATTTTTCTCCTGTACGGTGACTCCTATCAAACTTTCACCTTCCTCGCTGATAACTTTACCTTTAACAGTTTTCCTGTCTTGGGCAAAAAGTTGTACGGCAAGCAAAAGCATCAAAATTATCCCTGCATATTTTCTCATAGCACTACTTTGCATAATGGCATTTCCGAACGAAAATTTGCGTCTTGGACAAATTTTTTTTAGATATTTGTTTACAACATGCCGGTGCAAAGTTAGAAAATATCTGCAAAAAGAAAATAATTATCGAAATATTTTTTTTATAACTGTTGCAAATCCATTTGCTTCACTACAAATATAAACATAAAAAGCATATATTATTTCTTTCTTTTCGAAATTTCGACTACATTTGTACGAAACAGTCTGAGCGCAAATATGATGGATATTTTAACGCTACTGGGTCCGACGGCGTCGGGGAAAACGGCGCTGGCAGTGCTGCTCGCCGAAAAACTCGGTGCGGAAATCATCAGCGCGGATTCGCGCCAGATATACCGGCGCATGGACATCGGCACGGGAAAAGATCTGAACGAATACCGGCTGCACGGGCGCACGATTCCGTATCACCTGATAGATATCTGCGAGCCGGGCTACCGCTACAACCTGTACGAATATCAACGCGACTTCAACACGGCGTTCGACGCGATACGTTCGCGAGGCAGGCTGCCGCTGCTCTGCGGCGGCACGGGGCTTTACATCGAAACCGTGCTGAAAGGGTACAGTATGCCGCAGGTGCCCGAGAACACGGAGCTGCGCCGACGGTTAGCGGACAAATCGCTGCCCGAACTCGAAGTGCTGCTGCGCTCCTACAAAACGCTGCACAACACGACCGACACCGATACGTGCAAACGCGCCATACGCGCCATAGAAATAGAGGAGTATTACCGGAGCCTGCCGCCCGAAGTCCGACAGGACAAACCGCTGAAAAGTTTTATCGCGGGCATCGCAATAGACCGCGAAGTGCGCCGGCAGCGCATCACCGAACGGCTGAAAAAACGGCTCGACGGCGGCATGGTCGATGAAGTGCGCGGTCTGCTTGCCGAGGGCATTCCGCCCGAGAACCTGATTTACTACGGTCTGGAATACAAATTTCTGACCGAATACGTGTTGGGAAAATACAGTTATCAAGAGATGTTTACCCTGCTGGAAACAGCCATTCACCAGTTCGCCAAACGGCAGATGACGTGGTTTCGCGGCATGGAGCGGCGGGGATTTTCGATATACTGGGTCGATGGCACGCAGCCGTTCGAAAAACTTTGCGACGAAATTGCTGAAAAGGCAAAAGAACAGATGCAGGGAGCCATTCAGTAAATAAATAGAAAAAAATCGCTGCATCTGTTCCTGTCCGTACAAAGAACAATCTTTTTGCTTTTTTTGTTCAGGATTTGTTCAATTTCTAAAAAACTTATTACTTTGCAAAAAATTTATTGCCTATGGTGCGCATTTCTATTTTGGGAATGCTGTTTTTTCTTATCGTGTGCAGTCTGCCGTTGCATGCCCAACAGCCATACAACAGCGCGTATGCAGCGCCTTCGCTTGCCTCGCCGTGCGACAGCCTGCCCTACCGGCGCCCGCTGTTCTACGGAAAAGCGCAAAAGAAACTCGACCGACTGACTTCGAAAGAATGGTTCAAAGAAACTTCCGTCGCCGTGCCGCTGACAGTAGGCGGTGTCGTCATGGAATTTGCCAAACAGCCGTTCAACGACCTGCGGAACGCCTATATTCCCCATTTTCGCCGCCACTATGACGATTATCTGCAATATGCTCCGGCGGTACTGCTGCTGGGATTGAAAATCGGCGGCGTGAAAAGTTACAGCTCGTGGGGACGTATGCTTACGGCGGACGCCTTTTCGGTGGCTATCATGGCGATAGTGAACAACGGATTGAAATATACGGTTAAATCGCAACGTCCCAATTCCCATGAGAAAAATTCTTTCCCGTCGGGTCACTCGGCAACGGCATTCATGACCGCCACCATGCTGCACGAGGAGTTCGGGCGGCGCAGCCCGTGGTACAGCGTGGCAGGCTACACGCTCGCCACCGTTACCGCCTACTCGCGTCTGATGAACAACCGGCACTGGATTTCGGACGTGATGACGGGCGCCGGCATCGGCATTCTTTCCACCGAAATGGGATATTGGATTGCCGGATTGATATTCAAGGACAAAGGCATACAATATCCGGCATACGACTACGACACGAGGCTGCCCGACCGCACGCCGTCGTTCTTCGGTCTGAACACGGGATTCACGTTCATGGCGAAGACGATACGCATCGACGACGCCTTGTGCTTCACCACCTCGACGGGTGCCTCGACGGGCATAGAGGGGGCTTGGCTTATCAACAACTACACGGGCATCGGCGGGCAAGCCACTGCCAGCCACGTACCCGCCTCCCTGCAAATGAACAAGGCTTTCGGGAAATATCTTTCCGACGAACAAACGGGCATCGCCGGCGGCGGTTTCGATTTTCTTTCGGTTTCGGCAGGCGGCTACTTCGTACTGCCCCTCACCTACCGCTGGTCGGTGGAGAGCAAACTGCTGGCGGGCTACTCTTTCGGCGAGCCGCAAACGCTATATCTGACGGGCAATGACGAAACCGCCCAAACGCCTTTTCTGAAAATAAAGGAAATTCACGCACCCGACTTTCAGACGGGACTGACAATCTCTTATTGGGTAAAACGGCAAATGGGCTTACGCTTCTTTTTCGACTACACGCTCACGCCGACGAATTACCGCTACTACTTCATCGACGAGCCCGACAACGTGATACAGACCCACAAAGCCTTTTCGTCGTACACGCTCGGCGCATCGGTAAACATTTTTCTGTAAAAGGATTCCTACTCTTTCGGAGCGGGCGGCAGCGAAAAGCTAAGCAGGATATACCCGACCACGCCCGAGAGTATGGAGCCGACGAGAATCCCTAATTTGGCTTGGGTGAGATATGTCGCATCGGCAGCGGAAAGCGACGGGAACGAAAGGTTGGCGATAAACAGCGATACGGTGAATCCGATGCCGCCCAACGCCGCAACGCCGGCTATCATGCGCCACGTAACGAAGTCGGGACGCTTCACCCACCGGCAGGCAACCGGCAGCCACGCAAAGAGAAATATCCCCGCAAACTTGCCGACCGCCAGCGCCACCCATATCGGGAGCGCGATTCCCTGAAACAGCGTCCCCGCCTCCACGCCCGCCAGCGATATGCCGGCATTGGCAAAAGCGAAAAGCGGAATTATCAAATAATTAATCAACGGGTGCAGCATGTCTTCCAAGTCCTGCAACGGACTGATGACACGGTCGGAAGCCGACTCCACCTCTTTCAGCACATTCACCTGCTCGTTCGTGAGCAGGGCGTTTTTTCCGACAGCGGGCTGCGTATGCGGAAATTCATGCAGGGCGTCGTGTATCTCCTCGATGAAGCGGCGCGTATCGACCAGCGGACGCGCCGGTATGCAGAATGCCACCAATACGCCCGAAATCGTGGGGTGTATGCCCGAACGCAGGAAAAAATACCAGACGACAACGCCGAACAGCAGGTAAAAAGTTTTGCTCTGAATGCGGAGAATCCGTCCGCCGGCGTAGAGCAGCGACAAAGCGATAAACGAATAAACTATCCACCACCACGAAATGTGCGCGGTGTAAAACACGGCAATGACCAAGATGCCGCCGATGTCGTCGGCAACCGCCAGTGCCGCCAGAAAGATTTTCAACCCGATAGGCACCCGCTTGCCGAACATACTCAAAACGCCTAACGAAAAAGCGATGTCGGTAGCCATAGGTATGGCGCAGCCGCGCAGCATCGCCGCATCGGACGCCAACAGCCAAAAGAGCAGTATGGGAAAGGCAATGCCGCCCAGTGCGGCAACGACGGGGCCCAACGCTTTCTGCATGGAGGAAAGCTCGCCCACCAAAACTTCGCGTTTGATTTCCAGACCGACAGAGAAAAAGAAAAGCGCCATGAGGGCATCGTTGATGACCTGCATGAGCGACATCGGCTGTCCGTGATGCTCGAAAAGGTTGAAGCCGCCTATCTGCGCCGACACGGGAGCGTTCCACCACGAAAAATAGGCGTCGCGCCACGGCGAGTTTGCCATCGTCATGGCAAGCACCGTAACGGCTATGAGTATGTACCCGCCGTTGGCATACGTGTGGAGCGATTTGCGCAAAGCGTACAACCGGTCTGTCATAAAGCGCGTCTATTTTACAGAAAACAACTTTTCGTACCGGAATGTTGCCGCGTCAATCGAGTTTCAGCACCGCCAAAAAGGCTTTCTGCGGCACTTCGACCGTACCGATTTGTTTCATGCGCTTCTTGCCTTTCTTCTGTTTTTCAAGAAGTTTGCGCTTACGGCTTATGTCGCCGCCGTAACATTTGGCGGTAACGTCCTTGCGCACGGCTTTTATCGTTTCGCGAGCAATGATTTTGGCGCCGATAGCCGCCTGTATGGCAATGTCGAATTGCTGGCGGGGTATCAGCTCTTTCAATTTCTCGCACATGCGGCGACCGAAGGTTACGGCATTGTCGGCATGGGTGAGCGTCGAAAGGGCATCGACCGACTCGCCGTTGAGCAGAATATCGAGTTTGACGAGTTTCGAGGGACGAAAATCGTGCAGGTGGTAATCGAACGAGGCATACCCTTTGGAGATGCTTTTCAGTTTGTCGTAAAAATCGATGACGATTTCGCCCAGCGGCAGGTCGTAAATGAGCTCCACCCGATTGCCCGAAATGTATTCCTGCTTCACCAGCTCGCCGCGTTTGCCGAGACAAAGCGTCATTATGGGGCCGATGTAGTCGGCAACGGTGATGACCGAAGCGCGGATATAGGGTTCTTCGATGTGGTCGATAAGCGTAATGTCGGGAAGTCCGGAGGGGTTGTGCACCTCGATGACGTTTCCCTTCTTGTCATAGACTTTGTAAGAAACGTTGGGGACGGTCGTGATGACGTCCATGTCGAATTCGCGGTCGAGGCGCTCCTGCACGATTTCCATGTGGAGCAATCCGAGAAATCCGCAGCGGAAACCGAATCCGAGCGCTACCGACGATTCGGGTTGGAAAGTGAGCGAGGCATCATTGAGCTGCAATTTTTCCAGCGATGCCCGCAGATTTTCAAAATCTTCGCTTTCAATCGGATATACGCCGGCAAACACCATCGGTTTCACCTCCTCGAAGCCGTCGATGGCTTCGGCACAGGGGCGCGCGATGTGGGTGATGGTGTCGCCCACCTTCACCTCGCGGGAGGTCTTGATGCCCGAAATGATGTAGCCTACATCGCCGGTGCGCAACTCCTTGCGGGGAGACAAATCCATTTTGAGAACGCCGACTTCGTCGGCTTCGTATTCTTTGCCCGTAGCGACGAATTTCACCTGATCGCCCGAACGGATAACGCCGTTCACTATTTTGAAATAGGCGATGATTCCGCGAAACGAATTGAATACCGAGTCGAAGATAAGGCACTGCAAGGGGGCATCGGGGTCGCCTTTCGGCGCGGGAATGCGCTCGACAATGGCGTTGAGGATATCCTCCACGCCGGCGCCGGTCTTGCCGCTGGCGCGCAATATTTCTTCGCGTTTGCAGCCAAGCAGTTCGACGATTTGGTCTTCCACCTCATCGGGCATGGCGCTGTCGAGGTCGATTTTGTTCATCACGGGAATAATCTCCAAATCGTTTTCCAGCGCCATATAGAGGTTGGATATGGTCTGCGCCTGAATGCCCTGCGAAGCATCGACGACGAGCAGCGCACCTTCGCAGGCGGCTATCGAACGCGATACTTCGTAAGAGAAATCGACATGCCCCGGAGTGTCAATCAGATTGAGAATATAGGTTTCGCCCTTGTAGGCGTACTCCATCTGTATGGCATGGCTCTTTATGGTAATGCCCCTCTCCCGCTCCAAATCCATGTCGTCGAGCACCTGCGCCTGCAAGTCCTGCGGGGCGATGGTGTGGGTGTATTCGAGCAGGCGGTCGGCTAACGTGCTCTTGCCGTGGTCGATATGCGCGATAATGCAAAAATTGCGGATATTCTTCATAAACCTCTTTTTTCCGGATTACAAGGCGAACGGCGTCTATTTTCCAAAACGAGAATGGAAGAAAACGGCTTCGCCCCGACAAAGATATACATTTCAGCCGGTCTGTAAAAATTATCCGCCGATTCTTTGCGGAAATAAAAAATTTGAAATTTTTATCCGCACTGCCGTCATTTGGCAGAGCAGACAGGTAATTTTGTTCCGTGCGACAAAGGAGAAAAAGAATCAGGCATAGCACGACACCGAATATTCTCCTGTCGAACAAGATGCCAAATAGAATGAAAGAAAGATTTTCTTAATGAATTACATTTTTCGCCCTGCAAATTTCTTTGCAGGGCGATTTTTTATTCCAACCGTCCGGTGGCGCGGAGGTAGTCGGTTTCGTATATTTTGTATTGGGTCTGCGCCTCGATGCGGTTGCTCAGCGCCTGCTGCCATTGCGCCTGCGCATCGAGCAGGTCGGTAAGCGAACACATGGAGGCTTCGTAGCGGGTGTTCATATTCTGCAAGTTGGCTTCCGCCTGCCGGCAGCCCAATTCGGTCGTTTCTATCATCGTGTAGCTGTCGGTGAGGTTGCGGAGCGCCTGCCGCACCTCTATCGAGAGCAGGCGGCTGTTTTTCTGCAAAGCGAGGCGGTTGTTTTCGAGGTCGAGTTTGGCTTTCTTCACTTTTTTCAATCCGGCGCCCCAATGGAAAAGCGGCACCGACACCGAAAGCATGGCTGCGGCAAATCCGTCCTTAAATTCCTGCGTATAGGGAACATATGCGCCCGACGTCGGGTCGGCGACGAAACTTTTCATCTTTATGTTTCCATAATAAAGGTAGCCGCCCATCAATGCCACAGAGGGGAGTATCTCGGAACGCGCCATGCGTATCTGCTGCTCTCCGGCTTCTATCTGTTTTTGGAGGAGGTGCAGCTCGGGGCGCAGTTCGATGCTCTCGTCGGTATATTCCGGAGGGGTTACGGCAATCACCGTATCGGTGGGAATGATGCGGGTGTCGAGGTCGGCGCCGATGACGTTGCAAAGCGCCATGCGGCAGAGGTCGGCGCCGTTGCGGGCTTTTTGCAGCTGATAGGTTATTTCGCTGCGTTTGGCGCTGATGCGAAGCAGGTCGTTTTCGGTAGCCAGCTGCGAGGCAAGGCTCGTTTCGACCTGCCGGTATATGGCGTCCATCTGCGCGGAATACGATTCGAGCATACGCACCTTGCGGGCGACGGCGATGAAGGTCCAATAAGCATTGTCGGCATCGTAAAGCACTTCCATGCGGGTTTTGCGCGTCATTTCTTCGGCGCAGTCGAGTCCGATGCGCGAGAGCTTGTTGGCGGCGCGGATTTTACCGCCCACATAAATCGGCTGCGTCAGGGTAACTCCCGCCGCATACATACCGCGCATTTGCAGCTCCATGCCCATCATGTCGATGTCGGGGTAAATGTAGGTGCCCGACGCGCTGGCGTCGAATCCGGGCAGATAGGCAGCAAAGGCGATGGCTTTGTCCAACTTGGCTTTCCGCAATTCGTTATCGGCATTCTGCATATCTTCGTTGTAGGCGAGCGCCATTTTCCGGCACTCCTCCTGCGAAAGCATAAGCGGCTCCTGCTCTTGTGCCCGCAGCGCCGTGCAACAGAGTAATATCGCGGCTGATGATATGATGATTTTTTTCATTTCGTTCCTTTTTATCGGTTGCCAATCTTTTCCTTATTCCGGTTTGCGCACATGGAAAAATGCGGTGTAGAACAAGGGCAGAAGTATCAATGTAATTATCGTGCCGACGGTAAGACCGCCCATAATGGTGATTGCCATGGAGCCGAACATGGGGTCGGCTACCAGCGGTATCATGCCCACGATAGTGGTCAAGGACGCCATGAGGACGGGACGCACACGCGAAACGGTGGCATCGACGACGGCATAATAGGGCTGCCTGCCCTCCTCGACGATGAGACGGTTTATTTCATCGACGAGTACAATCGCATTTTTCACCATCATGCCTATCAATCCTATCATGCCGATAATCGCCATGAACGTGAAGGGCTGCCGGCACAAAAACAACGCCGGCGTGATGCCGCAAAGCACGAAGGGAATGCACAGCAAAATAAGGATTACTTTTTTCCAGCTGTTGAACAGCAGCAGGAGGATAATCAATATCAGAAATACGGTAAGGGGTATGTATTTCAATACGTTGCTCAGGGCGTCGTTTTGCAGCTCGATTTCGCCGACCCAGCGACGGGTGTAGCCGTCGGGCAAGGGAATGGCATCGACTTCGTCCTTTATATCCGCCATGACTTTGGCGGGGGTGGCGTCGAAGAGTTCATAATCGGGGTCGCACTCGGCTTCGATAGCCCGGCTGCCGTTCCGGCGGCAGACGACGTTTTCGTCCCAGTCGAGCCGGATATTCCGCGCGACGTTGCTCAACGGCATACTGCGGAACATACGGTCTTGCAACTCCTCCATGCCCAGCGCGCCGGTCATGAGGCGCTGCACGTCTTCGTCGGAGAAACGGACGTTCATCATGCTCCACACGGGAATATCGTTGAGGTCGGTGATGCGGCTGCCGTCGGCATTGCGCACGAGCAGGTTGATGAGCACCATGCGGTCGTTGTCGGCAAGCACGCCTACGGGCATACCGTCGGTGGCAGCCAGCAGGGCGTTGCCCACGTCGCTCCGCTCGATGCCCGCCCGCAAAGCGTCTTGCTGCACGTATTCGGCAATAAAGGTTTTGCCTTTGGGCTTCCAGTTATTCTGCACCGAATAGGGGTCGACATAGGGACAACGGCGCATGATTTCCTCCGTCTGCGCACTGAGGGAGCGCAGCACGGCAGGGTCGGGTCCGGTATATTCGACCTCGACCGTATGGGAAGTGGCAATGGAGAAATTGTATTTGCGCAGCCGGATATAGGCATCGGGATATTTCTCGCGCAGCTGCTTGCGGATAATGGGTATCTGCTCCACTATCGTAGCGTAATCCTTGCAATCGACGAGCAACTCGCCATAGCAATCGCCGCCGGAGGTCATGGGGCGCACCAGACAATAGCGCGCCGGCGCGCTGCCCATACTTGCCGTTACCCGTTCGACGGCAGGATTCTGATGCAGCAGCTCGGTCATTTCCAAAAGGTCGTGCCGCACCTTGTCGGGGTCGGTCTGGGCGGGCAGGAAGTATTCGACGACAAATTGCTTGTAATCGAAATCGGGGAAAAAGAGATTTTTCACCTTCGTCATTCCGAAAGCGCACAACAGCAGCACCGCCACGGCAATGGCAATCGTCTTTTTCTTGTGCGCGATAAGCAGCGAAACGGTGCGCCGCACGAAACGGTGTACGGGCGAATTCATGACTTCGCCCCCCTTTTCCGCTTCCTTTTCGCGTGCCGGCAGCCACGACTTGGCACATACTGGCACCTGTATCAATGCCAACACCCAACTCGACAGCAGGCTGACGCACAACACGAGAAACAAATCGTGGGCATACTCTCCCGCCGAATCGGGCGAGAGGTAAACGCTCAGGAATGTGGAGGCGGCGATAATCGTCGCGCCGAGCAGCGGCATGGCCGTATTGTTGCCGATGCGGTAGAGGTATGTTTTGGGCGGCAAGCCACGTTTCTTGTCAATCAGTATGCCGTCCATTATCACAATGGCGTTATCGACCAGCATACCCATCGCCACGATGAACGCTCCCAACGATATGCGTTGCAGCGTCGTGCCGCAGCAGAGCAAAATGGGGAACGACACGGCAATGGTCAGTATCAAACCGAAACCGATGATGACGCCGCTGCGGAATCCCATCGTAAAGACGAGTACCAGTATGACGATGAGTATCGACTCCAACAGGTTGAGCATGAACGATGTAATAGCCTCATTGACCTTGTCGGGCTGGAAAAATATTTTTTCCATTTCCATGCCTACCGGAAGCTGCTCCATCACCTCCGCCAGACGGGCATCGACCGCCTTGCCCACATCGGGCACAATGGCATCTTCCTCCATGGCGATGCAGATAGCCAGCGCCGGTTTGCCGTCCACGAAAAAGCCGTTGCGCTGCGGCTCGGCATACGTCCGTTCGATTTTCGCCACATCGCCCAAACGTATCGTTTTGCCATCGACGGTGGCGATATAGAGGTTGCGAATGTCGTCTTCGTTTTCTATGGCTTCGCCCACGCTCAGCCGTATTTTGTCGTTGCCGGCGAGATAGGCGCCGGCATTCACCGTTTTTCCGGCGCTTTGCAGCGCCATCATGATACGTGCCGGAATGAGGCCGTTGCGGGCAATCATCTCTTTCGAGAGCGTGATATCGATTACCTCGTCGCGGCTGCCGCCGATGTTGATGCGCTTCACGCCTTTCACGCCGAGCAATTCGCGGCGCAGCAGGCGGGCGTACTTGTACATTTCGGGATAGGAATAGCCGTCGGCCGTAAGGGCATAGAAGATGCCGTAAACGTCCATCATGTCATCGACGACGATAGGGTCGTAACAATCCTGCGGCAGTTTCTGGCGGATGTCGTTCACTTTGCGGCGCAAGAGGTCGAAATGCTGTTCGAGGTCTTTCATCAGCACGGTCATCTTAAATTCGACGGTGAACATCGCCAGACCGTTCTGACACTCCGTACCTATTTTCTTAATATCGGGCAGGGCGCGCAATTCGTCTTCCATGACCTGCGCCACTTTCAACTCCACTTCGTGGGCATCGGCTCCCGGATAGGGGACGATAACCATCGCCTGTTTGACGGCAATGGCGGGGTCTTCCAACTTGGGCATGGCGATGAAAGCAAGCACGCCGGCTATCAGAATACCGACTATCGCCGACCAAAAGAGGGTCGGACGCCGCACGAAAAATTCGGTCATTTTCATTACAGAATACCTCCTACATTTTCTTCCGACGGGGCAAGCACACGTACTTTTTCACCTTCGTGCAAAGCATCGACACCGGCTTTCACCACCGACTCGCCGCCGGCAAGTCCCGACGTTATCACGGCATTGCCCACCGCATCGACGCCTTCGACGAACACCGGTGTTTTATGTACGGCAGAATCGGTGCCGAGCACCCACACGTAACTGTCGGCATTTTCATGGAAAACCGCGTGCAGCGGCAGGGTATACACCGAACCGGCTCCCTTGCCGGCGATGTGCACGAGCACTTCGACATTCATGCCCGACGACAGGCGGGTGTCTTTGCGCGAAAGCAGCAGGCGCATCTTATAGAGCTGCGTGCCGTCGGCTTTCGGCGTAATGCCGATTAAGGCAAGCGGTATGTTCTCGCTGCCCGTAACGGTCGAGCGGCAGAAAAATCCGACGAAGTCGTCGCGGCGGTTGTAAAGAGTTGCCGGCAGGTCGATGACCACCTCCATCTGCGACATATCCAACAGCGCTATCAGCGGCGTACCGGCATCGACCATTTCCGACTCCTCGAAATTCACGCTCTGCACATAGCCGTCGGCAGGCGCATAGAGGCGCGTATAGTCCAACTTGTTCCGATTGACCTGCAACTGCACTTGCAACTGTTGCAAACCGGCAACGGCTTTTTCGTAGTCGTTGCCCGATATGTTTTTGTTTTCATAAAGCATTTTCATGCGGGCGACCTCGTTCTGCAACTGGTCGTACTGTATCTGCGCCGCCTCCACGCCCAACTTGTAATCGCTGTCGTCGAGCCGCGCCAAGAGCTGTCCGGCTTGCACGTAATCGCCCTCTTTCACACCGATGCTGTCTATCTGTCCGGGCGTCTTGAATCCCAAACTGATAGTACGCGCCTCCTGCACGACACCGGAAAAGACTTTCATCTCTTCGGTGCCGACACTTACCGGCTCGACCGTCAATACCGTGCGCAGCTGCTCCGTCCGCCGACCGTTGCTGCAACTGCAAAGCAAACACAAGGCGATAGGAATCGCCGTCATTACCTTTTTCATTACTTGTCAATGATTTATTCGGACGCAAAATTATTGCATCGTCTTTCTACATGAAAAGATAAAAACCCGAAAATTTGTACGTTTTTCCGTTTTTTTTATCCTAATCGGCATAACTGTGAAGTCCGCCGAGAAAATAATTGACACCGAAATAAGTCATCAGCACGGCGATGAATGCCGCCGCCAGAAAGGCATGGAAAAAACGCGGGCGCCGAAAGAGCGGCAAGAGCCTGTCGTGCAGCGGAAAAGCATAGACCAATAAGGTGATAAGCGCCCATACCTCTTTGGGATCCCAACTCCAATACGTCCCCCAAGAGACATTCGCCCACACCGCCCCGATAAATATGCCTGCCGTCAGCAGGAACAACGCCGGATAGAGCAGGAAACGTCCCAGCAGGGTTTGCTGCCGTGCCATCGCCGACGCCGGCGGAAGACAGAGCGCGACCGCACTGTTGAGAGAGAGCACCGAAAGCAGCGCATACGCCGCCATGATGCAGCTTACATGAATACTCAACAGCGGCGACGAAAGCACCGGCATCAACGGGGTGATTTGCGGGTCCATCTGCCAGATATGGCAGACGAGCAGGGCGAAGCCCGACAAAAGAAAACCGAACGGCAGCACCCACCGCACCCGTCGTCGCAGCAAGAGCGTAAACAGCATGACGAACCACGCCAACGACAGCATCGTTTCGTAAGCATTGCCCAACGGCAGCCGCCCGCCGATGCAGGTGCGCAGGGCGACGGCACCCGTCAAGACGAGAAACGCCAATACAAAACAACCGACAAAGACGGCATCGACCGCACGGCACACGCGACCGCCCCGACGGAAAAAGAGAAAATAAAAAGCAAAGGCGAGAAATCCCAACGTCAATTCCGACATGAAAAGAAGCGAGGTAAACGGCACAGCATTGTAAAGGCGCTCCGCCGCCATTTCGGCGTCGGACAAAACGGTGTCGCCGCCCGTCTGCCGCTGAAAGCGTTTCAAGCCCGCTATCGCCGCATGCAGACGCGCCGTGTCGCCCTCCTGCAACGCGGTGTACATCAACGGGAAAAGTCCCTGCGCAATCCAACGGTATTCCACCGCCACCGAATCGGAAACGGCATCGACCGGCGTGTGCCACGTCATGCGTCCGCCGTCGGCAAAAGGAAATACCGCCAACAAGGCGCCTTGCTGCTGCATGAGTACGAGCTGCACCTTTTCGTCGGCTTCGCACACCGCCTTGTTCCACGCATCATTGCCGGCATCGGCATACGCCTTGCGGAGATAAGGTTCCAAGCGATACTGTTTACCGGCATCGAAAAAGTCGATAAAAGAAGCATACTTTCCGACCCCTAAAAACTCCTGCATGGCACGGCTCTTGACACGTATCATGGGTTCGTACTGCCACTCCTGCGGATAGAAAAGCCAACCGGCGAACACCTGTTCGGCTGTCATTCCCCGATACGAATCATCACCTGAAAGTTTGCGTGTAAAATCGATAGCGAGCGTCTGCAAGGGAGCCACACGGTCGCCGAACAACACCTGCACCTGCCCGAGCGCCGCCGCATCGGCACGAGAAAGCGAAGTGGGCGCGGCGGCGACATTCGCGATAGGCAAGAGCAAAAGCAGCACCGCCGCAGGTCGGGAAATGCGCCGCGCCAGACGACGGAAACGGCCATGCGGGTCGAACAGCAAAGCGGCAAAGGCGAAAAACAACAAGACATATCCCGCATAAGTTACGGGAATACCGAATACATCGCGGTTGAGAGAAAGCCAACTTCCCTGTCCGTCGTCGTCGAACGACGACTGATAAAAGCGCCACCCGCCGCACACGGCGATGTCGTTCATCGACACCTGCGCCGGAAGCATCTTGCCCGAAGGCAGCGAAATCGTTATCGCCGATACAAAGTCGGACGGGGCGTTCGTCCCGCGATAATACCGTATATCGAAGCGTTGCAGGGTTACGCTGAAAGGCAGATGCGCCGTCGTGCGCGAATCATCGACGGGTACGCCGACTTTCAGATGCAGCATGCCCCGCTCGGCAGTAAGCCGCGTGAGCAGCGCTCCCGCCAACATGACGACAAACGCCAGATGCAGCAGCATGACCGCCGGACGTATGCACCGCCACCGGCGGCAGAGTAGCCACACCCCCGACACGGCAAGCAGCGCCCACAACAAGGCAAACCACATCGTGCCGTAAACGGTATTATTCACCCAATCGGTTCCCCTGTATTTTTCAAAAAAAGTGGCTGCCGACAACACGAGCAAAAGCACCGCCGTCAAAACCAAAAGTATTCGCCGCACAATCTTTTCCATGATATTTTTCTCATTCAAAACATTTTATAAAACAGCATTTTTTCCAGAGGGAGAAATCGATCGGAAAAATTTTCATGCAAAGACAAAATTTTTCGTTTCCGATACTTGTATTCTGATTTTGTTTCTTATCTTTACCCGACACAAACCTAACCAAACCTAACCTATGAAAACGTTGAAAATTCGCGACCTGACTATGCGCGACGGGCAGCAATCGTCGTTTGCGACCCGCATGACCCAAGCACAAATAGACCGCTGCCTTCCTTTCTACAAAGAGGCGAACTTTTACGCACTGGAAGTGTGGGGCGGAGCTGTGCCCGACTCGACCATGCGTTATCTGAACGAGAATCCGTGGACGCGCCTCGAAACTATCTACCGCGCCGTCGGCAGCGTATCGAAACTCACCGCCCTCTCGCGCGGAAGAAACCTTTTCGGCTACGCGCCCTACACCGACGAAATCATCGAGGGATTCTGCCGCAACGCTATCGAAAGCGGCGTGGGCATCATGCGCATCTTCGACTGTCTGAACGATATGGAGAATGTGAAATCGACTATCAAGTATGTGAAGAAATACGGCGGCATTGCCGACTGTGCCGTCTGCTACACAGTCGATCCCAAATATCCCGAAATAGGATTCTGGGATAAACTGCGCGGAAAAAAGAATCCGGCGCCTGTGTTCACCGACAGCTATTTCGTGGAAAAAGCGCAGCAGCTCGCCGCTCTCGGCGCCGATATGATTTCCATAAAAGATATGTCGGGACTTATTCCGCCGCACCGCGTAAGCTCGCTTATACGGAAATTGAAACAGACCATATCCCTTCCTATCGACTTCCATACCCACTGTACGCCGGGCTACGGACTGGCATCGGTGTATGCCGCGATAGCCGCCGGCGCCGACATCGTAGATACCAACTGCTGGTGGTTCGGCGACGGCACGGGTGCACCGGCTTTGGAACTCGTCTATATCTTCTGCCGGAAACTCGGCATCGAACTCGGAGTGAATATGAATGCCGTTTCCAAAATCAACGAACAGCTCCGCACGATTCGCACGGAACTCAACCTCTCGGTATTCGGCGAAGAAAAGGCGTCGCCCAAAGCATTCGACCCAGCGACCGACAAGGTGCCCGACGAAGTGGACAAGCTGCTCGACCGCGCCATAACCGCCGTTCAAAACGACGACTTCGACACACTGCTCTATGCCGCCCAAGCCATCGAGGCGTACTTCGGATTCCCCGCGCCCAACCGGCTTGTGCAAGAGGCTGAAATTCCGGGCGGTATGTACTCGAACATGGTTGCCCAACTCAAACAGCTGAAAGCCGAAGAAATTTTGCCGCGCGCCATGGAGCTGATACCGAGCGTGCGCCTCTCTGCCGGTCTGCCGCCGCTGGTAACGCCGACGTCGCAAATCGTCGGCGCACAAGCCGTGAGCTGCGCGCTCGATGAAAAAGCGGGACGCCCGATGTACACCACCAAAAGTTCGCAATT
Source organism: uncultured Bacteroidales bacterium (assembly GCA_947589325.1). Taxonomy (GTDB): domain Bacteria; phylum Bacteroidota; class Bacteroidia; order Bacteroidales; family UBA11471; genus Caccoplasma. Next base: position 71,865 of record CANQAM010000006.1, on the reverse strand, counting down.
CGTCAGTCTGGTAAAAGGGGAATACGGGCATACGCCGGTGGAAATATCGCCGGATTTCCGATTCAAAATCTGCGGCGTGCGGGAAGAAACGCCCTACGACACCTCCCACTACCAAATGCAGCCCAACCCCGAACTCGAACAGGCAGGCGGCATCAAACTTGCCGCCGACGAGAAGGAAGTTTTGCTGCTCGAACTTTTCCCTGCGGTCGCCACGACCTTCCTCGCCAATCAGAAAACAGCCGCCTATCATGCCGAAAAGAAAGCGGAGGCGGAGGCGGCTGCCGCCCCGAAGAAAGAGTGGCTGCCGATTATCGGCACCACCGTCGATGCGCCGCTGCCGGGTCGCGTGTTGGAAGTACGGGTAAAGGCAGGCGACAAAGTGGAAGCGCGCCAAGAGGTCATCGTCCTCGAAGCGATGAAAATGGAAAATTCCATCTCGGCTGAATGTTCGGGCACGATACGACAAGTTTTCGTGGAAGCGGGCGAGTCCGTTCTCGCCGACGTTCCCCTTGTGGAAATCGTACCGTAAAACCCTGTTCATATACATAGAAAGGGGCGTTCTTTTCCTTCAAGGGAAACGCCCCTTGTTTTTTATTTCTTTTTCAAAATTCCCGATATTCGGGATTGGACTCCCGTTTGAGCGCGATGCACTCCATTTCGATAAGCCACGCAGGACGGCACACGGACGCAAGCACAAAGAGTTTCGGCGTGTGCGGAAAACGACGTTCGTAAAGAGCCTGCACGGTCGCATAGTCGGCACCGTCGCGCAGGTATATCAACATCTGCACCACATCGTCGAAAGCGGCGCCGCCCTCTTCGAGAAGTTTTTCCACATTCTCCCACATACGGCGGGTCTGGGCTTCGACGTCGCCGGCATAGAGCACCTTGCCTTTGTTGTCGATGCTTGCCGTGCCGCTGATGTAGAGGTGGCTGCGGTCGCCGTACGCGACCCGCGTGCCCCGCTCGAAAGTTACGCCGTATTCATACGTGGGATTGAGATGCGTCGGCGCATAAAGGTATTGCTGCTGCGCCGCTCCCAACCCCTTCACGGCATAGGCGTCGAGATGCACCGACGTGCGGGCGTCGGCGCTTTTTCCCTCGATGCCGGTGCTGGCGATATAGTGCGTTTTCTCGGTAAGCCCCTGCCCTGCGAAATTGGCTTTGCGGGCTTTGACCACCCCGATGTAATTCACATCTACATTCTGCACGAGAAACCACGTGCGGACGCAGTTGTCCGCCAGCGTACAACCGAGGTTGCGCAGGCGCTCCTCGTAGCCGTTGAGCAGATACATGGTCTGGTAGGAGGAATCGCCTTCACGGCACTCCAACCCGCCCGTCCAGTAGTGGGTGTAGCCGTTGTGGCGCACGACGGTGTCGAGTTCGGAATATTCGGTCGTGCGGAGGGTTTCACCCGAAGCGGGATTGTCTTTCAGCTCCGACTGTTTTTCCTGCCAAAGCTGCCGGTCGGGACGCAGGGCATAGCGTTCGTTGTACACGTCGGCGCCCTTCACGGCATAGAGCCATAACGAGAGCTTGCTGCCGTCGAGCGGGGGCTGTCCGACATAGGCAGCCGCGCTGCGCAGCGGCTCCGGCAACGATTCTTCGGCGGTTTTCACCGCCTCGTACTGATTGGTTACATCGCTGAGAAAATAGCGTTTGAATACCGGTCGCACAGCCCGCAGCCGCTCGCCGGCGAACATCTCGCGCAAGGCGGCGAACAGCATCGCCGCCTGTTCGGCAAAAGAGGCGTCTTTGTCGATGATATGCAGCAGGGTATGGTATTCGCCCACTTTCCCCGACGGGGCAAAGCAGCTCAATTCCGCCGTTACTTTTCCGTCGTTCAGATTCAATGTCGTATATTCGTTCATACTTTTTCGTTTTTATCATTTACCGGCTCCGGCGGCAATCCAGTCGTCGAGCAGGGCAAGCAGGTCGGGAAACTGCACCATATTCACATGGTCCATGCGCCAGTTTTGCGTCAAGGAAATATCGGTATTGAGCGTCGTATGCAGAAAGCTGTTCGCCACATCGAAAGGCTGTACGAGCAGCGCGCCGTCGGACGATTTCGTCGAAGGCATATTCACCAATGCCTCGTAGCTGCGGCCTTCGGTCAGATGCAGCCCCGCCCCCGCCATGGCGCTGCCGCCGTGACACTGTATGCAATAAGCATCAAATATGTTTTGCTGTATGGCGCGGAACATGGAGACGTCGAGCGTACCGACCTCCATATCCACCCGCTCGGAGGCAACAGAGCAATCGACCGACGTAAACGAAACGATACGCTTGCGCAAGCGGTTGATGACGCAAAGCTCCAATCGTTTCACCTCGCTGCCGATTCCGGTCAAGACGAGCGACACCTCGCCGTCGGAGTCCGGCGTAATCTTTCGGGAAATGACGGCATAATCGGATTCGCCGAAGCCTGCCGCCACGACGCTGTATTCCTCCGACCAACTTTCGATGCCTTGCAGGTTTCCCGTCAAACGCAACGTGATTCCATCGGGAGAAGCGGCAGCCGCGTCTTCATATACAGGTCCGTCGTCGCACGCCGGCAACGTCGCGACCCATGCAAAAGCGCAGAGAATCAAAAACTTCTTCATACCTCCGCCTCCCCGTCAAAAGGTGTATTGCAGCAAGAGCGTGCCGGAGTGCATCGCCAGCCCCAAATCGTCGTTGTCGCGGTCGAGCTGCGTTTTGTGCCCCGTGCGACCGATAAACTGGTACATCGCCTGCAACTTCAAATTGCACTTCGGGAAAAAATAATTCAACCCTACGGCAGGCATATTGAGAAAACCGTCAGTGCCGGTGCCGTTGCGGTTGAAGAAATCGTAACGGGCAGCTATCTGCATGGTTTTCAATACGAAATATCCCGCTTGGGCGTATGCGCCCCAATAGTTGTATGCCTCATCGATTTTCTGCCGGCGGGTGAACCCCACGTGCATATAGTAAAATTCGGCGCCGATGTAAAGACGATTTTTCAGATAGGCAAACTCTACGCCGGCGCGGGCATCGTTGGTACTTTCGTTTTCGCTTTCGACATTGAGCGACCCGGAAACGCCGAGCAAAATCTTATCCTCGTGCAGCATATAGGGGCTGCCCTGCGTCGAAGGCATCGTGCCTTTCGGCGTGTAGGTAAGGCGGGCGGCATAGAGCAGCGAGGGAATGTGCCAATCGTCGCTCAGCGTTTTGGAAGCGATGTTAAGCGACGAGCCGGTGCCGTTGAAAATGCCGACTTCGTAGTTGAACTGCTCCCGCACCGAACCGTGAAATTCGAGGCCGATGTCGAATCCCGTAGCGATGTTGGGCGACACGGCGTTGAGCGAATACGGCATGATGACCGGCGCGGTGAGCGACACGGGTATCACGGGCAGCAGCGTTTCGCCGAGCGTCGTCATGTAGGCATGGGCAAAAGGGGTCTTGAATTTTCCGACCCGCACGGCAAAGCTCTTTTTAATCTGCACGTCGAACCAAGCCTGCTGCAATATGGCGGCCCCCGAAGCGGCGGCATTGATAGAAAGATTGTACGTAAGTTTTCCGAAGGCTTTTCCGGTAAAACCCAAAACGGCGTAGGGAACGGAAAAGCCGGTATTCGCCACGTTGTCCTGATTGTAGGCTTTGTCGAGACCTTCGTCGTCGTAATAGTTTACATGGGCGCCTGCCTGCACGAGCAGATAGGGTTTGAAAACGAAATCGCCTTTTTTCGATTTCCACGTGAAACCCTCTCTCCCCGCCAACGAAACGATACCGTTTTCGGTGTCGGCTTCGTACTGCGCCATGCCCGCCAGCGGCGACAACATCAGGAGTACGGATAAGATTGCTTTTTTCATAATTTGAAGTTGTAGTGTGTGATGATTATAAGGAATTTAAGAATGCGATAAGCGCGTCGCGGTCGTCGCGGCTCATGTTTTTGAAAATGTTTTTGGAGGCTTCGCCCTCGCCCCCGTGCCACATGATGGCTTCGACGAAATTGCGGGCGCGCCCGTCGTGATGAAAATAGGTGTGCCCGTTTGCTTTCTCCTGTAACCCGATGCCCCAAAGCGGCGTGGTGCGCCACTCATTGCCGCGAGCCAATCCGCTGACATAATTGTCGTTAAGTCCGACTCCCATGATTTCGGAGCCCATATCGTGCAGCAGAAAATCGCTGTACGGGTGTATGGTCTGGCTGCCTAACCACGAGAGCTGCGTATTGTTGAGCAGCACCGAACCGCGCGGACGGGTATGCAGCGTGGGGGTATGGCAAAGGTGACACTTGGCGCGATAGAAATTCTCTTCGCCCTGCATCACCTTCGGGTCGTCGATATTGCGGCGAGCCGGCACACCGAGACTCTGCATATAGAGATCGACATCTTCCATATCGCCGGTGGAAATATCGAGCCGGTCGTATGCAAGCCCCATCATGCTCCCCTGACTCATCTGCAACTGACCCTCGCAGATTTCTTCGGGGTAGCGGCTGTTGGTAACGCCCATATCGCTCGAAAAGCCGAGTTCGACGGTGAGGTCGGCGTGCTGCGCCTTGTTGCCCGACAGCCCCAGCGAGGTTACTCCCCGCTCGCTGATGTAGTTGCAACGACCGCTGATACCGTATTCGGGGTAGTTGCTGCGGGCGGCAAGCTGCTCTATTTCGTGCGGGTCGAGCGACATCATCTGTCCGAGACCGACATGACGCAAAGGTATGCGCACGGAGCAGAAAAGGTCTTCGGGCTTGATGCTGTCGGCATACCACTCCGTTATCGTATAGGAAGGGGCGCACAATTCATAGGTATCGCCGTCGGGGAAAGAGAACGTTTCGTATGTGTACGTTACCGAAAGTTTGCCTTCGGGCTGCACGCCGTAGATAGCCTGATCGTGCAGCACACGACCGTAGTCCTGAAAGAATGCGCCGTTTTTGCGAGTGATGTAAACCAGCATCGACGAGAAGCCCGTACTGCCCGAACCGCCTTCGCTCCACAGCGAGGGCTTGGTACGGCCGGCATTCCGGTGACAGCTTCCGCAGGAATATCCGGCATAGACAGGACCGAGCCCGCCGCCGTAACCGCTGCTGCCGGTACGCACATCGTCGTAGAGGCGGTCGCCGCGGTTGAAGCGCGTGGCGAAAGCGCCCGACACCCAGTCGGCCGGCGTATCAAAGGCTTTCGACGAATTGAGGAATATCGTCGAGGTTCCTGCCGAAAGGGCATAACCGTCGGGGACGGAAACGTCGAAAATATCCATTTCGGTGTCGTCGCTGCAACCGTACAACGTCAAGGAGAAAAGCGCGGCATACAGACAAATTTGAAAATGTTTCATTTACCAAGAATCGTTTTATGCGGACAGTCAGGAAGCGAATTTCCGTTTCGCCTCCCGACCATTCCCGTATATATTAGTTCACGCTGCGGGGCTTTCCGTCTTTGAAAATCAGAAATTCGAGCGTATGGAATCCCCTTACATTCTGGGCGGCTTCTATCTTGTCGTCGGAATCGCCGTCCGCCCAATTCAAGTCGTCGTAATTGCCGGAGGAGAGAATCTGCACGATAGCGTTTTGGTCGAGCGGCCAGCTGTCCATGTTGGGGTCGAGCCCTTCGGCATCGACCGGACCGAACAGGAAGGCTTCGCTCGTCTCCCACGGCTCGCGGGCAGCAAGCCATGCCTTGCAGGCGTTCTCAAAAGCGACATCGCTCGGAGCATTCCGAAAAGCGTCGGCGGCATCGTAAAGCGCACTGTTTTTCTCTTTCAGCGACGCATAGGTGGGCAGCACCACATTATCGACATAGCCGGCAACGACGGCATCGAGCTCGGCATCGTATTCATCGCCTTTGAAAGTAGTTTGTATATAGGCATTGAGTCCGTTCAACACTTCGACAAGGTCGCCGCACGCCTCCATAGCTTCCGAAGCCTGCGGGCTATCGATGTTGTTGCGGAACGGCGCAGGAATGTTCTGAATGGCTTCGGCGGCACGGTCGATAGCATGACGCACTTCGGCATCGCGGGCAGCATCTTTGCCGGCAACGAGTGCGGATATGGAGTGCGGAGCCACCAAAGCATCGAGCGAGCCGCAGTAGGAGTTGCGAATCGAATAGATGTTGTTGGTATAGTCGTCGATAGAGTGCCAGCTGTACCACGACTCCACCGCATAGAGGGCTTCGGTGGTCTTGCCGCTGCCATAGAGATTGTAGGGGTCGCCTATCTTGGCATCACCCACTTCGCCGGCTATATCGCTGCACCCCTCGATGATTTCCTGCAAGCAGCTGAGGGCGCTCCCGTAAGTATCGTTGTCGTGTTTCTTGAAAATCTCCGCATAAGCGGCTCTGCCGTTGTACGATACCGCCCAGTCGTCGTACAGGGTGGCGGCATCGCTTTTCAGGAGCAAAGCGACCTGTGTCATGTAATTGCCCCAGCTTGCCGCGTTGGAGGCATCGTAATCGATATCGGCAGCATTTCCGGCAGCGGAGTTCGAAAGCATATTTTCTTCATTGTCGCAAGACGGGAACAGGGCGAGGCATAAGAGCAAACCTGCCGCTAAAAAAAGTTGTTTTTTCATATTCGATATTTTTTTGATGATTATATTGTTTCCGTTTTATTTCCGTAAAAACCAACCGATGTAGGCGATGCCCAGCCCAAATTCGTTTTCACTGTTGTAAGGTCCGTGCCCGAACATGCGGCCCGTACCGATTTGCCGGGTGGCATAGTCGAATTTCACCACGAGATTAGGCAGCGCAAAATAATTAAGACCGAATGTCCACATACTCGTCTGCAACCGTTTTTCCATGACCTGCCGCGCCTCGCCCCGCTCCTGCGGGTTGTAGTATTCGTAACGGGCGAAGGGATAGAGGACGGGAAATTTTTTCACACGGGAAAATATGGCTGCCAGATTCAGCCCTACTTCGCCGGCATAGCTTACGGCATTTCGGGCAACGGGCGTCAGGCGGCTGTACGGAGAGGCATTCGGCAATTTGGTATTGACGCTGCTCACGCCCGCGGAGTTTCCGAGATTGCCGTACACCATATTGAGGCGTGCCGTTACATAACGGTTGCGATATTGTGCATCGGCACTGTAAATGGTTACGGGCACTTTGATGTTGTAGGTCTGCGACTTGTCGGCATTGCGCCCCGCATCGGGACAATAATAGACCGACCCGCCGACCCGCAGTCCGGGCACGCCCTCGTAATTAAGACGCAGAACATACGCCGGCGAAGTAAAGTTATCGACTTCGAAAAGCCCCTGCTTGCCGCCGGCTACCCACGTATTGCGGTCGAAACCGTTGGCATTGAGACCGGCTACGACCATCGCCTCGTAGGAGAAACGGGCATAGCGGCGACCCAGCGTGCCGAAAAGTTCAAGACCCGTTTCGTGCCACGTCGAGGGGAGTATGGTCGTCTCGCCTTCGGGGCGCGAAGTTCCGAAGAAATTTATCGGTTCGTGTTTGAAATTGGTCAAGCCCACCGGCACGATGATATGTCCGACACGCACGTTGAGTTCGGGAAGAATCAGGCGGGTGATGTGGAATTGTTCGAGGGCGACCTCCCCGCCTTTTTCCATTTCGGTTTCGTATTCGCCGTTTTCGGAATTTTCAAGTTCTACTGCCGTACCGACACCGCCGGCTTCAAATTCGATTTCGGTGCCGAGAATCCATTTCGGGGTAAATTTGTAATCGAAAGCCACGACAAAACGGGGTATCGACACGGCAGCCCGATGCTCCCGCGTGTTTCCGTAATTCGTTCCCGAAAAACGGTTGCGGCCGTAATCCATGAAATTCGCCAACACTTCGCCGTAGCCGCCGAAACGGAATTTGCGGAAACCGTCGTAATCGGCGGAGGCATACGATGCCGATTTCAAATCGACGACAAGGGAATCTTTTTTTTCGGCGGCAGCCGTCGCGACAACGGCTGTCCATACGGCAAACAACAAAACGCTCTTTCTTGCAATCATAAAATAGTTCGTTGAATTTTCATGGCAAAAGTATTTTCAAGCCGCAAGGCGGGCAATACCTATTTATTGCTATTTTTCGCTCCGCAACTACACCTTTTATGGTATTTTTACATAAAAAAGCGTGTTCCTCCACCGGCTGCCGCGTGAAAAAAATTTCTAAAATCGGACGTTTTCCTGAACAAAAAACGACAAAAGTCGTTTCCACAAAAGTTGTAGAAAAACAGGTTTTATGAAAAAGATATTTATATATTTGTTACCCACAATCGGGTGCTTCATCGTAGGGGCGTCTGCCTCTCTGTTCCAGCGCAGTGCGCTGGCGGAATGGTATCCGTTATTGGAAAAAACGGTGCTGACTCCGCCTAACATGGTATTCCCGATTGTATGGTGCGCCTTATATATATGTATAGGATTATCGCTTTCGCTGATTCTGGCAAAACCGGAACGCCACCGGCTCATCGCAGCCTTGTGGGGCGTGCAGCTATTGCTCAACTTTTTGTGGAGCGTGCTGTTCTTCTACGCCCGGAATCCGTTGGCGGGCTTGCTCGACATACTGCTGCTCGACGCGGCAGTCGTCGCCTACATCTGCGTTTCCTATCCGGTGCGGAAAGTTTCGGCATGGCTTTTCGCTCCGTATCTGCTGTGGCTCGTCCTCGCCACCTATATGAACGGCTATGTGTATTGCAACAACCCCGATACTGTTTCACTTAAAAATCATACTGTCATGACACACGAAATGCCTAAGCTCCCGTATGCCGCCGACGCACTGGCTCCGGCAATGAGCAAAGAAACCATCGATTACCATTACGGCAAACATCTGCAAACGTACATCGACAACCTGAACAAACTGATTGCCGGCACGCCTTATGCCGAAATGACGCTCGATGAAATCGTAAAGAGTTCCGATGGGGCGATATTCAACAACGCCGCCCAAACGTGGAATCACACTTTCTTCTTCGACACGCTGACACCCGCCCAAAAAGCCATGCCCGAAAAACTGGCGACGCTGCTGACCAAAGAGTTCGGCTCGGTAGAGTCGTTTCAAGAACAATTCGGGAAAGCGGCGCTGGGACTGTTCGGATCGGGCTGGGTATGGCTCGCTGCCGACAAACAGGGCAAGCTGCATATCGAAGCGATGCCGAATGCCGGAAATCCGCTGACCAAATCGATGAAACCGCTGCTCACCCTCGACGTATGGGAACACGCCTACTACATCGATTACCGCAACCGCAGAGCCGATTTCGTAAAAGCGTTTTGGTCGTTGGTCGATTGGGATAAAGTGGCTGCGCGGGTATAACCGAGCGCCTCTGCCTCTCCGCCCGAAGAAACAAAAAAAGCCGCCCGATATGTTTATCGGGCGGCTTTTATTATACAAATGCGATTCCTTTTTACTCGGCATCGGGCACGGCCAAATCGGCGGGGAGCTCCGATTCGAAATTCGGCGCCGGAATTTCGGTATTGACGATGGCGTCGATGTCGGAAGAAGCGCTCGCGGTGCGGCTCGGCAAGAATGCTGCCGTGATGATGCTCAGCACGATAACGGTGCCTGCCAGCGTCCACGTTGCTTTTTCGAGGAAGTCGGCAGTCTTGGGCGCCCCCATAATCTGGTTGGACGATGCAAAGCTCGATGCCAAGCCTCCGCCTTTGGAATTTTGTACCAAAACAATGAGTATAAGGCATATAGCTGCGATAAGAATCAAAATGGTAAGGAACACGTACATGGTTATTCTGGTTTTATGTTAATAATCAATTTCTCCAAAAATCGAATTTGGTCTGCAAAGTAAATATTTTTTTCCGGATATTTCAAACTTAATTTCCGAATAATTTCCAACGCTTTGGCATAACGCCGCTGTTTGATGTATATTTTCGCCAGACTTTCCGTCAAAAATTCTTCGTCCTGCAACTCATCAGAATCTTCATTTTCAGGATTTTCCGCCACTGCAATAACCGGAGCCTGCGGTTCTTTCTCTTCGGGCGATGCATCGAGAAAGGCATCGACAAGAGCAAAGGAATTTTCAGCAGGGGCAGCAGCAGGCGTTTCGGCATCGTCGAAGCGATAGGACGCTTCGGGGTAAAGCTCCGTTTCCCTGCCGAGTTCCGACGAACGGGAGGCGAGAAACGAATCGATAAGCCCGAAAGCATCGGTTTCCGGCTTTTCTTTTTCGTCGGGATAAAGCTCGTGCCACGTCTGTTCCGCGCCTTCCAAGAGCATAAAGAGCGCCTTGCGGTCGCCGGCATAGAGGGCATTTTCCTGCAACGCTTGCGGGTAACGCTCGGGAAAATCGCGGCGCAATTTTTTCAAATACAAAAAGCGCACCGCCTGAAAATAGGGATAGTCGGATTGCAGCCGCTGCAACTCCTCGACCGAAAGGGTCGGGACGTCCCGGGTAAAATTCTGCCTGATGACTGCGCCTTCTTCCATCGGATTACCAATTGCCTACGGTTGCATTGAAAATAAGGTCGGCCAATTCCTCCGTGATTTGTTCTATCAATTCGTCCTGCACGTCGGTGAGCATACTGCTGCTCGGAAAATCGCGGTAGGCGCTAAACGAATTTTCAACATCGTTGTTGGGGTGTTTCGTATCGGTGTAGCGCACCCGCACCGTAACGGTAAGTCGGGTTTGCGAGGCATAGGCATCTTCGGTAACGGCTTGCGGGGTAAGGGTATAGCCGGTGATTTCGCCTTCGAGTACGAGGTCGCCGCCCGACGGAACGAGGCTCAGACGGGTCTGCCGCGTATAGGCATCTTTCAGCGTTTCGTTGAATGTGGTTGCCAGCGGCGGATATACCAGTGCGGCTCGTATGGGAAAATCGTTGATGGTTATCGTCTTGGTCGTATTGTAATCGATCGACGCGCCGTTGAACCGGTACGAAACCGTGCAGGCGGTGCATACGAGAAACAGTATCGCAAAAAGACGTTTCATGGTTTATTTGGAAGTGAGATTGTATTCGTTGATTTTCCGGTAGAGCGTCCGTTCCGAAATGCCCAACTCTTCGGCGGTTTTCTTGCGCTTTCCGCCATTTCGTTCCAACGATTTCCGTATCATCTCCTTTTCGGCGTCTTCGAGCGACGGTATCGAAGGTATGACTTCGTTTTCGACATACTCGCTTTCGTCGGGGAGCGTTTCGTGCGCCGGCTTGTCTATGGGATAGGCTTTCGGGAATGCCGGCATACCGGTGGGCAGGGGTGCCAAGGCGTCCGATTTCGCGGCGGGATAAATGACGGTCGATGCCGGCTGCGTTGTCAGGGTTTCGCCCTCGCGCAGGGCATCGATAGTGGCACGCAGGTCGTTGATTTCCTTTTTCATCTCGAAAACGAGATAGAGCAGTTCCCGTTCGTTGCCGAAAGGTATTTCTCCGCTCCTCTTTTCGCTGCGGTTGAGTATGGGCAGACGCTCCATATCATACGCCGGCAGGTAGGTCTGCAAGGTTTCTGCGCTGATTTCGCGCGCCGTTTCGAAGATGGATATTTGCTCGGTTACGTTGCGCAGCTGACGGATATTGCCGGGCCAGCGGTAAGCCAACAAAACTTTTTTGGCACTCTCGCTCAACTGTATGGCAGGCATGCGGTATTTTTCGGCGAAGTCGGCGGCAAATTTGCGGAAAAGCAGCCAGATGTCGTCCATGCGGTCGCGCAGGGGCGGCAGCTCGATAGGCACGGTGCTGAGGCGGTAAAAGAGGTCTTCGCGGAAATGGCCTTCGGCAATGGCCTCCATCATATTCACGTTGGTGGCGGCGACGATGCGCACGTTGGTTTTCTGCACTTTGGAAGAACCTACCTTTATAAATTCACCGCTTTCGAGCACGCGCAGCAAACGGGCTTGCGTGGTCATGGGCAGCTCACCCACTTCATCGAGGAATATGGTGCCGCCGTCGGCTTCCTCGAAATATCCTTTGCGGTCGGCAAGTGCACCGGTAAAAGAGCCTTTTTCGTGCCCGAAAAGCTCGGAATCGACCGTACCTTCGGGTATGGCGCCGCAGTTTACGGCGATGTATCGCCCATGCTTGCGGGCGCTGTTGGCATGAATGATTTGCGGGAAAAATTCCTTACCCGTACCGCTCTCGCCGGTAATCAGCACGGAGAGGTCGGTCGGCGCGATTTGCAGAGCGCGGCTTATGGCGCGGGTAAGCCCCGTGCTGTTGCCTATGATGCCGAAACGCTGTTTCACCTGCTGTATGTCTGCCGTTGCAACCATTGTCGTAAAGATAATTCCGATTACAAAGATACGAAATCTTATATTTGATTGATACCGTTATAACGTTTTTTTTGCCATATCGTTTCCCTGCGGGCGGCATGAACTTTTTGCGCGGAGCCGTTGTTTTCTCCACAAAATCGAATATATGAACTCTAAAAAAGAAATGTCATGGGAAAAAAAGGTGTCGAAATCGTGGATTTAGATGTTGAGAAACTGATTGAAACGCTCAATCAGGCGTTGTCGGAAGAGTGGCTGGCGTACTACCAATACTGGATAGGGGCGCGCATCATGAGCGGACCCATGCGCGCCAACGTGGAGAAAGAGCTGTACGAACACGCCGACGAAGAACTGCATCATGCCGAACTGCTGGCGACCCGCATCACCGAACTCGACGGCACACCGGTGCTCTCGCCCGAAGACTGGCCGATACTCTCGAAATGCAAATACGAGGCGCCGGTGGATTCGTATGTGGAGTCGATACTCAAACAGAATCTGTCGTCGGAGCGCTGCGCCATACAACGGTATGAATCGCTGGCAAAACTCACCGACGGCAAAGACTTTACGACATTTTCCATCGCCACACAGATTCTGGCGGAGGAACTCGAACACGAAAACGACATCGAAACGTGGCTCGACGATATTCGGGAGTTTCGGGAAAGCCTCATCGCAGAAAAGCGTGTCGCCGAAAAATATCTGTAATTTCTGTTCAAATGCAAAAGCGGCGCAGGGTGTTCCTGCGCCGCTTTTTTATAATATGAAATTTCTTAATTTCACGGTCGTTACACCATTTCTGAACAGACGTTATTTTTCACCTGTCTTAAATTATATATTGCATCGTCCGTACTATATTTTGTATTTCGATTTTGTTTTGGGGAATATAACCCGAAACAGGAAAAAATCGTATTTTTGTACGGACGAAGGAAGTATGGCACGACACAACGAAACTGGAAAGAGCGGCGAACAACGCGCCGCCGAATACCTGCTGACACAGGGCTATACTGTGCGCGACGTAAACTGGCGCAGCGGAAAATACGAGCTCGACATCGTCGCCTACAAGGAGAATACGCTCGTGGTGGTCGAAGTGAAAACCCGAACGAATGACGACTATATGCGCCCCGAAGAGGCGGTTACGCGAGCAAAAGCCCGCCGCATCATCGACGCGGCGGCTGCCTATGTGGCAGAATACGACCTGCCTTTCGACGTGCGCTTCGACGTCATCGCCCTGTTGAGCGACGGGGCGGGCGGCTATACGGTGGAGCATATTCCCGAAGCCTTCTTCCCCACCCTGCGCTAAGCGCAGGCATCGAAACGATTTCAGCCACGATGAACGTATGATTATACGCCTTTCCGAAACCGACTCGACTAACGCGCAACTGCGCCGCATGCTCGCCGACACGCCCGACCTGCCGCACGGGACGGCTGTTGCCGCCGACTTCCAGACTGCCGGACGCGGACAGCGGGGGGCATCGTGGGAGTCGCGACGGGGCGAAAATCTGATGTTCTCGATTCTGCTGCGACCGGCGCAAATAGCGGCAGCCCGCTCGTTCACGCTCTCGCAGCTCGTGGCGCTGGCAACCGTCGAGGCGCTCGACGGGTACGTGCCCGACCTGCGCATCAAGTGGCCGAACGATATTTATTACCGAGACCGGAAACTCGCGGGCACGCTTATCGAAAACGATATACGCGGCGCCGAACTGTCGACATCGATTGCGGGCATCGGCATCAATGTCAATCAGACCGATTTTTCCGCCGCACTGCCCAACCCCGTGTCGCTGGCGCAAATCGTGAACGCGCCGCTCGACCGCGACAGCCTGTTGGAAAATCTCGTCAGCCGCATTGCCGATGCGACCGCCCGTCATACGCCGGACGACGACGATGCCGTCGCCGCCCGCTACCGCTCCCGCCTCTATCGGAACGAGGGTTTCCACCCCTACTACGATGTGCGGGCGCAGGAAACGATACTCGCCGCCATGGTGCGGGTGGAGCCGACCGGCACGTTAGTGCTGCGCACAACGGCAGGCGACGAACGCGCCTACACCCTCAAAGAATTGAAATACCTGCCATGAACGAAGGGCACAAAAGAATACTGCGCATAGCCGTCCCCGCCATCGTGTCGAACATCACGGTGCCGCTGCTGGGGCTGATAGACGTGGCTATCGTGGGGCACCTCGGCGCCCCTGCCTACATCGGCGCAATAGCCGTAGGCGGTATGCTTTTCAATATCCTGTACTGGATTTTCGGATTCCTGCGCATGGGCACCGGCGGCATGACGTCGCAGGCTTACGGGCGACGCGACCTCGACGAAGCCGCCCGTCTGCTGATACGCTCAGTCGCCGCAGGCATCGGCATAGCAGCCCTGCTCATACTCCTGCACTACCCGATAGCGCGGGCGGCTTTCCGCCTCATCGACGCCACGCCGGAGGTGGAGCGGTGGGCGATGCTCTACTTCCGCATCTGCATCTGGGGCGCGCCGGCGGTGCTGGGGCTGTACGGGTTTGCCGGCTGGTTCATCGGTATGCAGAACACCCGTTTCCCCATGTGGATAGCCATTTGCCAAAATATCGTCAATATCTTGATGAGCCTCACGCTGGTATTCCTTTTCGGTATGAAAATCGAAGGGGTGGCGCTCGGCACGCTGACGGCGCAATACGCGGGGTTCGGCATGGCGGTGTGGCTGTGGCGGCGCTATTACAAACCGCTGCGACACCGCATCGATTGGCGGACGGCGCTGCTGCACCGTCAGGAGATGTACCGTTTTTTCAGCGTCAATCGCGACATCTTCTTCCGCACGCTTTGTCTGGCGGCAGTAACGATGTTTTTCACGTCGGCAGGTGCGGCGCAGGGCGAAATCGTACTGGCGGTGAACACGCTGCTGATGCAGCTCTTTACGCTCTACACCTACATCATGGACGGCATGGCATACGCGGGCGAGGCGCTGACCGGCAAATACATCGGGGCGCGCAACGAACGAGAGTTGCGCCGCACCGTGCGACAAACGTTTATGTGGAGCATCGGGCTGTCGCTCTTTTTCACGCTGCTCTACGCCGCAGCAGGCACGCCGTTTCTCGCGCTGCTCACCGACGATGCCGCCGTGCTGGCGGCTGCCGATGCCTATTTCTATTGGGTGCTCGCCATTCCGCTGGCGGGTTTCGCCGCCTTCATGTGGGACGGCATCTACATCGGCGCCACCGCGACCAAAGGAATGCTCTTTGCCATGATAACGGCATCGGCGCTTTTCTTCGCCCTCTACTTTTGCGGACGGGCGGCGTATGGCAACCACGCCCTGTGGGCGGCTTTCATCGCCTATCTGACGTGTCGGGGCGTAGTGCTCACCCTGCTTTCGCCCAAATTCATAAAATCAAACCGGTAACTTTACGACAACAAAAGCGGCTCGCACATAAGCGCGAGCCGCTTTGACACATATAGAAATCAGAGGTTACCGTTTCAAAAATTTCTTGCCGTTCCGGATATAGACATTCCCCGACTGCGGACGAACGACGCGCCGACCCTGCAGGTCGTAAAGCGGGGCATCGCCCTCATCATCGGCTGTCAAAATTTTCACCGCCGAACTGCCGCCGCTCAGATTGATATAGAACAGGTAATTCGAGTCGGCTTTGGTAAGCTCATGCGCTCCCGCCGGCAATGTATGGGTGATAATGCTGCTGCCGGAAGCCGAAACTTTCTCGCCGTCGATTTTGATATTGGGCACGGAGCCGTCGGCAAATACCAGTGTCAGCGTCATTTCCTCCGCAATCGTAAATTTTATCGAGGTCTTCGATTCCATTTTCAAACAGTCGGTATGGGTAACGCCGTTAATCGTGGCGGAGCCGTGACTGTTGGAACAGTTGCCGGAAATGGTATAAAACGGATTCGAGGGTTTTCTGCCCGTGAAATAGCACTCATATCCGCCGGTCGGAATCGCCGGAGGATTCACCTCTCCGCCGCCTTCTTCGCTGCCTTCATTACCGCCGCCGCTCACTTCGCCATTGTCGGTAAAGAGTCCGACCAACGAAGTGCGGTAGCCGGTAACCGCCGCTTTCAGTTCTTCATTGACCGAGTAATCGGCATCATCGACAGCGTTGTTGAAAGTCCATTGCAAGTCGCCGTGCTGCATACGCCCCGCCCCATACGCACCGGCGAGAATGGTCGGAACATCTTTGGCAGCGTCGGGCGTGTAGTCAAACATGATTGCCGCATCGGTATCGAAATTGTTGTAACCCGTGCCGCCTTTTTTCGTCTTCACTCCGGCAGGCACTTTTTCATCGCGCGAGGCGGCAACATAGGCGTCGAATTCGACAGGATTGTCCTGCCACGAAACAAATCGGAACGAGGAGGAGCGCTCGGCAAAAACGTTGCCATACGCCTTTATCATACCGCCGTCTTCCGACGAAAATGTACCTTTGCCCGATGCAATATCCGTTCCCTGCATCGAAATCATCATCGGACGGGAGGTGTTGCGGAAATAGTTGTTTTCGACGAACACGCTCGACGCCATGCACGCCCCGACGCCATACTTGGCGCAGCCGTCGAAATAGTTGTTATATACATGGCAGGAAAACGAGCGTATGCGCGGGTGGCGGCTGTCGCTGTGGTCGAACCAATTGTGATGATAGCAAACGTACATTTGATCGTTTTCGTTCTTCAGCCCGAGCAGGTTGCATTTGCCGCAGTCCCAGAAATGGTTGTACGAAAGAGTAACCAGCGTCGATCTTTTGCAGTCGAGAGCGCCGTCGCCTTTTGCCTGATCGGCGTCGTTGCCGGCATAGCCGTAGAAAAGGTCGTTGTTGTGCACCCATATATGTTTGTTTTCCTGCTGCAGCCCGATGTTGTCGCGCTCGCTGCTGCGGCAGTTTATCACACCGATGTTGCGTATCTCGACCGACGTGGCATTTTTGATGCGGATACCCCACCCGTCGGCAGTCGCGTCGCAGCCGATGCCTTCGAGCGTAATGCCCGGGCAAACGGTCTTGCCGCCCATATCTATTTCGAGGTCGCCGCTGCTACTGACGGAGGGAACGCCCACCTGCCCGATGAGCCGTATCGCAAGGCAGCGCGAATCGTACCCTTTTTTGAAACCCGTCAAAATATTCTGTATGCCCGTGCAAACGGTCGTCGCACCTTTGGAACTCGTAACCACGTCGAACGTTACGGCATCTTTGTTTTTATCGGTAACATACAATACGACGGTATTGGGTTTCAGCGTACCGTCGGAGTTGTATGCACCGGGCGACATTCCGTCGGTGAAAGCAAAGCCGCTCCGGTCGTATGCCCGCACCTCAACGGCAGACGACTCGGCAGCGAGCGTTTCCATTTCGCTACCCTCCGCATCGACAGGCACGACCTTGAAAACATATTCGCCCGCAGCGATGCCGACCGCATCGGCGCGACCGTATGTGCCGTAATTGCGCACGAGCGCATCGTCGAGTTTCCGGTATTCGCCGCCGACCGGCTTGCAATAGACATGATACGAAGCGGCATCGGCAGAAAGGGAAAAGGTTACATATCCCGACTCGAACCAGCCGCCGGATTCACGAATGGTCTGCGCCCCGACAAAAAGCGAAGCAGCAAGCAGTACCAATAAAATGAACGCCTTTTTCATGGAATAGAATTTCTATGATTTATCCGCAATAATATGTAAAGTATTATCCTTACAGGTGGATATTCGTACTTTTTTTGTGCATAATGCTCCTAAAAACGGAGAAAGAGGGAGAATTTTCCTCTCTACCCTATTTCATGAAAACGAAATAGACCGCGAGTATCAGACACACGGCGGCGGCAAGGTGATTCCATTGCAGCGTTTCGTTATGAAAGGCTATCGTGGAAAAGAGCGCGAATACGGTGAGCGTGATAACCTCTTGTATGACTTTGAGCTGGACGAGCGAGAAAGGTCCGCCGTTTCCGCGAAAACCGATGCGGTTGGCGGGCACTTGAAAACAGTACTCGAAAAGGGCGATGCTCCAACTGAACAAGATGACAGCCCATAACGCCCAATTTTCAAAAAACTTGAACTCTCTCAATTTCAGATGTCCGTACCACGCGAATGTCATAAACACATTCGATACGATCAGCAACAGTATGGTATAAATTCCTTGCATAACGCTTGATTTTCAGGTTTTCTTTTTTCGGGCGCAAAAGTAATAAATTATAGTCTTTCATGAGAAAAAAGCGGAAAGAAATTCGGAGAGAAAAAAGAGAAGAACGTGCAAGCTCCGTTCTTCTCCTGTTTCTTTACCGGCAGACGATGTCAGTAGGTAACGACGATGCCGCCCGTAAACCAGCCTTGCGGCATGGCGAGTCCGCCGAAGTCGCAATAGCGGGTGTAGGTAATGTTGCTGCCATCGACGTAGATGCGCAGGTGCTTGCGCTCCCACGCCACACGGGCGTCGAGCAGGGCATACGGTTCATAAGAGCGCGCCGTGCCGGAGGCATCGTTGTAGAAGCCGTTGCGGTCGTACACGCCGGCAATCAGGGTTACGGTAACGTAACGCAAAAAGCGCACGGCAATGCAGCCGGTCGCCTTGTGGCGCATATAGTCGAGCGCGTACTTCGAGATGTAATCGCCACTCTGCTTGTCGGTGGTCATGTAGGCATACGCCAGCGAGAGCTGTTGCAGAAAACCGTCGCCGTAGTAGCCGCCACTCCATTCGGCGCCGAAGGTGTGGAGCGAGGTCATCTGCTGCGACTGCCATTCGCTCTCGGGCGCGGGACGCACCCAGTCGATAATGTCGCGCCCGATACGGTAATAAAGTTCGGCATCGGTGCGCCAATGCCCCCGCTTGAAGTCGAGCCGCAAGCGGCAGGTCGTGGCTTTTTCGGGGCGCAGGTCGGGATTGCCGATGTAGCCCGTCGCCGTGTAATACAGGTCGGTGAAGGTGGGCAGGCGCATCGAACGCACGGCAGCTGCTCCGAGGTGCAAGCCCTCCGCCGGACGATAGCCGAGCGAAAGGCTCCATACCGGTATACCGCCATACGGAGAGAATACCCCGCCGACCGAACCTTCGAGGTCGAACGCGCCTATCCGTGCGACGTGGCGCAGGCGTATGTCGCCGCTGTTCCGGCTCTTTCCTTTGGTGTAAAAGGCATCGGCGCGGCCTTTGACCGGACGGGGCGCATCGAGCTGTTCGCCCAACACCGACGACCAAATGTGGTCGTAACGGTAGTCGCCGTAAAGCGATGTCGTGCCCCACGCCCATGCCAAGTCGCCCCGCACCGAAGCGCCGATGCGGTCGGTATTATGGTAATTGAACGGCACCCGTGCAGGGTCGTCGCGCACCAGCTCGAAACGGTCGAAATTTTTTCGGTAACTGACGTTCGATTCGAGGGTGAGCCGCCGTGCAAACCGTTTCAGCCAACGCAGCGACGTGAGAAACGTGCGGGTAGCCTCGAACTGGTCGGGATATTGCAACGAATAAAATCCGTTCGCCCCGAACGCCCGCGTCTGGTAGCCCGCTTGCCCGTCGAAATATCCGGCTCGTTCGGCATCGTACCCCACACGCACAAAAGCGTTGTAGTTTTTGAAATCGGTATTGGTCGTGTAGCCGTCGCTCGCCCGATAAGAGCCTGCGCCGAAAAGTGTGAAACGCCGGTGCGTTACCGCTCCCGAAAAATTGCCGTAAGCGTAGCCGTACTGTCCGCCGGAGGCTTCGGCGCGCAGGTAGGTGGGGCGCAGAGGCTCCGTGCGTATGTTCACGGCGCCGGCAAAAGCGCCCATACCCGCCGTACCGTCGTCGATGGATATGGCGGAAACGATGTCGATATCGACCGGCAGCGAATGACTTTGATGACCGGTGCGGGCATCAGTGAAATCGACGCCGTTGAGCAGAACGGCCGTCTGGTCGAAAGAGCCTCCCCGTATCGAAATGTCGGCTTGTACGCCTTTGCTCCCCCTTTCCCGCAAATCGACAGAGGGAGCGAGCCTCAACACGGACTCGATGGCGGGCAGCGGAGCGACCGCCGCCTCGGGTCTGTCGAATACGGGAACGGGCAACACCGCCGTGCGAACGGGAGAAAGAATATTTCCGGTAACCGTTACCTCGTCCATCTCGAATTCCTGAATGGAATCGGTCTCGACGACGTAGGCGAAAATTTCTTCCGGTGTTGCAAGCAAGACGAGCGACATGGCAAAGGAGAGCACTCCGATCTGCACCCTGCGGTGCAGCGATGCGACGACGGCATAGCCTTTGCGGCACCACCGCCGGAATCGAAATACGGATTCTTTTGTCAAGTTCTTTTTCATCTTGTTTTTGATTGGTAAATAAGGTTTGAATCATCGCGCGCCACCACGCGGGCTTGCTCCTGTGCGACGGCAAAAATCGCACAAATATACGGAGAAAAATCCGCCGTACCGAAAAATTCGGTATCTTTACTTCCGAAAACACGGTTGTTCTATGGCGCAAAAGGCTCTTGCATTACACGAATTTTCGATGCCTGCCACCCTCTACCTGCGGCACCTGTTCTTTGCTTTCACGGCGAAGTATCGGGCAGTGGGCATTGCGGTGCTGGCGCTGCTCGTGGCGGTATCGTATTTTTTCGCCGATATGATATATGTCGTCGTCATACTCGGTTTCGCCGCCATACCGATAGGTTTGTTCCACTACTTCGTGAGCCGGCTCACCCGCGTGGAGGAACGACGGATATTGCACGAAAGCGAGGGCTCGGTCGATGAAGGCGGCATCGTGTTGCACTACCGCGACGGCGTGCACTGTTACTGCGCATGGGAGTATGTGCTCGATTACAAAATAACGAAACGGTATTACCTGCTCTACACCGCCGACGACACGCCGCCGTTTCTCTATCTGCCGCGCGAGGCTTTCGACGACGAGGAGGCGTGCCGCGCGTTCGAGCGGCTGCTGTTACGGAAAATGACGGGCGCGGATTAAATAATTCCGCTATCGCCATGCCATTTCAAAAAATTTTCCTATATTTGTTTTTCGTAAATTCTTCGGCAGCATGAAAAAGAAAATCGCCCGACTCGGCATCTTGCTCTTTCTGTTTCCGTTCGGCGTCGTGTCGCAGACGCTGGACGAAGCCAGAACGATGTATCGTGCCGGAGAGTATGCCGAAGCACTTCCCGTTTTTGAAAAGAATCTGAAAAAGAAGCCGAAAAATCCGTCTTTGAATCAATGGTACGGCGTGTGCCTGTATGAAACGGGCGACCATGCCGGCGCGGAAAAATATCTGAAAATCGCCGCTGCGGGAAAAATTCCGACGGCTTACCGCTATCTCGGCGATATTTATTTCGAGCAATACCGCTTCGACGAAGCAGCCAAATACTACACCTATTATACGGAGTACCTCGAAGAAAGCGACGATGAAGACGAAAACGAGGATTCCGAATATTACGAGCTGCGGAGCGCTCAGGCCGAAACCGGCATGCAAAAACTTGCCAAAGTGCAGGCGGTAACGGTCATCGACAGCCTCGTGGCGGACAAGGCAGATTTTTTCCGTCGTTACCGGCTGTCGGCCGAGAGCGGCTCGCTGCACGACTACGCCGCCCTGTTCGGTGAAAAAATCGGAGACGCCTCGCCCGTATACCTCACCCAGCGCGGCGACAAAACGGTCTATGCCGTACCGAACGAAGACAACGGGTACGAGCTTGTCGTGCGCATGCGGTCAGGCAGCGACACATTCGGCGAAGCCGAACCGATAGAAGATTTGAACACTTCCTACAACGAAAATTACCCGTTTCTGCTGAGCGACGGAACGACGCTTTACTTCGCTTCCGACGACGAAGATGAATCGCTGGGCGGATACGACATTTTCAAAACGTCGTATGACCGCTATACCGAAGATTACGACGAACCGGAAGCATTGCCCCTGCCATTCAACTCGCCCTACAACGACTATCTTTTGGCTATCGACGAGAATATGGGCGTGGGGTGGTTTGCCAGCGACCGTTTCCAGCCGGAAGGGAAAGTCGTCATCTACATCTTCTTATGGGAGGAGAAACCCGAATACCTCGCAGTCGAAGATTCGCCGGAACTGCTGCGGCGTGCCCGACTTGCCTCGATACGCGAAACGCAAACGGCAGATGCCGACTATACGAAAATCATCGAGCAGATACGCCGCATACCGACCGAACGGCCGGCTGCGAACAGCAACGAAATATACTTCATCGTTTCCGACGGAATCGTCTATACCGACCTGTCGCAATTCCGAAGCGAACAGGCGCGCAAACATTTCCTTAAAGCGCAGGAAATCAGAAAATCGATAACTGCGCAGGAAAACGAATTGCAGCGACTGCGCAAAAAATATGCCGCCGGAACCGACCGCACGGCAACGGCTGCCCGTATAGAAACATTGGAAAAGAAACTGGAAGCGCTCTATCCGCAACCCGAAGCGCACGAAATGCAAAGTCGTGCGGCAGAGTTGTCGGAACAGCATAAATAACATGAAAACCAAATACTTAAAAATATGGATATATTCATTCTTTTCATCGTGGCGGTGTGCATTGTCGCACTGATCGTATTCTTCTATTTCGTGCCGTTCCTCCTATGGCTCTCGGCAACCGTATCGGGTGTACACATTTCGCTGTTACAGCTCTTTCTGATGCGTATCCGCAAAGTGCCGCCCCAAACCATCGTGCGGGCGATGATCGAAGCGCACAAAGCGGGTCTGCAATCGATTACCCGTGACGAACTCGAAGCCCATTATCTGGCAGGCGGTGATGTGGAACGGGTTGTTCACGCCCTCGTTTCGGCCGCCAAAGCCAACATCGATCTCGGGTTCCAAATGGCGACCGCCATCGACCTTGCCGGTCGCGACGTGTTCGAGGCCGTGCAGATGTCGGTCAATCCCAAAGTCATCGACACGCCGCCCGTCGTAGCAGTAGCCAAAGACGGCATACAACTCATCGCCAAAGCCCGCGTAACGGTACGTGCCAACATACGGCAGCTCGTAGGCGGAGCCGGCGAAGATACGGTACTCGCCCGCGTAGGCGAAGGTATCGTGTCGTCTATCGGCTCATCGGAATCGCATAAATCGGTACTCGAAAATCCCGATTCCATATCGAAACTCGTATTGAAAAAAGGCCTCGACTCGGGCACGGCATTCGAGATACTCTCTATCGACATCGCCGACATAGACATCGGCAAAAACATCGGAGCCGGATTGCAAATAGACCAAGCGCAAGCCGATAAGAACATCGCGCAGGCAAAAGCCGAAGAGCGCCGCGCTATGGCTATCGCCCTCGAACAGGAGATGAAAGCCAAAGCACAAGAAGCCCGCGCCAAAGTCATCGAAGCCGAAGCCGAAGTGCCGCGCGCCATGGCAGAGGCTTTCCGCACGGGAAATCTCGGCGTGATGGATTACTATAAGATGAAAAACATCGAAGCCGACACGTCCATGCGCGAAACGATAGCCCGCCCGACCTCGGGCAGCGGCGCGTCCAAATAAAGCAAAAGAGAAAAGGCTGCAACCCGCATGTGTGTGTTGCAGCCTTTTTTACGGATTGGCGGTTTTGTTCTTTTTTCGCCGCTTCAGCCATGAAAACCATTCGCGCCACCGGTTGAATTCTTTTCGGTACATGATGCCCACTCCCTGCGTGGTAAGGGCGGATTTCACATAATAGTTTTTGTCGTTGTAGTGGTTATAGGCTTTCAGCCGTATGTTTCCGCTTTTGGTCAAGAGGTATTCGAGGTCGAAGTCGCCGACGAAAGTGTTGTTATTGACCGCATTGTCTCGGTAGCCGATATTGCCGTTAAGAATCAGTCTGTTGTTGAGCAGCTGGCTCGACAAGGCAAGTTCCACCTCCACATCGGAGAAATCGCCCTTGTCGCTGCGTAGGTTGGTTCCGATATTGATGTTTTCATTAATTTGCCCGAGCATATTGTTGAGCTGCGACGAGAGCGCCGACGAAGCTACCGAAGCCAATTCGTTGTTGCGCGTCTGCCCCACATTCATGTAATCGGGCGTATAAAATTTGTTCAATGCCAACAGGTAGATAATCTGACGGTTTACCATATCGTCGGTGCTGATGATACTCCGTATGCGGCGGTCGATGTCCTGCGTTACGGTAGGGAATGCCAGGTCGAAGCGGAAATCGGGCTGCTGCAATTCGCCTGTCAGATAGAGCATGGCGCGCACGGGTATGGTGGTACGGTTCAACTCCTGTTCGGTGGCAAAACTCTCGTCGAGGTCTTCCAGATTCGCCGTCAAGGCATAATAGGCTTCGATATTGAGGTCGGCATCGAACGGTGCTCCCGCAAAAGAGATGCTGCTGCCGTTCACAATCTTAAAGTCGCGCGTGATGAGATCTTGCAGACTGAAATTGTAATTTCCTTTCTCGACGGTATAGGTACCATACAGCTTCATATCCGAAAACGTATTGTATTCGATGCGAATGTTTCCGCTGCCGGTAGCCTGTATCATGTCGCCGGTAGCGGGGTCCATCAACAGATTCATGGCTATCTGGGGAGTGGCGTCGATTTGCAGGTTGAGCGAAAGCGAATGGTGCAAAGGCTCCGGCGCAGGAACCGGCAGCGAAACGGAGAGCGAGTCCCGCTTCATGGCTCTCGAAGAACGTGAACGATCGACAAAAGTGATGAATCCGTATTCACCTGCTTCGGAAGTGTTGGAAAGGACGAAAGTAAATTTGGAACGGTCTTCGGTCGTTATGTTGATATCTATACCGGTGTGCTGCATATCGCCTTCGATGGTCACATTTCCGCTGCCGTAAACTTTTCCGTAATACACCGGACTCTGTTTTTCGGTCGTATTATATACCAACATATCGTGCATAT
Source organism: uncultured Bacteroidales bacterium (assembly GCA_947589325.1). Classification (GTDB taxonomy): domain Bacteria; phylum Bacteroidota; class Bacteroidia; order Bacteroidales; family UBA11471; genus Caccoplasma. The sequence goes on along the minus strand of CANQAM010000006.1, from coordinate 47,029 downwards.
CGGACGCCGTCAGTAAATATTCGATATTCTTGAAATTCCGGTGCCGCATTTCGCCGCTTACCCGACCCGAATGCCCTTCGGCGTCGGTCATGGTCATATCGTCCATGAATATGCCGTCGGGCGTAAGACGCACCGAGTCGGAAATATAAAAGCGCGTATTGAGGTAGTCGATACCGAAACCGAAACGTTCGACACGGGCACCGCCGCTTATATTCAGCGCCTTGAAACGGCCGTAAAAATCGATACTTCCCGAAGCATAGCCACTGACATCTTGCAGGATTTTCGCCGTAAACGGATTGAGAAACGCCAACGAGATATGCTGCGCGTCGAAATGAAGATTCAACGAATCGCGAGTCGGGAAAATATAACCGCTTACCCGCGTATCGGGATATTGCGGCTGGGAAACGATTCCGTCCAAGAAGATGCCTCTGTTGTCGTTGTCCCAATGGCTGTTCAGACGCAAGTCGCCGAAAGGGGCATAATTGTAAGAAAAATTTTCAACGCGGAAATCCTGCGTACTGAGGCGCGGCATACCGCCGTTCAACAAGTCGGCAATGACGAAATCGCCGGTTGCCTGTCCGCCGAAAACGACATTTTTCAGGTTAAGCGTTTCAAAGATGTAGGCGAGATTTATATCGTTAAGACTCAAATGCAGACTGTCTTCGCCTGCCGCAGCGACAAAACCATCAAGGTGCAGGTATTGTTTCCGGTGGCTTACAGCAAAATCGTCGATGAATCCTTTTCCGTCGTGTATGGAAATCGTTGCCGGAGCAACGTACCATACCGAATCGCCGATAATGATTTGGGTGGGAAGGAGGTCGATATCGCACCGTTTCTTTCGGTCGGTCGTTTCAATACGGGTAAAGGCAGCTATTTCGCCGCAAAACGTAGAAATGCCGTTATTGCTCCAATTCAATCGGGTCAGCACGTTATCGCCGGCAGCCTGTGCATCGACCGACAGTCCGATATATTTGTTCCGTTTGTTGTATGTGGCCGTATATGCCAAGAAATGCAAAGCCGTATCGACTTTTTCCAACCGTACTTCGTTATCGTGCAGAATGCGATTGGATAATACCACTTCGGGGGCATTCAGATACAATTCCATATTTTGGTTCCGACTGTCGAAGAATCCCGACAGGAGAGCTCTTTCACTAAGACGCACCGGCAGGTCGAATGCGTCGGACAAATTCGACGTTTCTTCTATCTCGAAGGCATAGCGAAAATCGGTTTCTTCTCCATCGGCAACAGGTTCCACCACAGGAAACAGTGCCGGCAGAAACTCCGCCAGAAACGACGTTATCTGTTTTTTCAACCGATTGAAAGCATATTTCCCTTCGACCGCCCCGTTGATGATGTCGGAGTCGATACGCAAGATTCTGAGACTGTCGCGGTTTTCTGCCAAAACAGAGAAATTTCCGGTCGAAAACGAATGCCCGCCGTTTTCAAAATGCAGCGAATCGACAAGAATAGAGCCTTCGACGTTGTCGATATTGCTGCCGACCAGATTGCTCGACAGGTCGAATTGCATCACCGAACCGGCATATCGCGGCAACAGGTTGAGCCGGTCGAAATGAATATCCCTGCCTTTTGCTTCCACTTTTATAATCGGCATTTCATTAAAAAGGTCGATGGCGCCGGACAGTTGAAAACGCCCGTTGGGGTCATTTATCGCCATGAAACCGTTGTAATAGGTATTGTTGTAATTCCCGTGCAGCGAGATGTTCCGATACGTATAATCTTTGAAATCGAAATGGGAAATATCGCCTTCGACATTGCCCCACAATTCGCCGCCGGAGAGTCGTTGATTGAGATTGAGACGAATATCCAGTCCGATATTGCCCATCATCGCCTCGACGGCAAAAAATTTCCCTATGGCAAAATCGGCGGTCGATAACTGTCCGACAAGCGAGAATACATCATCGCCGCCGACCGACATATTCACATCGCCGGCAAGCGAGCCCAATTCGCAAGAGAGAATGCCCTCTGCCTGTATACCGGAAACATTGCGGCTTACTTCGCCGTAAAAATCCCATGCACCTACCGATTCGGCTTTTTTCACAAGAGCTTCCCGCCCGGGCAGTATCTCGCCCAAAATAAGCGGGAGGGCTTTTTCCGTTGCATAGAGTTCATCGACGGCTCCGAAAATCTCCATACTGTCGCGCGAGAACAGATGTCGCGCCAATGCTTCTGCCGACAAGAAAAGGTACCCGTCACCATATTGCACCTGCAACTGCTCCAGCCGAAGACTATCGAGAGTTCCGTAAAGGGAGGTGTTGATTTCCAGCGGCGTATTCGCATTTTTCAGACGCGGCACGAAAGCCTTGAAATCGGAAGGAGTAACAAGCGCCCGCTGCATTTTGAAATCGAGCAAACTTTGCCGACAGAAGTCCTCGAAACTTCCGTAAGAGAGCGCATCGGTCGTCATGCGGTTGAGCGACAGTTCGGAGTGCGGGAAAGAGATTCTGAAATTGTTTACCAGCAGGCGATTGCGATTTCCGACAAGTTTCACTCCGAATTTCTGCAACGAAAAGCCGGACTTTTCGTCGAAAGCGATTTTCCGGATATTGACATTGACGGAATCGCGTTCGAGCGATTTCAACGAAACGGTCGCCAGAAAATTCTCGATGCCGATATGGTAGGGGTCGAACACGCCGGCTCTTCGGCAAGGCTCGGAACGGACATCATACGTTATGCTTCCCCGCCGCACAAGTATGGTATTTATCTGTGAATGAATATCGACGGCAGGGTGTCCCTCCGTATGAAATTTGTCGATGATGAATTGCAGATTCAGCGGCGACTGCTTGTCGTCGCGGGAGAGATTCGCTTGAAAATCGTACAACTGTATGGTGGTGAAAACCAATCGCCTGCTAAGCAGTTTCTGTAAGGCGAACCCTGCCGTAAGTTCTTGGGCATAAAGCAGCGTATCGCCCTGTCTGTCGTATATACAGACGTCTTTCAAAAAAATTTTATTGAACGGATATATCGTTCCTTCGCCTATGGTTATACGGGTATCCAACAGCTCCGACAGCTCTTTTTCTCCGATACGGACTATCTGCCGCTGCACCGGTTCGATGTTGAGCAGCAGATACGATACCGTCAAAAGAGCGATAAACGCAGACAGTACGCTGATAATCAATATTTTGAAAAATCTGAATAAATATTTCATACCGTCTCCGATACAAAATTATGATTTTTCGCAGAATAAAGCGGCAAATAATTCTTTTTTATTGTGTAATTTCGCGCATCGAAAAAGCGATTTTATGAGCGTTACGATTTTGGGAATAGAGTCGTCGTGCGACGATACGTCGGCTGCCGTGATACGCGACAGGGTGATGCTGTCGAATGTCATTGCCTCGCAAGCCGTGCACGAAGCCTTCGGCGGCGTGGTGCCCGAACTTGCATCGCGCGCCCACCAACAGAATATCATACCGGTGGTTTCGGAGGCGATACGCCGCGCCGGCATCGATAAGAAAGAAATCGACGCGCTGGCTTTCACGCGCGGTCCCGGACTGATGGGCTCGCTGTTGGTAGGCACCTCCTTTGCAAAAGGTTTTTCCACAGCGTTAGGCATTCCGTTAATCGACGTCAATCACTTGCAGGCGCACGTGATGGCGCATTTCATCAAGGTCGATGCCGACGACAACGACCACCCCTCCTGCCCGTTTCTCTGCCTGCTGGTGTCGGGCGGCAACTCGCAAATCATCAAAGTAAAAAGTTACAAAGAGATGGAAGTGCTGGGGCAAACCATCGACGATGCTGCCGGCGAGGCGTTCGACAAGTGCGCCAAAGTGATGGGGTTAGGCTATCCGGGCGGACCGGTGATAGACCGTCTTGCCAAAGAGGGCGACCCGAAGGCTTTTTCGTTCAACAAACCGCACATAGCGGGGTACGATTACAGTTTCAGCGGATTGAAAACGTCGTTTCTATACCTGCTGCGCGACGAATTGAAAAAAAATCCCGATTTCATTTCCGAACGGAAAAACGACTTGTGTGCCTCGCTGCAAGCCACTATCGTGGAAATATTGATGGACAAATTGCGGAAAGCCGTGAAAGACACGGGTATACGCGAAGTCGCCGTAGCGGGGGGCGTTTCTGCCAACTCTGCCGTGCGGCAGGCGTTTGAAGACCACGCGGCACGATACGGTTGGCGGGTGCACCTGCCGCGCTTCTCGTTCACGACCGATAACGCTGCCATGGTGGCTGTTACCGGTTATTACAAATATTTGGATAAAGATTTTTGTTCGCACGACTTACCACCGTTCGCGCGAGTGGAATTGTAATACCATGAATGTCGAAATCATAGCCATAGGCGATGAATTGCTCATCGGACAGGTAACCGATACCAATTCGGGGTGGATAGCCCGCCAGCTCAACCATATCGGTTGGGAACTCACGAAAGTAACCGTCGTCCGCGACCGCGGGGAAGAAATAAAAAATGCCGTCGTCGAGGCGTTCGGTCGGGTGTCCGTCGTATTGATGACGGGCGGTCTCGGTCCAACGAAAGACGACATTACCAAAAAGACGCTTTGCGAATTGTACGAGTGCGCCCTGCACCGCGACGAAAAAGTGCAGGCGATGAACGACGAACGGTTTGTCCAAAAAGGATTTACGATGAATGCGCTCACGCGCGACCAAGCGTTGGTGCCCGATGCGTGCGAGGTCATCTATAATCCGGTGGGCACGGCGCCGGTGATGTGGTTCGACCGCGACGGCAAAGTGTTGGTTTCGATGCCGGGCGTACCGTCGGAAATGCAGTATGCCGTTTCGCATGAGGTGCTTTCGCGGCTACGTGAACGCTTCAACGACCATTCGGCGGTGCGCCACGCCACCTGTTTGGTGAAAGGCATCACGGAATCGGGGTTGGCGATACTGCTCGACGATTTCGAAAACGCCCTGCCGCCGTTCATACATCTGGCATATCTGCCGAAAACCGGAGTGATACGGCTGCGCCTTACGGCGACCGGCGACGACGAAGCGCGTGTGGAAACGGAGCTGAACCGACAATTCGACAAACTTACCTCGCTGACAAGCCGCTACCTGTTCTGCCGAGAGGACACCTCGTTGGCAGGCGCTTTGGGAGCGATACTGAAAGAACGGAAACTGACTCTCTCGACCGCCGAGAGCTGCACGGGCGGAAACATCGCCCACGAAATCACGCTCGTAGCGGGCAGTTCTGCCTACTACAAAGGGAGCATCGTATCGTATGCCAACGAGGTGAAAACGGAACTATTAGGCGTGTCGGCTGCCACGATAGCAGAGCACGGAGTCGTAAGTCTGCCGGTGGTGGAACAAATGGTGAAAGGCGCACAACGCGCCCTGCACACCGATTGCGCCATAGCCACTTCGGGCATCGCGGGTCCCGACGGCGGCAGCCCGCAAAAGCCGGTGGGCACGGTAGCCATTGCCGTCGCCTGCGGCGACAAGACGGTATCGAAAATGTGGCACTTCGGTAAAAATCGGGAAACGAACATCGAACGCTTCACGCACCACGCCCTGCTGCAAATGCTCGACCTGCTCTGTCCGCAGGAGTAAAAGCCAATTCAATTCTACAATTTTTCCGGAGATACTTCCACGAAAGCACAGTAATGCGTATCGGCATATACGGGCGAAAGCGACACGTATCCGCTTTCGATTCTGCTGCCGACAATACGCAGCGGAGCTGCCACCAACCGTGCGGCATGATGCGCCGCAAGCTGCCGGCTGTCGGCAAAATATTCCACCCGATAGATGCCTTCGTGTTCCGCCGCCACGTAACGGTCGTAAAAAAGACGCGCCGCCATTCCCATGTTCATGCGCAGATTGAGTTCGACACACGGGTGCAACGCATAGCCGTGCGCCGTACCGTATATCAACATATCGACGCCGAAGCTGCCGATATACAACGGAGCTATACGGTCGGTAAAACAGGTCGCCAACGCCTGCCGCACCCGATGCAGGGTTTCCTGCCCGACATAAGCCGACAGCTGTTTTTCGATGACGGCATCTGCCGCCAACAGGTTTCCTTTGTATGCGCCTCTACCATCGGTTTCGAAAGAGGAATAACCCGCAAAATCGACCTGCTGCCCGTCGGAACGAAATTCCATGGCAAAATCGGCGACTTTCGGGAAACAGGCTTCCCCGATGACCATGCCCTGCCGATGCAGCACACCCTGCGCCCAACGGCGGGTCGGCAGGTCGTAATCGCCGTGCGTCCAGCACAAACCTTTTCCGCTGCCCGACCACGGAGCTTTGAGCACCGCCCGCTCGTACTGTCCGACAAAGCACCGTACCGCCGCTTCGTCGGCAAGAGGCTCGGGCAGCTCATCGGGCACGACAACACCGTGTTCCGAAAGATAGAGCAGCACATCGCGCGTATGCAAACGATGCGCCGCCTCGCGCAGGCGGGCAAGCCGAGCGGTATCGGGCAACAAAGCGGCAGGAACGCCTGCCCGCTCCAAGCGGGCAGCGACTTCGCAGCTCCACCCCCAAACAGAACAGGCGGTTATCGGGTGAGGAAACGCACCCGCAACCGTCGGACGGCCGGCAATGCCCAACACCGAGAAAGCCGGCTGCAACGGTTCGGCAAAATCGAGTGTCGGCAGCCATACCGCCGCATCGGGTGCGTCATACCAAAAAGGCAGCGTGGAGAGGTCGTGCGCAATGGCGCGCGCCAAAGGCGGAGGCGTGTAGCTTTTGCCTCCGTGCGCCAGCGCCAAATCGTTTTCGGGATTGAAAAGCGCAAGTACCGACATTATTGCCGTTCGTTATCGAGAGCCGCCAACTCGTCCCAGAAAGAAGAAGGCAGTGCTATGTTTTCGACATCGACCGCCGAGGCAAACAGCGGCGCCACCTCTTTATCGGTAAAGCCCGCAATGCCGCACCCGATACGGGTTACAAGGAAACGGTATTCCCCGTGTTCACGGGCAAAGGCAATAAATTCATCGACATAGGGACGTATCATCTCGACATCGGCGCGCATGGTAGGTATGGCATAAGAACGACCGGTAAGTCCGTGCCCTACGCCCCACTCCGCGCCGAAATGCTCGCAAGCGATGCGGGCGGCTCCGCCGTAATGTTTTCCGGCAAGGTTGCTGCCGAATACGAAAATTTCATTTTCACCCAATGTGCGGATATTGTCGGGCGCGATGCGGCGCGCCGGAATACGGGGCGGATAGAGTTTGCGCTGCAAGAGCACCCGCCAGAAAGAGAGCGGCAGGGTAACATTTTCCATATCGGCAGCGGCAGCGAAAAGGGGTGCGATTTCCTCGTCGGTGAAACCGGCGACACCACAGCCAACGCGGGTTACAAGGAATCGTATTTCGGGGTGATTCCGTGCGAAAGTTATAAAAATATCGACATGCGGCGCTATCATCTCCACGCCGGCACGCACCACCGGTATAGCGTAAGTCTGCCCCTTTACCCCTTCGGCAAGACCACCTCCTCCAAACGATTCGTAAGCCATACGTGCAGCTTTTCCGTAATGCTTTCCGATGCGGTTGCTGCCGAATACGAAAATTTCGTTCGGCTCCAATCGTTCAATCTGTTCGGGAGTGATTCTGTTCTGAGGTATTGTTTCCATAGTCGTTCTTTTCTGTCATTGCGTAAAAGGGGAATCCGTATTTTCTCTCCGAGCCAAAAAGACAAATCGGAAAAGCGGAAGATTTTTTCTGTTTATGTTTCTCCCGTTTTTCCGACTGTATTTTCCGTAAAAGACTTTTTTAAGCGTTTGCTTCTTCAAGAATCTTCATCGCCATATCGTAGATGGTCGTATTGTCGAGTACGACAATGCCGCCGTCGGGACCCGGCTCGATATGCAACCCGCAATTTTTTCCGAATTCGTAATTGTTTCCGCCAAAATAGTTGCGAACAGTTTGAACAGTTATATTCAATTCATCGGCGATTCGGTGCATGGAGCCGTCGGGCAGGCTGTCTTTGATGCGGCGAAGTTCGTTGAAGGTGATTGTCTTTGTCATGGTTATATAATTTAGAGGTTAATATCCATTCGGTTCCGGCAATAAATTTAATTTCTATTTTCGAAAAAAACAAATAAATCGGAATCTTTTTTTATCCGAGAACAGGAAAATGAGAGATAAGTAATTATTTTCTACCCTATTATATTATTACAAAAAACTCAATGCGTCAAATTCTGCATCGGAGCGAAAAACAAGATAACGACAAACGTGAGAATCAATACCAAAGGGATATAGCCTATTTCCTTGCTTTTCCGGTAAGGAAGCGGCACCGAGCCGAAAAAGAGCCTGCGTCCGCAGGTGTAAAGCCCCCATACGGCAAAACCGATTGCTGTTCCCCATAAAAGTCCGACCGCTATATCACCCGGAAAATGCACACCCAAATAGAGGCGGGAATAACACGAAACGAGCGCCCATACCACGGCAACGACGGAATAGAATCTGTTGCGAAACAGAAACGTCGTAAAGATTACGATACCGGCGGCATTGGAGGCATGCTGGGAAAAGAAACTGTAAAGACCGCCCCGATAACCATTGACGATATGCACCAGCCCCGCAAGCTCGGGGTCGTGTGTCGGACGCAAACGGGCGAAAAAAGGTTTTATGTAATGCGAGGGCAAATAGTCGCACAGCACGACAAGCAGCGCTACGGACAGAAGCGTCCACACCGTTTCGCGCCAGCCGGCAGAGCGGAACAGTACATACACCAACGTCAATACGACAGGCAGCCATATCCACTTGCCGGAGTAGAGATACATCACATCGTCCCAATACGGTGTATGATGACCGTTGAAAAAAAGGAGCAGTTCCTTGTCGAAATGTATAAGCGAATCCCACATGACGGACAAAAGTAATCATTTTGCCGCACAACGGCAACGATTTTTCCGAAAATCAAATGATTTCGAGTTTCTCGGTAGGCACCCACCCGCGATTTCCATCGTCCAAAAGGATTTCGCTCCATGCGCCCACCTTGTCGAGCAAACGCACCTTCGTGCCTTCATGCAGCACGAAAAGGTCGGTTCCGCTCTCCGACGGCGAACTTTTCGCCGTAAGCGTCGGAGCAAAGACGATAGCGCTGTCGTGGCGAGTCAGAATATCTTTCTGCACGGCAGCAAAACGGTTGGCACCGAGCGAAACGAGCAGCGCCAGCAAGCCGGCGAAAAATCCGAGTTTGCGCAAGGCGACATTTCCACAAAAGAAATAGAGCACGACACCCGTCAAAAAAAGCAGAAAAGCGATGACGGCAATCACTGCCCATGTGTCGGACGAAAAGAGGTCGCGCACACTATTCACCCACCGAACGAGGAAAAAGGTGCCGACAGGTTCTATCTTGTCGGTAACGTAAGCCCGCGCCATATCGAGGTTGAAGCGGGCATCGTCGTTGGAGGGGTCGAGCAGCAACGCGCGTTCGTAATTGAGAATGGCATCGGGATAGCGTTTGTCCTTATAGCAGGCGTTTCCCAGATTGTAATAGAATGCCGACGACACGCCGTCTTGCTCCGCCGACTGTTCGTACAAGGTTATCGCTTCGGCATAATCGCCTTTCTGGTAGGCTTCGGCGGCTTTTTCGGTCAAGGTCTGCGCCCGACCCGTCATGCCGCAGCCCAGCACGAAAACGAGGGCAATGCCGGTATTTTTATAGAAATTCATAATCATGCGTTTTTACGTTTCACATTTTCCATTTTGCCGATGACTTCGAGGGTTTCGGCATAGAGCGTATCCATAGCCTCGTCGGATTGCGACGGCGCATAACGGGCGAACTCGCAGGTATCGACGATGCGTATGGTGCGGTCGGTCAGGTCGTCGTCGGCACCGTATTTTTTCAATTCGGCGGCGACATTTTCGCGCGTCAATTCCGAAAGCGGCAAGAGCAGCTTATCGCTCAGATAGCCCCACAAGGCTTTGAGGGTTTCGTCGTAGAAATGCTCGCTGTCGTGCCCTTGCAGGTATTTGCCGGCAGCTTTGAGGCGGCGGGTGGCGACTTTGTTGGCTTTCCGCGTCTTCATGCGGGCGACATCGGCGTTGGCTTTTGCCCGCCGGTAATTGAACAGCACAAAGGCACCGAGCAACAGCACGGGAAAGATGTACCACGACCAATAGCCCCACGAGCCGTAGAAGAATGTATTGTCTTTCTTCTGGCGCAAATCGCCCAGTTTGATGAAGTGAATATCCTGATTGAGATGCTTTATCGCCTCCTTGTCGGAGAAGTTAGCCAGCACGGTGCCCGAGCCGGTCGATTCGCCTTTCTCCACCGTCAGGCGGTATTCCTGCGTGGCAAGGGTCTTGTATTTTCCGGTCGTCAGGTCGAAATAAGTAAATTCGACCGGCGGCACGACAAATTCGCCGGCACTGCGCGGTATGGCGGTGTATTCGATGGTGCGCGTACCTTTTACGCCCGAAGTAGTGTTTTGCAGGTCGGTGGCTATCTTGGGGTCGTAAACATCGAAATCGACGGGGAATTTCACCTCCGGATTTTTCATATATTTGAGATTGCCCGTACCCGAAAGTTTCAAGGTCAATGTTACGGCTTCGTTTGCCTTAACGGTTTCATGACTGAGGGTCGAAGTGAGTTTCAATCCGCTACCGACCGCATTCATATAGGTGGCGGGGCGCGGGGCGGGCAACGGCTTCACCTTAACGGTGGCGGGACGGGTTTCGATGGTGCGGGTAATTTCCTGCGTACCGCGCAGCAGCCCGCCGAATGGGCCCTGTATGGGGCGGACCACCAACAGCGAAAGGTCGAATTTTCCCCCGCTTATTTTTATCTCGCCCGTGCGCTGCGGATAGAGCAGCAGCTGCCGCAGAACGATAGTCTGGTAATTGTATCCGTTGTAGTTGTCGAGTTCGATTTGGCGGTCGCCCAACTCTATTTCCTGCGATACGAATCCGTCGAAAGAGGGCATCTCCACTCCCTCGATGCCGCCGTAATCGGCGCCCCGCAGATAGATTTTGAGAGTCGCCAAAATGGGTTCCTGCTCGTAAGCAGAGGTTTTGGAAAGAATCAGGCGGGCAAAAAGATCGACCTCATCGGCGGACGAGGGTTCCCGCACTCCCTGCGGAGCAGCGTTTCCGCCCGACGCCGGAGCGGAATTTTTGTCGGGAGGCAATATCCGCACCGAAAGGGTATTCGACGAATATTGTTTTCCACCCGACTTGACAGTAGCGGCGGCAAACGTATGCGTGCCCTCTTTCTCGGCACGCAGCGTATAGGTGTAGGAATATTCGCTCGTGCGCGAAGTTTTCCCGTTTATGAACGACACCTGTGAACTTTGCGAAACCGCAGGGCCGTACAGCACGGAACAACCCGGAAAATCGGGCGCGTGAAAGTCGCTCCCGCTGCCGTTCTGCAACGTAAAGACGACTTGAAACTGCTGCCCGCTTATCACTTGTTTCGGCGCCGACGCCGTAAACCGCACGTCATCGGCACGGAGGGCAGGAAAGGCAGCGAAACAAAGTATCGTTATAAAAAATATGCGTCGTATCATGGTCGTTATTCTTTCTTTTCGTATTTGTCGATTCGGGTGGTGAGTTACCATTCTTTATCGGTTTTCCGTTTCTCTCTTTGTTCGAGCAAGGCTTTCTGGGCTTTCTCCTGCGTTTCTTTTTCTTCCTGCTGCATCGCCTCTAAAATCTGTATGGCATTCTCGCGGGACATTCGGTCTTGGGTGCCTTCGCTGTTTTGCGGCTGACGGTCTTCCCGTTGATTCTGGTCTTGCGGCTTTTGCTGCTGTTGGTCTTGGGGCTGCTGGTTCTGGTCTTGCTCCTTCTGCTCGTCTTTCTTGTTTTGGTCTTTATTATTTTGATTCTGCTTTTGGTTTTGATTTTGAGTCTGTTCCTGATTTTGCTGTTGATTTTGTTGCTGCTCCTGCTGCTCTTTGAGCTTCAACTGCGCCATACGCAGGTTGTAGCGGGCTTCGTCGTCGTGAGGATTGCGGCGCAAGGCGTTTTTGTAAGCCTCGACGCTTTCGGCGTATTTTTCCTGCATATAGAGGGAATTTCCCAGATTGTACCAGTTTTCCGACGAAACGGTGCGGTCGGTGCGGGGCGTTTCGTGGGAGAGAATGTCGCCGTACTGCGCGGCAGCCTCCGCAAATTTATTCTGACGGAAAAGCGTATTGCCGATGTTATAGCGCGCCATCGTCGAAGTGGAATCCATATCGAGCACACGCCGATAGGCTATCTCGGCATCGGTGTAGCGCTCGTTTTTGTACTGCTCGTTGCCGCTGCGCAGCATACGCCGCTCGGCTCTGGTGTCTTGGGCTGCCGCCGTCGAGGCTCCTGCGGCAAGAAGCAAAACAAAAAATATCGTATAAATCCTCTGCATCATATTCTCTTTTTATTTGTCGAAGAAATTGACTCTCTTCATCAATTTGCTCTTGGTGTCCAACACGAATATGTCAAGAAGCAACAATGCCAGCGCCATGGCGGCAAGCCACATAAATTGCTCGTTGTATGCCGAATAGACTTTACTTTCGACATCGGACTTTTTCATCTTGCGCACTTCGGAAATCAACGCCCGCAGGGCGGCATTGGTATTGTCGGCGGTAACATAAAGTCCTCCGCCTGCACGGGCAATCTCCTGCCCCATCTGTTCGTTGAGTTTGGTAATGACGACATTGCCGCTGCGGTCTTTCCGGAACTCACCGCTGCGCCCCATAGGTATGGGCGCCCCCTGCGGCAAGCCGATACCTATGACATCGACTTTGACACCGCGCTCGGCGGCGGCACGGGCAGCGGCCACCGCATCGTCCTCGTGGTTTTCGCCATCGGTTATCACGATAATAGCCTTGTCTGCCGACTCGTCGGGCGTAAACGATTTCATCGCCAAATCGATGGCGCGACCTATCGCCGTGCCCTGCGTGGGCACCATCTCGGTGGAAATGTTTGACAGAAACATTTTCGCCGACACGAAGTCGGTGGTGATGGGCAGCTGCGTATAGGCATCGCCGGCAAAGACAATCAAGCCCACTTTATCGTTGTCGAGTTCGTCGAGCAGTTTCGCCAGCATGAGTTTCGAGCGTTCCAACCGCGAAGGCGTGATGTCTTCCGCCAACATCGAATTGGACACGTCGAGGGCAATCATGATTTCGACACCCTGCCGTTTGACGGTTTCGATTTTGGAACCTATCTGCGGACGGGCTATCATCACGACTAAAAGAATTACCGCCAACTGCTGCACAAAAAATTTCACGCCGCGCTTGTAATGCGACACATCGGGCATGAGCGGCTCCAAAATTTCGAGCCGCCCCATGCGGGCAAGATTCCGACGGTTTTTCCACACACCATAGAAATAAATGCCCCACAACAACGGCAGCACCAGCAGGAAATAGAAATATTCGGGATTGGCAAATCGGAACATGGCAAAACGGTTTTTAAGGAATGTTTCGCAACAGCGTGTGGCGCAAAAGTATTTCACCCAACAAGAGCAGCAGGGCAGCTATGCCCCATTTCTCGAAAAGTTCGTCTTTCTTGCTGAACTCCTGCACGACAAGTTTGGTCTTCTCCATTTTGTCGATTTCGGCAAAAATATTTTTCAACACGTTTTTGTTGGTGGCGCGAAAATATTGTCCGCCGGTCGTATCGGCGATTTTCTGCAACGTCGCTTCGTCGATGACCACCGGCTGGTTTTGATAGACGATGCCGTAAGGCGTCTGCACCGGATAAGGGGCATTGCCCTGCGTACCCACGCCTATGGTATATACGCGAATGCCGAATGTCTCGGCTATCTGCGCGGCGGTTTCGGGGGTAACGTCGCCGGCATTGTTGGTACCGTCGGTCAGGAGAATTATCGTTTTCGACTTGGCGGGACCGTCTTTGATGCGGTTCACCGCCGTTGCCAATCCGTCGCCGATAGCCGTCATGTCGGCAATGATTCCGCACCGCACCTCTTTGAGCATATTGAGCAGGACAGCGCGGTCGGTGGTCATGGGACAGAGTGTAAAACTCTCGCCGGCAAAAACGACCAGTCCGATATTGTCGGTAGTGCGTCCGGCGATAAATTGCGAGGCGACGTCTTTGGCGGCTTCGATACGGTCGGGATTGAAATCGCGCGCCAGCATACTACTCGAAACATCGAGGGCGATGACGATGTCGATGCCTTCGGTGGTCTGGCTACTCCAATTGTCGGTCGATTGCGGACGCGCCAGCACTATTATCAAACAGCCGGCTGCCGCCAGCCGCAAGGCGAAAAGCAGGTAGCGAAGGTATTTTTTATAGCTGTTTCCGATACGGTCGAACGCATACGTGGAAGAAACCTGCAAGGTGGCTTCCGCATTTTTGCGTTTCCACACATACCAACCTATTGCCGGAATGAACAACAGAAACAGCCACAAATATGAGGGGTTTGCAAAATTCATCGTCTGTTTTTGTTTGAAGGTCCGTATTTTTCAAAATCGTCTTCCGGCGACGACTGCGGCTCGCCGTCGGGTTGCAGGCTTTCCGCCGCAGGGGTTTCGCCTATCGCCGGCGCATTCTCTTGGGCGGGAGCCTGTTCCGGTTCGGGACGGGTACTCTCCACAAAGGCAACGGCATTGTGCATGACCGATTCGTTGTCTTCGGGCAGCGGGCGCATCTTGGCGAATTTCACAAAATCGGCAACTTCGAGAATCGCCCGTATCCGGCGGTCGTGTTCATGTCCAGCCTTGTCGGCGCGCAGGTGTTCCAATATCTGGGCGGAAGTCATCTCCATAGCCTGTATGCCGAAACGTCCGTACAAATATTCCCGCAAAATATCGATAAGCGCGGTATAATACTCTTTCTCCCGTCCCTCCTGCCAGAGTTTTTCTTCGCGCAAGCGCGACAGGGCAAGCAGGGCTTTTTCGTGGGGAGGTAGCAGCGTTTCCGGTTCCGTTTCGGGGCGTTTGCGTTCTTTCCACCAATTATACACCCCGAAAGCGATACCGCCGCCAATGAGCAGGACAGCCAGCAATATCCATACGAAAAGCGGTATGCTGTCCCACAAAATCATCAGCCACGACGAGGAGGGCTTGCGTATCGCTTTTATATCGACAATGGCTTTCGAGGTATCGACCTCCATCGGCAATATTTTGATGCTGAGCGATTCGGTATAAAGGGTATCGGTGCCCATCAAATACTTAAACGGCGGTATGTAAAAAAATCCCGAATCGAAAGAGGTTATAAGCAGACGACGGTCGATTTGCAGCCGACCGTTGCCCAAATCCGACGTGTCGGGTCGAGAAACTTCGAGCACCTCAATGCCGGGCACAAGAGTTTCGGAGAAAGTGGGCAGGAGCCACACCTCCGCATCTTTATCCTGTGCCAGCTCCAAACGAATAAGCGATTGCTCGCCCATCCACAAAACCGTCGAATCGATAGAGGCGTGTACCGAAACATCGACAGCAAGGGCATTCGCCGAAAACATCGTCATCGACACGGCTGCCGCCAGTACGGCTCTGCACAATCGTTCACCTATCTTGTTTTTCATTTTCGCACTTTCTTTTTTATGAATGCCGCTTGAAAAGATTCATCAGCGCCACGACGAAATCTTCATCGGTCGCCACCGAAGCCACATCGACACGGCTTTTGTGCAGCGCCTCGATCATGCGCTGCTGCCGCTCGCTCCACCACGCGGCATAGCGTTCGCGCACCCGCCGCGATGAGGTATCGACCCACACATCGGAGCCGCGCTCGGCATCGAGCAGACGCACCAGTCCGGCGTCGGGCAAAGCGGTCTCGCGCTTGTCATACACCTGCACCGCCACGATATCGTGCTGGCGGTTGGCAATGGTGAGCGCATCGGAAAAAGCGTCGGGGGCGATGAAGTCGGATATAAGGAACGCCGTACAGCGTTTCTTTATGGCGTTGGTCATATAACGCAGCACCGTCGATAACGACGTGCCGGTGCGTTCGGGCGTAAACTCGATGAGTTCCCGAATGATGTAAAGCACGTGTTTGCGACCTTTTTTCGGAGGAATGAATTTTTCGATGCGGTCGGAAAAAAAGATGACTCCGATTTTATCGTTGTTCTGTATGGTGGAGAATGCCAGCGTGGCGGCAATCTCGGTAATCATCTCTTTTTTCATTTCGCCGACGGCGCCGAAGTTGCGGCTTGCCGACACATCGACCAGCAGCATGACGGTAAGCTCGCGCTCCTCCTCAAAGACTTTGACGTAGGCATTTCGATAACGCGCGGTAACATTCCAGTCGATGTCGCGCACATCGTCGCCGTACTGGTATTCCCGCACTTCGGAGAATGCCATACCCCGCCCCTTGAAAGCCGAATGGTATTGTCCGGCAAAAATATTCCGCGACAATCCGCGCGTCTTTATCTCTATGCGGCGGACTTTTTTCAGCAACTCGGTCGTTTCCATACGCAAAACTCGTTACGGCACAAGAATATACGATTAGGGCACTTCTACCTTGTTGAGTATCTCGCTGACGATTTCTTCGGCGGTGATGTTGTTGGCTTCGGCTTCGTAACTGAGACCGATACGGTGCCGCATCACATCGTGGCATACGGCGCGCACATCTTCGGGCACGACATAGCCCCGCTGTTTGAGGAAAGCATACGAACGGGCAGCCAATGCCAAATTGATAGAGGCACGCGGCGATGCGCCGAAAGCTATCATGTTCTTCATCTCGCCAAGACCGTGCTCGTCGGGATAACGGGTAGCAAAGACGATATCGACGATATAGCGTTCTATCTTTTCATCGACATAGACCTGCTGCACGATTTTGCGCGCTTCGACAATATCTTCGGTTTTGAGCACGGGTTTTATCTCTGCCCTTTCGCCGGCGATGTTCTGCCGAATGATGAGTTTCTCCTCCTCTTTCTTGGGATAGTTGATGATAACTTTGAGAAGGAAACGATCGACCTGCGCTTCGGGCAGCGGATAGGTACCTTCCTGCTCTATGGGGTTCTGGGTAGCCATGACGAGGAAAGGGTCATCGAGTTTGTAGGTGTTCTCACCGATGGTTACCTGCCGCTCCTGCATGGCTTCGAGCAAGGCGCTCTGCACTTTGGCGGGGGCACGGTTTATTTCATCTGCCAATACGAAATTGGCGAATACGGGACCTTTCTTTACCTGAAACTGCTCTTTTGCCTGACTGTACACCATCGTACCCACGACGTCGGCGGGAAGCAGGTCGGGCGTAAACTGTATGCGGTTGTACTTGGCGTCGATAAGCGATGCCAATGTTTTAATAGCAAGGGTCTTTGCCAATCCGGGCACACCTTCGAGCAAAATGTGTCCGTTGGAAAGCAGACCTATCATCAGCGAATCGACCAGATGCTTCTGCCCGACGATGACTTGGTCCATGCCCATCGTAATCATATTGACAAAAGAACTTTTGCTCGCAATCAGCTCGTTCAATTCCCGAATATCTACTGTCTGGCTCATAATTACAGAGTTTTCTTATGGTTATACAATTCTATCTTTTCTATTGCAAATGTACGCATGATTATTTTTGAATTTAACAATTAAAGTGTTAAATCATTAATACATTTCTATTAAAAAAAACTAAGTCGTCTTTCTGGCGGAAGGACGACTTGATTTTTCGGGTTATTCGTATTTTTCTTTCAAACGGCGGGCAAGGTCTTGGGCTTTTTGCAAAGAGAGTTCGTCGTTTGCATCGATGCCGTATTTGCGGGCATCGGGTATTGACAAATCGAAACCGACGGGTATGCGGTTGGGATTCGATATGCGGGTTTTGTTTTCTTCGTAGATATATACCCAAAAATCCTTGTGCCCGTAGTATTTCAATGCCAGCAAAGTGAGGCGCGAGCCTTTGCCCATGCGTTCCGCCGCCACCGGCGGGAGCTTCGACACATCGACATCGTCCGCAGGTGAAGTCGTTTCCGGTGTAGAAACAAGCGACTCGCCGGAATTGTTCTCGGACAACGGGAGCGTCGGCTGCGATTCGTCATCGGCAGAGGGTTCAGACGGGAAATAATACGTCCATACGTCGCGCATCGAAATGCCCTGCCGCTGCAACTGCCATGCGGCACTGCACGTCAGAAGCAGCAACGCTGCCAATATGGCGCAAAGGGTGGAGAGCACGGGACGGCGGCGGATTTTCTCCCACAAAATTTCGGCATAGCCGTATTCGTCGTCATCGTCATCATTTTTGACCGCAAGGGTCGGAGTCGCAGCGGGCGTTTCCTCCTTCGGAGCTTCCGGTTCTTCGACGGGTGTTTCGTCCGGTGTTTCGTCCGGTTCCGAAACATCGACACGGGCGGTAACGACCGGTGTTTCCGCCGTCGCGGATTTCGTTTTTTCTTCCGGTTTTTGTTTTTGCTGTCCGGCAGCTTTTAATTTTTCTATCACCAAATCGGACAAAGTTTCGAGTTCTTTTTCCGAAAGTTTCGTTACGGAAGGGGCGGCAGCCGACTGTTTCGCCGACGCAGGAGCATCGGCCGGTTTGTTTTTCGGCACCGGCTGCAATGGCATTTCATCTTCCGGCTCGTCATCGGCGTCGGATTCTTCCGGCATATCGAGAACGGCGTCGTCGGGAAGCACTTCGGGAACGAATGCAGAAAAGGGGGCATTGACCGCCTCCCGCATCGACTTATCGGGCGTAAACGAAAGTTTGTAGTGTCCGGGTATCTCCATCGGTTCACCCGTATGGACATTGACACTGGTACGGGAATCCACCCATATCGGGCGAAACTGCCCCAACCCATTTATTTTCAAACTTTCACCTTCGGCCAATGTATCGGAGAGCAACGAGAAAAATTCTTTCAGAAACTGCTCTGCCTCTTTTTTGGTGCTGTCGCTTTTCCGGCTCAACAAGTCGGTCAATTCAGATAATGATATTTTGGTATTCATCGTGCGGGATTTTCTTTTATGCGATTTTTCAAAACGGCTCCGGGCTTAAATGTCAATATGATGCGGGGCGGTATAAGCATGCGTTTTCCCGTTGCGGGATTGACAGAGATGCGTTCGAGTTTCTTGCGCGGCTCGAAAACGCCGAAGCCCTGTACCGAAACCGAATCCATAGAGATGCTGCGCTCTTTGATGATTTGCAGCAATCCCGAATAAAGGGCATCGACGCTTTTCTTGTCTTTGCCCAACCGGTCTTGCAAAATCGAAAAAAACTGTTTGTGCTCCACTTGCGAATTTTTTTATTTCAAGCGGCTATATTACGATTTTTTTTTGAGGTGGCAAAATTCCTTTCAAAAAAAGTCGAGAGCGGCGCCGCAATATCGAAAAAAGCCCCGACGGGATTTGTAGCGTCGGGGCTGATATAAGGATAGAGATTGTCAATCGTTCATCGAGAGCAATAATTCTTCGTTGGACATGGTATTTTCCATACGACCTTTGATGAAGTCCATCGCCTCGATGGAGTTCATATCGGAAAGGTATTTGCGGAGTATCCACATACGATTGAGGGTATCTTGGTCGAGCAGCAAATCGTCGCGGCGGGTGCTCGACGCCATGATATCGACGGCGGGGAATATGCGCTTGTTGGAGAGTTTGCGATCGAGTTGCAGCTCCATATTGCCGGTACCCTTAAATTCTTCGAAAATAACGTCGTCCATTTTGGAGCCAGTTTCGGTGAGCGCCGTGGCGATAATCGTCAGACTACCTCCGCCTTCGATGTTGCGGGCTGCGCCGAAGAAACGTTTGGGCTTGTGCAGGGCATTGGCATCGACACCGCCGGAAAGCACTTTTCCCGACGCGGGCGATACGGTGTTGTAGGCACGGGCAAGGCGGGTGATGGAGTCGAGCAGTATCACGACGTCGTGTCCGCACTCGACCATACGTTTGGCTTTTTCGAGGACGATGCTGGCCACTTTGACATGGCGCTCGGCAGGTTCGTCGAAAGTCGATGAAATGACTTCGGCTCTTACGCTCCGTGCCATATCGGTAACCTCTTCGGGTCGTTCGTCGATGAGGAGTATCATCATATAGACTTCGGGGTGGTTGTCGGCAATAGCATTTGCTATATCTTTGAGCAACATCGTTTTACCCGTTTTCGGCTGTGCTACGATAAGTCCGCGCTGACCTTTTCCGATAGGAGCGAACATATCGACCACGCGACACGAAAGATTGTCGTCGGAGCGTCCGCGCGTGAGTTTGAATTTTTCTTCGGGGAAAAGCGGGGTCAAATGGTCGAAAGGCACACGGTCGCGCACAAATTCGGGGGAGCGTCCGTTTATGCGATCGACTTTCACCAGCGGAAAATATTTTTCGCCCTCTTTCGGTGGGCGTATGGGACCCTCGACGACATCGCCGGTTTTGAGGCCGAAGAGTTTGACCTGTGAGGGCGAAACGTAAATATCGTCGGGCGAAGCCAGATAGTTGTAATCGGAAGAGCGGAGGAAGCCGTAACCGTCGGGCATCATTTCGAGCACACCCACGCCGTCGAGTATTCCGTCGAAATCGAAACTTTTTTCGGGAACAGGCTGACGATAAGGCAGTATGGCTCCGGCATCGTTTCCGTTGTTCCGCAAACGGGGCATGAAGCGCTGACGTTCTCCGCGCGGGAAAAAATTGCGGAGGTGCACTTCCGGTTGTTCGGGCAGCGGTTTTGCCGCCGGAGTTTCCTCTTTGGGCGTTTCCTCCACAGCGACAGGGGCAGAGGCAGGCTCTTCATCGGCAGCATCGACAGCATCGTCGGCAGCCGCGTCGAAGTCGATTTCCATTTTGTGTATTCTCGAACGGCGGCCTCGCGTCGGTTTTTCTTCCGACGGGGCAGGTTCCGTTTTTTCGGACGCCGACTCCACCACGACAGACTCTTCGGGATAGGTAATTTCTATCTGCTCCGTCAAATCGGGGTGGGTATAACGGACTTTGTGCGTCGCAGTTCCATTCTCCAAATGCGTTTCGTCCGAAACAGCAGCTTCTTGCTGCGGCTCCTGTGCAGGAGTTGAATTTTCTTTGATTCTGGGGCGGCGTCCGCGACGGGGCTTTTCGTCCGATGCCGTATTTTCATCGGATTTTTCGTCAGAAACTTTTTCGAGTTGTTTGGTTCTCGGACGACCCGGACGTCTTTTTGCCGGCTGATTTTCCGACTGAACATTTCGTTTTCCCGCCATATCGATGGCCTGTTGGTCGAGAATGGCGTAAACCAGTTCGTCTTTGTCGGAAAGATCAGCTTCTTTCAAATTCATTTCCCGTGCAAGCGCGTGTAATTCATCAAGACTTTTGTCTTTCAGTTCCAAAATATTGTACATAAATTTTGATTTTCAACGCAACTATCCGCCATGCTACCATACGGAAAGCCGCTTTTCCACGAATGGAAGATAAAATAAAAATTATTGTTGATTAGTCGGAATAAAGAGAAAACTTATACCTTTTTTATTCCGCTGCAAATGTAAAGTTTTTTTTTGACAAAACGGAATTTCGGGCCAAGAAGTTTTTTATGTTAATTATTTTTCACATTTTATTTGCAAAACCCGTCGGGTGTCGGACGATATTTTATAATTGTCGGAAGCCCGTTCGCCGATAATCCACACGATTTCTTCGCCCGAACAGAGGAGCCACGTATTTTGTTTGCGGGAGAGCGTGTACTTATGGTCGGTGAAATAGTCGCTCAACTTCCGGTGTCCGTTCATGCCGAAAGGTTTGAAACGGTCGCCCTCGCGCCACTGCCGCACCCGCAGGGGGAAAGGCAGGGCATCGGCATCGAAGCAAGCGGTGTCGCTGCTACGGGGTATTTCGTAACCGTCGGCATCGTATTCGGCAAACATGAGGCATACCGGCACCTCGACACGGGCAACGCCTTTTTCTATATAATACTCCCGGCTCTCCTCGCGGCGGGGATAGAGTACAAATTCGTTCCGGTCTTTGAGCATGCGGTACAGGGGGGCATCGAAAAATTTTCCCGACGGGGCGTCGATTGCCGCCCAGATGTCATCGAGTTGGGAGGAGAGAAAACCATAATCGCGTATCAACTCGAACAGCAGCGTGCGGGCACCGGCAAGTCCCCGCAGCACGGCGAGGTCGATGTGCAGACCGTCGTCCTCGCGGCGGAGCAGCTGCCGGCGGTAGCGGGCGACAGCTTCCCGATAGATTTCCTCGACTTCACGCAACTGCGTACTCATGCGGGCAAGCGTATCGCTTACCGAAGGATTTATTTCACGCAGGAGCGGCAGGAGCTGCAACCGTATTTTGTTGCGGGTGTAGAGGGTTTCGCGATTGGTGCTGTCGATGACGAATCCGAGCCGGCGGTCGGCAAGATAGCTTTCTATGTCGGCACGACTGAGCGAAAGCAGCGGGCGTATGACTGTTCCGTTTACGGGCTGTATGCCGGTAAGTCCCGTCAATCCCGTACCGCGAATAAGGTTGAGCAAGAGGGTCTCGACCGAGTCGTCGCGGTGGTGCGCCACCGCCACGTATGCCGCGCCCGCTTCGCGCCGCTGCTGCTCGAACCACGCATAGCGCAGCTCGCGGCAAGCCATCTCTACGGAGAGTTTGTTTTCGGCGGCATAGGCAAGCGTGTCGAATGCCGTTTCCCTGAAAGGCACGCCCAAGCGTTCCGCCGTATCGGCTGCGAAACAGCGGTCGCGCAGCGATTCCTCGCCGCGCAGCCCGAAATTGCAGTGGCAGGCTTCGCAACGATAGCCCAGCTCGACGAGTATGGAAAGCAGTGCCACCGAATCGGCGCCGCCGCTCAACCCCACCAGCACACTATCTCCCGCCGCAAGCGGAATATTCCGCCCGATATAGCGCCTTACGCGCTCGACCGTTGAAAGATGATTGTCCATGACGATTCGCCGTTTCTTCTGCAAACATACGATTTTTTTTCGTTTTTCTTCTTGTTTTAAGGGTTATCCGTTCCAATTTACTAAATTTGCATCGGAAAAACGGAAATTTTCATCAAGACATGATCGACAAAATAAATCAACTCAAAAAAGAGATCGAGTCCCTGACGGCATCGAAAGCCGAAGAAATAGAGGCTCTGCGTATCAAATACCTGAGCAAGAAAGGTGAAATATCGGCTCTTTTCAACGATTTCAGAAACGTGGCTGCCGAAAGCAAACGGGAGGTGGGACAACTGCTGAACGAACTGAAAAACAGCGCCACCGAAAAAATAAATGCGCTGCGCGAAGCGTTGAGCGATGCCGCCGATGAAAACAACGGCATCGACCTCACCCGCACGGCTTACCCGCAGCCGCTGGGCACGCGCCACCCCCTTTCGATAGTGCGCGACGAGATATGCGACATCTTCGCCCGTCTGGGCTTCTCCATTGCCGAAGGTCCGGAGGTGGAGGACGACTGGCACGTGTTTTCTTCGTTGAACTTCGCCGAAGACCACCCCGCCCGCGATATGCAGGACACGTTTTTCATTCAGCGGTCGCCCGACGTGCTGCTGCGCACGCATACCTCATCGGTGCAGACGCGCGTGATGGAACACACGCAGCCGCCTATCCGCATCATCTGTCCGGGGCGTGTATATCGCAACGAAGCCATTTCGGCGCGGGCGCACTGCTTCTTCCACCAAATCGAAGGCTTGTACGTCGATAAAAACGTAACATTCGCCGACCTGAAACAGGCGCTGCTGTTCTTCGCCAAAGAGATGTTCGGCAGCGACACGAAAATACGGCTGCGCCCCTCCTACTTCCCCTTCACCGAGCCGAGCGCCGAAATGGATATTTCGTGCAACCTCTGCGGCGGAAAAGGCTGCTCGTTCTGCAAACACACGGGGTGGGTGGAAATTCTGGGCTGCGGCATGGTCGATCCCAACGTGCTCGAAGCCTGCGGCATCGACAGCAAAATATATACGGGATATGCGCTGGGCATGGGCATAGAGCGCATCACCAACCTGAAATATCAGGTAAAAGACCTGCGGCTGTTCTCGGAAAACGACCAGCGTTTTCTCGAAGAATTTCAAGCGGCACACTAAGCACACCTTATTTATATAATGAAAACGGAAGAACGCTACCGCCGCATCATCGAATGGTTTTCGGTGAATATGCCGGTCGCCGAAACGGAGCTACGGTATATGTCGCCGTTCCAGCTCATCATCGCCGTGATACTCTCGGCGCAGTGCACCGACAAGCGGGTGAACATGATTACGCCCGCGCTGTTCGAGAAATACCCCACGCCCGAAAGCCTCGCCGCCGCCACGCCCGAAGAGGTGTATGAATACATCAAAAGCGTTTCGTATCCCAACAACAAAGCCCGCCACTTGGTGGGCATGGCGCGTATGCTGATTTCCGATTTCGGCGGGGAGGTGCCTTCCGAAGTCGATGAATTGATAAAGCTGCCCGGCGTCGGACGGAAGACGGCGAACGTC
Organism: uncultured Bacteroidales bacterium; assembly: GCA_947589325.1. GTDB lineage: Bacteria > Bacteroidota > Bacteroidia > Bacteroidales > UBA11471 > Caccoplasma. The sequence continues at coordinate 22,877 of CANQAM010000006.1, read as the reverse complement.
GTGGCATCGGTGGCATACAACAAGGAAGCGATGGCGGTGGATACGCACGTGTTCCGCGTATCGAACCGTCTCGGGCTGACCCGCAACTCCAAAACGCCGCTCGAAACCGAGCGCACGCTCGTCAAACACATTCCCGGACACCTGCTGCCCGTGGCGCACCATTGGCTCATTCTGCACGGACGATACGTGTGCACCGCCCGCAATCCGAAATGCTCCAGCTGCGGCTTGCGCACCGCCTGCGCCTTCTTCGCCAAAAATCAAAAAGACAAAGCGTAATTTTCCGACCCATCAAACGGCAATGTCGGCAGGGGTGGCGGATATGAAGCCGACCAGCGCCTGCGGGGCTATTTTTATCTGCAAGCCGCGCACGCCGGCACTCACGAATATGTAATCGTATTGCATCGCCGAAACGTGTATGTAGGTGGGGTACTGCTTTTTCATGCCGATGGGCGAGCAGCCGCCCCGTATGTATCCGGTCGCGGGCAGGAGTTCTTTCATCGGTATCATCTCGGCGCTTTTGTTTCCCGAAATCTTGGCGGCGGCTTTCAACTCGACTTCCTTGTCGCCCGGCACGACGCAGACGAAGATGCCGGTGCGGTCGCCCCGCAGCACCAACGTTTTGAATACCTGCGCGATGTCCTCGCCCAACTGTTCGGCAACGTGCGTGGCGGCGAGATTGTCGGGATCGACTTCGTAGGGTATCAGCTCGTAAGGTATCGCGGCTTTGTCGAGCAGGCGGGCGGCGTTGGTCTTGTTGATTTTCATAACGGCATTTCTTTTCAAGAAAAATTTTTCACACAAAGATACGGAGTATCAGGAATAATCCAAAGAACAGTGCAGCAAGAAAATGCAGGGACCTCGACATCGCGTCGAAGCCCCTGCGGGAGGGAATGTGTTTGAATGGATTAAATTGCTTTTTCGATGCTCCACACGAACGCGCGCAAACCGAGTGCGGGTTTGGACTCGTCGAGCGTGTGCAAGGCTTTCAACACGAGGGGCACGCGGTCGTCCTCCACCATCGTGAGAATGGCGGAGTTCATGCTCGGCCACGCATGGCTGCCGTAATGAGGCTCGCCCGATTTGGAGCCGCGCCCCTGCACGTCCTGCCAATAGGTGAATCCGCGACAGTTGTCGTGAGTCAGAATGCTGTAAACATCTTCGTAGTGTGCCTGATCGAAGGCTATGAATATGGCTTTCATTGTTTTATCGGTTTATTGGTTTTTAGTACGTTTGCGCCGGCTTATCAAGACGCCGTTCTTAGCGAATATCGTATAAGCCACCGGTACGATGAGCAGGGTGATGAGGGTCGAAACGGAAAGTCCCCACGCCACTGTCATACCCATAGGACGCCACATTTCGGAGCCTTCGCCCGTACCCATCGCCATAGGTATCATACCGAACACGGTGGTGAGGGTGGTCATAAGCACGGGACGCAAACGGGAGCGTCCGGCGTGTATGACCGAGTGGGTAATGGAGTAACCGCGCTCGCGGTTGAGGTTGGTATAGTCGATGAGCACGATACCGTTTTTCACCACGATGCCCGCCAGCATAATCAATCCGATAAGCGCCATGACGCTCAGCGGCGTACCGGTTACCGCCAGTCCGAGAAATACGCCGGTAAAGGCGAACGGCAGCGAGAACATGATGATGAACGGGTAGGTAAGCGACTCGAACTGGGCTGCCAGCACGATGAATACCAAGAGCACAATCATGACGGCAAGGATATAGAGGTCGAAGAATATATCCTGCTGGTCTTCGAGCAGACCGGAGAGGGTAACGCTTACCTCGGAGGGAATCTCGATGTCTTTGAGTTTGGCGTTTATCTCTTCGGCCAACGTTCCCAACGCAGCGCCCGGAGCGACGTATCCCGTAACGGTAACGACGCGCTCGCGGTTTTTGCGTTCGATCGTAGGCGGGGTAAGCCGCTCGACCACCGTACCCAATTCGCGTATGCGTATGCCTTTGCCTTCATTGTTATAGACGAGAACATTCTCCAAATCTTCGACCGACTGGCGGAACTCGGGAGCGTAGCGTACCGTAATGTCGTATTCATCGCCGTCTTCACGGTAATACGAGGAGGTGGTACCGTTGATGCGGTTGCGCAGATACGAAGAGGCGGTAGCGACATTCAGTCCGTGCAGCGCCAATTTTTCGCGGTCGAAATCGACTTGATATTCCGGTATGTAATCTTCGCGGCTGATGTTTGCGCCCGAACAGCTTTTCATCTGTTCCATAGCCTGTTGTATCTCTTTTGCCACACGGTCGGTGGTCGCGAAATCGTAGCCGTAAATCTCGACATCGACGGAGGCTTGCGAAGCCATGCCGCCCGTGCCGCCGCCCGCCAATACCTTGAACGTCTTTATCTCGACGTATTTTTTGAGGTCTTGGCGCATCGACTCGCAAATTTCGAGCAACCCGCGCTCGCGGTCGCCGACGCTCAACAGGTCGATGTTCATGGAAATGTAGTGGGTGCCGTTGGTCTGTATAGAGCCGAAAGTGTTATCGGTATCGGCTTGTCCCACCGTGAAGTTCAGCGTTTTTATTTCGGGATACTTCTCTTGAAACTCTTTGACCACGCGCAAAGCCACATCGCGGGAAATTTCGGTGCGCGTACCGATGGGCAGCTCGATATTGATGCCGATACGGGCATTATCCTGCGTGGGGAAAAATTCCGTCGGAATGACTTTTGTCAGCATCACGCTGCCGCCGAAGATAAGTATCGCCGAAATAACGACAACGGCACGATGATGCACTGCCCACGTGAGCAGACGGGCATATCCGCGATCGAGGGCATCGAGGGCTTTTTCGATAGGGGTGAAAAAGATTTTGTGCAGACGCCCGTGTTTGGGGTTGAGCCGCAGCAGCTGCGAGCAGAGCATGGGGGTAAGCGAAAGGGCGGCAATGGTGGATATAATCATGATGATACTTACAATCCAACCCAACTGCCGGAACAGAATGCCCGCCATACCGGTGATGAGCGTCAAGGGCAGGAACACCGCCAACATGGTAAGCGTGGAGGCGATGACCGAAATGGCGACTTCGTTCGTACCGTGCACGGCAGCCTGCTTGGGGGCACTGCCCCGCTCGATGTGGTTGGTTACGTTTTCGAGCACCACGATAGCGTCGTCCACGACCATACCGATAGCGATACTCAACGAACTGAGCGATATGATGTTAAGCGTGTTTCCGGAGATAAGCAGGTAACAGAACGAAGCTATCAGCGAAATAGGAATGGTAATGATGATGATAATCGTCGCACGCCACCGTCCCAAGAACACCAAAACGACGAGCATGACGATGATGAAAGTGATGAGCACCGTCTCCACGAGGCTGTCGATCGTATTTTCAATGTTGGTGGAGGTATTGACGATGATGCCGAGTTTGACGTCGGAGGGCAGGGACGCCTGTATGGCGGGCAGCCTTTTCATCACCTCGTTGGAGATGTTCACCGAGTTGGCGCCCGACTGCTTCTGAATGATAATCATGCCGCCGCGCCGACCGTCGTTGTAAGCCTCTTGCTCGCGCTCTTTCACGGTATCGGTGATGCGGGCGACGTCGCGCAGGTAAATGGTGCGGCCGTCATATACGCCCACGACGATGTCGTTGAGCTGTTTCGGGTCAGTAAATTCGCCTTCGACGCGCAGGTTGTAGGTGTTGGAGCCGATATCGAAACTGCCGCCCGGCGTATTGAGGTTTTCCTGTGCGATGATGGCGGATATGGCTTCGACGGTCAGGTTGTAGGCTTCCAGCTTTTGCGGGTCGCAATAGACTTGAATTTCACGTTCGGGAGCACCCGAAATCGACACGGCACCCACGCCCGAAATACGTTTGAGCGGGTTCGCCACTTTATCGTCGAGAATTTTGTAAAGACCGGGCATACTCTCCTCTGCCGTTACCGAGAGAATGAGGATAGGAATATCGTCGGTACCGAATTTGAAAAGGACGGGGTTATCGGAGTTGTCGGGCAAGATGGAGCGTATCATGTCTATCTTGTCGCGCACGTCGTTGGTCGCCACATCGATGTCGGTGCCGTATTCGAATTCGAGCGTTACGATAGAAAGATTCTCTTTCGATTTGGAGGTAATGTCTTTGAGGTCGCTCACGGTGTTGAGCGTGTTCTCCATAATCTTGGTAACGTTGGTTTCTATATCGGCGGCACTTGCGCCCGGATAGGCGGTGAGTACCATAATGGTATTGGTCTCTATGTCGGGGAGCAGGTCGATGGAAAGGCGCGTCAGAGAAAACAGACCGATGATGACGACAGCCACGAAACAGAGGGCTGTGGTAATCGGCTTCTTGACGGCAGTTGCATACAGACTCATGGCTTTTTCTTTTTAAGGATAAAACGAGTTTTTTCGAGGGTTAATCGACTACGGTTACTTCGGAGCCGTTGGTGAGGCGCGACTGCCCTGCCACGACGACCCGTGCGCCGTCGGGCACGCCCGAAATCACTTCGTATTTCGTACCGGTGCGGCGACCCAATTCCACTTTTACGAAATCGACTTTCCCGTCGTTATATACATATACATAACGGTCGCCCGAGCCGGTCTGCTTCACGACCGCCAAATCGGGGAGCACCACGCGCTGCTCGGTGCCGAAGTTCACCATTACACGGGCGAACATTCCCGGGCGCACCCGCATGTCTTTGTTGGCGAGTTCTATCTCTACGGGGAAAGTGCGCGTACCGGCGTCGATGGTGGGATATACCAGACTTACTTTTCCGGTAAACTCTTCGTCCTTATATACATCAAGACGGATTTTCACCTCCATGCCGGGTTTCACCTGCGTGTAAAAACCTTCCGAAACATTGATCATGAGTTTCACGGGTTTTATTTTCTGCACGGTGAGTACGGGGTTGCCGCCGTACATATCGCCGTTGTCGTAGTTGCGGGCGGTAACGATACCGTCGATAGGACTGAGCAACTGGGTGTTTTCTTTGAGATTGTCGAAAGAGGTCATGGCGACATCGAGCTGGGTTTTCTGGGCATCGAGCGCCTGTTTCGAGGTCCCTCCCACTTCGTAAAGGGCGGCCTGCCGGTCGTATTCGAGGCGGATATTGTCGAGCTGGGTTTTCGACTGTTTGAGGTTGGCGCTGTCCATCTGCACGAGCAGCTGGCCGGCTTTCACCTCATCGCCCACTTCAACGTATATTTTTTCAATACGCAGCGGCATCGAAGGCAGAATATTGTTCACGATATCGGCTTCGACCGTCGCCGTAAACTCCTGCGTCTGAGGCACCGGCTGCACATTCACGGTTTCGAGCCGCACTTGCGGTTTTTCTTCTACGGTTGTCGTTCCGGTTTGTTTCTCGGTGCACGAAACTGCCACGAGAAGCAGCACTGCCAGACCGATACTTTTTCTGTAATTTTTCATATTTCGAGTTGTTATTTTTTTCGGAATGGTTTATTCTTTTTCGGTTTGTTCATAACGGCTCAAATCGACATTGCCCAACACCTGTTCGAGGTCGGTCTGCGCGGTGAGATAGTCGTGTATCGCCTGATAATACGAGAGGCGCGACGAAGCCAGAGCGACGTTGGCGTCGTCGAGTTCGATGACGGTGGCGGTGCCCACTTCAAAACGCTTCTGCATAATCAGATAGGCTTTTTCTGCCTGCCGCATGCTTTCTTTGCTCGACGCCACCTGTTTCACGGCGGCATTGATGTTGTCCATCGAAGCGGTGAGCTGCATACGAAGATTGCGTTCGAGATTGGTGCGTTGGAACTGCATTTCGTTGTAAGCCACCCGCGCCTGTTTTCCTTTATAAAAACGTGTACCGCCTGTAAAAATGGGTATGGAGAGCGACAATCCCACGTAGGAATAGGGAGTCCAGCGGAATTTGTCGAACATGGGTCCGTTGCTCATCGACGACCATGTGTAAGATCCCACGAATGCCAACGTGGGCGCCCATGAGGTGTTTTGGGTTTTCAACGCCTGTTTCAGGTAAGCGGTCTGCAAATCCAACTGCCGCAAGCTCGTATTGTCGGACAGGGAGGTATCGACCTGCATCGCCTCGACATACATTTCGTTTTCATAATCGGCGAGTTCCGTCGTCAATCCGATTTTCAGTTCGGCGTCCAAGCCCAGCAGCACTTTCAAATTGAGTTTGGCCAGCCGCAGCGCATTCTCTGCCTGCAACAAAGCCGGCTCGTAATTGTGTACGGCAACTTCGGCGCGCAGCACGTCGTATTCCGACGCGGTGCCCTGTTTGTATTTCTGGCGGTAGGTTTCGGCATTGATTTCGGCATTGTCGTGGCTCTGACGTATCACGGCATACGAATCGTCCGCCATAAGTATGGCATAATAGGCTTTTTTCACCTGCGAAACCATGGAAAGGCGCGAGGCGCGTGCGCTTTCGAGAGTCTGCTCCAACTGGTTGCGTGAGAGTTTCAGGCTTTTCCAAAGCGCCGGTGCGATGATAGGGAGCGTCAGCGAAAATCCCGTATTCCATGTATTGTCCAGTCCTACTTCCAAACCGTCTTCCATACCGGGCATTTCTATATTCATATACATGACCTGTTTTTTGAGGGTGCGGTTATAGGTACCGGTATAGTCGATTGTCGGAAACAGTCCGCCGATAGATTCTTTCCGCGAGTAATCGACCCGCTTGATTTCCATATCGGCGACCACGATGGTTGGGTTGTCGCTGAGGGCAATGGTGATGGCTTGGTCGAGGGTAAGCGTTATCGAATCGTTCTGCGCCGAAACGAATGCCGGCCCGCACCACAACATACCTATCGTACATACGATGAAACGAATGTTCATTTTCATTTTGTAACCAATTAATATTACAATTAAAAAAAGAGGCAAAATCATTTTCATACACTGCCGCTCTTTTTCCGATGCAAAAAAAGTCTTTTTTCTCGTGATAATAAAACGTATAAAGTCGAATGTTATATACGAAAAATCGTTTTTTCGATAAAAAAGTTTTTATGTACATATTTTAATATTATAAAAATCGCCAAACAGCGGATTTATCGGGTTCTTCGGCATCGACGGAAATGATTATGATTCAGGAGCATTTTTGTCGATTTTTTTATTAAATGCGATATTTCTTTGTCAAATTCCTACTTTTCGTACAGAAAATTAAAATAGTTTTGTAAAAAACATATCCGTTTTTCAAACAATAATTCCTACATTTGCACAAATAAATTTTTATACAAAAAAAACGCAAAGATAATGGCAAAAGTAACAAGAGAAGCCGCCTTGCTTTATCACAGTCAAGGACGTCCGGGAAAGATAGAGGTCGTTCCCACCAAGCCGTACAGCACACAAATGGATTTGTCGCTCGCCTATTCTCCGGGTGTGGCAGAGCCCTGCCTCGAAATAGAAAAAGATGCACAAACGGCGTATGAATATACATCGAAAGGAAATCTCGTCGCCGTAATTTCCAACGGCACGGCAGTGCTGGGTCTCGGCGACATCGGCGCACTGGCAGGCAAGCCGGTCATGGAGGGAAAGGGGTTGCTTTTCAAGATTTTTGCCGGTATCGACGTTTTCGACATCGAGGTCGATGAGAAAGACCCCGAAAAATTCATACAGGCGGTGAAAGCCATCGCCCCGACGTTCGGCGGCATCAACCTCGAAGACATCAAGGCTCCCGAATGCTTCGAGATAGAAAACCGGCTGAAAGCGGAACTGAACATTCCCGTCATGCACGACGACCAGCACGGTACGGCCATTATCTCGGGCGCCGGTCTGCTGAATGCGCTCGAAATACAGAAAAAGAAAATAGAAGATATACGCCTCGTCGTGAACGGAGCCGGCGCATCGGCCATATCGTGCACGAAGCTCTACATCATGCTGGGCGTGAAACGTGAAAACGTGGTGATGGTCGATAGCAAGGGCGTCATCAACTCGAAGCGCACCGACCTGAACGAGTCGAAAAAACAGTTCGTTACCACACGCGACATCAGTACGCTCGCCGAAGCCATGAAGGGTGCAGACGTATTTTTGGGTCTTTCGCGCGCCGATGTGCTCACGCCGGAAATGGTGCAGTCGATGAACGCACGTCCTATCGTGTTCGCGCTCGCCAACCCCAACCCCGAAATCGCTTACGAAAAGGCCAAAGCATCGCGTCCCGACCTGATTTTCGCCACCGGCCGCTCCGACTATCCCAACCAGATAAACAACGTGCTGGGATTTCCCTACATCTTCCGCGGCGCGCTCGACGTGCGGGCTACCTGCATCAACGAGGAGATGAAACTCGCCGCCGTGTATGCCATTGCCGAACTGGCGAAAAAACGGGTGCCCGATGTAGTGAATGCGGCTTACGGTCTGGATAAAATCAGCTTCGGTCCCGAATACATCATACCGAAAGCGCTCGACCCGCGCCTGCTCTCCACCGTAGCTCCCGCTGTGGCAAAAGCCGCCATAGAATCGGGTGTTGCCCGCATAAGAATCGACGACTGGGTGGCTTATCAAGACAAACTCGAAGCCTTAATGGGCTACGACAACAAAATGCTGCGCAGCTTCACCGACATGGCGAAGCAGTCGCCCAAGAGAGTGGTGTTCGCCGAAGCCAACCACGTCAATATGCTCTCGGCGGCCGTTACGGCATACCAAGAGGGCATCTGCTACCCGATACTGTTAGGCAATCCCGATTACATAAAGAACCTTGCCGACCAAATGGGTCTGAGCCTCGAAGGCATCGAAATCGTTGCGCTGCGCAGCAGCGAAGAAGCCGGCCGCCGCAGACACTATGCCCGGATTCTTTCGCAGAAACGCCAGCGCGAAGGCATCACGCCCGACGAGGCATACGAAAAGATGTACGACCGCAACTACTTCGGCATGATGATGGTGGAATGCGGCGACGCCGACGCTTTCATCACCGGCACGTACACGAAATACACCGAGACGATACAGATTGCCAAAGACGTGATAGGCATTCGGCAGGGACACAGCCACTTCGGCGCCATGCACATCATCACCACGCCGAAAGGCACCTACTTCCTCGCCGACACGCTGATTAACCGCCACCCGAACACCGAAACGCTCATCGACATCGCCAAACTGGCGCAGGAGACGCTGCTGTTCTTCGCCCAAGAGCCGAAAATCGCCATGCTCTCCTACTCCAACTTCGGCGCCGACCGTGTGGGCAGCCCCGCGCTCGTACACGAAGCCGTCGCCGCCATGCAGCGCGAATATCCCGACTTGGCTATCGACGGCGAGATGCAGGTGCACTTCGCGCTCAACAAAGAGCTGCGCGACCGCACTTTCCCGTTCAGCCGGCTGGCGGGGAAAGACGTGAACACGCTCATCTTCCCCAACCTCAGTTCGGCCAACTCGGCATACAAACTGCTGCTCGAAATGGGTGTGGGCAACTCTATCGGTCCGATACAGATGGGGCTGAACAAACCTATCCACTTCACCGATATAGAGAGCTCGCCGCGCGACATCGTAAACCTGACGACTGTCGCTGTGGTCGATGCTATCGTACAAGCGAAAATCGACAACAAATAGTTTTCTCTCTTTACCGAAAAAGCGCGTGCCCCGACTGAGGCACGCGCTTTCTTCATTATATAAGGTATTTTTTCAGTGTACCGGAGCGAAACGCAGCTCCTTGCCGCGGCAGGAGTTCACCACTTTTCCGTCGCGGTAGGCAATGACGCCATTGACGATAGTCATGTCTATCGTCACGGGGAAAGTGTGCCCCATAAAGGGCGACCAGCAGCATTTCGTCAAGATGTTTTCTTCGGTAACGGTGTAGGTTTTCTCGGGATCGACCAACACCATATCGGCGTAGTAGCCGGCGCGAATGAATCCGCGCCGCTCTATGCGAAAAAGTTTTGCGGGGGCGTGGCACATGCGTTCCACGACGGTTTCGAGGGGCACTTCGCCCTCCAACGATTTTTCGAGCATCACCTGCAAGGAGTGCTGTATCAGCGGGCCGCCGGAGGCGGCTTCGAGGCAGGAGCCTTGTTTTTCGTCGAGCAGGTGGGGAGCATGGTCGGTGGCTACGACGTCGAGCCGCCCCGTGCAGACGGCATTCATCAGTGCCTGCCGGTCTTCGGCGGTCTTTATGGCGGGATTCCATTTGATAAGGTTTCCCAGACGCTCGTAATCGCCATCGTCGAAAAAGAGATGATGCACGCACACTTCGCCGGTGATGCGCTTGTCTTCTACGGCGCCGTCGTCGAGCAAGCCGAGCTCCTGCGCCGTAGAGAGGTGCAGCAGGTGAAGGCGGGCATCGTAACGGGTAGCCAGCTCGACGGCGCGCGACGAGGAGGCATAGCAGGCTTCGGCGCTGCGTATCAGGGGGTGATAGGTTACGGGCAGGTCTTCTCCGAAGCGCTCGATATACATTTCGCGGTTGGCGCGAATTATCTCCTCGCTTTCGCAGTGCACGGCAATGAGTGCGGGCGATTCGGCGAAGATGCGCGACAGGGCGTTTTCGTCATCGACCAGCATGTTGCCGGTGGAGGAGCCCATAAAGAGTTTTACGCCGCACACGCGCGTATAATCGGCTTTTTTCAGCATGTCGGTATTGTCGGCGGTCGCACCGATATAGAAAGAGTAGTTGGCGAGAGAGGTCTGCGCCGCGCGGGAGAATTTCCATTCCAGCGCATCGAGCGTAGTCGTGGGCGGCTTCGTGTTGGGCATGTCCATGAATGAGGTAACGCCGCCCGCCACGGCAGCCATAGACTCGGTATTGATGTCGGCTTTGTGGGTAAGCCCGGGTTCGCGGAAATGCACCTGATCGTCGATGACGCCGGGCAAAAGCCATTTGCCTGCGGCATCGACCACTTCATCGACGTGGCTTTCTATATCGGTATAGCTGTCGTCGGTGTAAATCGTGGAAATGGTGTCGCCCACCACCAATACGGAGGCGGCCGTGCGTGCGCCCTCGTTTATCAGAAGCGCATTTTTTATAAGGAGCGTTTTCATCGCCTACTTTTTCTTTTGGGGGTATTTGCGGAAGCAGCTCCACAGGCGCAGGCGCAGCACGCCGAAAAAGGCTTCGCCGAATATGCCGCCGCTCATCTTGCTCACGCCCAATTCGCGATTGACGAAAATGATGGGCACCTCCACGATTTTGAAGCCGCATTTGTAGGCGGTGAATTTCATTTCTATCTGGAAGGCATAGCCTTTGAAGTGTATGCGGTCGAGGTCGATGGTTTCGAGCACCTCGCGGCGGTAGCATTTGAATCCGGCGGTGGTATCGGCAATTTTCATGCCGGTAACGAAGCGCACGTATTTCGAAGCGAAATACGACATGATGACGCGCCCCATAGGCCAATTGACCACGTTCACGCCCGATATGTAGCGCGAGCCCACCGCCACGTCGGCGCCCTGCACGGCGCAGGCTTCGTAGAGGCGCGGCAGGTCTTTGGGGTTGTGCGAGAAATCGGCGTCCATCTCGAAAACATAATCGTACCCTTGCGCTATCGCCCACTTGAATCCGGCTATATATGCCGTTCCCAAGCCGAGTTTTCCCTGCCGTTCGATGAGGTGCAGGCGTCCGGCGAACTCGTCTGTCTGCAACAGCTTCACAATATCGGCAGTACCGTCGGGCGAACCGTCGTCGATAATCAGCACGTCGAATGCGTGCGGCAAGTCGAATACCGCCCGAATGATGTTCTCGACATTCTCTTTTTCGTTGTAGGTGGGAATGATGACCACCCCGTCCGATTTCAAAACTTTTTCCATATTTCTTCCGATTACGGGTACAAAGTTAAAATAATTCATCATATTACCGCAACACTTGGCGATAAATTATTGCAAAACATTTATTCCTATAACGGCACGACCGATAAAAAGGTCGGTTCTCCGCATCTCCATTTCGCCGACGGCATGGCGATGCATACGCGCCTATTTCCCGAATAATTTACGAAAATTTGCAGACTGTCCGGCAGGAATGTTTGCAGGAACGATATTTTTCGTATCTTTGTGGCGACAGGGGGAACGGCGGTTCTCCGCAAACGATTGATTCGTAAAGCGTTTCGTTTTATCCTTTACAAGAAATTTCGCCAAAGTTTTGTAGAGAAGGAAAGACAGTGCAAACGCTCATGCAGCCGATATGCGCCGTGAGGTGTTCATATATGGCAGGCGTGGGGTAGCTGTTTATTTCTCTACGGGTGTTTGGCGATACCTCTTGTAAGATAAACGGAGATTGTTCCTCACGCTTTTATTGTATTATGCTTATTATTAACGCCTTGCAGGGGAACAGCGGGCACAAATTTTTGAAACATGAAAAAAGAACGATTGTACACTTCCGATTCGGAGAGCATTTTGCGAATGAACGTGAAAATTTTTAGTGAAAAGTTTTGCAAATTTAATTTGTGGAACTATTTTTGCGGAAAAATAAATTAACTATAAAATTATGACAAAAATGAAACGCACACTGTTTTTTATGTTGCTGTCTGCGCTCTTGTGGGGAGGAGCAGCAACAATACAAGCCAAAACCTACTCCGGCGAATGCGGAGCCGAAGGCGCCAATGTTACTTGGAAATTCGATACCGAGACGGGCGTGCTCGAAATCTCCGGTACGGGAGCCATGAAGGATTATACCAATAATATTGATAATCTTGTGCCATGGCGGTCGTTGCAAAATTATATGGATTTGCTTACGTCCGTAACGATAGGTGAAGATGTTACGACTATCGGAGACTATGCTTTTTTCAATTGCCGTGGCTTGACGTCGGTAACAATAGGTAAGAGTGTTCAGACTATCGGAGACTATGCTTTTCGGAATTGCGACGGCTTGACGTCGGTAACAATAGGTAAGAGTGTTCAGACTATCGGAGACTATGCTTTTTACGATTGCCGTGGCTTGACGTCGGTAACGATACCCGAGAGCGTTACCTCTATCGGTACCTCTGCTTTTCGGTCTTGCCTCGATTTGACGTCGGTAACGATAGGTAATAGTGTTACGTCTATCGGCGACGGGGCTTTTTCCGGTTGTAGTGGAGTAAAAAATCTCCGGATAGAAGACGGTACAGAAACCTTGTCGCTAAACGGTACATCTCTATCTTTGACATCGTTTGCCGATTGTCCGTTGGATACGGTATATTTAGGGAGGAATATCTCTTACGATTTTTCACCGTTCCAAAATAAAACAGACCTCGTTTCATTGACTATCGGCAGCAAGGTTACCGCTATCGGCAATGAGGCTTTCAGCGGCTGCAGCCGTTTGGCAACCGTAACCGTATATGCAGAAAATCCGCCCCAAATGATGTATAACTCTTTTGCCGGTGCGGGAGCAGAGTTGTTGTGGTCTGAAGGTTCGGGGCTGCCTTTTTTCGTACCGGCCGAATCGGCAGATAAGTATAAAGCCGACGAGGATTGGAAAGATTTGAATATAAAAATAAAGTGTCAGGTCGGCGGAATCGGCTACAATATTCTTTCTTCCGAAGCACGAACGGCGGAAGTAGTCGGCGGTGTATATTCCGGCGATATCGTCATTCCGGCGACCATGGAGTACGAAGGTATCACATACCGCGTTATCGCTATCAGCGACTATGCTTTTTGGCGTTGCAACGGCTTGACGTCGGTAACGATAGGTAATAGTGTTACGTCTATCGGCAACGGGGCTTTTTCCGGTTGCAGCGGTTTGACAGAATTTAAGGGAAAATTTGCAGCAGACAACTGTTGTCTTATTGTAAACGATACCTTGAAAGCGTTTGCTCCCAATTGCGGTCTGTCCGAATATACCATACCCGACGGTGTTAAAGTTATCGGCGACCATACTTTTTTCGAGTGCTACAAATTGACATCGGTAACGATACCCAATAGCGTTACCACTATCGGCAACGGTGCTTTTTGCGCATGCGAGGGTTTGACGTCGGTAACCGCTTATAATCCGACGCCGGTGGATATCAGCATTTCTTCCGATGTTTTCCTCGGAATGAACAGTAGCAAATGCAAACTCTGCGTGCCCGAAGAGGCCGTGAGTGCCTATAAAGCCGCCGCAGGGTGGAATATATTCAAACGGATAGTTCCGATAGAGGTGTCGGCACCGAACCGGCTGTGGTACGGCGGTACGGGAATATGGGATACGTATGCAGACGGGTGGCTTACTTCGCCGGAGGCAGGCGATTTGAGCCGTTTTGCAGAAGGCGATATCGCCGTGTTTGGCGATGTGTCGGGACAAGGAGACGTGGAGACCGGAGTTGTGGAATTACAGGAAAATCTCTCGGTCAGCGGAATCTATGCCGACAACGATGCCACGACCTACCGGATAACCGTTCCCGGAAGCATGACGCATGTGCTGACCGGTGTCGGCGACGCCCAATTGGTGAAAGAGGGCAAGGGCGCTTTCTACACCGATATCGATTTGGAGAATATGACCACCGTGCTGAAAAACGGTACGCTGGGGCGGTATAAAAAATCGAGCGCCGAGTATAGTGTATTCGGCCGCAAAATTTCGGTTGCCGAAGGCGCGAAGGCGACGTTGGTTATGAGCGATGAAAATTCAACTTCCACCAAATATTATCCCGCATTGAATGTCGATTCGTTAGTTATCGGCGACGACGCCGTGCTCGATTTCTACCTGCCGGATTACGGCAAGATGCGCGCAGATACCACCGTGTATGTAGCCGGCAAGGGTACGATTAATTTCTATACACGCGGAAACCGTTTCTTCGCAGGCGGTAATGCAGGCTGTCATGCCGGGACAATATTCTTTGATGAAGAAACCGGACAATGGTATACCAAAATTAACGATTGGTCGAGTAAAGACCTTGTTTCGAAATGGGATGATTATCCCACCGACTTCTCGGGATTCGAGGGAACGGTAACCATTCAAAACGATGTGGCGAAGAACGATTCGACGGTGGGTGTGTTCATTCTCGGCAAAGGTAATCCCAAAGCCAACGAATATTTCGATTACGACAAGCCGGAAAACGACCTCTACGACGTATGGAAAGCCGCCAACGCCGGCAGTGCCGAGAGCGAAGCTCTTTTGCACGAGCTTTGCATCGATTGGAGAAATGTGGACCTTGTTATCGGCGAGATGGGCTGTTTGGCCTGCTCCTCGACGGGCGGCGCTACGACGCTGTTCAGAACGAGAAGCCTCAATGTAGAGCCAAAAGGTCATGTAGCCGGCTATTTTAAGACATCTGAGCCCAAGCTGTTGATTATTACCGGCGGCGACGATAAAGATGCCAAACTCGACGGAACGTTTACCGCTTGTACGAAAGGCGGCGATACGCTCGGAGGATTTCAAATCTATAACGGCGGTGCCGGTATTATCAAAGAGGGAAAAGGCACCTACACGGTTACCGCAAACGATAATATGTTCGCCTTGGGAATCGACGTATACGAAGGCGGCGTCATGTTCGACAACCCCGACCCCGCGAACAACTCGGCCACCGGCGAAACAGTTACGGGCAAGCCGGTAGTAATCTGCCGTGAGTATGGCCGCATCGGCGGAACGGGCACGATAGGCAGCACCACCGAACTTTACGGAACGCTCTACCCGGGCGACGAATCGGTTTCCGCCTTCCGCATCGACGGCTCGCATGGAGCGAAGCCGTACTACAAAATAGGCATACCGAGTACGAGCTCTAACGGTACGATTACGAAAAACCTTGCCAACGGCAATGAATTTTACCGCGTAACGACGAATGAAGACGGAACATCGAGTACAACTTACGAGAGAGGAAAAACAAGATACCCCGCCGACCTCTATCTCCACAACGGAGCAGCGATGGTCTTCGATGTCAATAGCAAAGACCATCACGACACGTTATTGGTACAAGCTGATGTAAGGCTGATGGAGGGAAGAAACGCCGATAAAAAAGTAAAAATCAGTCTGACGCCGCGCGGTGAATTTGATTTGGCCGAAAACGATACCATCGTGCTGATACGCGCACTTCGCGCCTTTGCCGGTGAAGATGTGGAGGACTTTTTGAACGAAAACGATTTCGAAATAGCAGTCGCTCCCGAATATAAGGAAGCGAACTTCAAGCTCGTTACGGAATTGGATACTATCGCGAAAATGGAATTCGATTCGCATACCGGTCGCCCTTACCAAAAAATAACTCCTGTTTCGTGGGAGCTTAGAGCTGTCGTTACGGATGCCGGAAGCGGAGAGGGCCAAGCCGTCCGCGACTTCGAGCCGACGGAAGTAACCCCGGCCGACAATGTGGGCGTGCCGGCGTTGAAGACCATTACGCTCGCCTTTGACGAAACGCCGTACCTCGTCGGCAAGACGGCGACGCTGACAAAAGGTGAAAAGAGCTGGCCCGTCACCCTCGCCGAAGGAAAAGGCAGCACGCTCGATATCATCATCGCCGATACCCTGAAAGACCTCGGCACGTACACGCTGACAATACCCGAAGGCACGTTCGGCGACAAATCCTATGGCGCCGACCAAAGGACAGGACACTGCAACCCCTATCTCTCCTATACCTGCACAGTAAAAGCGCCGGTAGCAAAAGACCTCGAACCGAAGATAACCCCCGCCGACGGAACAGTAGTACCGGCCTTGAAAACCATCACGCTCACCTTTGACGAAACGCCGAGCCTTGTCGGCAAGACGGCAACACTCACAAAAGGAGAAGAGAGCCTGACGGCAGCCATCGCCGCCGGTGAAGGCAACACGTTCGAGATAACCCTCGACGACACGCTGAAAGTCAATGGCACGTACACGCTGACGATACCCGCAGGCACGTTCGGCGACGCCGACTTCGCCGCCAATCCGGCTATCGGGCACTGCAATCCCGAGCTCACCCGCACCTACACGGTAAAAGCGCCGGTAGTAAAAGACCTCGAACCGTCGGATATCACCCCCGATAACGGAGCGGAAGTACCGGCACTGAAAACCATCACGCTCACCTTTGACGAAACGCCGTACCTCGTCGGCAAGACGGCGACGCTGACAAAAGGAGAAGAGAGCCTGACGGCAGCCATCGCCGCCGGTGAAGGCAACACGTTCGAGATAACCCTCGACGACACGCTGAAAGTCAATGGCACGTACACGCTGACGATACCCGCAGGCACGTTCGGCGACGCCGACTTCGCCGCCGACCCGACCACGGGACACTGCAACCCCGAACTCGTTTATACCTACACGATAAAAGCGCCGGAGCCCGTAAAACCCGACGAGCCGGACAAGCCGTCGTCGATAACGGAAACGCAGCAAGATGCCGGACATATAACCGTCTATAACCTGCAAGGCGTGCCGGTACTCGAAACGAACGATGCCGCCGACCTCCGCAAGTTGTCTGCCGGCTTCTACATCGTGAACGGCAAAAAAATGGTTGTCACCCGATAGCGCAACGATGTTGCAGCAAAGAGCATAGAATAAAAAGAGAATTTCCTGAATAAATAATCTGGACGTGCCGCCCTGCCTCACGCAGGGCGGCTTTTTTTATGGGAAAGCGAATAGAATGTCGGCAGGGAGCGTCGCGCCGGCGAATCCTTTTGCCATTCGCGCGCCAAGACCGCTGCTTGCACCCGATACTACGGCGACTCTTCCTTTCAAATCGAACATGGTTTTCTATTTAGGTTAAACTTGACGGACGACAACCGTGTCCATTTACTTCTACAATATAAAAAATAATTTTGTTCGGCAACTCCGGCACAATAATCGCATTTCGTCTTTATACGGGAATTTTTTTCGGTGCAGGCGATATTTTTTCGGCAAAAATTTGTTTCTTTCCAAAAATGCCCTATATTTGGAAATTCAAATGCAACCGGTATGGAAAATGAAAAGTTAAGGGGCAGCCACGTCATTTCCCGCATCTTTTATTTTTATCTCGACGGGTTCCGCTCCATGACGACGGGCAAAACGCTGTGGGCGATTATTTTGATAAAACTTTTCATCATCTTTTTCATACTGAAACTTTTTTTCTTTCCCGACTTTCTGAATACCCGTTACGACAACGACGACGAACGCGCCGCCCATGTGGCGGAGGAGCTGACGTCGGTACCCACCGGACAAACTCCTTTTTAACCTCAACTATATTGTATGGAAGATTTGTATTCTCTGGTCGATTGGTCGCGAGCGCAGTTTGCTCTCACGGCGATGTTTCACTGGCTTTTCGTCCCGCTCACGCTGGGGCTGGGTCTTATTATCTGCTGCATGGAAACGCTCTACTACCGGTCGGGCGACGTGCGCTGGAAACACATTACCAAATTCTGGGCTAACCTTTTCGGCGTGAATTTCGCGCTGGGTGTCGCCACAGGTATCATTCTCGAATTTCAGTTCGGCACCAACTGGTCGAATTACAGTTGGTTCGTGGGCGACATCTTCGGTGCGCCGCTGGCGATAGAGGGCATCATGGCTTTCTTCATGGAATCGACGTTCATCGCCATCATGTTTTTCGGGTGGAACAAAGTGAGCAAGGGGGTGCATCTGGCATCGACGTGGCTCACGGTCATCGGCGCGTCGATATCGGCGCTGTGGATATTGGTGGCGAATGCGTGGATGCAGTACCCCACCGGTATGCAGTTCAACCCCGACACCGTGCGCAACGAAATGGTCGATTTCTTCGCCGTGCTGCTGTCGCCGGTAGCGCTCAACAAATTTTTCCACTCGGTAACTGCCGGCTGGGTGTTGGGTGCGGTGTTCGTCATCGCGGTGTCGGCGTGGTTCCTGTGGAAGAAGCGGGAAACGTTCCTCGCCGAAAAGAGTATGAAAGTGGCGGCTTGGGTAGGCTTTGCAGGCATCTTGCTCGTTTCGTACACGGGCGACGGCTCGGCATATCAGGTGGCTGAAAAACAGCCCATGAAGCTGGCGGCAATGGAGGGCATCTACGAAGGGTCGAACGGGCAGGGTCTCGTGGCGTTCGGCATTCTCAACCCCGCCAAAAAGTCGTACGACGACGCCGAAGATCCGTTCCTTTTCAAGATTGAAATTCCCCGCCTGCTCTCGCTGCTGGCGACTCGCGACGCCGACGGCTACGTGGCGGGCATCGAAAACATCATCGACGGCGGTTATCCGGTGAAAAACGCTGCGGGCGAATGGGTTACGGCTCCTTCGGCCAACGACCGCATCGTCGAGGGTCGGGCTGCCATACAGGCGCTCGCCGACTATCAGGCGGCAACGAAAGCCGGCGACGTGGCGGCTGCCACCGACGCCGCGCTGCGGCTCGAACAGAATTACCCGAGCTTCGGCTACGGCTACGTGAACGACCTCGCCCAACTCGTGCCGCACGTGCCGCTGACGTTCTATTCGTTCCATATCATGATCATTCTCGGCGGCTACTTCGTCGTGCTGTTCGTGGTGGTGCTCCTGTTCTCGTACAAGAAGATGCTGGCGCGCTACACGTGGCTGCTGTGGGTGTTCATGCTCTCGCTGCCGCTGGGCTATATCTGCCTCGAAGCGGGCTGGATAGTCGCCGAAGTGGGACGCCAGCCGTGGGTGATACAGGACATCATGCCTACGTTCTCCGCCATTTCGCGCATCGAGACGTCGGCGGTGCAGACCACATTCTGGCTCTTTGCCGTGCTGTTCACCGTTCTGGTGGTTGCCGAAGTTGGCATCATGCTCAAACAAATAAAAAAAGGCTCTGAACTAAAATAACGCGATTATGGTACTGAACGAATTTTTCTATCAACACTATTGGTGGCTGCTTATTTCCATACTGGGGGCGCTGCTGGTATTTCTGCTGTTCGTGCAGGGCGGACAGACGCTCCTGCTCACCATGGCGAAAACGCCGGCGGAAAAAACGATGCTCGTCAATTCGCTGGGGCGCAAGTGGGAATTTACCTTTACGACCCTTGTCGTCTTCGGCGGAGCGTTTTTCGCCTCGTTCCCCCTCTTCTACTCCACGAGCTTCGGCGGAGCCTACTGGCTGTGGATGGCTATCCTGTTCAGCTTCGTGCTGCAAGCCGTTTCGTATGAATATCGGGCGAAGAAAGGCAATCTGTTAGGCACGAAAGTATATGACATCTTCCTGCTGCTCAACGGCATTGTGGGCGTGATTCTGCTCGGCGTGGCGGTGGGCACGTTCTTCACGGGCGCCGACTTCCGCGTGGATAAAGCCAACCTGTACGGCGACATCGCCATGCCGGTCATCTCTACGTGGCAAAATCCGTGGCACGGGCTCGAAGCCGTCGCCGACTGGCGCAACCTGCTGCTCGGCGTTACGATTTTCTTCCTCGCCCGCATGCAAGCCTCGCTCTACTTCATCAACAACATCGACGACGACACGCTCTGCGCCCGCGCGCACAAACAGTTGCTTTACAACGCCGTGCCTTTCGTGGTGCTGTTTCTGCTGTTCGTGGGGACAACGCTCTGCGCCGACGGATTCCAGCTCGACCCCGAATCGGGCGAAGTGTCGGTGCGTCCCTACAAATATTTCCATAACCTGACGGAAATGGCGTGGGTGGCTGTGCTGTTCGTCATCGGCGTGGCGGGCGTGCTCTATGCCGTCGGGCGGACGCTGCTGTCGCCCGCATGGACGCGCGGCATCTGGTACAGCGGCATCGGCACCGTGTTAGTGGTGCTCTGCGTCTTCTTCATCGCGGGCTATAACGACACGCCCTACTACCCGTCGGCGGTCGATATGCAAAGTTCGCTGACGATATACAACAGTTCGTCGAGCCTCTTCACGCTCGAAGTGATGAGCCTCGTATCGCTGCTTATTCCGTTCGTGCTCGCCTACATTTTCTTTGCGTGGAGGGCTATGGACCGCAAGTCCATCACGCGGCAGGAAATGGAAGAAAGCGACCACCTCTATTGACAATTCCTTATTACACCGCCGCCCTGCAATCGAGAGGTTGCAGGGCGGCGGTTTGTTTCCGACAACGGGCTACGGCTCCTGCCGCAAGCGCCCGTACCGCAATTCCGTCAAAAGACCTGAAAAAGGATACTGCAACTTTATCCCCCCCCTTATCTATATTCACAAAGTTGATGTGCTTGGAGTGACCATACCTCGAGTCGAGGTTTCCAACAGGTAAAAAACAACAGCATTATCTCACGCATAGCAAACACACCAGAAAAAGAATTATCATCTACACGCCAAGCAACGCAATTTGAAGACATTATCAAGGCTTATCTTGCAAAAGTTAACTTTGCCCGTGAGACTCTCGACATGGATATTTGTTAGATTTTCAAACTGAAAAAATGACCACAGAACACTGAGCAATTGAGGAAGCTAACAAAGTCAAGCAAAAGTCTATCGCCAAAGTAAGACGGCAAAAGAAAAAAATCTGTAAGAAAACAAAAGAAAACGATATATAATAAATTGATGTAATGCAATATTATCCAAGTATTGTGTGTTAAAATTGTGCCCCGAAATACAACTACGACGGTTCAATGTTTGTTTATATGATAAAAGATTACTAACTTTGCGGAACCGAAAGGATATATAACAATATGAACCCAGAAATCTTAACCCTTTGTGAATATGCATCCGAACACAATGGTCATCTTACTATAATTGATACATTCGATGCGATTGTAGCCACAAAATTTCCGTGGAGGGCATATTTCTACATAGCTGCAAAAGTCAACATATCTGATTGTAATATTAATTGTAAGACTATTTCCATGGAAATTGTTTCCTCTGATAGATCAACAAAGGCTATATTTGAGACATCAAGTCCATTTGACCGGCCTCAAGAGTGTGGGAAACTCAACTTGGTCTCTGGTTTCAAGGGGCTAATCTTTGAACAAGCCGGAGATTACAACTTTCGTATCTATTTAGACAAATCAGTAATAGCCGATTGTCAATTTAAAGTAATTCTTAGGGAAAATGAGTAACGTAGATTACATAGAAAAAATCGACGAAAAGAATTCGGTTTCACTGGCAGAAAGAGAGCACAAGGGAAGCCCTGCGGTTTTTCTCTTTTCATCTTCGATGTCTGCTGTTATGAATGACGGTATCTCAAAAAAGATTGATTCAAACAAAATCGACAAGGCTGCAACTTTCTTCCAGAACTTTAAATATTGGAATCAAGAAACAGGTTTTCTTTCCACAAACAATTTTGACAATTCCTACTTTATGGAGATTGTTAACATGGGAGTCGAGGCAGTACCTTTTATCGTTGAGGAACTAAAAAAAGGACCGACACCTCTTGTCCATGCTTTAGATAAAATATTTCCGGACGTTATCAAATATGATGGATTTGTTAGTCTAAAGGACGCTTGTAATAAATGGCTCTCGATACTTCAATAAATAGACAACATCTTATTAACGTTTTTCCAGATCTTGCAAGAGACGTTAATTTTAAAATCCTAAGCGAATGCTCTTTTTTATATAATTGCATAGCTTGGGCTATGGGGTATAGCGATCGTTGGGTAGATCCTTATCCCGGACCAGGACATTGGTGGCCAGATGGAGTAATAAGAAGCATAACTCCTGAAGCTCTTATTTCAGCGTTTAAGGCAGAGGGATTTGAATTATCAGATAATTGCTTGCCAGAAGAGGGCTATTCAAAAGTTGTCTTGTATAAGAAAAAGACAGACGAGGAATGGACTCATGCAACTAGAATTGTAACTAATGATATAGAGTATAGTAAATTTGGTCCCGCTTGGGATGGACAACATTCTCATGACGTTTTATGCAATACAGCAATAGGTCAAGAACACCAATCATATGGAATAGCCTATGCTTATATGAAGAGACGACTTGACTTCCAATCTATTAATACCGTTAGTGGAAAAATGACAATTGATCCAAATAATCTAGCAAAACTTAAAGCAAAATTAGCTAAATAATTATATGATCGAACTATAGTCCTCCAATTCATAAAGTAAAAGCCATAATAGATGGGGATTATAAACATATTTTTCCGTCTGTCGAGTATAACAAGAAAAAAGGCACCCAAAACAATCCCCCCCCCAAAAAAATAAAAAAATAATTTGGAAAATTTCAAGAGACTACATATTACACCCCATACATGCTTCCCATTTTTCAAACCTTCTTTTTCAAATCGTCTTGTTTGCAAAAAACTTTCTACATTCTTCCTCAATTCGCTTTTATTTA
>CANQAM010000005.1 GCA_947589325.1 uncultured Bacteroidales bacterium | reverse complement strand
GCCGATGCCGCCGTTCTCGGCGCCAGCGCTCTCGGCTGGGAAACCGCCAAACAAAACAACGACTGATAAAACCGAAACGGCAAGCAGGAGAGAACCCTGCTTGCCGTTTTTATATTCGTTCTTCAAACCATCAGACCGTCGGATTGAATCGCTGCAATCCCACTACATTTTCATACCGTCCTTCACGGAAAATCCAATCGGCAAACAGCGCGCAGCGCACAAACTCCGCCCCCTCGAAAAGCCGCAGGCTCGCGGTATTCTCCTCCGCCGCCTGCGCATAGAGTTGGTGCAGCCCGAGAAACTCGAAAGCATATTCGCACAAAAGGCGCAGCGCCTCCGTAGCAACGCCCTGCCGGCGAAACTCCGGCGCGACATATACGCCCAACGATGCCCGGCGATGCAGCGGGTCGAAGTCGAACAAGTCAATCATGCCCAACGAACCGCCGTCGGCCGCGCTTATAATCATCAGCCGCAGCTGCCGCGACTGGTAAATATCCTGCCGCACGCTCTCCTCGATATACGTGCGTATGGCATAACGGGAATAGGGCGCCAGCGCGCAGCCGTCGCCCCACTGCGACGAGTCGTTTTCCCACTGGCAGACACAGGCGATATCTTCCGGCTCCGGTGCGCGGAGATGTATGTTCGTTCCGGAAAGAAAATTCATAGACACATTATTAAATGGTTACGCTGTTTCGTCGTAGCTTTCTCAATTATGGAACGTTTCGTCGAAAGGCAGCCGATTGATGATAGAGCGCCCCAGCGTTACTTCGTCGGTATATTCGAGTTCGTCGCCGATAGAGACACCCCGTGCCAAAATCGACACTTTCACCTGATACGGCGCCAGCTTGCGGAAGATATAGAAATTGGTCGTGTCGCCCTCCATCGTCGGACTCAATGCCAATATCACCTCTTTTATTCCGCCCTCTGCCACACGCGCCACCAGCGAGTCGATTTCGATATCCGCCGGACCGATGCCGTCCATCGGCGAGATGACGCCGCCCAACACGTGATACAACCCGCGATACTGTTTCGTGTTCTCCACGACCATCACCTCCTTGATGTTTTCGACCACGCACACGGTCGTCGCATCGCGCGAAGGGTCGCCGCAAATGGCGCACACATCGGCATCGGAAATGTTGTGGCACACCTTGCAGTAATGCACTTCCCGCCGCAGCCGCACGATAGCTTCGCCGAAACACTCCGCCACCGCCGGCTCCTGTCGCAGCAGATGCAAGACCAGACGCAGAGCCGTCTTGCGACCGATACCCGGCAGTTTGGCAAACTCATTGACGGCATTTTCCAGCAGCGGCGACGCAAAAGGTTGAAACTCCATGCTTACGATTTTTCTTTGATGAAACCGTTGCGGTAAGCCACCAACAACTTGTTGAGGTTGTAAATCTGCTCTTCGAGTTCCCTGCCTATATCGGTGTCGCGCACCATCATACGCTGCTGGCTCAGTTCGAGAATGATGTTGGTCGAAATGATGTCTATCCCGTCTTCTATCGCTTTTTGGGTCGATTCGAACGGCTCGTGTTGAACAAGCTGCAACCCGCGCGAATGGAAAATAAGCGTATAGCCCGCAATGCCTGTTTCGGCTTGATAAGCCTTTGAAAAACCGCCATCGATTACCAACAGTTTGCCGTCGGCTTTCACGGGTTTTTCGCCTTTCAGCGTTTTCACCGGCACATGCCCGTTGATGATATGCGCCGTCGGGCTTGTCAATCCGAACTCTTGCAGTATCATTTCACACACCGAGCGTTCGTCGTGCAGCCGGTAATAGGCGCTTTTCGTCTCTTTCCACAACTCTTTGCAATCGGTGAAATAGCGCTCGAACGTCGCCATTTTGTCTTTTCCGAACGACGGAGCGTCTTCGCCGCACCACAAATACCAAATGTAATCGAGCGCATATTTCTTTTTTTCGCCCTCGATGCCGAAATAGGCAAGACGTATCATCTGGTCGATTTTGTCGAGCAGCGGTTTTCCCGTGTATTTCCGACCTCCGATACTCACCTCCTTAAACGTACCGTCGTCGTTGAGCGGTATGGAGGCGTGGTAGAGCAGGTTGTTGTTCCGCACCAAATACATGCTCCCGTATGAAAAAAGGCAGCGCATGTGTTTACGCAGTTTCTCGCTATTGACAAACGAATAGTGCAGCCGCGACATCAGCTCCTTTTCTTCGAGCGTAAGTGCAAACGGCTTTTTCGGATCGACGGTCGGGAAGTTTTTATCCCGCAGCGGATACTCTTTGCCGTCGAGCATCAGAACCCCTCTTTCATAGTCGATTTTATCGAGAAGCAGGCGGTTTTCCATTTTGAAATCGGGGTGCTCCAGAATGAGCTGCGATTCCAGTTTGAACTGTATCACCGAAATAGCCTTATGCATTTGGGCAAGCAGCCGGCGAGTCTTTTCATCGACCTTATTTTCAACTTCTTTCGGCATGAACTGCGTACAGGGGTCGTCCTTGTACTTCTCGATAGCGAACGTCGCCAGCGGCACGAGGTTGATGCCGTAGCCGTCTTCGAGCGTGGGGTGATTGCCGTAACGCAGCGAGAGCCGTATCACGTTGGCGATGCAGCTGTCGTTGCCTGCCGCCGCGCCTATCCACAAAATATCGTGATTGCCCCATTGTATGTCGAAATTGTGATAAGAGCAAAGCGTGTCCATGATGATTTCGGCGCCGGGTCCGCGGTCGAAAATATCGCCCACGATATGCAAAGAGTCGATAGTAAGCCGCTGTATCAGATTGCAAATGGCGCAGATACACTCATCGGCGCGACCCGTCGAAATGATGGTCGAAATGATACCGTTCACATACGCCTGCTTATTCGGGTCGATTTGCGATTCATGCAGAAGCTCCTGCAAAATATAAGAGAATTTTTCGGGCAGAGCTTTGCGCACTTTCGAGCGAGTATATTTCGACGAAACGTTTTGGCACACACGTATCAACTGGTGCATAGTGATACGGTACCAGTCCTCCACATCTTTCTCCTCGTTTTTGATAAGTTCGAGTTTCTGCTCGGGATAATAAATCAGCGTACAAAGCTCCTTGACTTCGCTTTCGCGCAGCGTCTGTCCGAAAATTTCTTCGACTTTGCGCCGCACCGAACCCGACGCATTTTTCAACACGTGCAAAAACGCTTCATATTCCCCGTGCAGGTCGGTCAGGAAGTGTTCCGTTCCTTTGGGCAGGTTCAGAATGGCTTCCAAGTTGATAATCTCGGTGCTCGCATCGGATATAGTCGGGAATCGCGTCGATAACAACTGCAAGTAGCGCAAGTCGTTATACACCGCTTCCAATGTTATTGGCGGTCTCTTTTCCATGTTTCTGTCATTTAGAGTTTCAAAAATAACACATTTTTTTATATTATCTGCCAAGAATCTTCTTATATTTGTAAGAAAATAAAAACTCCTCCCCGTATGGAAATAAAAAACGCCCGATTTCTCGCCAGCAATACTGATGTTGCCAAATGCCCTGCCGGCGACCGTCCGGAATACGCATTCATCGGACGTTCCAACGTCGGGAAATCGTCGCTCATCAATATGCTGACCAACCGCAAGGGGCTGGCGCTCACCTCCTCCACGCCGGGAAAGACACAGCTTATCAATCACTTCGACATCGACAACTCGTGGTACATCGTCGATTTGCCCGGCTACGGATACGCACGCCGCGGGCGCGAAGGCAGGGAGAACATTCGGCGCATCATCGAAAATTACATTTTGCAGCGCGATGCCATGACCTGTCTGTTCGTACTGCTCGACAGCCGGCTCGAACCGCAAAAAATCGACCTCGAATTTATGGCGTGGTTAGGTGAAAACGGAATCCCGTTCGCCATTGTTTACACCAAAGCCGACAAGTTGGGCGTCATGCGTCTGCAAGCAAACATCGAAGCCTACAAAAAACGCCTGCTCGAAGATTGGGAGGAACTGCCGCCGATATTCATCACTTCGTCGGAGAAACGACAGGGGCGCGAGGAGCTGCTCGACTACATCGACAACATCAACAAATCATTGACAAACAACAAAAACAACTAAAATTTTATGAACTCTTGGTTTGAATGTAAAGTAAAATACGATAAGGAAATCGAAGGCGGATTGCAAAAAAGCGTAAGCGAGCCCTATATGGTCGATGCACTCTCGTTCACCGAAGCCGAATCGCGTATCATCGAAGAAATGCGTCCGTTCATATCCGGCGAATTTTCCGTCGCCAACATCAAGCGGGTGCGCCTCAGCGAACTTTTCTTCGACGAGCGGGGCGACAAATGGTACAAATGCAAAGTGAACTTCATCACGCTCGACGAAAAAAGCGGCACCGAAAAACGCACTGCCTCCTATATGCTGGTGCAGGCTGCCGATTTCGGCACCGCCCTCGAAAACCTCTTGAAAGGCATGAAAAGCACGATGGCGGACTATGAAGTGGCGGCTATCACCGAAACGCCCATCATGGACGTGTTCCGCTATGAAGCCGACACCGACACAGCCTCCGAAAACCGATAAACCGACATGAACGAAATAGCCCGAAATATTGCCGCCGTAAAATCGAATCTGCCGCCGCACACGCGGTTGGTAGCGGTGTCGAAATTTCACCCCGTCGAAGCGATACGGGAAGCCTACGAGGCCGGACAGCGCATTTTCGGAGAAAGCCGCGTGCAGGAACTCGCAGCGAAACAAGCCGCTCTGCCCGACGACATCGAATGGCATTTCATCGGACATCTGCAAACCAACAAGGTAAAACAAATCGTTCCGTTTATTTCGCTGATACACAGCATCGACTCGCCGCATCTGTTGCAAGAGGTCGAAAAAGAGGCTGCCCGCTGCAACCGAACGGTCGATTGTTTGTTGCAATTACACATCGCTGCCGAAGAAACGAAATATGGTTTCACTTTCGATGAATGCAGGAAATACCTCGCGTCGGGCGTATGGCACACCCTCTCGCACATACGGCTGTGCGGGGTCATGGGTATGGCGACACTCACCGACGACACGGCTGCCGTGCAGCGCGAGTTTGCCGCCCTGCAAAAATTCCATGCCGAAATAAAACGCGACTTCTTCGCCGGCGACGACCGCTTTTGCGAAATATCTTCGGGTATGTCGCACGATTACAAACTTGCCGTCGGCTGCGGCTCGACGCTGGTCCGTATCGGCAGCTTCATTTTTGGAGAAAGAATTATCAACCCATAAATAACATATACCATGATCGAAACTTCATTCGCCGGATTGGAACTCCGAAATCCCGTTATCGCAGCAAGCTCGGGACAAACAGACAGCACGGACAAAATCATCGCCCTCGAAAAAGCAGGCATCGGCGCCGTCGTATTGAAATCGCTTTTTGAGGAGCAGCTCGACGCCCAAAGCGAACAACTGCTCAACGGCTCCGACTATCCCGAAGCACGCGACTTCCTGCAAAACACGGTACGCGCCCACGAAATCGAAAAATACCTCACCCTCGTCAAAGAAGCGCGCCGCGCAGTCGCCGTGCCCGTCATCGCCAGCATCAACTGCTACGACAGCGGAGAATGGGTAAAATTCGCCTCCGAACTGGAAAATGCGGGAGCCTCCGCCCTCGAACTCAACATTCAGAAAATCGACACCTCCGCCGAATACACGCCGGGCGCAACGGAACAGCTCCACGTCGAAATTCTGCAACAGATAAAAAAAGTCGTACATCTGCCTATCATCGTCAAGATAAGCCGTAACCTGTCCAACCTCGTTTCGGTAATCGACCAACTGAAATCGGCAGGCGCCGCTGCTGTCGTACTGTTCAACCGTCCATGGCAGCCCGACATCGACATTCATACCTTGCGTATGGTCGCCGCCGACCCGTTCACGTCGGCAACCGACCTGAGCGACACCCTCCGCTGGATAGGCATCGTATCGGGTTCCGTCAATCTGCCGATAGCCGCTTCCACCGGCGTACACAAACCCGAAGACCTCATCAAAGCGATTTTGGTCGGCGCCTCCGCCGTCGAACTCTGCACCACGCTCTACCGCAACGGCAACAAAATCATCGGCGAAATGCTGAACTCGCTCACCCGATGGCTCGAAAAACAAAACTTCTCTTCCGTCGCCGAAGCGCGGGGACAGCTTAATTACCACCGCATCGCCGACCCTGCCGGTTACGAACGGTTGCAGTTTATTCGCCAAACAAGAGAAATCTGTAAATCATAAAAAACGCCGAATTATGACCACCGAAAATCTTATCGAAAAAACACGTTCGGGTCTGCGCAAATCGGACTTCGACGCCGTCATCGACGGAAAGAAAGTCGCCCTTTACCAACTGACCAACCGCAACGGAGCCGAAATCTGCATCACCAATTACGGCGGTATCGTCGTAACGCTGCTCGTCCCCGCCGCCGACGGCACCATGACCGATGTCGTGTTGGGACACGACTCCATAGAGGGCTACCTCCACTCCCCAGAAAAATATCTCGGCGCTTTAATCGGCCGCTACGGAAACCGCATCGGAAAATGCCGTTTCAATCTCGACGGGACAACATACGACATTCGTTCCGCCAATCCCGACTGCGCCCTGCACGGCGGCATAAAGGGCTACAACGAAGTCGTGTGGGACGCCCGCCAAAGCGACACGCAAACGCTTCACCTCACCTACATTTCGCCCGACGGCGAAGAGGGTTTTCCGGGCAACCTGAGAATAGAAGTTACCTACACGCTCACCGACGACAACGCCATGGAGATTCACTACCGAGCCACGACCGATAAGGCGACCGTGTGCAACCCTACGCATCACTCGTTCTTCAACCTCAACGGCGACGGCGGTGGAGAAGTTACCAACCACATCGTTACTATCGACGCCCCTTTCTACACGCCGATGGACGACAAGTCGGTGCCGACCGGCGAAATTGCTCCGGTGGCGGGAACACCCATGAGTTTCCTGCACCCGACGGCGGTGGGCGAGCATATCGACGCCGATTTCGAGCAGCTGCGCTTCGGTCGCGGATACGACCACAACTATGTACTGGCAAAAAATTTCCCGGGTGAATATGCCTTCGCTGCCGAAGCCTACTCGCCCAAAACCGGCATCGTCATGACGGTACACACCACCGAACCCGGCGTACAACTCTATACCGGAAACTGGCTGAACGGATTTACCGGAAAATGCGGCCGCAAATATACCGCCCGCACGGCGATATGCTTTGAAACGCAGCACTTCCCCGACAGTCCCAACAAACCTCATTTTCCCTCGACCATACTGCGTCCGGGCGAGTTTTACACACAAACCTGCCGCTACCAATTCTCCATCAAAAAATAATTATTCCTAACCAAAATTCTGAAAATCATGACAACGACAAAAAAGAACGGGAACATCATCGCCATTATCGCCATGTTCTTCATCTTCGCGATGATTTCCTTCGTAACCAATCTGGCTGCTCCCATCGGCACGATTTGGGGCTATCAATTCGAGGGCAACAGCGTTCTCGGCATGATGGGAAACATGATGAACTTTCTCGCCTACCTCTTTATGGGCATTCCTGCCGGAAACCTGCTCGTAAAAATCGGATACAAGAAAACCGCATTGTGGGCAATGGCGGTAGGCGTAGTCGGTCTTGCCGTGCAATACCTCTCGAGCTTCGTCGGAGCGAATGTTCCCGCTTTCACGCTATCGGGCATCACGGTTTGCTACAACTTCTTCGTCTATCTGTTGGGCGCATTCATCTGCGGCTTCTGCGTCTGTATGCTCAACACGGTAGTCAATCCCATGCTCAACCTGCTCGGCGGCGGCGGTAACAAAGGCAACCAGCTCTTGCAAGCCGGCGGCGCCCTCAATTCGCTCTCGGCTACCTTGACGCCGTTTTTCGTCGGCGCTCTTATCGGCTCGCTCACACCGGCTTCGACCATGGGCGACGTAACGCCGTTGTTGTGGATTGCCATGGGCGTATTCGCTGCCGCATTCTGCATCATCTCGTTCGTCGATATTCCCGAACCGCACCTCCATAAAGGAAGCGGAGTCAAAGAAAAAATGGAACACTCGCCGTGGAATTTCCGCCACACGGTACTCGGTGTCATCGGAATTTTCATCTACGTGGGCATAGAGATAGGCATACCGGGCACACTGAATTTCTACCTTTCCGACCAAAGCGCCACCGGCGCAGGTGTCGCAGGCGATGCCTCCGCCATAGCCGGCGCCATCGTCGCCATTTACTGGCTGCTTATGTTGGTGGGACGGACGCTGAGCAGCGTCATCGCCGGAAAAGTATCGACCGGTACGCAGCTCATCGTCGTATCGGCAGTAGCTATCGTACTGGTGATTCTGGCAATTTTCTTCCCCAAAGAGAATACGCTCTACATGCCGGGTTACAGCATCGAAAACGGTATCGTCATGGCGGAAGTTCCTATCAGCGCCCTGTTCCTTGTTTTGTGCGGTCTCTGCACATCGGTCATGTGGGGCGGCATCTTCAACCTCGCCGTCGAAGGGCTGGGCAAATATACGGCACAGGCATCGGGCATCTTCATGATGATGGTGGTCGGCGGCGGCATTCTACCCCTCATACAGCAAGCTATCGCCAAAGGTGCGGGCTACATGAACAGCTACTGGCTCATCGTGGCTGCGCTGGCTTATCTGCTCTATTACGGTCTTGTCGGCTGTAAAAATGTGAACAAAGATATTCCTGTCGATTAACCCTAATTCTATCATACAATGGACAATACACAAGTACGAAAAAAATTCAGCGAACATTTCGGCACGAGCGGTGAACTCTATTTTTCGCCCGGCCGCATCAATCTCATCGGCGAACACACCGATTACAACGGCGGTTTCGTGCTGCCCGGCGCCATAGACAAGGGCATGCTTGCCGAAATAAAAATCAACGGCACGAACAAAGTACGCGCCTATTCGGTCGATCTCGACGAATATGCGGAATTCGGCATGAACGAAGCCGATGCTCCCGCTCAAAGCTGGGCGCGCTACATCTTCGGCGTCGTGCGCGAAATCGCCAAACGGGGCGGACAGGTCGAAGGATTCGACACCGCTTTCTCCGGCGATGTGCCGCTCGGAGCAGGACTCTCTTCATCGGCTGCTCTCGAAAGCACGTTCGCCTTCGCGCTCAATGAAATATTCCGTCTCGGCATCGACAAATTCGAGTTGGCAAAAATCGGGCAGGCGACCGAACACAACTATTGCGGCGTAAAATGCGGCATCATGGATCAATTTGCCTCCGTGTTCGGAAAAGCGGGGCATTTGATTCGCCTCGACTGCCGCTCGCTCGAATATGAATACGTGCCGTTCAATCCGGTCGGCTACAAAGTCGTACTCATCGACTCGGTGGTAAAACACGAGCTGGCATCGTCGGCATACAACCGCCGTCGCGAATCGTGCGAAGCCGTCGTCGCCGCCATACGGAAACACCACCCCGAAGTGTCGCTCCTGCGCGACGCCGACATGCAGATGCTGGCAGAGGTGAAAAACGAAGTAAGCGCCGAAGACTACATGCGCGCCGAATACGTCATCGAAGAGATACAACGCCTCCTCGATGCCTGCGACGCCCTGAAAAAAGGCGATTACAAGACCGTCGGCGAAAAAATGTACGGCACGCACCACGGCATGAGCAAGCTCTACGAAGTAAGCTGCGAAGAGCTCGACTACCTCAACGACGTAGCCCGCGAATGCGGCGTTACCGGCTCGCGCGTCATGGGCGGCGGCTTCGGCGGCTGCACCATCAACCTCGTGCCCGAAGACAAATACGACCACTTCATCGAAACGGCCGTCAAAGGTTTCAAAGCCAAATTCGGCAAGGAGCCGAAAGTCTATCCCGTAAAAATCGGCGACGGCTCCCGCAAACTGTAATCGGCATTCCTTTCAAAAAAGAACGAGCCGCAGGAGTTTTCCTGCGGCTCGTCTTGTTTTTTGCGACCGGCGGTTACATACGGTCGGGCACCTGTATGCCGAGCAAACCCATCGCGGCCTTGACGATGCGCGCCGTATTCGCCGACAGCAGCAGGCGGAACGCCTTGACATCGGCATCGGATTCGCGCAGAATCGAAAAGTCGTGATAGAACTGGTTGTACTCTTTCACGAGGTCGTAAGTGTAATTGGCTATCAGCGCGGGACTGAATTGCACACCTGCCTCCGCCACCACTTCGGGAAATGCCGCCAACTGCTGTATCAGCGATATTTCCTTGTCAGAAAGCGCGATGTTCGTCGCCGCCTGCTGCGGCAATACGATACCCTCGTCGGCCGCCTTGCGTAGCACCGAGCAGATTCGCGCGTGCGTATATTGTATGAACGGTCCCGTGTTGCCGTTAAAGTCTATCGACTCTTTGGGATTGAACGTCATGTTCTTGCGCGGATCGACTTTCAGAATGAAATATTTGAGCGCACCGAGTCCCACCATTTCCGAAACGGCGTCGGCTTCTTCCGGCGTACAACCGTCGAGCTTTCCGAGTTCCGCCGACGTTTCGCGGGCGGTATTCACCATTTCATCGATGAGGTCGTCGGCATCGACCACCGTGCCTTCGCGCGATTTCATCTTGCCTTCGGGCAGCTCCACCATACCGTAAGAGAAGTGCACCAGCTCCCTGCCCCATTTGAAGCCGAGCTTGTCGAGCAATATCGACAGCACCTGAAAGTGGTAATTCTGTTCGTTGCCCACGACATACACCATGCGGTCGATAGGGTAGTCGCGGAAACGCTGTTGGGCGGTGCCTATATCCTGCGTCATATACACCGACGTGCCGTCGGCGCGCAGCAGCAGTTTCTGGTCGAGTCCTTCGCCTGTAAGGTCCGCCCACACAGAGCCGTCGTCCTTGCGGTACATGATGCCTTTTTCGAGCCCTTCGAGCACTTTTTTCTTGCCGTCGAGATAAGTCTGCGACTCGTAGTATATCTTGTCGAATCCGACCCCCATGCGGCGGTACGTTTCATCGAAACCGGCATACACCCAACCGTTCATCATCTCCCACACGCGGCGCACTTCGGGGTCGCCGGCTTCCCAGCGGCGCAGCATTTCGCGCGCCTCCGCCATAAGCGGCGAGGCGGCTTCAGCCTCCTCCTTGCTCTTGCCGGCGGCTTGCAGCTCGGCAACCTCCTGCTTGTAATGTTTGTCGAACAACACATAAAAGTCGCCCACCAAATGGTCGCCCTTCTTGCCCGACGATTCGGGGGTAACGCCCTCGCCCCACTTCTCCCACGCCAACATCGACTTGCAGATATGTATGCCGCGGTCGTTCACGATATTGGTTTTCACCACGCGGTTTCCATTTGCTGCCATGATGCACGACAAGCTGTATCCCAGCAGGTTGTTACGTACGTGCCCAAGGTGCAGCGGCTTGTTGGTATTGGGTGAGGAGTATTCTATCATCACTAACGGAGCGTCGGGTGCCGCCGTCTTGATGCCGTAGGAGGCATCGGCGTTGATGGCATTGAGCTGTCCCACCCAGCAGGCGGGCGCAATGACGAGGTTGAGAAATCCTTTCACCACATTGAACCCCGCTATCAGGTCGGCTGCGTGTTCCTGCAAATAAGCGCCGATTTCCTGCGCCGTCGCTTCGGGCGACTTGCGGGAGGCTTTCAGAAAAGGAAATACGACCAACGTGAGGTTGCCCTCGAACTCTTTTTTGGTCTTTGTCAGTTGCAGGGTATCGGGCGCGACCGCGATGCCGTACAGCGATTGCAGGGCGGCAGCGATGCTTTGGGCTATCTGTGTTTCTATTTTCATAGCGTCGAAATTAAAAATGAATCTCTCCGCAGCGATGCAACGGAGGTGCAAAGGTACGATTTTTCCTTTGTAAACGGAAAACCGGTTAAAGGCTTTCGAGAATCTTTTTCAGCACCACCTGCGCCGAAATTTCTCGGTTGGCGGCTTCGGGTATCACGATGGACTGCGGACTCTCGATGACCTCGTCGGTAACAATCATGTTGCGGCGCACCGGCAGGCAGTGCATGAAATAGGCATTGTCGGTCAGCGTCATTTTCTCGGCATCGACCGTCCACGAGCGGTCGGTGTTGATGACCTTCCCGTAGTTCGGGTCGGTGTATGCCGACCAGTTTTTCGCGTAGATGAAGTCCGCCCCCTCAAAGGCTTTCCGTTGGTCGTACTCCACGCGGGCGTTTCCCACGAAGCGAGGGTCGAGTTCATACCCTTCGGGGTGGGTGATTACCAATTCATAGCCTATTGCATTTATCCATTCGGCGAACGAGTTGGCGACCGCCTGCGGCAGGGCTTTGGGGTGAGGCGCCCACGTAAGCACGATTTTGGGGCACGCTTTCTTTTTATATTCTTCAATAGTGATAAGGTCGGCGAAACTTTGCAGCGGGTGGCGGGTGGCAGCCTCCATACTGAACACGGGACGACCCGAATACTGTATGAACTGCGAAATGATTTTCTCCTCGTAATCGTCGGCTTTGTTCTCGAAGCGGGCGAACGACCGCACCCCGATAACGTCGCAATAGCAGCCGATGACGGGTATCGCCTCCAACAGGTGTTCGGTCTTGTCGCCGTCCATGACGACGCCCCGCTCGGTTTCGAGCTTCCATGCCCCTTGGTTGATGTCGAGCACGATAACGTTCATGCCCAGATTCATGGCAGCCTTTTGGGTGCTGAGGCGGGTGCGCAGACTCGAATTGAAAAATATCATAATCAGCGTTTTGTTCCTACCCAGATGCTGGTAGGCAAAACGGTCGGCTTTCACGGCAAGCGCCTCTTGCAGGGCGGCATGCAGGTCGCCTATATCTTCCACGGAAGTAAAATGTCTCATATCTGTTTGGTATTTTGAAATTATCGTGTTTGTCCGTCGCCGGTGATGATGTATTTGTAGGTGGTAAGCTCCGGCAGCGCCATAGGTCCGCGCGCGTGGAGTTTCTGCGTGCTGATGCCTATTTCGGCGCCGAAGCCGAACTGTCCGCCGTCGGTAAACGCCGTCGATACGTTGGTATAAACGCAGGCGGCATCGACCTCGCGGGTGAAGCGCAGGCAGGCGGCGGCATCTTCACTCACGATGCTTTCGCTGTGCTGCGACGAATAGCGGGCGATGTGCTGCAACGCCTCATCGAGCGACGCCACCGTCTTTATCGCCATTTTGTAATCGAGAAACTCCGTGCCGTAGCTGTCGGCGGCCGCCGGTTGCAGCAGGGCGGCAGGATAGCTTCCCGAGAGGGCGGCATACGCCGGTTCGTCGGCATAAACGATGACCCTCTTTTCCGCCAGCGGCGCGCAGAGCGCCGGCAGGTCGGTCAGTCGGCCGCGGTGCACGAGCAGGCAGTCGAGCGCATTGCACACCGACACGCGGCGGGTCTTGGCGTTCAGCACGATAGCCCGCCCCTTCGCCACGTCGCCGGCAGCGTCGAAATAGGTATGGCACACACCCGCACCCGTTTCTATCACCGGCACGCGCGCCTGTTGCCGCACGAAGTCGATAAGCCCCTTGCTTCCGCGCGGAATCACCAAATCGACATATCCGACGGCTGTCAATAACTCGTTGGTAACCGAGCGTTCATTCGACAGCAAAACCACTGTATTCGTGTCGATTCCGAACTTTATCAACACACGGTGGATAATGTCGGTAATGGCACGGTTGGAACATGCGGCATCGCTCCCGCCTTTCAGCACGCAGGCATTTCCCGATTTCAGACAGAGGGAGAAAACGTCGAAAGTAACGTTGGGGCGCGCCTCGTAGATAATGCCCACCACCCCGAAAGGCACCGACACCTTGCGTATGGTCATGCCGTTGGGGCGCACTGTTTCGCTCAGCGTCTTTCCCAACGGCGACGGCAGCGAGGCTACCCGCCGCATATCGGCGGCGATGTCGGCAAGCCGCTGCGCCGTAAGCTGCAAGCGGTCGTACTTGGGGTCGGTCGGCGACATCTGCGCCAAATCGCGCGCATTTTCCGACAGGATATATTCCGTCTGCCGTTCCGTTTCGTCGGCAACGGCAAGCAACACGGCATCGACGGTCGCTCCGTCGAGCAGATTGAGGCGGCGCGACGCCGCCCGCACCGATTCGAGTAAAGAAATAAGTGCTGACATTTTTTTGTTTCATTTATGCCGCAGGCATTCCGGCGGCAAAAGTAATAAAAAACTTTGAATCGCATCTACATGCGGCACCGCGTATAGCCGATGAGACGGTCGTAGCGTCCGCCCGTCGGACGATGATAGACGCTTATCTGGTATTCGTTGAGCGTTTCGTAGTGGTTGCCCTCTATCGGCGCCGCGTCGGCACGACCGTTTTTCGAGAGTACATACCGGTAATTGTACGCCCCCTGTTTGAGCGGCAGCGTTTTTTCATACGAGTGCGTTTCGGCGTTGTAGGTCATGCGGGTCGATGCGTCCCGTCGTCCGAGCGTAAATTCCCCGTCGAGATACACCTCGCCGTCGAGCGGGCGACCCGTTTCGAGCGTGAAGTGCACCATATAATAATCGGCTTCGGTATCGGGCTCTTCACTGCCGCCGGCACGGATAAAAAACCGTCCGTTCTGCGTTTCGTCATAGACGTATGCCTCTGCCGCGCGCGGTCGGTCGGTCGCAAGCAGGGCATGATAATACGGCTCGAAATAGCGCATACTCTCCACGCCCAGCGGGTTGTAGTGCGGCGACACGATTTCAAAGCGGCGGTATTCGTTGCCCGCCGGAAACACCAAGGCCGGCGCATGAGCATATTCCAACTCCTGCGGCTGCACGTAAAGCGGCTGCGTCAGCAGATGACGGTCGGAGTAATCGACATTTTGCGAAACATACATCTGCAACTCGCTGCGCGGGTCGCGTATCTCGTAGCGCGGGTGCGCCAGTTTCACCGAAAGCTGTTGGTGCCCCTTGTTATAATCGACATCGGTGCGGGTCGTTATTTCGCAGGCGAGCTCCACCAAATTTTCCGCGAGCGAGAAGCACGCCGTCAGCAACACCTCATCGGGACAGCTCTCGGGATAGACCGATACGACATAATTTCCCGACAGGCGGAATGAAACATTTTCGTTCGGAAACACGATGCGGTAATTCACATAATTCCGATACGTATTGAACGACAAGGCATAATCGTCGATACTGCCTTCGGCGAAGCCGTCGAGATACTCCGCCTGCACAAGCGGCGACGGCGACCAGTCGGCATTGCAATACGCCACGCGGTAACGCAGTTCTTCCGGCTCGTCGGCAAAGAGGTCGAACGATATGACGATACGGTCGTTGCCGTCCAGCAGCGTTACCGGCGGAGCCAGCATATCGGCGCCCACCCGCACTTGCAGCGTGTGCACCCGTTCGTCGAATGCGCGCGTGGAATATCCCGCCGCACGACCGACGGCAACCACACCGCAGCACATCAAAAGAAAAACCAATCGCTGCATCATAGTCCTGTAATTACCATTCCACCGACACTTCGGCACGACCTATTTCGCCCGCCACCGGCGGCGAAAGTTTGGCAATGCGCAGTGCGCCGCCCGTAACCGACGGACACGCCGCCTCTATCGCCCGCACGATGCGCCCCGCCACGTGTTCGAGCAGCTGCGACGGACGCATCATCTCGTCTGCCACCAACCGGTACAGCGTTCCGTAGTCGAGCGTGTCGGCAAGCTCGTCGCTCGTCATCGCCTTTTCCAACGGGCAATCCACTCGCAGCGACACTTCATAGTCGTTGCCCACCTTGCGCTCCTGCGCCGAAACGCCGTGATACGCAAAAAAGCGCATACCTTCCAGTTTTATACTCGTCTTCATCGCGCCGTAACTTCTTTCATACAAATATATACAATTTTCTCCTATTACTGTTTTTTTGTCGGAAAAATCGTACTGTCAAATGACGTTTTTATATAAAAACCGTACTGTCGAGTAGCGATTTTTCAGAGAGTATGTGCGCCGACACCGGCGACTCAGGAGAAAAAAACGATAACGATTTCATAAAAACATACCTATTTTCAGCCTTATTATATAATGGTATTCTGCCGCCAACACCCTCCATTTGCAGGAAAAATGCAATTATTTTGAAAAAAATCGGAAAAAATTTTTGCGGAATGTTTTTTATTATATATCTTCGCCCCCGAAAATACATTGTTGTCTTGTATTCCCGAAGCATGGAAGAAAGGAAAATTTTAATATCGTTAAGATAGGAAAAATTTATATATGGTGCAAATTTTTCAATCAAATATTATTAACCAAATTGCAAAAATCATGAGAAAAAAATTCTTGAAAGTATCAGCGTCTATCTTGATGCTTTCGTCGATGGGATTGATTTTTCCGAGTTGTTCGGACGACTACGACGATGACATCAGCAGACTTGAACAGGAAATTGCCACAAATACGGCGGCAATACAACAAATTCAACAGCTTGTCAAATCGGGAAGCGTTATCTCTAACGTAGAAAGCAGTGCAAACGGTGTTACGGTAACGCTGAGCAACGGCAAGACCTTCGAGATTACAAACGGTACGAACGGAACTCCGGGTACCGTATGGTCTATCGGCGACGACGGCTACTGGTATGAGAACGGTGAAAAAACCGAGTTCCTTGCCCGTGGCGAAAAAGGTGACAAGGGCGATACCGGAGCTGTCGGTCCTCAAGGTGAAAAAGGCGACAAGGGCGATACCGGCGCTGTCGGTCCTCAAGGCGAAAAAGGCGACAAGGGCGATACCGGAGCCGCCGGTCCTCAAGGTGAAAAAGGCGACAAGGGCGATACCGGCGCTGTCGGTCCTCAAGGTGAACCCGGTGCTGCCGGTGCCAAAGGAGATTCGATATATTATTACCCTGCCGAAGACGGATTCTTCCATAAATTTGTCAACGGTGTAGATCAAGAAACCACCGAAATCAGCTGGAAAACTTCCGGTGTAACGGCTGCTGTAACCGATGAAGATATTATCTTCTCGAACATCGAAGGATATGAAGGTACGTTCACCATCTCCAGAAGCAACGTTCTGCGCAGCCTCGTATTCAAGCCGCAGCTCTATGTTGACGGCATCGAAGCTCTCAAAGCGGCCACGTATCACTACGACATTCTCGAGGTGAAATCCGTCGATGCCAATGCAGACAACAAGTCCGATGCCCCGACTTCCCCGGCAAAAGCTCCGACAACGATAGATATGACTCCGGGGCTGTGGGCAACCTATAGCATGAATCCATCCAATGCGGATTTCTCCAAGTTGTTCGATTTTGCTTTCATCTGCGAGGATTACAATTATGTTACGCGCAGCAGTTCGGTATCTCCGAGAATTTATAAGCAAAAAGACAATCAGGACGGCACCTTCACCGTATATGCCAACTACTCCGGCAAAATACCTGCCGACGGAGATAAAGTTACGACCGTTGCTTTGCAGGTATCGCAAAATGTAGCGGGCGAGACGGCAACCATCACTTCCGACTATGCAGCCATATATCCCGTTACCGCCAACATCACGGCCTTGGCTGTACCGGACGAAAAAAACATAGACCTCAAGGGTACGACACACAATCATTGGTACACTACGGCTGAGGAGGCTATCACGAACGACCCTGTTATCTACGTGGCTTGGGATTCGCTTATCGATGTAGCTGAATTCGTTCAAACCCACATTTCGATAAACGGGAAGGAAGAAAACCTCGATGATAATGCTCTTGACGAAAAAGCCAATAATGCCGGCTTCAAATACAGCTATCAATTGGTCGGTTATATGTCCGGCGATAATAAAACCAAAGAGTCGGTACACGCTGCTTTGCAAGGTTCGATACTGCGTCCGCAAATGCCTGACGCTTCCGGAAAGCAGCAAGAATATGGCGCCGAACAAAACCGTGCAACCATAGACAAAATGCCGCTTGTCCGTGTAATCCTCACCGATACGATAACCAATCACATCGCTGCCGTAGGTTATATCAAGGTAAAGATCAACGAAAAAACTTTCGTTGTAGAAAAAGATAAAACCATTACGATGCCCGAATTCACGAATGGCTACACGATGAAATGTAACGCTTCCGACAATGCGTTATCGCTTACGTGGAATCAAATCGAAGCCATCATACTGAGAGAGCTCGCGATCTCCAAATCCGAGTTTGAGACTCGCTACGAACTCGACACCATCACGGGAACGAAGGAGGCCAAACAGTTTGAGTTGAAAAACAAAGAATACAAAGAACTCGATAAGATTAACTATCTCGGTACCGTTACAGAAAATATCGATGAGGGCGGTGAGATGACGAATGTTCTCACATGGACTGTCTCTGAACAGAGCGCTTACGAATTCTTCTCGAGCAAAGAGAAGCCGCAAAATGCTCATGTATTCGTTCGCTTCGCAACGAAAGCCCAAGATTATATCTACATCGAACTGATATGGGCACCCAATCCTCTCAATGTAACGCCGGAGGGCTCTCTTGCTACAAAAACCGACTTCTGGTATCAAAAATGGAGCGGCAACAAAGGTGCGGACGAAGTACACTTCAATGTGAAAACTCCGAACGACAATAGCGACAGAAATTGCACATTCGAGAATAAGCTCGGTTCTTCCTGGATAGGCGATGTACCCTCTTCCTCCGTTGCCGGCACTTATAAAGGCTTTGACAAAATTACCTATCAGTTCGTAATAACCGATGAGGTGAAAAATCCCGTAGGCGCTAGCGGAACGAGATATGTTCTTTCGGTTAATGACGACGGAAACGAACTGTATGCAGCTCTTGCTTCTGCTCCGAACGGAAGGAAAGATAAGGTTGCAGTTATTACCAACAACGAAACCTCTCCTGAAAATGCAGTGGTTACGTACCAAGACACCGAATATGCAAAAGACCTTCTGAATGCTGCCGATCACAAAGAGCTTGCCCAAGGACAGACATTCACGGCGGCTGTCAAAGTAACCATGAAAGACGACTGTGATCGTGAGATGATATTCGATAACGCTACTTACAACATCCGCTTCTGCCGTCCTATCAGCGGTAAAACGTTAGACAACAAGGGGCTGCAAGACGGTACCGATGGTCGTAGCACGATTGACTTGGTCGATATTCTCGATTTCGTTGACTGGCGTGATTACGCTTTCAAAGATGAAGACGTGGACCGTACTTTCTACTTTGACTACTATGGCATAACGGATATCAAAGTAGGCAAATGGGATAACGCGAAATCGGCATATACGTATGCAGACGACGACAACATTACGGAATTTGCTACGGTAATGTCGGGTGCAGGAAAAGGCAAGTCTGTGAAAGACTACAACAGCGGGATCGACCTGCAATTTGCTGTTGAGGGAACTCCGACCATGCAGAAGATGGGTACGATTTCCTACAAGAACAATGGTACAATGTTCAAAGAAGACTACACGATACGGATACCGCTTGTGGTCGCATACAAATGGGGCTATGTAGAAACTCCTGTAGATATAACCATACACGCAACAATAGGCCAAGACTAAAAACAATAGATAATAATTTTCCCTTACTGAGGAAAGTGCGCTGTGAAGCGCGCTTTCCTTTCTTAACAGAAAAAATGAAAACAATATTCTTTCACATAATACTTTTTTCGTTTTTGGTACTTTCGGCTTGTACCGGAAGAAAAGAACGGCGCCCCATGGGAATGTGGGAAATTTCCATGTCGGCATCAGCTTCCGATACCGCCGTCGTGAAACAACTGGCTGCGGAATTTATGGACTATCTGGCAAGCAAGGATTACGA
The DNA here is from genome assembly GCA_947589325.1 of uncultured Bacteroidales bacterium. GTDB lineage: Bacteria > Bacteroidota > Bacteroidia > Bacteroidales > UBA11471 > Caccoplasma. The sequence continues at coordinate 87,991 of CANQAM010000005.1, read as the reverse complement.
TAGCGCACTCGATATGTTAGTTACCCTCAACCCCAACGATCCCTACCGAAGTCAGCCGATGGGATTGAACGATGAGCAAAAAGCGGAAATTCGGAGCCAATTCCTGCGATTTCCGATACGCCAATACATGATAGAAAATGTAACCTTCACGAGGGCTTACGACAACGAAATCCGCTGTAAAACAAGGCTGGAAAACGGTAAATACATGACGTTTACCCTCAAACCGCTATGCTACATCGGATACTGGTACCTCTCTCTTGCCGGCCGATAGAACACAACCGTCCGCAACTTTAACGCGCCGCAAACTTTTGCGGCGCGTTTTTTCTTTCCCGTCGCTCTCCGGAAACACACGCTTCAAAAAATCTTTTTCAAAAATAAGTCGTATTTTCGTAAAAAACACTATTTTTGCCGAAATCAAAAAATATTCATCAAACACGGAACCATGAATAAAGAGATTCAAAGCGGCATGGTACATAACAATTTCGCCGTCAATACGACCATTATAGGAAACATTTCCGCATCGAGCGACATACGCATCGACGGCAACCTGCAAGGCAACGTCGAATGCGCCGGAAAAGTAATCATCGGCGAAACCTCCCGCATACAGGGAAACATCACTGCCGCCAATGCCGAAATCAACGGAAAAGTAAACGGCAACATCTCTATCAAAGACACGCTTACCCTGAAAGCGACATCGAACATCGAAGGCGACATTGCGACGCAGATTCTGATTATCGAACCGAAAGCCGTATTCAACGGAAGCTGCAAAATGCAGCACGAAAAACCGGTCGCAGCCGCCAAATAGCCTTACGGGTTAAAAAAACAGCAGCATGATCGAATACGTTTGCGGAGAAGTAACCGAGCTGACCCCCGCTTTTGCCGTCGTCGAATGCGGCGGTGTGGGTTATGGGCTGAACATTTCGCTCACGACCTACGGAGCTCTTGCCGTCGGCAAAGAAGTGCGCCTGTACGTACATGAAGCCGTGCGCGAAGATGCTTACACGCTTTACGGATTCATCGACCGCCGCGAACGCCAACTCTTTCTTGCTCTCATTTCGGTATCGGGTGTAGGACCCGGCACCGCCCGTATGATACTCTCGTCGCTGTCGCCCGCCGAGCTGGAACAAGTCATCACCGGCGGAAACGTCAATGCACTGAAATCGATTAAAGGAATCGGCGCAAAAACCGCCGAACGCATCATTATCGACCTGCGCGATAAAATAAAGGGAGGGGGTGATACGTTACTTATAAACAGCACCCCCCGGCAGCAGGAGATACAAGACGAAGCCGTCGCCGCTCTCGTCATGCTGGGATTTCCGCAGACCGCCTCGCAAAAGGCGGTGCAGAAACTGCTGAAAGACACCCCGACGCTATCGGTCGAAGCCCTCATAAAAACAGCATTGAAAATGTTGTAGCTGTCGCATCGCCGCTTTCGGGGAAAGTAAAAAAACGGTTCCCGAAGACCGCGAAGCGATGAGAAAAAGTCTTTTCCTATATATCTTACTGTTTCTCTGCGGAATAGCAAACTATCCCGCACCGCTCTCTGCGCAATCGGAAACGCCGGCTTCGACACACGGCGAAGATTCTGTCGCCGTCCGATATCCCGTTGCCAAAACCTCGATAGAACATTACGAAGACCTGTTCCGCCGACCCGTCGCCGACCTGAAAACGCCGGAAAACCTGCATACGGAAATCGAATTCGACCCGCAAACCAACTGCTACGTCATACGCACCAAAGTGGGAGATATGGAAGTCTCCACGCCTTTCATGCTCACCTCCGGCGAATATCAGGAATATTCGCTCCAAAAAGAAATGCAGGATTATTATCGGGAAAAAAATGCCGACGCTTTCGCCAAAGGTGGAAAAGAGTTCGATTTCCTCGACATGCAATTCAACGTGCAGGCTCTCGATAAAGTATTCGGCCCCGGAGGCGTGCGTCTGAAAACAAGCGGCTCAATGACACTGAAACTCAGCCTTGTAACCAACAAAATCGATAACCCCGCCCTCTCTGAAAGCGCCCGAAAGAAAACCTATTTCGACTTCGACGAAAAAATACAAGCCACCATCAATGCGACGGTCGGAACGAAAATCGGATTCAAAATGACCTATAACACCGACGCCACATTCGATTTCGACGCACAAAAACTGAATCTCCGCTACGAAGGCGACGAAGACCAAATCATCAAAAGCATCGAAGGCGGCAACATCAGCATGACTACGGGCTCGTCGCTGATTCGGGGCGGTACCTCGCTGTTCGGTCTGAAAACGACACTGCAATTCGGAAAACTCACCGTCACCGGCCTTGTGTCGCAGCAGGAAACCGACTCCAAAAGTGTCAGTAGCAAAGGCGGCGCACAAACGACAGAATTTGAAATCAGCGCCGACAACTACGACCAAAACCGCCATTACTTCCTTTCGCACTATTTCCGCGACAACTACGACCAGTTCATCGCCCGCCTGCCCTACATCACTTCCGGCGTTACTATCAACCGCGTGGAAGTGTGGATTACCAACAAACAGGGACATTACGATAATGCCCGCAACCTCGTGGCTTTTGCCGACCTCGGCGAAACATCGGCACAAAATCTTTCGAGCAGCCACTGGGCGACGACCGGCGCACAATTTCCCTCGAACACCGCAAATACCTTGTACGGCTCTATCACAACCGATTACCCCGACGCCCGATACATCGACCGCGTAACGCAGGCACTCGCACCGCTGGAGAGTTTCGGCATTTACGGCGGCGAAGACTTCGCCAAGATAGAGAGCGCCCGCCTGCTCTCGGCATCGGAATACACCCTCAACACGCAGCTCGGCTACATCTCCCTCAACACGCAGCTGCGGAGCGACGAGGTGCTGGCTGTCGCTTTCGAATACACCAAAAACGGGCAGACCTACCAAGTCGGAGAATTTACGACCGACATCACCGACACCGAACAAAGCCTCTACGTAAAAATGCTGAAAGGGCCGACCATTACCAACAAAAAGCCCATTTGGAGGCTGATGATGAAAAACGTCTATGCACTCGGCGCCTACCAGATACAAAAAGAAAACTTCCGGTTCAACATTTATTACCAGAACGACACCGCCGGTACGAATACCGCCTACCTGCCCGTCGGCGAGATTCGGGAAAAAACGCTGTTGCAGGTGATGAACCTCGACCGCCTCGACAACAATCAGGAAACCCACTCCGACGGCGTATTCGACTACGTATCGGGATTTACCGTACTGCCCGCCACCGGACGCATCATCTTCCCGTCGGTAGAGCCTTTCGGCTCGTACCTGCGCAATGCTATCGGAACACCGGAGGCCGACCGCTACGTCTATCAGGAACTCTACGACTCGACCCTGACCATCGCCAAACAATTCGCCGATAAAAACAAATTCATCTTCAAAGGCGAATACAAATCGTCGAACAGCTCGGAAATACACCTTAACGCCTTCAACATACCGCGCGGCTCGGTAAGGGTGTCCGCCGCCGGACTACCCCTCGTCGAAAACGTCGATTACACCGTCGATTACAACATGGGCGTCGTAACGATTCTCAATCAAAGCTACATCGACTCCGGAACGAAAATCGATGTCTCCCTCGAAAGCCAAAGCCTTAGCATGCAACGGAAAGCGTTGTTCGGGTTGGACTTGAATTATGCGTTCAGCAAAAATTTCAACGTAGGGTTTACCCTTATGCACATGAAAGAAAAAGCCCTCACCGAAAAAATCAATTTCGGCGACGAAGTGCTCAACAACACGCTATGGGGCATAAACACCTCTTACAATACCGAATTTCAGTGGCTTACCTCGTGGCTCAACAAAATACCTACCGTAACCGCCACCGCCCCCTCGCGGCTGTCGTTCGCAGCGGAGTTCGCCCAACTGATTCCCAACGAAAAAAAGAACGCCAAAACCACTTCCTACCTCGACGACTTCGAAGGCTCGCAAACCACTATCGACATACGCACCCCCTACGCTTGGAACCTCTCTGCCACACCTTCGCTTTTTACGGAATCGGCTTTTTCGAACAACATCGACTACGGCAAAAACCGGGCCCTGCTGGCATGGTACTACATCGACCGGCTCTTTACCGCCCGCAACTCCTCTGCCACGCCAGCCCACATCAAAAACGACCTCGACCAGCTCTCCAACCACTACATGCGCGAAATCGAATATACCGAAGTGTTCCCCAACAAAGAACTCAACTACGGCGAATCGTCCGTCATGCAAGTGCTCAACGTGTCGTACTACCCCGAAGAGCGCGGCCCCTACAACCTCGACGCCGAAAACATCGACAAAAACGGCAAACTCGCCAATCCCGAAAAACGTTGGGGCGGCATGATGCGCAAAATGGACGTAACCGACTTCGACAACTCCAACATCGAATACCTGCAATTCTGGCTGATGGACCCCTTCCTCTACAACGACGACGGCTCCAACAAAGGCGGCATGCTCTACTTCGACTTCGGCGACGTGTCGGAAGACATTCTCAAAGACGGCATGAAATCCTACGAAAACGGACTGCCCATTAACAACGACACTTCCTACCTCTCCTCTACCGTATGGGGACACGTATCGCGGCAACAGTCGCTCACCTATGCTTTCGACAACGGCAACAACGCCCGCGTGCGGCAAGATGTCGGCCTCGACGGACTTTCCAACAACGACGAACACATCTTTTCTTCATACCGGACATACGTGGAAATGCTGCGCTCGCGCCTCTCACCAGAGGCCGTTGCCCGTATGGAGGAAGACCCCCATTCGCCCCTCAACGACCCTGCCGGCGACAATTACCAATATTTTCTCGGTGAAGACTACAACCGGAATGAAACCGACATTCTGGGACGCTACAAATATTACAACAACACCGAAGGCAATTCGCTTTCCGCGCAGGAAGCCGGCGACCGCTATTACCAGTCGGCACGCAGCGTTCCCGACGTCGAAGACATCAATCAGGACAACACGCTCGACGAATACGAACGCTATTTTGAATATGCCGTAAAAATCACCCCCGAAGCCCTGCAAGTGGGGAGCAACTACATCACCGACATGCACGCCGTACCGGTGATTCTGCGCAACGGAACGACCTCGACCGTGCGGTGGTACCAATTCAAAATACCCCTCCGCGACAACAGTGAAAACGCCAACCACGAACCGCGCAAAACCGTCGGTTCGATACAAGACTTTTCGAGCATTCGTTTCGCCCGCATATTCCTCACAGGCTTCAACAAAGAAACACACCTGCGTTTCGCCACCCTCGAACTCGTGCGCGGCGAATGGCGCACCTATGAATACAAACTGCACTCCGACATCTCCGGAAACAGCAACGCTCCCGCCGAAGGCGACCTCGACGTCTCCGTCGTAAACATCGAAGAAAATGCCGGTCAGACACCCGTCAATTACGTGCTCCCTCCCGGTATTTCACGCATCATCTCGCCCGACCAGTCGCAGATTACGCAGCTCAACGAGCAATCCGTATCGCTATCCATCAGAAACCTGCCATCGAAAAACGCCCGCGCCATATACAAAAGCTCCGGCACGGATATGCGCAACTACAAGCGGCTCGAAATGTTCGTCCACGCCGAAAAACTCATCGACGACAACAGCGATTTGAAAAACGGCGAACTCTCCGTATTCATTCGGCTGGGGTCGGACTACTGCAACAACTATTACGAATACGAAATTCCGCTGCGTCTCACCCCGCACGGACACTACAACACATACAGCTCCTCCGACCGCGAAATCGTCTGGCCCGAATCCAACACCTTCGATTTTCCGCTCGAATTGCTGACCAACCTGAAACAGGAGCGCAATGCCGTCCGAAAGACCGGCACCGACGTCAATACCACCGTCGCCTACTCGGGTTACGACCCCGACAAACCCACCAACAAAATCACCGTAATGGGCAACCCCTCGCTGTCGAATGTAAAAACCATTCTCATCGGCGTGCGCAACAATTCCGGCCGGCCAAAAGACATTACCGTGTGGATTAACGAACTGCGCTTGAAAGGCTTTAACGAAGAGGGCGGCTGGGCTGCCAAAGGGAGCTTGAACCTCGCCGTTTCCGACATCGGGTCTCTCAATATGAGCGGGCAGGTGGAAACGACCGGATTCGGCGGCATAGACCAAAGCCTGAACGACCGCCGGCTCGACGACCTCTACCAATACAACTTCGCCGCCATGGTCGATGTCGGACGCTTTTTCGGGGAAAAAGCAAAAATCAAAGCACCCGTTTACTACTCCTACTCGATGGAAAAAACGCTGCCAAAATACAACCCGCTCGATCAGGACATCAAATTTTCCGATGCCCTCGCCGCCGCTATCGACAATGCCGAGCGCGACTCCATCAAGCGGCTGGCGGTTACGCAATCGACGAACAAGAGTTTCAGTATCTCCGGATTCAAAGTCGATATAAAAAGCAAAAATCCGATGCCTTACGACCCGGGCAACTTCACGTTCAGTTACTCGCAGAACAAACAGCACGAAAACGACCCCACCACCGCTTACGAAAACACCAATACCTACAACGGCAGCATCGTTTACAGCTATTCTCCCATATTCAAGGCATGGAAACCGTTCGGGAAAATAAAATCGACCTCGAAACGGCTCGCTATCGTAAAGAAACTCGGCATCAACTACCTGCCTAACAACATCTCTTTCGGCACGAGCATGTCGCGCTACTACTACGAACAGCAGCTGCGCAGCATCGACAACGACGACATCGTGCTGCCCGTATCGGTCAGCAAAAGTTTCCTGTGGGACCGGCAATTCTCCATACAGTGGAATTTGATAGAAAGCCTCTCCATGAACCTCTCCACCGGCACCAATGCCCGCGTAGAAGAGCTGCCCGGCGCTGTAAACAAACGCCTCTTTGCCGATGAATACACCCTATGGAAAGATTCGTTGAAAAACAGCCTGCGCCACTTCGGCACACCGTGGGACTACCAACAGAATTTCAGCGCTACCTTCAACGTGCCGCTCAACGTCATGCCGGCGTTCAACTGGATAACCCTTTCCGCCAGCTACAACGCCAGCTACAACTGGGAGCACGGCGCCGTCATCGACGACTCCACTCATGTGGGCAACAACATCAGCAACCAAGGCCGACTTTCCGTATCGGGACGCTTCAATTTCGAAACGCTTTACAACAAATCGAAATACCTCAAAACCGTCAATCAAAAATTTGCAAGCAGCGGTCGGAGCGGCCGGACACAGCAAAAACAAAACGACCGGTTCCAAAAAGCAATCTCCCTAAACCGCGATACGACAACGATACTCCGCCACAACCTCGGCAGCAAAAAACCGCTCGTAACCGCCACTCGCAATCGGGAAAAATTCCCTATCAAATACAAAGTCGTCGATGCCAACACCATTTGCATCGAAAATCGGGGCAGCGAACGGATCACCGTTACCGTACTGCCCGGAAAGAGAAAGGACGATAACAAGTGGTACAAATTCGGGCAGTATGCCACTCGGTTTGCCATGATGCTGCGCAGTGTCAGCGTGCAGTACAGCAACACCCGAGCCATGACACTGCCCTCGTTCGAGCCGACTATCGGCGCCATATTCGGACAGTCGAACGATTACAGCACATTTGCGCCCGGACTGGGATTCGCTTTCGCCACCGTAGGCACCGACTTCATACGCAAATCGGTGGAGCGAAATTGGCTTCTGACCCAAGACTCGTCGCTCGTCAGCCCCGCTATACACAACACGACCAACGACCTGAAAGCCGACATCGTGCTGGAGCCCGTAAAAAGCCTCAAAATAACGCTCAACATCACACGAAGCCACAGCCGCAACAACCAAATTTATTTCATGTACGACGACATGCCCGCGATACAGGGAGGCAGCTTCACCATGACGCACGCAGCCATTGCCACATCGATGCGGCGGCTCTCGCCCGACAACGGCTACCGCTCCGAAGCATTCGACCGCCTCCTCGAAAACCGAAAAATCATTACGCAGCGACTCGAAAACGAATACCGCAACACTCGCTATCCTTTCACCGATTTCACCGAACAGGCTCACCTTGCCGGACAGCCGTACAATGCGGCTAACGGCGGTGTCAATCCAAGTTCGGCGGACGTATTGATTCCCGCATTCATCGCCGCCTACACCAGCAAGAGCGCCGATAAGGTGGAGCTGTCGGCATTCCCGTCGTGGAAATGCCTGATTCCGAATTGGAAAATCACTTACGACGGACTGGCGAAATTGAAAAAAATGCAGAAAATTTTCAAGAGTTTCATTTTGTCGCACGCTTACAAATGCACCTACAACGTAAGCAGCTTCTCTTCATTCCTCAATTGGGAAGGCATCGGCGGCAACAAAGGGTTCGTCAAAGATTCGCAAACGGGGCTTCCCGTACCCTCCTCGCCTTTCGACATCTCTTCCGTCAATATAACCGAGAGCTTCTCTCCGCTGCTGGGCGTCGATTTCACGACAACGAACAACATTTCGGGCAGCCTCTCCTACAAAAATACCCGCAACCTCAATTTGAGCATTTCGGCCGTGCAGCTCGTCGAAGCCGTTACGCAAGACTTTACCATAGGCGTCGGCTACAAAATTACCAACCTGAAAGGCTTTTCCAAAGGTAAGGGAGGCAAGCAGGGCACATTCAGCAACGACATCAACCTGCGCGGCGACTTCTCTTTCAAAAAGACCCACTCGCTCATTCGCCGCATCGAACAGAACTATACCCAAGCCACCGCCGGCAACAAGGCGATTGCCATGAAATACTCCGCCGAATACAAGGTAAGCCGCTACATCTCTCTCGAAGCCTATTACGACCTGCAAATCACCACGCCGCTCATTTCGTCGAGCAGCTACCCCATGCTCAACAGCGACATCGGCGTCAGCATCAAGCTCGACCTTGCCCGTTGATACCCCCGCCAAGACAAAACAAAAGCGGCACGACCTTTGACAGTCGAGCCGCTTTCATCGCTCTTCAGGTAGGACTTGAACCTACGACCCTCTGATTAACAGTCAGATGCTCTAACCGACTGAGCTACTGAAGAAGGTAGCATTCCTAAAAATGCAGGGCAAAAGTAATGCCTTATTTTCAATTCTGCAACACTCCGGCGAAAAAAATTTTTCACTCCGGCGCATTTCCGTTTCCGCTGCGGGCGGACATTACCACCTATTTGTCATCGACCGCGTAGGTGAAGTAATCGAAATCGGCGCTGCCGCCGTCGCCCGTCGTACTATACGAATAAAGCCCCACGCGCGTGCCTTTCCAGCTTCCGAATTTCAACGCATACGGCTCGCCCGCCGACACAAAATGTTTGCCGTCGGTGCTGTACAGCAAACGGTGTTCATTGGCGGGATAGTCGATGACGGCGCGCAAATATACCGTCTTTCCCTTCACCGGTTGCAGGCGTTCCGTTTCTCCGTTCTTCTCTATATAGAAATAGTTTTTGCCGTTTTCGCGCATCACGCCCACGCCGTTGAACAGGTTGCCGCTGCACAGCAGACCGGCGCGCTGCCCCTCGCTCAGGCGCGAAACATCGAGGCGTGTCGTCGCTTCGGAGTGGTAACCCATCGTTTTCTGCGTAAGCATGTTATGCGACATCTTCAAACAATCGGCTTGCAGGGCGTCGAGGCGCAGCCACCCTTTCCGAGCCGACAGCGAGACCGCCTGCGGCACGGGATTATGGTTATACTGCCATTGTACGCCGAGCGTCGAGCCGTCGAAGTCGTCGCTTGTCTGCGGCAGTGTCGGCGCCGACGACTTGCCTGTGTGCGGCTTCGTCCACACCGTTACCGGTTCGCCGATGCCGTTCATATCTTGGTCGGCGCCGATAGCGAGCCACCCGTCGTCTAACCAGCGGGCCGGCTGCAAGTGCACCACCCGCCCTATCGGCTCCACGAACTGGAAATGATAAAACCACCATTCGTCGTCGGGCGTATCGACCAGCGCCCCCTGATGCGGACCGTTCACCATCGTGCTGCCCTGTTCGAGCACCACACGCTTTTCGTAAGGGCCGTAAATGCTGCGCGAGCGCAGCAGCGTCTGCCAACCCGTTTCCACGCCTCCTTCGGGAATACATATATAATAATAGCCGTTGCGTTTGTATATTTTAGTGCCTTCCGCCACCGGACCCGTATATACCGTAACGCCGTCGTCGAGCAGCCGTGTGCCGTCGGAACTCATTTTGTGTATGATGATAGGCCCCGCGCCGTGCCGGCTGCGGCCGAGATAAGCCTGTCCGTCGTCGTCCCAAAAGGGGCACGGGTCTTCCCATTTCTCCACAGCCTTCACCCGATGCAGCGGAGACCACTCTCCACGCGGGACGGAGGCGCTGCTCATGAACAGTCCCTCGTGCGGCGTGCAGAAAAACACCCAGAAACGCCCGTCGTGGTAACGTATAGCGGGCGCCCACGAACCTCCGGCGAAGCGGCGGTTGTCGTCCCAGCCTTCGAAATCGAAGCGGTCGTACACCTGCCCTACGATAGTCCAGTTCACCATGTCGTCCGATTCCAGCACCGGCATGCCGATATAGTGGAAGTCCGAGCACACCATATAATATTTGTCGCCCACCCGTATCACATCGGGGTCGGAGTAGTCGGCATTCAGTATCGGATTCGCGTACGTACCGTTGCCTTGGTCGCCCCACATCGGCGATTGTGCCGCACACGACAGGCACACCGCCCACAACAGAAGAAAAAATGTTCGTTTCATCACTTCGCGTATCTTTTATCCAAAGATACACCTTTTTTCCCGAATCTCCAAATCGGTAATAAAAGCCGGTTTCGTTCTCGCCCTTTTCCGCTTCCGTGTTTCCGGCGATGCCGAAAGCACGGGCAGGCGCAAAAATTTTCCCGTGCGATAATTCCGCCGGAGAAATCGCCGTATCGGTTTTTTTATTACTTTTGCCGGACATTTCAAAATCGCAAAACGATGGAATACAATTTCAGAGAAATCGAGAAGAAGTGGCAGCAGTACTGGAAAGAACAGCATACCTACCGCGTTACGGAAGATGCCGACAAACCCAAATATTACGTACTGGATATGTTCCCCTATCCGTCGGGAGCCGGCCTGCACGTCGGCCACCCGCTCGGCTACATCGCCTCGGACATCTACGCCCGCTACAAGCGGCTGAAAGGTTTCAACGTGCTGCACCCCATGGGGTACGACGCCTACGGTCTGCCCGCCGAACAATATGCCATACAGACGGGTCAGCACCCCGCCGTTACCACCGAAAAAAACATCGCCCGCTACCGCGAGCAGCTCGATAAAATAGGCTTCTGCTTCGACTGGGAGCGCGAAATACGCACCTGCGACCCCGAATACTACAAATGGACGCAGTGGGCTTTCATACAGATGTTCAACAGCTACTACGACACCGCCGAACAAAAAGCCCTCCCTATCAACAGCCTCATCGAAAAATTCGAAACCTCCGGCACCGAAGGACTCCACGCTGCCTGCGGCGAAACGCTCGCCTTCACGGCCGACGAATGGTGCGCCATGAGCGAAAAAGAGCAGCAAAAAACATTGCTCAACTACCGCATCGCCTATCTCGGCGACACGATGGTGAACTGGTGTCCCGCACTGGGCACCGTCCTCGCAAACGACGAAGTGAGCGAAGGCGTGTCGGTGCGCGGCGGTTATCCCGTAGAACAGAAAGTCATGCGCCAGTGGTGCCTGCGCGTATCGGCTTACGCCCAACGCCTGCTCGACGGACTCGACACCATCGATTGGAGCGACTCCCTCAAAGAGACGCAGCGCAACTGGATTGGCCGCTCCGAAGGCGCCGAAATGGAATTTCACGTCGTAGGCTCCGACGTAACCTTCACCATCTTCACCACCCGCGCCGACACGATATTCGGCGTTACCTTCATGGTACTCGCCCCCGAAAGCGACTACGTACAGCAGGTTACCACCCCCGAACAGAAAAACGCCGTGGCGGCTTACCTCGAACAAATCAAGCACCGCACCGAACGCGAACGCATCGCCGACCGCAGTGTCAGCGGCGTATTCTCCGGCGCATACGCCATCAATCCGCTCAACGGCAAGGAAATACCTATCTGGATAAGCGATTACGTACTCGCCGGCTACGGCACGGGCGCCATTATGGCGGTACCGGCTCACGACAGCCGCGACTACGCTTTCGCCAAACATTTCGACCTGCCCATCATTCCCCTCATCGAAGGCTGCGACGTATCGCAGGAGAGCTTCGACGCCAAAGAGGGCATCATGATAAACTCGTGCGGCAACGGGCTCGACCTCAACGGACTTACCGTGAAAGAAGCCATAGCCCGCACCAAAGCCTTCATCGAAGAAAAAGGCATCGGACGCATCAAAGTCAATTACCGTCTGCGCGACGCCATATTCAGCCGCCAGCGCTACTGGGGCGAGCCGTTCCCCGTATATTACAAGGACGATATGCCCTATATGCTCGACGAAAGCCGCCTGCCACTCCTCCTGCCCGGTGTGGACAAATTTCTCCCGACCGAACAGGGCGAGCCGCCTCTGGGGCGTGCAAAAAACTGGGAAACCGACGAACACTATCCCCTCGAACTCTGCACGATGCCGGGTTTTGCCGGCTCATCGGCTTACTACCTGCGCTACATGGACCCGCACAACGATGCCGCCCTCGTATCGGAAGAAGCCGACACCTACTGGCGCAGCGTCGATCTCTACGTAGGCGGCACCGAGCACGCTACCGGACACCTGATTTACAGCCGTTTCTGGAACAAATTTCTCTATGACTTGGGCATCGTCTGCGAAGAAGAACCCTTCAAGAAGCTCATCAATCAGGGCATGATACAGGGACGCTCCAACTTCGTGTACCGCATCAAGGACACCAACACCTTCGTATCGTACAACCTCAAAGATCAATACGACACTACGCCCATACACGTCGATGTGAACATCGTCAGCAACGACGTGCTCGACCTCGAAGCCTTCCGCCACTGGCGTCCGGAATTCGAGACCGCAGAGTTCATTCTCGAAAACGACCGCTATATCTGCGGCTGGGCGGTGGAGAAAATGTCGAAGTCGATGTACAACGTCGTCAATCCCGACGACATCGTGGAACGCTACGGCGCCGACACCCTGCGCCTCTACGAGATGTTCCTCGGTCCTATCGAACAAAGCAAGCCGTGGGACACCAACGGCATCGACGGCGTGCACCGCTTCCTGAAAAAACTCTGGAACCTCTTTTTCGACGGCGACAGCCTCGCCCTCACCGACGGCAAGCCCTCGAAAGAGGAACTGAAAAGCCTGCACAAACTCATCAAGAAAGTAAGCGGCGACATCGAGAACTTCTCGTACAACACCTCCGTGAGCGCATTCATGATATGCGTCAATGAACTCACGGCGTTGAAATGCCGCAATCGCCAGATACTCGAACCGATTGTCGTGCTGCTCGCCCCCTTCACACCGCACCTGAGCGAGGAGCTGTGGCACGCACTCGGCAGCGACACCTCCGTATGCGATGCCGAATGGCCTGAATATGAAGAAGAATACCTCAAAGAAGACAACGTAACGTACGCTGTATCTTTCAACGGGAAAACACGCTTCAATCTCGACTTTCCGGTCGGCACGCCGCGGGAGGAGATAGAAAAAGCCGTGCTGGCACACCCCAATTCCGCCAAATGGATAGAGGGCCGGACGCCGCGAAAAGTCATCGTCGTCCCCGACAAACTAATCAACATCGTACTCGGATAAATTCCCGATACAAACAAAATCCCGCAGGCAGAGCCTGCGGGATTTTTTATACCTTTCTGTACGCACGGAATTACCTCACGACGGTGAATTTCGCCACCGTACCCTCCTTACCGTCGTTCACCGACGCAAAGACCAAATAAATGCCGCTGTGCAGCCGTCCGCCGTCGCGGGTACGACCGTCCCACACCAGCTGTCCTCCCGTCGAAAAATTCTGATAAATGAGGTTTCCCGCCGTATCGGTAATCTTCACCAGCGAATGCTCCTGCAAGCCCGTAACGGTAATGTAGCCGTCGTAATCGGGGCGCACGGGGTTGGGATAAACATATACATCGGAAAAATCGTCCTGCGGCTCGGTCGCCTCAGCACGGAACGAGGCAAGCCCGTTTTCCGTAGCAAAAAACACCTCTCCCGTCTCGGGGTGCACCGCAATATCGTAAATGTTGTCGGACGGCAGCGGCGAGTTTTCCGCCGTAAAATGATAAATCGTTTCCTGTCCGTCTTCGCTCACGAGATAGACGCCCGAGTTTGCCGTACCGAACCATTTGCGGTTGGCGCCGTCGATAGCAATCGTCTGTATCGCTTCGTCATTCAGCAGATAATCCGCCAGATTCGTGCCGTCGTTGCGCGCAATCTTTATGCGAGTACACGTAAAATTGCCGTTCATGTATTTTTCCGGATTCGTCAGCACGACCGGTCCGCGATCGGTGCCCAGCCATAGCTGCCCGTTCTTATCTTCTGCAATTTCGTAAAAAAACTGTCCGTCTATTCGTTCCCCGTTTTGGTCGGTAAACGCCGTAAATTTGCGAATCTTGTCATCGGCAATATCATCGGTGCCATTCGTATCGAAAGCAAAAACGAAAGAATCGTATCCCGAGCGAACAATCCACATTGCCGACGAATGCTGCGGTATCAAAATATAATCCAAATTCCGCAAATTTTTCAAATCTTCATACGGAAACGACAGCCAAGTGTCGTCCCGTTTCTTCATCACCAAACCGTACTCCGTACAATAAGTTATTACATACAGATTCTTTCTTTTGTCGAATGCCGAGCGGCCCGCCTTGTACGCCCACTTCTCAATGTCGATGATAGGACTGTTCGTATCATTCCAATGCGTATCGTACGCATTGTTCTTAAACCGATACAACCCTTCGAACCATGTGCCTATATAAAAGACATCGGGGTCGTCCGGGTCGATAACAACGTTGTAGGTATTGCCCCACGTCCCCGTCGGGTGTTTTTCATGCGGAACATCTTGCGGATAAATCGTTGTCCACTGCCCGTTTTCAAGAATCGAAATATAACCCGCAACATCTTGCTTATCATTCAGATAAGAAACTCCTGCCGGCGATACATATACCCGCCCGCCGGCAATCGTAATGGAAAACGGATCGTACACTTTTTGGTACCCGTCGCAAGAAAGTTTTTTTTCTTCCCGAAAAGAATCTTCTTCATATTTCAACGCCGCCACCACGTTTTCAGCGAGCAGCCAAAAAACATTTTGGGTATTGGTACAGGTTACATCTATCGATTCATAACCGGTACCGTCGAACGACATTTCTCCGATAAGCCGATTTTGGGAGTCATAAAGCACGACTTTGTTATCGAGCGTATGCAAAAGAAATCCATCTCGGGTCGGTTCTATCTTTTTCACTTTCCCGTCGGCGCGCAGCCAAATACTCGATTCGCCCGGGGAGAAAAGTAGCGCATTTCCGTCTTGGTGCAGCAACAACAACCGGTTGCCGGCCGGCAGCATCTGATTGATATATGAAGGACGCTGCTTTTCCCAATGATTCACATCGTAAGGAATGTCATCGACAGCGCAGCGATACATGTTCCTGTCGGCCCGAATGCAATAAATATAGCCGTTCCAATAGGTTGTCGTATATATTTTTTCGTTGAATGTATAAGTCGCCTTTATCTCCTTGCGCACAACATCGAGCACCACGATGCCGAAATCCGTCGCCATATATGCCTCATCGCCGACGAAAGTGATGTCGTTGATTCTTTTGGACGTGGTAAACGCCGCATTTTTTATATAAGGAATATTATACACCGTCTCCGTCGCCATATCCACCAAATCGATATTGCCGTTGGTGTAAATCACGAGCAGAATATCGTTCACAAAATCTCCCGCAATACGGTCGATATTATTGTCCGACAAAATATTCAGACGCGACAATTCCCGCACCTCTTCATCGTCTTTGCCGTAAGAAAAAAGCGAATTGTCGGCCAAGAAAAAAACTTTGCGATTACCTTCGCATATCTGCTTCGGCGTGCGGAAAGTGGCATACAACTCCCATTCGCCGACTTTCTCTACCGCCTGCACTCCGCATAAAAGCAGCCACGAAAAAAACAAAAGACAAATGCGTTTCATGACCAAGATTCCAAAAATGCCACCAATTTTGCCACTGCCCGCGCCCGATGACTGATGCCGTTTTTCTGCGCATCGCTCATCTCGGCAAATGTACGGGTCTCGCCGTCGGGAATGAATATGGGGTCGTAACCGAACCCGCCCGCACCCCGTCGCTCCTCGATGATGCGCCCCTTTATCTCTCCCTCGAAAAGGTGTTCCTTTCCGTCGAGAATCAACGCAATCGCCGTACGGAATCGAGCCGCGCGATTTTCCTCGCCTTGCAGCTGTTCCAGCACCTTTGCCATATTTTTTTCGGAATCGTGCGCCTCTCCGGCATAACGGGCGGAGTACACGCCGGGCGCACCGCCCAATGCGTCGATTTCGAGGCCGGAATCGTCGGCAAAGCAATCGCACCCGTATTTATCGTGTATGTAGCGAGCTTTTATCAGCGCATTGCCCTCGAATGTTTCGGCCGTCTCGGCAATATCGTCGTTACAGCCGATTTCTCTCAAAGAAAGGATATCGAACTTCCCGCCCAAGATTTTCCGCACTTCATCGAGTTTGTGGGCGTTGTTGGTCGCAAAAACAAGTTGTTTCATACCGATATAACGGCATTCTGTCCCGCTTTATTGTCTGTTGCAGGCTATGTTTTTATCTTGTCGAAGCCCTCGCCATAAACGCCTATGACATTCGACTGCGAAATGAAAGCATGGCTGTCGATTTGTTTCACCAACCGGAAAATGCTGTTCGACTCCGAACGTTTCGCCAACACGACGATTACCTTTTTCGGCTGTTTCGAGTACCAGCCCATACCGTCGATAATGGTAACTCCGCGATGCACATCGCGGTTGATGTGGTCGGCTATTTCCTCATACTTATCGGAAAAAATCAAAAGTTGTATCGACTGCCGGATACCGTTGATTATCATGTCGCACGTATAGGTCGAAACCGCCAGCACCACGAAACCGAAAAGTATTTTTTCGGGATTGTGGAAGATTATGAACGACGAACTGATAATGCACACATCGCAATACAAAATGGTGCGGCCCAACGTTATCGGCTTGTATTTATTGACAATGGCGGCGACAATATCGGTACCACCCGTACTGCCGTTGCGCGTGAAAGCTATGCCGATGCCCACTCCCGACAATATACCGCCTATGATGCACGCCATGAAAGGTTCGTCTTCGAGCAAAGGCTCTTTGACAAGAATCGTTGCTAACGACAAAAGGAATGTCATCATCAACACTCCGAATATGGAACGTATGCAATACTGCCACCCGAGAACTTTTACCGCCGCAATAAGCAATATGGCATTAATGGTAAAGTAAGTAACCGCCACCGGTATTTTCGTACCGAAAAACACCAACGCCGAAAGACCGGTTACACCGCCCGTTACTATTTCGTTGGATACCAAAAATGCCACCCACCCGAAAGCGTAACACATAAGACCTAACGTAATGAGCGTATAATCTTTGATTTCTGTCCACAATCTACGCAAAGGCATCTTCATAATCTGATGATGAATTAAAGGTTTAAGCCGATGCAAAGATAATACTATTTCGCAACAGTTGTTTCATCGGCGGATTTTTTGAAAAAAATCACATCGACTTGTATCGCTCCATACGGGCATTCCAGCGGTCGCGGGCAAGCTGCTGCATATCGACCACCGTATCGGTTTCGTCGATGATTTCCAAACCGAAAATAGTTTCTACCACATCTTCCATCGTGATAATTCCGGCAAAACAGCCGTATTCATCGACGATAAGCGCGATTTGTTCTTTGTGTTCGAGCAGTTTTTCCCAAACGGTCGATACCGATTTCGTTTCGGAAAAACAGGGTATCGGCCGTTTGATATCCTTCAACTTCATGTCGAACTTGTCTTCGGTAAGATTTTCAAGCACGGTACGCCGCAGCACGTAGCCGGTAATGTAATCTTTGCTGTCGCCATACACCGGTATGCGCGAATAGAAACGGTATGCCTTTTCCTGATAAAAATCGCGCAGTGTCATATCTTCCGACGCCACTTCGGTAACGACGCGCGGCGTCATTACCTCTTTCACTTTCACGTTATTAAGTCGGATAAGATTCTGTATCACCTTGTTTTCTTTCGATTGAAATACGCCTTCTTCCTCACCGACCGTTACCATGGCCGACACCTCTTCGCGGCTCACGGAAAACTCTTTTTCTTTCGGCGTAACAATGCGCGTTATCAATTCCGACAGCAATACCAGCGGATAACAAATGAATACGAACACCCGTATCACCTGCGCTGCAAACAGGGCTAAACGCCGCCAGTAAGAGGCTCCTATCGTCTTGGGTATGATTTCGGAAATAACCAGTATCAACAAAGTAAGTATCGCCGAGATAACTCCGAAGTAAACTTCGCCGAAAAGTTTTACCGCTTCGGCGCCCACTCCGGCAGCACCGATGGTATGAGCAATCGTATTCAGCGACAGAATGGCAGAAATAGGTTTGTCGATGCTCTGCTTGTATTTCTTCAACAGGGCTGCCGACTTGCCCCCCTCCTGCTCTTTCATGCTGATAAACGACATCGGCGTCGAAAGCAACACCGCCTCCAATACCGAACAGGTAAACGATACACCCAATGCCATGAACAGGTATAAAAACATCAATCCCATAAATCGATTCGATTTTTTATAACGACTCGCTTCCCTGCCCACACAGGCAGAACGGCATACGACAAACATTTTGTACATACGGTATGCACAACCTCTTTCGTTTCTGAAAATTCAATATGCCGAAAATTTTTCTCGAAAGCGCTATTTTTTTATTTTACAAAGCAAAAGTAATGATTTTTCCTGCAAAAAACTGTTTTACAATTCAAAAAAATTTCCCTATAATCTTTATTACAAAGAAATAATATGTATCTTTGCAGAAAATATCAAACTTTATTTTTAATCATTAAAAAACAAACAACATGAAAAAAATCAACTTTGTGGCTATCATCATAGCCTTATTCGGATTATCCTTTTCTTTATCTTCTTGCGGAGAAGATGACAAAGAAAATCTCAACCCTGATAACGCAAGTGCAATTTCAGGTACTTACATCGGAAAACTCTCTTACGGAACAATGCTTGTAGAAGATGCGTATATAGTAGCGATTTCCCGTCTGTCAAGTAATGTAGTTTCTATGTCTGCTGATTTCTTGGGTTCGGAAGAGTTCAGATACAACATAATAAAGGAAGGTAATGTGTACTCTTTGGTAAATGAGGGAATCTTTGACATAAATGCCACCATTACAGGAAATTTCCTTATAATTGATTATAATACTTCATCTGGCAATATGCTTACATTCAAAGGGACGAAAGAATAAGGCTCGATATGAAGCGTATAATTATCTTCTTTGTTTTATTTTTCAATTTTATCGTTTATTGTTATGCTGTTCCTGCATATCCACGAAAAATAAAAATTGCAACGGCCAATAGTTATACATATATTACTCTACATGGTGACGAACATTGTAAATGGGCTGTGACAGAAGATAATTATACGCTTTTATCCGATTCTTTAGGCTGGGTGTATGCACAAGAAGATGATACTGGATATGCCTGCTTTTCTGAGTATAGATTGACGGATCCGAAAGAAAAAATCAAACCTTTCCTCGACTCCCTTAAAAAAAATATTCGCCTAAAAAAATCTCCCGAAAATAACCAAATAAAACAATCTGCTCCCCCGACAACAGATAGACATCTTACGACAGGAGACAAGCAAATATTGGTTATTTTAATGCAGTTTCCCGATTTTCATTTTCAAAAAACATTCGATGAAATAAACGCACTTTTCAACAAAAGAAATTATGATGAAGAGGGTGCTGCCGGAAGTGTACATGATTTTTTCGACTACGCTTCGTATGGACAATTGAATTTAGAATGTACACTCATCGGTCCATACACCTCCCGATATAATATGGCTTTTTACGGGACAAACTTAACCATCGGAGGCAATGATGTTGCTCCATACGCTTTATTTTTGGAAGCCATAGAACAAGCATCACAAGAAATATCCTTGTCAAATTTTGACAATGACAAAGACGGTTATATAGATAATGTACACATTGTTTTTGCAGGATATGGCGAAGAATCCGGAGCATCAGCCAATACAATATGGTCGCACGAAATGACCTTTGACCCTATCACCATACAAAATATCAAAATAAATAGATATTCTTGCGCCCCCGAATTAAGAGACTTCCGCGGTAATGGTATTTCTCGCATAGGTGTACATTGCCATGAAATTGCACATACTTTTGGAATCACGGATTTTTACGATACCGATTCCGAGAAAAACGGTATTTACGAAGGAACCGGCGATTGGGACATAATGGCTTCCGGCAGTTGGAACAATGACGGTATCACGCCGGCTAATTTCAACCCTTATGTCAAAGTTTATAATTTAGGATGGACAGATGCCATAAACCTCCCCATCGGAGAAAATATCATTTTACAATCTTCGAATTTTACAAAAAATACGATCTATCGTATCGATACTCCTATTCCCGATGAGTTTTATTTGCTCGAAAACAGAGCTCTATCTGGTTTCGACATCGCCAACCCGGGTGAAGGATTATTGATATACCATATACATAAAGATATATCTTCGATGGCACAACAAAACAAAATAAATGCTTCCCATCCACAAGGTTGTTATGTTGTATGCGCATCTCAATCTTTATCTGTACCCACATCGTCAAACTATGGAAACATAAATAGTGCCGGCTGTCCATTTCCCGGAACAACAAACAAACATGACTGGAATAGTACATCTGTACCGGCTGTCTTTTCTTGGGACGGTGTTCAAACCGATATTTCATTATCCGATATTTCATTGTTGTCAAATGGAGATATAAAATTAAATAATAAAATTACGATCTTACCGGATATTTTTTGGCACGAAAGTTTCGACTATTCGGTTTTTCCTTCTTCTTGGTCTAACAAAAGTTGTTCAACAAACAACGAATGGAAAATATTTCATATTAATAACAATAATTCTTCTTTAGCAGATGCCTTTTTACCTCCTTTACCTAATGATGGAAATTCTTATATTTATCTAAAAAAAACAGATTATCAAACAATAATTGATACTTGTTTGCTTATTTCTCCTTTTCTATCCTCGAAAGAGGATATTATTTCCACACTTTCTTTCTATTTTTATATTAAATCCTTTTATAATAAATCAAATAACATTCTGAAAATTTATTATAAAAAAAATATTGATGGCGATTGGCATCTTCTCGATTCCATCTCGAAAACAACAATGTATTGGTCTGAAAAAAAGATTTCTTTTCCCGACACCGTTACTTCATGTCAGCTTATGTTCGAAGCCATAATGACTTCAAACGGAAGTATATCCTTAGACAATATAACGATAGAAAGCATACCCATACATACTCCTGAATACTCTCAAAGCATTTTTTCTGATTTTCTTTTTTATGATACAACTCGTAAATGTTTTTGTATAAACGATAATGATAGTAAATCAGTTATTTACATATACGATATGAAAGGGCATGTAATTGTAACCGAAAAAGATGTCCCTATAAATTTACAAACCGGAATATATCTTGTACGCTATAAAAATTTCATTTCAAAGATATTTGTTTCTCAGTAAGATACCGAGACCTCTATGCCGAAAACTTTGACACGGCGGACTATCTCGTTCAATTTTTCGGGCGAGACCTTGCGCAGATTTTTTTCGGGCGTCTCCCTGTCTATGGTATAGACCATGACTTTCTGCGGAGCGATACGGCGTATCGCAGCAATCCAACCTTCCACCTCTCTGTCGGTGGTATTGTCGATGACAGCCCCGTTATGTTCGCCTTGCAGAAAAAGCGTCTGAACAATCAACTTTCCGTTGAAACGGCAAAGTCTCTCTATCAATTCTTCTGCCGAAAACCGTTGGGCAACAGGCGCATTGATACGACGTATCGTATCGTCATACACGGAATCGATTTTCAAAATATTGTTATCCACTCTGTTCAGCGCCGAAAATACTCCTGCATCATCTATACGGGTGGCATTGGAAAGCACGCTTATTTTCACTTCCGGAAAATAGGTGTCGCGCAGTTTTATCGTATCGTCTATAATTTCCGGAAATTGCGAGTGCAGCGTCGGTTCGCCGTTGCCGGCAAACGTTATCACATTCAGTCCTTCACCTGCCTCTTTCATGGCGGCAAGACGCTTTTCCAGAGCCTCATACACAGCTTTTCTATCAGGCAGTTCCGTATGGGTGCGGCGATTTGCATTGTAACCGCACTCGCAATAAATGCAATCGAATGTACATACTTTTCCGTCCGCAGGCAGCAGATTTACTCCCAGCGATATACCGAGCCGTCGGCTGTGTACCGGACCGAAAACGATTTCTCCGAATAAAATCATAAATACTCTTTATTTACCGTACCGCAAAGATAATTCAAAAACAAATTTCCATGCCATCATTCTTTATTAACTCTTGTTCATAACTTGCTTTTTTATATTATTATATTGCTAAACAACTGTTTAATAATACAATTTTCTCTATTATAAAAATGTTATCAACAAGTTATATACCGCTAAAAAACAGAAAAAAACATTTTACAACCTCTTTTTTGAGGGCAATACATTACTTTTGCAGTCGATGAAAAAGTTTTATCTGTTACTTATCGTATCGGTCTGTTTGTCATCTTTCTGTATGGCTCAGCAATCCCGATATATCCAGCGCGTTACTTATATTGCTACCGACGCCGGCGATACGGCTATGCTCGTCATCATGCGTCCTGTATATTGTTTTCCGCGACGGGTATTCAAGAGTACAAAGGAAAAAGAATACTACTGGCGTAATGTACGTGATGTAAAAAAAGTGCTGCCATACGCCAAACTTGTACACAACGCTTTAATAGAAACTTATGAATATATACAGACTTTGCCCGAAGACGAGAGAAACAAACACCTCAAACGCATGGAAAAAGAATTGTTCGAGGAATACAAACCCGAACTGAAAAACTTTACTTATACTCAAGCCAAACTTTTGATACGGCTCATCGACCGAGAGTGCAATCAATCTTCCTATCAATTGATAAAAGCCTTTTTGGGAGGATTTAGGGCTACTTTCTGGCAAACATTCGGTGCTATGTTCGGCGTGAGCCTGCGCAAAGAATGGGAACCCGAAGGCAGCGACAAGATACTGGAAGAAATCGTGGTGCTTGTGGAAAACGGACAATTGTAATATTACTCTTCAAACAGTTGTTTGAAAAAACTCCATATTACGATGCCGGCAGTTACCGATACGTTCAATGAATGTTTTGTGCCGTATTGCGGTATTTCTATGCTTTGTACGCACTTATCCACTACTTCCTGCTGCACTCCTTTCACTTCATTGCCTAACACGACGGCATACTTTTTATTTCTATCCAACTTCAATTCCGTCAATGAAATACTATCTTCCACCTGTTCTATGGCATATACCTCATAATTGTTTTTTATAAGATTATTTACTACCGTCGATGTATCTTCCTCATAATGCCATGCGACACTGTCTTCGGCTCCGAGAGCCGTTTTGTGTATCTCCGGATGCGGAGGCGTTGCCGTTATGCCGCACAAATAAACAGCTTCCACGCGAAAAGCATCGCTTGTGCGAAAAACAGATCCTACATTATTAAGACTGCGCACATTGTCGAGTACCACCACCAAAGGTATTTTAGCAGACTTACGAAATTCATCAACAGATATGCGATGCATATCGAATATAGTTTTCTTTCTCATATACAAATGTTTATTGCAAAAATAACACAATAAAAAAACATGACAAAATATATGTGTACAATTCTGTTGATAACCTGTACATAAATATGAATACAAAAATGAAAAATATATTTGCACAATAAAAAATCATCTCCATATATAAAGGTTTTTCATTCTTACAGCAGAAAAATATATTTTCTTATTTCTTACTTATTACATCAAATTAAGTCTTCTATTCACAGCAAATACAAAGAAAATACATAACTTTGTGAATTATGAACATGTGTTGAATAAGTGCGTAAATCATTCATATAAAATAAAAAAGACAATAATAACTTTCATATAAAAGCATATCATATTTTCATAACAAGAAAAACAAATAAAGAAAAGATAAATTATACTTGTTATCAACAAAGTAATATCAACAAAATTTTTCTTTGAAATAAAATTAAATATAAATATAATGATGACTAACTGTCCCTCCAACTCGTGTACGGAAAACAAAAAACATTTGATAGAAGAAATCAATCGTTTGCGTAAAGAAAAAAACTGCCTCATACTGGCACACTATTACCAGCGGAGCGAATTGCAGGACGTGGCCGATTATGTGGGCGACAGTCTGGCATTAGCACAATGGGCTGCCAAGACAGATGCCGATATGATAGTCGTTTGCGGCGTGCATTTCATGGGAGAGACAGCCAAGATATTGTGTCCCGACAAAAAAGTGCTTGTACCCGATGCAAATGCGGGTTGTTCGCTGGCAGACAGTTGTCCTGTCAATGAGTTTGCAAAGTTTGTAAAAGAAAACAAAGGTTACACGGTTATTTCGTATGTAAATACTTCTGCGGCGGTAAAGGCTTATACCGATGTGGTGGTTACATCGACCAACGCACGACAGATAGTAGAGAGTTTTCCTGAAAATGAAAAAATAATATTCGGTCCCGACCGCAATCTCGGTAATTATATAAACAGTATTACAGGTCGGAATATGAAGTTATGGAACGGAGCTTGTCATGTGCACGAGCAGTTTTCGGTCGAAAAGATATTGGCATTGAAAAAGAAATATCCGCAAGCCGAAATACTGGCTCACCCCGAATGCAAACAGGTATTGTTGCAAATGGCGAATAAAATAGGTTCTACGGCAGCACTTTTGAAATATGCGGTAAGTTCCGATAAAAAACAGTTTATAGTGGCTACGGAGTCGGGTATATTGCATGAAATGCAGAAACAATGTCCGGACAAAGAATTTATACCGGCGCCTCCCGAAGATGCCGCGTGTGCTTGCAACGAATGCAATTATATGCGACTGAATACGTTGGAAAAACTGTATGAATGCTTGTTGAACGAAACTCCTGAAATAACGGTAGATAAAGATATTGCCGAAAAAGCTTTGATACCTATTCGTAGAATGCTCGATATATCTGCACGGTTAGGATTGTGATTCAAAGAAGAGCAAAATTGTAATTTTCTTTTTTGAGCCACTCTATGGATTTGGGAAGGGCATAGCGGAGATTTTTTTCACCTTTGAGAGAGTCGTGAAATACGATGACGGAACCGTTGCGCGTATATTTTTTTACGTTATCGAATACTTTTTCTCCCGAGAGTTTTTTGCTGTAATCGCGTGTAACGACGTCCCACATGATGATTTTATATTTGTTCTTTAATTTATTGGCTTGCACTAATCGTAAATGCCCGTGTGGAGGACGAAACAAAACGCTGTTTATAAGATGATTGGCCGCTTCTACATTGCGTATGTAGTTGCGTGTACTGTATTTTATTCCCTGTATATGGTTCATTGTGTGATTGCCCGTATGATGTCCTCTTTTCAAAATTTCTTCATACAGGCTTTCATTGCGGGCGACATTTTCTCCTACACAAAAAAAGGTAGCTTTTATTTGATAATAATCCAACAGATTAAGTACCCATGGAGTTATTTCCGGCACAGGACCGTCGTCGAAAGTAAGATAGACGGTTTTTTCTTTGCATGGTTGTCTCCATATCGTTTCGGGATACAACATGCGATAAAAAAAGGGCGGTCGTTCTATAAACATAATATGAAAAAAAGATAGATTACCTTAACAGTAACCTATCTTCTCGATACTATCGTTTGTAATATTTGTTAGCGTTCACACCTGCAGCAACAGCAGCCTGCAAATATTCGTTAGCCATCTGTTCTTCGCCTGCTCTGTAAAGAGAAGGTATGATTTGTTCCATCAATACTCTTTCATTATAGATGTAATCTCTTTGTACAGAATGTTTTTTATCGTTATCGAGAGAATTTATCCATGTTACGTATTCAAGAGCATTGTCCGCTATCTTTCTTATCAGCTCTTTACCTTTTTCCGGTTGATTTACATTATAGTAATCCAAAGCCAATTGCAGAGAAATATAGTTGTGTCGTACGGCTGTTTCCGGTATTTTTTCCATGCAATAGTCGAGAGCTTTTGCAGCCTTTTCTATTTTGTGTTCTTCCAGCAGTCGGGTTATTAAATCCGTAAACATGATGCGGTAGGAGTAGCACATGCGCCGTATGGTTTCGTCCAAATAAATATCGGGTACAGTGTCTATTCCTCCCCATACAAATTTGTTCATGACGTTGTCATACATCTTATCCGTATCTATGGCATAATCGTTTCTTTTATTGCCAAAATTTACAGGAACGATTTTATAAGCCATACCGGTGCGCATGAAGTATTTGTCTGTTTCTACAAACATATTGGGATCTACCGTAGTAGCGAAGTAAATGGGACGTTTCCAACCCTCCTCTGCATTGGTGGCAAGTATATCGAGTACGGAAAGATCGTTCAGCAGAAGAATATTTTTCGATATAGAAAGATTCATCGTATCGACGATGTCGTTTTTATAATCTTCCGGAACGATACCCGATGCAGCTGCGGCATCTTTGTCTATGTTTATATAGAGATTTCCCGTAGGCAGGTGATTGATGTTTCCATATCCGGGCACTCTCTTGGTATTTTCGTTGTCGGACAGAAAATAGTTCATGGCAGCCCTTACAGAAACAGGGTAATTCACTCTGTCGAAGACGTAGGCATATTCGCGTTTTTTATTTCCGTATTGCGACTCTTTCATGGATATGGGCAACGGAGCCGATTCGTAAGCCTGCGACTTCATCTGGTTCACGTACCAGTCGGTTTGCAGGTAAGAGAGGTTGCATACGCGCACGTCGGTGCGGTAGCCTTCGGTTTCCTGAGCATACCACAAGGGGAAGGTATCGTTGTCGCCGTTTGTGAATATGATGCCGTTTTCATCGACAGACGAGAGATAGTTTTTTCCGAAATCGCGGCAGGTGTAACGTCCCGAACGGTCGTGGTCGTCCCACGTCTGCCCTACCATTTGCAAGGGAACGACGAGCGATACGACGGCGGCGATGGAAGCTGAAACGACGGGATTTATCTGTCTGTTCAGAAATTTGTATATGGCTGCCGTTCCGAGACCTATCCAAATGGAGAAGGCATAGAACGAACCGGCATACGCATAGTCCCGTTCACGCGGCTGGTAAGGCGTTTGATTGAGGTAAATCACAATGGCCAGTCCCGTCATGAAGAAAAAGAAAAAGACCACCCAGAAACTCTCGATGCCTTTTTTGCCCGAGTAGAGTTGGAGCAGCAATCCCAAGATACCTAACAACAGGGGCAGCATGTAGAAGACGTTATGCCCCTTGTTTTCTTTCAGTTCCGTAGGCAACAGCGATTGGTCGCCGACCAGTTGGTTATCGATGAAGTCGAAGCCGGTAATCCAGTTTCCGTAAGCGACGTCGCCGTTACCCTGTATGTCGTTCTGGCGCCCGACGAAATTCCACATGAAGTAGCGCCAGTACATGAAATTGACCTGATAGTCGAAGAAAAATTTTAAGTTCTCGCCGAATGTGGGTTTGCGATAGAGCCGCCCGTTCACTCTTACCTGTTTTCCCTTGTAACCCGACCATTCTTTGTAAGCCTGTACGTGGTTGCCTTCGGAAGAGTACATACGCGGGAAAAACGTACAAAGTTCGGGTATATAGATATAATTTTGTTTGTGGTCGATGATTTCGTACCGGTCGGGTTCGTTGGGCGATGTCTTGATTTTTTTCGCCCAGATAGCCGCACCTTCCACCGAGCGTGGCACGCCGTTGTCGTCTCTCGATATTTCGGCTACGAAAGTTTGTCCGTACAGCAGCGGTCTATCGCCGTATTGTTCGCGGTTGAGGTAGCTGCCCAATGCAAAAACGTCTTCCGGCGAATTTTGGTCCATCGGCGTGTTGGCGGACGAACGTATCACGATAATGGCGTAGGAGGAGTATCCGATAAAGATGACCAATATCGACACCAACACCATATTGAGCAGGCGCACCGACAGTTTTTTATTGTAAAACAGATAAATAGCCAATGCTGTCGAGATAAGGATACCTACCCATATTTTGCTGCTGATGAAAGGCAGACCCACCAGTATCACGCTTATGAGGAACGACAGGCGCAGGCGGGTTTCGTTTTGATTCCGATAGGTTTCATACAATCCCCATACGATGCAGGCAATGACGAGTATGAAGTAGAGTACCACACCCGTATTGAACGGCATTCCCAACCCGTTTACGCACAACAGTTCCGCCCAACCGGCAACTTTCACGAATCCCGGCACGAGACCGTAGAGAAGGAATACGATGCCTGCGAAAGAGAGCAGCAGCGCCACGATAGAGCCTTTTACCGTCGGGTTGTTGAATTTGCGGAAATAGTAGACAAGCACCAATGCCGGTATCGTCAGCAGGTTGAGCAGGTGTACGGCAATGGAGATGCCTATGATATAGGCGATAAGCACGATGTAGCGGTCGGAGTGCGGTTCGTCGGCTACATCTTCCCATTTGAGAATGAGCCAGAACACCAGCGCCGTGCAGAAAGAGGAGTAGGCATATACCTCACCTTCGACGGCGGAAAACCAGAACGTGTCGCTCCACGTGTAAGCCAAAGCGCCTACCGCGCCGCAGGCAAGCACCGTTATCGTTTGCGCGAGCGATATTTCCTCGCCGGCTTTCACGATGATTTTGCGCGCAAGCCGCGTTATCGTCCAGAAAAGGAACAGTATGGTACCCGCACTCAGCAGTGCCGACATGAGGTTTATCATATAAGCCACGTGCGAGGGGTCGGAGGCAAAGTTGGCAAAGAAGCGCCCCGTCAGCATGAAAACGGGGTTTCCCGGCGGGTGTCCCACTTCAAATTTGTATGCCGAAGAAATAAATTCGCCGCAGTCCCAAAAGCTCGCTGTCGGTTCGAGCGTGAGAATATAAGTTACCGCAGCAATGACAAAGACGACCCAACCCAGTAGGTTGTTCAACAATTTGTATTGTTTCATAATTGCAATTATCGAATAGTGAGATTCACAATATCTCGGCAAAGATAAGAAAGATATTCCATATAGAGAATTAAAAGTTGGTAATTATCACCGTATAAAGGGGCATGAAGTACGAAAAATCGAAAATAAGCCTCTTCGATTGTAAAGTTGGACAAACCTTCGTATCTTTGAAAAGAGAATCATACGGATATGCAAAAACGGATATTGATAACGGGCGCCGGCGGTTTCATCGGCGGTTTCATCGTAGAAGAAGCCCTGCGGCGGGGCTATGAAACGTGGGCGGGCGTGCGCGCCACGACGAGTCGCGAATACCTCCAAGACGAGAACATTCATTTCATCGACCTCTGTTTCGGCGACAGAGAAACGCTCAAAAAACAGCTGCTCCGGCAGCTTGCCGAGGTGGGCCGGTGGGATTACATCGTACACAATCTCGGTGCGACGAAATGCAGAAACAATGCCGATTTCGAACGCATCAACTGCACATTCGTTTCCAATTTCGCCGCCGCGCTTACGGAGGTCGGCTGCGTGCCCGACCAATTTATCATGATGAGCAGCCTTAGCGCGTGGGGCGTGGGCGACGAACGCACCTTCACTCCCATACGACCCGACGACGAGCCGCGTCCCAACACCTTTTACGGGAAAAGCAAACTCCTTGCCGAGCGGGCTTTGGAAGCAATGCCCGATTTCCCGTATGTGTTCATGCGCCCCACCGGCGTCTATGGTCCGCGCGAAAAAGATTATTTTCTGATGGTGAAAACGATTAAAGCGGGCTTCGACTTTTCGGTCGGCTACCGCAAGCAGCTCATCACGTTCATCTATGTGAAAGATTTGGTGAAAGCCATTTTTCTCGCTATCGACAAGGGGGTGAAACGGCGGGGCTATTTCCTCTCCGACGGCGGGGCATACCGTTCCACGCAGTTCCGCCGCTATGCCGCCCGCGCGCTGCACAAACGCTTCGTGCTGCCGGTGCGCGTGCCGCTGTTCATTTTGTGGGTCGTTTCGTATATCGCCGAGAAAACGGCGGCGCTGACGGGCGGCACGAGTACGCTCAACCGCGACAAGTATCGCATCATGAAACAACGCAACTGGATTTGCGACACGACGGCGGCGCAGACCGAACTGGGCTTCGTGCCCGATTACCCGCTCGAACGCGGCGTTGCCGAAACCGTCGCGTGGTACCAAAAGGAAAAGTGGCTGTAATACAAATAAAAAAGAGGAGAACAAACTCCTCTTTTTTATTTTTTTCTCGGGAAACGACGGCGGCGCGCCGGCTTGGGCATCGTTTCGTTTTCGATGATTTTCCGGCACTCCTCGCTCGTCAGATTCTCGGGAGAGGCGCTTTTCGGGATTTTGTAATTTTTGCCGTTGCAGGAGATGTACGGACCGAATCGTCCGTTCAGAATTTCGATGCCGCTGCCGTCGTCGAAACTTTTGATAAGGAGCTGTTTTTCTTCCGCTTGTTTTTTCCGGATTACTTCCACGGCCTCTTCGTATGTTACGGTTTGCGGTTCGTACTCTTTGGGCAGGGAGATGTATTTGTTGTTGTGGCGTATGTACGGACCGAACCGTCCGGTCGAAACCGTTACGGTATCGCCGTCGAGTTCGCCTAATGTGCGGGGCAGTTCAAAGAGTTTCAATGCCTCTTCAAGCGTAATGGTATTGATGGACTGTCCTTTCTGCAACGAGGAGAAAAGCGGTTTTTCCTTGTCTTCGGGCGAGCCGATTTGCACCAGCGGACCGAAGCGCCCTATTTTTACCGACACGGGACGACCGCTCTTGGGGTCGGTGCCGATGATGCGCTCTCCCACCCGATGGTCGAGGCGCTGTGATGTAGCGTCTTCGACAGCGGGGTGGAAAAGTTTGTAAAATTCGTGCAGCGTATTGTTCCACACGAGTTTGCCTTCTGCCACTTTATCGAATTCTTCTTCGATTTGCGCGGTGAAATTATAGTTGAGAATGTCGGGGAAGTGTTCGGTCAGAAAGTCGTTTACGACAATGCCGATGTCGGTGGGCAGCAGTTTGCTCTTTTCCGCGCCGACGGTTTCGGTTTTGTTTTTGTCGGTGATTTTCCCTTTTTTCAGCAGCAGCGTGTTGTAGGTGCGTTCCGTGCCCGGACGGTCGCCGCGCTCTACATAGTTGCGCTGCTGTATGGTGGAGATGGTCGGTGCATAGGTCGAGGGGCGTCCGATGCCCAGCTCTTCGAGCTTGTGCACGAGCGAAGCCTCCGTATAGCGCGGCGGGCGCTGCGAGAAACGCTCGGTTGCCTCTATTTCGCTCGTTATGAGTTTGGCGCCCGTTTTGAGCGGGGGCAGCATTTTTCCGTTGTTTTCGCCGTTTTCGGCATCGTCGTCGCTCGATTCGTAATAGACGTGCAGGAATCCGTCGAATTTCACCACTTCGCCGGTGGCGACGAATTTTTCGGGTCGTCCCGATATGCCGATCGTGGCGGTTGTCTTTTCTATCTCGGCATCGCTCATCTGCGAGGCGATGGTGCGTTTCCACACGAGGTCGTAGAGTCTCTTTTCCGATGCGGGCGCCTCGATGTCGTGGTGGTTGATATAGGTCGGACGTATCGCCTCGTGAGCTTCCTGCGCCCCTTTGGTTTTCGTCTGGTAGTTGCGCGTTTTGAGATATGCCTCTCCCCAGTTTGCCAGAATTTCCGTCTTGGAGGTATTCAAGGCGAGGGACGAGAGATTGACGGAGTCGGTACGCATGTAGGTGATGAATCCCGATTCGTACAGCCGCTGCGCGATAATCATGGTTTGCGCTACGGAGAGTCCGAGTTTGCGCGATGCCTCCTGTTGCAGGGTGGAGGTGGTGAAAGGCGGCGCGGGCGATTTGCGGCCGGGCTTCACCTGTATGTCTTCTATCGTGAATGTCGCATCTTTGCAGGCGTCGAGCAGGGCGAGCGCCTCTTCTTTGGTTTTGAGTCGGTTGTTGAGCTCGGCTTTCATTTCTACGGCGCCGCCGTCGGTGGGTATGATAAAGGTGGCGACGACACGGTAGGAGGCTTCGCTGCGGAACTGTTCGATTTCCCGCTCCCGCTCGACGATGAGGCGCACGGCGACCGATTGCACGCGGCCGGCGGAGAGCGCGGGTTTCACTTTCTTCCAAAGGACGGGCGACAATTCGAACCCGACGATGCGGTCGAGAATGCGTCGAGCCTGTTGGGCGTTTACGCGGTCGAGGTCGATGTCGCGCGGATTTTCGATGGCGTGGAGTATCGCTGTCTTCGTAATTTCGTGGAAGACGATGCGGCGGGTCTTTTCGGGCGTCAGGTGCAGCACCTCGTACAGGTGCCATGCTATGGCTTCTCCTTCGCGGTCTTCATCGGACGCGAGCCATACGACGTCGGCTTTATCCGCTTCTTTTCTCAGGGTATCGACGATTTTCAACTTGTCTTCGGGCACTTCGTACAGCGGGGTGAAGTTGTGGTTTATGTCGATACTGAAATCTCTTTTTTTCAGGTCGCGGATATGACCGTAACTCGACAAAACTTTATAATCGCTCCCTAAGAATTTTTCTATGGTTCTTGCTTTCGCAGGGGACTCTACTATGACTAAATTTTTCGACATCTTCTCTCGCGAATTTAATTTTCCGCCTGCAAAAGTAGAAAAAAATGCGTTTGAAAATCCGATATTTAACCGTTAAAAAATTTTTTTGTCGTGAAACGGTTAGAAAACGATGCCCATACCTGCCAGAAAATGAAAGCGTTGCGCCGGCAGTCCATAAAATAAATCGTACTTTCTCGAAAGCAGATTATTGAATTGCAGCGAAAAATGTATCATTTTGTTGAGCCGGTACGTGGCGCCGAGGTCGAGATTGGCGATGTTGGGCAGGGTGCCCGCTTCATCGTAGACGATGTTTCCCCACGATTGATTTATGTAGCCCAAACCTCCGGCATAGTAGAAACCGGCTTTTATGTCGAGCGGTTTTATAGGGGTAACGATGACATCGGCGTTCCATTCGTCGCGCGGCTGCGAAAAGCGTATTCGCGCTCCGTCGCTGCGCCATTCGTTGTGCTCCCATGCCAGACGGGCGGTGAGAATGTCCAGCAGGGTGTATTGCATTTCGGCGCCTACTTTCCATGCGTAAGCATCGTCGGAATAGAACCCGACGACGCTGCGGGTTGCCATTGTAGCGGCTGCGGAAACTTCGAGGTGTTCCATGCGGCAGTCGAAAAGGGCATCGACACAATATTTTATACCACCGTAAAGAGCAAAATGGAATTTTTTGAGGACGGAGGAGCGGAATCCGAGCGTGAAGTCGGCGGGGGTATAGGTGTCGGGCAGTATGGTTGTCGGGTCGATATACTCCGTCAGCGCACTCATGCGGCTCCATGTGTTGAGGCTTTTTCCGCCGGTGAGTTCGGTGTAGAGTACGCCGGCTTTGTCGAAACGCCACTCGAATTTCACATCGGGTGCGATGCGGAATATGGTGCCGTAATTGAACGAAAAGTCTATCGATACTCCGGCTTTGAATCGGAGCTCCTCTTTTTCGATGGCGAAGTAGGGCTCCAAGCCGATAATCGTGTGGGTGTTTTTTTCTCCTTCAAGAGCCGGGTCGTCGGCAATCGGTTGTGTTTGACAGCGGTTGTAGTGCAGGTTGTCCATGCTCAGGGCGATGCCCACTTTGTGGCTGTCGTTTATCGGGGCGTTTCCGTCGAACGCTACATATACATGATTTTCGATGCCGCCGCGCTCGCCGTAATACAGACCCAAATCGTTGTTGTAACCGTGGTAGGCGGCTTCGATGGCGTAGTTGAATGTTTGGTTCGGTACCGAGTGAAAAGAGGTCGTAAATCCGTATTGCTGTACGGTCTGCTGGTTGCTTCCCGATGCCGTCGAAGGAATATCGTTCAGCGGCAGACCATAGTAGTTAAAGGTATTGTAGCGGTAGTCGGCGTCGAAATTCCAGCGACCCTTCGTGAAATCGTGCGTGTATTTCAGGCGCAGTTTGTTGTCGTTGCGTCGCTGTTGTGTTTTTCTTTCTTTTTCGAGGAAAGAAAGATGTGCGTTGCAGGAGTTGTGTCCGTACCACAACAGCAGCCGGTCTTTCGGGGCATTGACGATGCGCACGCCGGCGTTGGCGTTTATGTTCAGGTAGTTGCCGATGACGAAGCGGGCATATCCGTGCTGCCTGTCCGGTGCTTTGGCACCGTTGTCGCCCGCCGAAAGCGGGGTAAGCACGTTGCCGGTGTTATAAGGGGTGTTCCAATCGGCGTATCGGGTGTCGGGGTGTGTCGAAGCCGAAACTTCCAATTCAGGTATGGAGTTGATTTTCGACGCATCGCGCACAATCGGGGTGAACTCTTTTTCGATAACGACTTCGCGCCGCAGCGGGTCGTCGTTTTTCTGCTGGGCGTCTGCCGCAGCATATACGGCAAGGAAAAGCAGTATGGGAATATATCGTTTCATCAGTTGTCGGAATTGGTGTTGTTTTGGGCGGTTTGCAATTTTTGGAGACGGACATTGATGAGTTTTTCGATGTCGTCGTCGCCCTTGTAATTGTTCTGTAAACTCAACAGGTATTGTTTGGCTTGGAAGTAGTCGCCCCGCAAGGCATATACGTCGGAAAGCACGATGAAACAGCGCGCCAGCCAATACTGGTGCGACGTGCCGGTTTCGAGCAGGCGGGTTACGACGGCTTCGGCTTCGGTGTCGTTGCTGTTGTCGAGGTGATATTGTGCCAGCAGGTATGCCGATTTGGCTCCGATTTCGGTGCGCGGGTCTTGGGAGAGGACTTCCCATTCCGCTGCCGCTTTTGCCGTGTTGCCGAGCGCCATGAAACTTTCGGCGCGGGCGGTATGGGCATCGCGGACGCATTCGGGCGACAAGGTGGGTTCTGCCAGCAGTTTGTCGGTAACGGCGATGACCTCCTTGTGCATACCGCACTTTTGCGCCGTGCGCATCATGCCCACTCGGGCGGTCTGCCGCACCTCTTTGTTTTGTGCGAGCGGTTCGAGCGTTTGATAACTCCGGAAGGCATCGGCATACTCTTTGTCGTGCTCCTGTATGTCTGCAAGCCGCAGCAGCGCATCGCCCGTATAGGGATTGTTCGGCTGCTTCAAGATGTAATCGAGCTCCTTGCGGGCTTTGCCGTAGGCTTTTTTGTCGTAGTGGTAGCGCGACAGGTAGTTGTGTGCCGGCAGCGTGTAGGCGCCGGCGGGATATTTTTTGAGATACTGTTCGAGTTGGGCGGCAGACGCGGCATCGGGCTGTTTCAGGAATGCCCGCTCGGCGACGAGGAACGAGAGCGAATCGAGTTCCGAAACCTCGGTCTTCACGTCGCCCGATACGGTTTTGAGGTAGGCGGCGTAGTCATCGACGTTGTTTTGCTCGATGTAAATGGCTTTGAGGTCTTGGAGCGCGAGGCGGGCTTCGTCGCTGCCCGGATAGGTGGAAATGACGCGCTTGTAGGCGTCGATGGCTTTTTGCGGCTGCCGGCTGTTGTAATAGACCATGCCGAGTTGCAGCCCGCCTTTGCGGGCGGTTTCCTGCCTCGGATAGTTGTCGAGCAGTTGCAGGAAACAGCCGGCGGCTTTTCCGTCCCGAAGGGCGACGTGGGTCAATCCCTCTTCGAGCAAGGCATCATCGGCATAATCCGATTCGGGATATTTCCGGACGACCTCTTGCATGATTGCCGCCTTTTCGGTCGGATTTTTTTGCAGCCCCGCCATGATGCCTTTTTGGTAAAGGGCGTAGTCGCCGGTGGCGGGACAGAGTTCGACGGCTCTGCCATAATAAGCCTCCGCCCCTACGAAGTCGCGTTGGGCATACAGGCAGTCGGCCTGACGGGTGTGGGCGTCGGCGATGCGCGGCATATTTGCCGGACTTTGCTGTTCGGCATCGAGGTAGTCGCCGAATCGGCGCGCCGCGTTGGTGAAATCGTGCTGCTTGAAGTAGGCGTATCCGAGATTGTAATAGCCTTGCGGATTTTTGCGGACGGCGGTGTTCAGATAATTTATGCCGTCTTCCGCCGCTTCGGCATATTTTTCTTTTCGGTAAAGGCATTCGCCGTGCCACAGGTAGGCGTCGGCTTTTGCCTCTTTGTCGTAGTTTCCCACCCGTATGGCTTGGGCAAAATAGTCGGCGGCGCGGTCGAGGTCGTTGTCGGCGAACCGCTCCGTGCCGAGCCGGTAGAGAATGCGCTGTTTGGCTTTGAGTATTTTGGCGTCGGGGCGTTTTATTTTGTTGATGGAGCGCAATGCCGTTTCGTAGTTGCGAGTCGTCAGATATACGTCCGCCAGATTGTCGCTGACCGTGCCTGCATAGCGCGACGACGGAAAGAGGTTGAGGAACTTTTCAAAGACGGTAACCGACTCGGCGAATGGCGAGAATGTGCCGGTATGCAGCAGCATGGCGTAGTTGTATAGCGCTGTTTCCTGCGCTTTCCGGTCGAACGAATAGCGCGATGCCATTTCGAAGGCAAGTCGGGCATTGGTTTTGTCGTTCAGCTTCAAATAGCTTTGTCCGATATACAGGTAGGCATTTTGCGCTAAAGCGTCGGTCTGGTCGGTAACCCGTCCTAACGTGGAAACGGCGTCTTCGCAAGCGCCGCTTTCATAGCAGGCTACTCCCAGCGTGTAGAGGCTGCTGCGCAGCGGGGCAGCGGTGTGGGCGGTATAGTCGGAAAGATATTCGACCGCCTCTTTCGGCTTGCCGGAACGGAAATGGCTTTCGCCGATGACACGTTTTATTTCGTAATATATGCTGTCTTTCGGATAGTTTTGCAAATAGCGGTTTCCCTCGTCGATAGCTTTTTCGTATTCCTTTCGGGCAAAGTACGATTGCGTAAGAAATGCCGACGACGGCTGTGCAAATTCCTTGTCGTCGAGCAGATAGGCAAACCCCTCTCCTGCCTTTTCATACTCTTTTTCGACATAATGCAGATAGGAATTGCGGTAGAGCGCAGCATTTTTCTTTTCGCCGCCAACGGCGATGACGGCGACGAAACAGCGCTCGGCATCATCGTTTTTGCCAAGATGCGTATAGGCGATGCCCAAGTGCAGCAACAAATCGGCTTGTTGGTCGGGAGTAAGGCGGTCGAGGTCGATGGCGTTGTACAAGTCGGCGGACTTTTTGAAATCGCCCTTGTCGAAATATGCGTGTGCTGTAAGGAGTTTTATTTCTTCCGCCTGCGGCGTTTCGGGATAGGCGGCGGTGTAGTTTTCGAGCAGGGCGAGCGCGTCGCGATCTTTGGCGCGGTAGGCAGCGGCGGCGATGTAGTAGTCGGCAGCCGCCTTGTCGGCAGGCTCGACGGCATGAGGTCGGTAGCTGCGCATCAGGTCGATGCAACCGGCATAATTGCCTTCGCGGTACATCTGTTTTGCCAGTTCGCGGGTGTGGGTCGGCTGCTCGGTGCGAATGTGTTTCTGCGCCGATGACAGAAGCGGGGTTCCGCAAAAGAATAAGAGGGAAAGAAATAAATATAAGGCTCTTTTTTTCATCTTTACACAAGAATTGCTTTGCCGGACAAAAGTAGAAAAAACTTCGGTACGAAAATCAATTTTTCGGATTTTCCGCTTTCGTGTTTTTCTCCCATTTGTAGAGTTTGTCCGACGGACGTATTTTCTGGTCGAGTTTTATGGAAAAATGTTCTCCCTTGACGGTTTTGGCGACGGGTTTCAAATCCACCCGTATCTCCTCTGCTGTCGTCATGATGGCGCCGGTGGTCGGGCCGGTGATGACGATTTCGTCGCCGGCATGCAATTCGCCGCTTTCCATGACGAACTCCGCCACGCCCAGTCGGGAATAGTATTTCACGCCTTTGGCGACATACACTTTTACGCGGGTGGCTTCCGAGCCGTAGGTGCGGCTCCATTCGCCGAGCCGCTGTCCCAGATAGTAGCCGTTCCAGAATCCGCGATTGAATACCTTGCTCAGGCGGTTGTCCCAATCGGCTATTTTTTCGTCGCCGAACGTATGGTCGAGTACACTCTCTATCGCTTCCCGATAGCATTCCGCCACCGTGCGCACATATTCCGCACTGCGGGCGCGCCCCTCGATTTTGAATACCCGCACCCCCGCTTGCATCATCAGGTTGATGAAGTGTATCGTTTTCAGGTCTTTCGGCGAGAGTATATATTGGTTTTCCACGTCGAGTTCGATGTCGCTTTCGCGGTCGCGCACCGTGTAGCCGCGCCGGCATACCTGCATGCACGCGCCGCGGTTTGCCGACGCATTCAGTTCGTGGAGGCTCAGGTAGCATTTGCCCGAAACCGCCATGCAGAGGGCGCCGTGCGCAAACATTTCGATGCGTATCGGTTTTCCGGAAGGACCGGTGATGTGCTGTCGTTCGATTTCCCGATGAATGTGTGCCACTTGGTCGAGATTTAGCTCTCGTGCCAGCACTACGACATCGGCGAATTGCGCGTAAAATTTCAGCGCTTCCGTGTTGGAGATATTGAGCTGGGTCGAGAGGTGTACCTCCACCCCCACGCTGCGGGCATAGGACATGGCGGCGACGTCGCCGGCGATGACAGCCGAGAGTCCGGCATCGCGGGCGGCATCGATGATGCGGTGCAGCAGCTCCGTGTCGTTGTCGTAAATGATCGTATTGACGGTGAGGTAGCTTTTCAATCCGTTTTCGCGGCAGATGCGGGCTATCTCGTGCAGGTCGTCGATGGTGAAGTTGTTGGAGCTGCGGGCGCGCATATTCAGCCCTTCGATGCCGA
Organism: uncultured Bacteroidales bacterium; assembly: GCA_947589325.1. Lineage (GTDB taxonomy): Bacteria > Bacteroidota > Bacteroidia > Bacteroidales > UBA11471 > Caccoplasma. The sequence goes on along the minus strand of CANQAM010000005.1, from coordinate 49,214 downwards.
AGTATATGGAGTCGGCACCGCCTTGTATGGCGGCGGCAAGCGATTCGTAAGAACCGACGGGTGCCATGATTTCAAAGTCAGACCGTTTCATTTATTTTCCGGTGATGATTTTGCGAATGTCGTTGAGTTTGTTGAGGGCATCGACGGGGGTAAGGTTGTTGATGTCGGTGTGGAGTATTTCATCGCGCACCTGACTCAGTATGGGGTCGTCGAGCTGGAAGAAGCTGAGTTGCACACCGCCTTGCGTCGTCGTTTCTTTCGGATCGACCTTCGGCTTGGCGATGCCGTTTTTGCGGTTGTCGCTTTCGAGTTGGTGCAGTATTTCACCGGCGCGCTGTACGACGGCTTGCGGCATACCGGCGAGTTTTGCCACGTGTATGCCGAAACTGTGTTCGCTGCCGCCCCGTACGAGTTTGCGCAGGAAAATCACCCGATTGTCCACCTCCTTTACCGACACGTTGTAATTGGCGACGCGGCGGAAAGTCTTTTCCATTTCGTTCAATTCGTGGTAGTGCGTGGCAAAGAGCGTTTTGGCTCGGGCGCGGCGGTGTTCGTGTATATATTCGACGATAGCCCATGCAATGGAAATGCCGTCGTAGGTACTCGTGCCGCGACCCAGTTCGTCGAAAAGCACGAGGCTGCGGTCGGAAAGGTTGTTGAGTATGTCGGCGGCTTCGTTCATCTCTACCATGAACGTCGATTCTCCAAGCGATATGTTGTCGGAGGCTCCGACGCGGGTGAATACCTTATCGACCACCCCGATGTGTGCGGCTTCGGCGGGCACGAAACTCCCGATTTGCGCCATGATGACAATCAGTGCCGTCTGCCGCAGCAGCGCCGATTTTCCCGCCATGTTCGGCCCCGTAATCATGATGATTTGCTGGTGGTCGTTGTCGAGCATCACGCTGTTCGATATGTAGCTTTCGCCCGGCGGCATCTGCCGTTCGATGACGGGGTGCCGCCCCTCTTTGATGTCGATAGTGAAAGAGTCGTTTACGTCGGGGCGTATGTAGTGGTATTCTTCTGCGGCTTTGGCAAAGGAGAGCAGGCAGTCGAGGCGAGCCAGCAGGTTGGCATCGAGCTGTATGGCGGGAATGAAATCGGCAATCGCCTGCACGAGGTCGTTGAAGAGTTTTGTTTCGAGCGACAGGATTTTTTCTTCGGCGCCGAGGATTTTCTCCTCATAGTCTTTCAGTTCCTGCGTGATATAGCGTTCGGCGCCCACGAGGGTCTGTTTGCGTATCCACTCTTCGGGCACCTTGTCTTTGTGCGTGTTCCGCACTTCGATGTAGTAGCCGAATACGTTGTTGTAGCCGATTTTCAGGCTGGAGATGCCGGTGCGTTCGCTTTCCTGCTGTTGCAGGTGCAGCAGGTAGTCTTTGCCCGAATAGGAGATTTCACGCAATTCGTCGAGTTCGGCGTTTACTCCTGCGGCGATGATGCCGCCGCGATTGACGAGCGTCGGGGCGTCGGGCGAAATTTCCCGTTCGATGCGGTCGCGTATGAGGGCGCACGGGTTGAGTTGCGCTGCGATGCGCTGCACCACCTCTTCGTCGGCATTCTGGCAGCAGTCGCGTATCGGCTCTATGGCGGCGAGCGATACCCGCAGCTGTACCGTTTCGCGCGGGGTGATGCGACCTGCCGCTACTTTGGAGAGCAGGCGTTCGAGGTCGCCCACGAGCGACAGCTGTTTGTCGATAAGCTCTTTGGCATCGGGGTTGCGGAAAAAGTATTCGACGGCAGCCTGCCGGTCGCGTATGGGCTGTATCTCTTTCAGCGGGAACGAGAGCCACCGCCGCAGCAGCCGCGCCCCCATGGGCGATACGGTACGGTCGATGATGTCGAGCAGGCTTTTGCCGCCTTCGTTCATCGTGCCGAGCAGTTCGAGGCTGCGTATGGTGAATTTGTCGAGGCGCACGTAGCGGTCGGCTTCGATGCGGGAGAGCGAAAGTATGTGCGCGATGTGCGTGTGCTGGGTGATGTCGAGGTAGTGCAGCAGCGAGCCTGAGGCGATGATGCCGAGCGGGAGGTGCTGCACGCCGAATCCTTTCAGGTTTTTGGTGCCGAAATGGCGCAGCAGCCGCTCGGTGGCTGCCTCTTCGGTGAAAATCCAGTCGTCGAGTTCAAAGGTGAAATAGCGGGTGCCGAAATGTTCCTCAAAGGTTTTCCGTTTGCCCCGCTCGAAAAGAATCTCTTTGGGTTGGAAATTTCCTATCAGTTTGTCCACGTAATCGTAATTGCCTTCGGCCGTCAGAAATTCGCCGGTGGAAATGTCCAGAAAAGCGACGCCGCAGCTGTTTTTCCCGAAATGTATGCCGGCTAAAAAGTTGTTTTCCTTGTGGTCGAGAATGTTGTCGTCGATAGCGACGCCCGGCGTTACCAGCTCGGTGATGCCGCGTTTCACTAACTTTTTGGTGAGTTTGGGGTCTTCGAGCTGTTCGCAGATAGCCACCCGCTTGCCGGCCCGCACGAGTTTCGGCAGGTAGGTGTCGAGGGCGTGGTGCGGAAATCCGGCGAGTTCGACGTATTGTGCCACGCCGTTCGCCCGACGGGTGAGCGTGATGCCCAGTATCTCGGATGCCGTAATGGCATCGTCGGAAAAGGTTTCGTAAAAGTCGCCTACCCGGAACAGCAGAATGGCATCGGGGTGAACGGCTTTCATCTCGATGTATTGCTTCATCAGCGGTGTTTCGACCATCTCTTTTGCCACGGGCAGGAAAGTTTTATGGGTTCGTTTATCGGTCGGCGAGGCGTCGGGCAACGTGCCTCATCGGCTCTTTTTTATCCGAACAAAGGTAGCGATAACTTGTGAAAAATAAAAATTCTGCTCCGAACAAAATTTCGGAAAAAGCGCTAAAAGTTTTCTTCCAGAATACGGGCAATGCCTTTGCGTACAGAGGCGAGGCCGAACAGTTCCGGCTTTATTTCCGCACGGGGAAGAAAGCGGACGGCAGCCACATCGTCGTGTGCCGAGAGCGGCGAAAAGTCGGCGACTTCGCAGGCGAAAAAGAGATCCATTGTCGGTATCACCACGCCCGAGTAGAGATAGCGGTTTTGTAGGGAAAAGAGGTAGCGGCAGCGCGTTACGGCCAAAGAGGTTTCTTCGAGCACCTCGCGCGCGACAGCTTCTTCGGCGGTTTCGTTCAGATCGGTGAATCCACCGGGCAGGTCGAGCGTTCCTTGCGCCGGCTCTTTGGCGCGCCGGCACACGAGTATGTTTCCGTCTTCGTCGGTGATGAGCGCCACCACGGCAGCCCGGGGATTGACGTAATATTCCAGCCCGCACGACAGATAGTGTTTCGACTGGGCATTGTTTCCGACAAACTTGTCCGACCCGCAGCGAGGGCAGAAACGGTAAGGGTCGAGCAGCGGTGTGGTTTCGACAGACATATTTTACTTTTCTATTTCGGCGGGAGCCGGTTTGAGCAAGGCATCGTACCGATTCCGGTCGAGGAGTGTTTCTTCGGCTTTTTGTACGATGGGGTCGTGTTTGAGATTCTCTTTGATTTCGCCTTTTTGGTAGTAGTACCGTTTGACGATTTCCGCCGCCAACTGTTCTTCTATCTCTTTGCGGAAAGCGTCGAGATCGCGGTCGAGGTTGTGCGACAGCTTTTGGGTCAGTGAGTTTATTTCTTCTTCGGCATCGGTGTAGTAACCCTCGAATTTTGTCCATTTGCGCAACTCTTCGAGCACTTTTTCACTGCGGCGGTCGTATTTGAAATCTTTTTCTTTGACATAGGTTTTGAAGTCGTTGTATATCTCGTCCGTGATGACGAATTCTTCTATCGGGGCGATAGTCGGGTGCTGCTGCTCGAAGCGTGTCGCGTAGTCGAAAACTTGTCGGTCGGTTACGAGGTAATAGACGATGTTGGGAATCTGCGGCAGTTCTATTTTTATGTCGGGGGTGATGCCGCCGCCGTCGCGCACGATGCGCCCTCCGGCGGTGGTGTAGGCCGTTGTCAGGCTGTCGGGTATGCGTTCTGCCCGACCGGCAGCGTTGCGGTGCGAGTAGTCGATAGCTTGTATCGACCGTCCGCTGGGAATGTAGTATTTCGATGTCGTGATTTTGAGCATGCCGTTGTAGGGCAGCGGGCGGGTCGATTGCACGAGCCCTTTCCCGAAAGAGCGTTCGCCGAGTATGACGGCGCGGTCGAGGTCTTGCAATGTGCCCGATACGATTTCCGATGCCGATGCCGATTCACTGTTTATCAGCACGGCGAGCGGAATATTCGCGTCGATAGGTTTCTGTGTCGTTTTGTAGGTGCGGTCCCACTGTTTTACGCGCCCCCGTGTCGATAACACTTCGACGCCTTTGGGCACGAAATAGTTGATGATTTGCAGGGCTTCGTCGAGAATGCCGCCCGGATTGCTGCGCAGGTCGAGAATGAGGGCATCGATATGATGATTCTTTTTCAGGTCGAGCAGAGCCTCTTTTACTTCGGCGGCAGCCTTGTCGGTGAAACTTTGCAGATAGATGTAACCGATGCCGTCGCGCAACACGCCGTAATAGGGAACGGCAGGCAGGACGATTTTTTTGCGCACGACGTCAAACGTGAGCGTGTCGAGCGTTTCAGGGCGCTCCACTACGACGGTTACAATGGTATTTGCCGGACCTTTGAGGCGCTCGCTCACCTTTTCGGACGGAAGTCCTACCGCCGAAACGGAGTCGATGCGCAGTATCTTGTCGCCGGCTTTTAGACCGCACATCTGCGCGGGAAGCCCCTCATACGGTTCGGCGATGTAGGTAAAGCTGTCGCGGGTGCTGATGAGGGAGCCTATGCCGCCGTATTCGCCTGTCGTCATGAATTTGAAATCGTCGCTCTCCGTTTCGGGGATATATACGGTATAGGGGTCGAGCGTGTAGAGCATGGCGTTGATGCCCTCTTCCACAAGTGTTTCGACGTCGGGCGTATCGACGTAAAAAGTGTTCAGTTCTTTCAGCACGGAGCCGAAGATGCCGATGCCCTGCGTGGCATCGAAAGCGGGATTTTTCTTTTTTTGCGCCGTGCACGGCATCGCTGCGGCAACGGCAAAACAAAGCGCAAGTACAATTGTTCGACGCATATTTTCGCGTATTGATATTCGATAGAAAAACAAAATTTTCCGCAAATATATTGTATAATTGGAAATAACGCATTACTTTTGCCCTGCATTTTTAGAAATGTTACCTTCTTCAGTAGCTCAGTCGGTTAGAGCATCTGACTGTTAATCAGAGGGTCGTAGGTTCAAGTCCTACCTGAAGAGCGCACCACCCGCCTTTGTCAAAGGCGGGTGGTTTTTTATTTCCCCCTCCCTTTGCTTCGCTTCTTTCGGATTAATTTTTAACTTTGTGCAGGGGAATACAGGAGAAACGATTTATGAAAAAGCAACAACGCCGGAATAGATTGGAAGAGTGGATAAACCTTTCGACCTATTATCTCTATTTCCCGATTAAGTTATTGAGAAAGATAATTATTATTATTCTTTTTGCGCTTTGCTATTGTTTGTTTCCCGCGAAACGGGAGCGGATAAAGGAAACAACGAAAGAGTTATGGTCTCCTTATAATGAATATGCCAATCTCTATTTTTCAAAATCTGCGATATTTCCGTTTATTCCGCACGTTTCTCTCATTTGGAGTATTTGGTCTTTGGTGTACATTTACTTCGATTTTGCGAAAAAACTCTCTTTTTTGATAGTTTCATTAACAATTTTTTTTGTCGTTTTCTTTATATTTGAATGGGCTATCGGAGATAAATCTTGGGAATACATACAAAAATTTCGTCAAATGCCGGTAAAGGAAAAAGTGGTAAAATGTATAATCGTTTACGGCTATGCATTTGCTTCTTTGGCGCTTTTGAGATATGTTCTTTTGTTGTTTCATCGTCTGAATTATTTATAAGCGATGTCGCCGCAGAACAGGCACAACGGATTTGGAGACAGATGGATAGGTCTTGCTGCTTATTTCCTGTATCTCCTTTTGAAAAGGATAGAGAATCTTGTTTTTCCCGAACGAAAAAAAGAGGTAGGAGAAACATCTTTTCTTTATTTTCGGGCAGAACATTTTTTGATTTCATGTATTCTTTTTCTGCCGGTTCTCGGGGTAAGTTATTTGTTGTTTATAGATTGCTGCTCTTTTTTTTCGGCAACAATGGCGGCCTTTATTACTATTGTGTTCGTAATTCTGCTTTTAGTTTCGTTGCGCATATTCAGTTGGGCGACGGAACAATATAACAAGACAGGAAAATATATTCGGAAATTTAGCAAAAAACCGATAGAAGAGATACGGGAAAAAGCCCCATTTGTTTATGGGTATATCCTTGTTTCTTGGTTTGTTTTTGCGCTTTTGTTGTGGCTGAATATCAAATGGCTATAAAGAAAAAGCCTTTCTCTCATACGGGAGAAAGGATTTTTCGCGTTGTCTTACTCGGATTCGAACCAAGACAAACAGAACCAAAACCTGTTGTGCTACCATTACACCATAAGACAATCCTTGTCTTTTTACGGGACATTGCCCTAAAAAACGGAACAAAGATACGGCAAGTTTTTTTAATTGCAAACGAAAAACGGTTTATTTTTTATTTTGCAATCAGCAGGTAATAATTTTTCTTGCCTTTCTGCACAAGCAGATATTTGCCGTTGAGGAGCATATCGGCGGACAATACGGCATCGAATGCCGCGAGCTTTTCTTTATTGACCGACACGCCGCCGCCCTGTACGGTTTTGCGCATCTCTCCTTTCGAGGGGAATACTGCGGCTTTTTCGGTAAGCAGCTCGACAGCCCGTATGCCGGCAGAGAGCTCGTCGCGCGAAATCTCGAATTGCGGCACGCTCTCGAATACGGCGAGCAGCGTCTTTTCGTCGAGGTGGTGCAGCTGTTCCGATGTGGAGTTTCCGAAGAGGATTCCCGTCGCTTCGACGGCAGCGTTGTAATCGGCTTCGGAGTGCACCATGACGGTTATTTCTTTCGCCAGCCGTTTTTGCAGCGGACGCAGATGCGGCGCCGCTTGCTGTTCGGCGATGAGAGCCATTATTTCTTCCTGCGGCAGGTCGGTGAATATCTTGATGTATTTTTCGGCGTCGGCGTCGCTCACGTTAAGCCAGAACTGGTAGAATTTGTAGGGTGTCGTGTAGTTGGGGTCCAGCCATACGTTGCCCGATTCGGTCTTGCCGAATTTTCCGCCGTCGGCTTTGGTGATGAGCGGGCAGGTGAGCGCGTAGGCTTCGCCGCCGTTCATGCGGCGTATCAATTCCGTTCCGGTGGTGATGTTGCCCCACTGGTCGGAGCCGCCCATCTGCAGTTTGCAGTTTTTCGTTTTGTTGAGGAAGGTGAAGTCGTAGCCCTGCACGAGCTGGTATGAAAATTCGGTGAACGAAAGTCCCGAAGTGCCTTCGCCCGCCAGACGGCGTTTCACGGAGTCTTTGCTCATCATGTAATTGACGGTGATGTGCTTGCCGATTTCGCGAATGAAGTCGAGGAAAGAAAAGTCTTTCATCCAGTCGTAGTTGTTCACCAGTTCGGCGGCGTTGGGGGCGTCCGATTCGAAATCGAGAAACTTGGAAAGCTGCCGTTTGATGCACTCCTGATTGTGGCGCAGCGTCGCTTCGTCGAGCAGGTTGCGCTCCTGCGATTTCATCGAGGGGTCGCCTATCATGCCGGTGGCGCCGCCGATGAGGGCTATGGGTTTGTGTCCCGCGCGCTGGAAGTGGCGCAGTATCATGATGCTTACCAGATGCCCGATGTGCAGCGAATCGGCAGTGGGGTCGAAACCGATATATGCCGTTGTCATTTCTTTTTGCAACTGTTCTTCGGTGCCGGGCATGATGTCGTGGAGCATATCTCTCCATTTGAGTTCTTCTACAAAATTCATCGAAGTCTGTTTTTTTTGAAAGTGCCGCAAAGATAATGTTTTGTCGGCAATAAAGCCGAAAAAGCGAGCTATTTTATTCTCGGTCGAGATGAAATTTTTTGGCAAATGAACGCGCCTGTTGCGCGACGGCGCGGTAGCGGGGCATTTCCCATGCCCGGGCGGCTTGCCGGTAAAGCGCGGCGACGGGAGTTTCGTCTTCGTCGGTTTCCAACAGGCAGTTTTCGGGACGGCACACCGTGAAAATATCGGGATTGTGTTTCGCGCCGATACTGAGGACGAAGCCTTCGCGAAGCAGCTGTTCCGCCTGTTGCGGCTTGCCGCGAAAGCCGTGTATGATCCACGCCTGTTGCGGGCGGTATTGGCGGTGCAGGGCTGTCAGCGTATCGAATGCCTTTACACAATGTATGATAAGCGGTTTCCCTGTTTGTTCGGAGAGCGCGATGTGGCGGCAGAAAATGTCGAGCTGCTGCGGCAGCGGCGTGTCGCGGGTCGTGTCGAGTCCGCACTCCCCTATCGCCGCGACTTGGGGCAGGGCTGCTGCGGCGGCGACCTCTGCCCATGCTTTTTCATCGACGTTGCCGCTCTCGTAAGGGTGTATGCCGACGGAGAACCGGCATTCGGGATGCTGCGCCACCACCGACAGCGGATAGCGGGGATAGGGGTTGCAGACGGCATATTCGTCGGCGGTCGTTGCTTTCAGCGCATGCGTGTGCAGGTCGTAAAGCCGTGTTTCGGGCACGGGGTCGTACCCGCCCCCGCCCCACGGGTGGCAGCGGCATATCCGCTTTATTCCCAACCATAGCCCCAACAGCGGGCCATGTCGCCGTATAGCCTCTGCCGCGTATTGCGAACAGGTGGGCACGTACCGGCACGACGCCGGCAGCAGTGGCGAAATGCAAGCTCTATAAAAGGATATGGGCAGCAGGAGCAGGGCGGTAAAGACTTTTCGGAAAAACGTGCGCATGGCGGCTATTTTTTCGTTTCGGAGGCTATCCTGTCCGACAGACGGGCAAGCAGTTCCTGCATCTGTTTTGCGAGGATTTCGTATGGGAGTACCTCTTTGTCCAAATAGAGAATCGCCATGTCGAGCGCCATACCGGCGCGGTCGAGCGTATCGTTGAGCGCCGTTTTGTGGAGGCGGAACGCCTCTCTTATGCGCCGTTTCAGCAAGTTGCGTTTGACGGCGCGCTTAAAGTTTCGTTTGGGAATGCTTACCAGAAAAGCAGTACCTGCTTCGGATTTCGTCGGTTGCGTGCGGAATACGACGCGGAAAGGATAGACGACGAACGAGAGCCCTTCGGCAAAAAGGCTGTTTACCCGGATTTCGCCCCGCAGGCGTTCTGCGCGGACGAGTCGGCGATTGTCGTTTTCAAGCAGTTTTGTTTCCACGCGTCGTATCGAAAAAAGAAAAACCTTGTCGCCCGTTCCTGTTTCGGAATATGGCGGCAAGGCTTTGGAATAGATATGGATAGGGTTATTTTTTTGCCGCTTTGTTTTGTTCTTTCAAGAAATGTTCCAGCGCCGCCGTCATCGACGGGAGTTCGGGTTGCGGTGCCTCTACGTCGAGCCGCAGCCCCGCGTCGTGCACGGCTTTGGCGGTCGTCGGGCCGAAGCACCCGATTTTGATGTCGCCCTGCTCGAAGTTCGGGAAATTTTTGAGCAGCGATTGTATTCCCGCCGGACTGAAAAAGACGAGCATATCGTAGTCGAACGGTTCGCAGGGTTTGAAATCGTTGCTTACCGTACGGTACATCACGGCTTTGGTATAGTTGATGTGATGCTGGTCGAGCAGCGGATATTCTCCGTTGTTTACGTCGGAAACGGGGAGCAGGTATTTTTCGTCGGCATGTTTGGTCAGAGCGGGAATAAGGTCGTTGAGCTTGCCCGTGTTGCCGAAGAAAATTTTGCGTTTGCGGTAAGCGATGTATTTTTGGAGGTAGAGGGCGATGGTTTCGGTCGTGCAAAAATATTTCATCGTTTCCGGAATCGTTACGCGCAGGCACTCGCACAATCTGAAAAAGTGGTCGATAGCCGTCCGCGCGGTGAAGATGACCGCCGTGTATTCGGGCAATGAAATTTTTTGCTGCCGAAATTCTTTGGAAGAGAGCCCTTCTACTTTGATGAAGGGACGGAAAACAATGTCCACACCGTACTTTTTGGCAATCTCGAAGTAGGGAGATTTTTCGGAAGGTTGAGGTTGAGAAATAAGTATCTTTTTGATTTTCAAAGCTAAAATATTTTTTTAGTCCTACAATCATTCTTAAAACAGGGTCGCTGTTTTGATAAGGAAAAACAGCGGCGCTATTTCAAGAGCGCAAAGGTACAAAATAAAGTAAAGCAAACAGCTAAAATCTCGTAAAAAAAGTTTTGCTCCTTTCCAAATGAAAAGCAAACGGGCTATTAAATAGAGCGTAATGGCGGAAAAAAGACAAAATGTGACACTTTCGGGCAGGTAGGCGGCGAGCAGTGTGAACGGAAACATTCCGATGCCGAGCAGCAGGTTGATGATGAGGTGCCGGTCGCACCATTCCCGTCCGCCGGCATTGGCGGCAAAAATGTTTGTCAATAACAGATATATGCCTTGCTGCAATAGGAAAAAGAGAGCGAAAGGAAGCGCCAGTATCAAGGCGTGGAGGGCAAACCCTCCGCCGAAAGGAAGCGGCATGTCTTGGGGAAAAATGAGTACGGCGGCAAGAGTGCCCTCGACCAAAAAGGTGTAGAGAAGGAAGAGTGTCCGCAAACCGAAATTCGCACCCGAGAGGTGTTTGTTGTGACTGAATGTTCGGGTATAGGTTGTGTCGCTGTCGGTTTGCCACGAAACGATTTCTTTCCGACGGAAAAAGAAAAAGAAGAATAACAGGAGTTCGGCAAAGAGCAGGAAGAAAAGCCCGCCATCTTTGAATGGAAGCTCCGTATTGCGGCGGACACCGGTGCGGCCGTCGTATATCGGTATGGTCGGGACTTCCGATGTCGAAACGGCTGTCGTATCGGTGCGGCTGCAAAAAGCCGAAGTGTCGGCGGAGAAGGGGAAAAATGTAGCGGTATCGGTCGGAGTCGGTCGGGGCGTTTCGGCAAAAGGTTTTGCGAGGGTGTCGGCTGCGCTCGGAGTGAGGGTCGTCGGCTTTTCGTAATGGACGGTGTCGGTCGCTGCCGGAGCCGTTTTCTGCACGAGAGTATCGCTCGGCGGTACGATGGTTGTAATGGAGTTATCGGGTGTTATCGGTGCGGTGGGCGGTATGGCGGCATAGACGGTATCGGCGGTTGTGGCGATGCTGTCTGCCGGCACGGGGGCTGCCGTTGTTATATCTGTCGGTAGCGGATTTTCCGTAAGTGTCGTATCTACAACGATAGCCGGGATTGACGTTTCGGCGCCGGAGGCTGTGATGTCGGTCGTCGTATCGACAATTGCTACGTTTTGGCGGAGCGTGTCGGTCGCGACAATTCCCGTATCGACGACGGGCGGTGCAACGGAAAGCGTATCGGCGGAGTCGGTCATATCGCAGCGAGTTTACTCAGGGTTCTGTCCCATTCGGGTGCGGTGTATAGCGCCTCGACCGCCTCTTCGGGCGTGGTGGCGATTTGCCATATCCGGCGGTGTTCGGTGCGCATGAAGCGTTGTTCGACGGCGCGGTCGAGCAGCGTTATCAGCGGGTCGTAATAGCCGTCGGTATTGAGCAGGACTATCGGCTTGGTGTAGAGCCCGAGCTGTTTCCACGTAATGATTTCGAGCAGTTCTTCCAGCGTGCCGCAACCGCCCGGCAGGGCGATGACGCCGTCGGCAAGCGTTGCCATGCGTTTTTTCCTGCTGTGTATGTCCGGTGTTATTTCCACCTCTTTCAGTACGGGGTGGCACCAGCCGTTGTCGTACATGAATTGCGGTATGATGCCGGTGATTTCGCCCCCGTTCTGCATCACGGTGTCGGCGAGTGTACCCATCAGCCCCTGTCCGCCTGCTCCATAGATGCAACGAATCCGCTTGTCGGCAAGCAGTTCGCCCAATGTCCGCGCCGCCTCGAAATAGGTTGCCGGCACTTGGGAGCTCGACCCGCAGTACACGCATACGGAACGGATTTCTCTCATGGCGGGTACTCTATACATTGAAACGGAAGTGCATGATGTCGCCGTCCTGCACCACATAGTCTTTGCCTTCGATGTTCATTTTTCCTGCTTCCTTGCAGGCGGCTTCCGAGCCGAGAGCGATGTAATCGTCGTATTTGATGACTTCGGCACGGATAAAACCTTTCTCGAAATCGGAGTGTATGATACCGGCGCACTGGGGCGCTTTGCTGCCCCGCAGGTACGTCCATGCCCGCACTTCGGGTTCACCGGCGGTGAAATAGGTTTCGAGGTTGAGCAGCTTGTATGCCGAGCGGATAAGGCGCGACACGCCCGACTCTTCGAGTCCTATTTCGTTGAGGAACATCTGCCGTTCTTCATAGGTTTCGAATTCGGCTATCTCCGATTCTATTTTGGCGGCGACGACGAGAATTTCGGCGTCTTCCCCTTTGACAGCTTCGCGCACCCGCTCCACATAGGCGTTGCCTTTGACGGCGCTCGCTTCATCGACGTTGCAGATGTACATCACCGGTTTGTTGGTGAGCAGGAAAAGGTCGTGAGCTATTTTCTGTTCGTCTTTGGTCTCGAACGTAACCGTGCGGGCGGCTTTTCCCTGTTCCAGCGCCTCCTTGTAGCGGCTCAGCACTTCGTAGGCGATTTTGGCGGTTTTGTCTCCGCCCGTCTGTGCCTGTTTCTGTACGCGGGAAATGCGGCTGTCGATGGTTTCGAGGTCTTTGATTTGCAGTTCGTAATCGATGATTTCTTTGTCGCGCACCGGATCGACTGACCCATCGACATGCGTGATGTTGTCGTCGTCGAAGCAGCGGAGTACGTGCAGTATGGCATCGGTCTCCCTGATGTTGGCGAGGAATTTGTTTCCCAATCCTTCACCTTGGCTTGCCCCTTTCACCAGTCCCGCAATATCGACGATTTCGACCGTCGTTGGGACGATACGCTGCGGGTGCACTAGCTCGGCGAGCTTGTTCAGCCGTTCATCGGGAACGGTGATGACGCCCACATTCGGTTCGATGGTGCAGAAAGGAAAGTTCGCCGATTGGGCTTTGGCGTTGGATAAGCAGTTGAAAAGTGTCGATTTGCCGACATTCGGCAGCCCGACGATTCCACATTGTAAGGACATTCTATTCCGATTTTTACTTTGTTGCGGCAAAGGTACAAAAAAGCTGTAACGTAGCCGCGTTCTTCTCTTTTTAATCTTTTATATAAATAGTGTGCGGCTCGGTTAATGCGCTTCGAGCCAGTTGGCGCCGACGCCGGAATCGGCGGTAAGGGGTACGCGCAGGCTGGCGGCGCCTTCCATTTCTTCCTTGACGATGCGGCTCACGGTGTCGATTTCGTCGGCGGGCACGGTGAAATTGAGTTCGTCGTGCACTTGCAGAATCATTTTTGCCTGTATGTTTTCCCGTGCGAAACGTTCGAAAATGCGTACCATGGCTATTTTTATGATGTCGGCAGCGCTGCCTTGTATGGGGGCGTTTATGGCGTTTCGCTCGGCATATCCGCGCACGACGCTGTTGTGCGAATTGATGTCAGGCAGCATGCGCTTGCGTTTGTTGAGGGTCTCCACGTAGCCTTTCTGTCGCGCGATTTCGATGCTTTGCTCCATATAGGCTTTCACTTGGGGAAATGTCTCGAAATATCCGTCGATGAGTTGCTTGGCTTCGCTGCGGGGTATGTTCAGGCGCTCGGCAAGTCCGAATGTGGATATGCCGTAGATGATGCCGAAATTGGCGGTTTTTGCCTTGCGGCGCATCTCTTTCGTAACGTCGTTCAGGGGTATTTTGTAAATCTTGGCGGCGGTGGCGGCATGGATATCCTGCCCCGAGCAGAAAGCGTCTATCATGGCGGCGTCGCCGCTGAGGTGCGCCATGATGCGCAATTCGATTTGCGAATAGTCGGCGGAGAAAAAGAGTTCGCCGGGCTCGGGAATGAATGCGCGGCGTATCTCGCGCCCCACGTCATCGCGTATGGGAATGTTTTGCAAGTTGGGGTTGCTCGAACTGAGCCGTCCGGTGGCGGTAATCGTTTGGTTGAAAGAGGTGTGTATCTTTCCCGTGCGGGGATTTATCAGTTCGGGCAGGGCATCGATGTAGGTGCTGAGCAGTTTGCGCAGTCCGCGATATTCGAGTATTTTATCGACGATGGGGTGGCGGTATCGCAGTTTTTCGAGCACCTCTTCGGTGGTGGAGTATTGTCCGGTTTTGGTCTTGCGGGCTTTCTCGTCGATTTTCAGCCGCTCGAAAAGGATTTCGCCTACCTGTCGGGCAGAACTGATGTTGAACGGCATTCCGGCAAGCCGGTAAATCTCCTGCTCGATTTCGTCGATTTTGCCGGTCAGCTCTTTCGACGACTGCCGCAGGGTATCGGTGTCGATGCGCACGCCGCTTATTTCCATTTCGGCGAGGACGCGCACCAGCGGCATTTCGATGGTATAAAAAAGTTCTTCGAGACCTTCCCGTTTCAATTCCTGTTCCAGTTTGTTTTTGAGTTGCAGGGTGATGTCGGCATCTTCGGCGGCGTAGGGGCACACCGTTTCGGGGGCGACCTGTCGCATGGAGAGTTGGTTTTTCCCTTTCGCGCCAATCAGTTCGTCGATATGAACGGTTTTATAATGGAGGTATATTTCGGCGAGGTAGTCCATGTTGTGCCGCTGTTCGGGTTGCAACAGGTAATGGGCGACCATCGTGTCGAAAAATTTCCCGCCGGGGCATACGCCGTAATTGCGCAGCACGATATAGTCGTATTTGATGTTTTGTCCGATTTTCAAACTTGTCGGATTCTCCAACGCACGTTTGAATATTTTAACAATGTGCTCGGCGTTCTCTCTTTCGGGCGGCACGGGTATGTAATATGCTTCGTGTTCTTTCATGGCGAACGACATTCCGACCAATTCGACGTTCATCGGCTCGACTCCGGTCGTTTCCGTGTCGAATGAGAAAAAATCGCACCCCTCCAATTTGCGGGCTAATTCTTGTATATCTTCTTCTTTGTCAAGAAGTTTGTACATGTGCGGAGTAGAATTTAACTCGCTGAGAGTCGCATATTTTTCTTCTTCCGGAGTCTCGGTCGGAAATATGTCGAAGAGCGAGGGTTGAGCGGCGGGGGTGTCGGGTGTGCCGGACGCGGGTGCGGCGCTCTTTCCGAAGACACGCTCGGAGAGAGTCCGAAATTCGAGTTCGTCGAAAATTTTTCGAAGGCGGGGTTCGTCGATGGGGGAGCGGCGCAGCGATTCTTCGTCGAACGTTACCGGCACGTCGGTCTTGATGGTGGCGAGGAATTTGGAGAAGCGTATTTGTTCCTCGTTACTTTCTATTTTCGTTTTCAGTGCGCCTTTGAGGGTGGCAGTCTGCGTCAGCAGGTTTTCGATGGAGTCGTATTCCTGTATGAGTTTTATCGCGGTTTTCTCGCCGACGCCCGGGCAGCCCGGAATGTTGTCGGCGGTGTCGCCCATCAGCCCCAAGATGTCAATGACCTGTTCGGGGCGGGCGATGCCGTATTTTTCTTTTATCTCTTTTTCGCCGCGCACCTCGAAGTCGCTGCTGCCGAATTTCGGCTTGTAGATAAAAATGTGCGGCGATACCAATTGCCCGTAGTCTTTGTCGGGGGTCATCATATAGGTCTCGAATCCGGCTTGTTCGGCTTTCTTCGCCAACGTGCCGATGACGTCGTCGGCCTCGTAGCGGGGCACCTCGATGATGGGAATGTTGTAGGCTTGTATGATTTCTTTGATGACGGGCACCGACTGCCGGATTACTTCGGGCGTTTCTTCGCGCTGCGCTTTGTACTGGTCGTAAGCCTCGTGCCGGAATGTGGCACCGGCGGGGTCGAATCCAACGGCAAGGTGGGTCGGATTTTCTTTGCGTATCAGGTCTTCGAGGGTATTCACGAAGCCGAATATCGCCGACGTATTTACCCCTTTGGAATTGATGCGGGGATTTTTGATAAAACCGTAATATGCCCGATAGATGAGGGCGTATGCGTCCAATAGAAACAATCTCTTTTCGCTCATGGCGGTATTTGTATAACGGGTTGGCGGAAAAATCCGCGAGGTAAATTTACAAAATTCTGCCGATTCTTCGGGTTTTATTCTTATTTTTGCAACCAAATAGGTAGACGTATTTGTTTGAAAGCCGATACTTTTTTTGTAATGAAGACGATGAACGATGATATATTGTCGAGGATAAAACGCTCGATAGAAAGCGATTTGGCACGGTTGAACGAAGTGATGAAGCAGGCTTTGTCGTCGTCGAATCCGCTGCTTTCGCAAATCGTGGATTACTATCTTTTGACAAAGGGCAAACAGATACGCGCCATACTGGTATTGCTGGCTGCACGCATGACGGGGGAGGTGAAGGAGGAAACCATTTACGGCGCCGCTGCCGTGGAGCTGCTGCACAATGCCACGCTCATTCACGACGATGTGGTCGATGAGTCGAAACTCCGACGGGGCAGAGAGACTCTCAATGCCGTGTGGGACAATCGGGTGGCGGTGCTGGCGGGCGACTATTTCGTGTCGAATGTGCTGCGCATGGCGCTGCTTACCGGCGAGACTTCCGTCATTACCGTGTTGGGAGAGCTGGGTGCTGTTTTGGCGCAAGGCGAGATAGACCAAATTTCCGTCGTTCAGAAAAAAGAAATCGACGAAGAAGCCTACTTCCGTGTCATACGGCAAAAGACAGCTTCTCTGTTTAAGGTCTGTATGCAGATAGGCGCTTTGACTGCCGGTGCCACGGCAGAGCAGCAAAATGCCTTGATGTGTTTCGGCGAGAAATTGGGACTTTGCTTCCAGATAAGAGACGATATTTTCGATTATTTCGACTCGAAAGAGACGGGAAAGACATCGGGCTGCGACCTGAAAGAGGGGAAAGTAACCCTGCCGCTCATCTATGCGCTGACGCATGGTGCGGAGCCGGAGCGGGGCGAAATGGCGGCGTTGATTCGGAAGCAGGAGCTTACCGGCGACGATGTGTGCCGGCTTGCCGAATATGCCAAAAAGTCGGGCGGAATCGAGTATGCCGAGAGTGTAATGGCTCGCCTGCGCGATGAAGCGGCGGAAATTCTCCGACCGTTCATGCCTTCCGATGCGGCGACTGCTCTGTTGGAAGTTCTTGATTATACGCTGGAACGAAAAAAATAACTTATAAGTATAAAATGAAAGGCGGCGGAATTTTTATTTCTGCCGCCTTTTTTATCGGATTCATCGGGAAATCTCTACTTTTTCCCTGCTGAAACGATGGAGTCGAGCAGAGCGGTTGCCAAGCGGCTTGCGCCGATGCGGAAATACTCTTTGCTCAACCATTCTTCGCCCAGCACGGCTTCGGCAAGGGTGTAGTACTTGACGGCTTCGGCGGTTTCGGAAATTCCTCCGGCGGCTTTGATTCCGATGCGGGTACCGGTCTTTTTGTGATACTCCTTGATTGCCTGACACATGACGTAGAAGGCTTCGGGCGTTGCACCCGGAGTAATTTTGCCGGTCGAGGTCTTGATGAAATCGGCGCCGGAATAAATGGCTAATAGCGCTGCTTTTTTCACGTTGGAACAGCTGCCCAGCGCACCGGTTTCCAGAATCACTTTCAGGCGGGCATTGCGGCAGGCGTGTTTTATTTCCACGATTTCATCGCAAATATCCTCATATTCTTCGTTGAGGAATTGTCCAACGTTCATTACTGTGTCTATCTCGTTCGCCCCTTCGGCTACGGCAAGTGCCGTTTCGGCGACTTTTACTTCGGTGAATGTCTGCGATGAAGGGAATCCGCCGGCTACGGCTGCGATGTTTACGTCGGAAACTTCGAGATTCATGCGCACGCACTCCACGAGATTGGGGTAGACGCATACGGCAGCGACATGGTTCAATTCGGGATTTTGATTGTCGAATTCGTTTACCTGTCGCGTGAATGCGGCGATTTGTCTCTGGTTATCGGTAGGATTGAGAGAGGTGAGGTCTATGCAGCCGAAAAGGAAGCGATACACCTCCTCGTTGCTGTTGCGCGCGATGTTTTCGCGCAGAATCTTTTCGACCTCCTGACGGACGATTTCATCGCGATAATCGGTGTTGTAGCTTTTCAGCATTTCATTGTATCTGTCCATATCGGGAATTTTTTATTTCGTATTCGGGTTGATTTTTTCGTTTTGGCGGTGGCGCAGGGCGTCGCGCTTCGTTTTTTTGTCGATATTGCGCTGCATGGCCTCTGTGAGGTCGATGCCCGTCTGGTTGGCGAGGCACACGAGAACCCAGAGCACATCGGCGATTTCATCGGATAAATTGTTGTTTTTGTCGCTCTCCTTAAACGATTGTTCGCCGTATTTTCGGGCGATGATGCGGGCCACTTCGCCCACTTCTTCGGTGAGTATCGCCATATTGGTAAGCTCGTTGAAGTAGCGGACACCGTACTCTTTTATCCAGCGATCGACGCAGTCTTGCAGTTCTTGCAGAGTCATTTTATTCTTTGTTTTTCGAGTCTATGCAGATGGTTACCGGTCCGTTGTTCAGCAATTCGATTTGCATGTCGGCGCCGAACTCGCCGGTTGCGGGGACTTTCCCCGTTTCTTCGGCTACTTTCCGGCAGAAAGATTCGTACAACGGTATGGCGTGTTCGTGTTTCGATGCTCTGATGTAGGAGGGTCTGTTGCCTTTTTTTGTCGAGGCGAACAGTGTGAACTGGCTGACTATCAACATTTCTCCGTTTACATCTTTGACCGAAAGATTCATGACGCCGTTTTCGTCGTCGAAGATGCGCAAATTTACGATTTTTTTGCTTATCCATTCCACATCGTTTTCATCGTCGGCGTCTTCTATGCCGACAAGTATCAGCAGCCCGTTTCCGATTTGCGATTTCATATGTCCGCCGATACTCACCGATGCGTGCGATACCCGTTGTGCGACGATTCTCATAAACTGTTGATTATAAACGTTATACTATAAATTATCGAGGACGGTTCGAGCTCTTGCCTCTCCGATAAGTTGCGCCAATTCTTCGTACGGAGCTTCTTTGATGCGTTTGACGCTCTTATAACGGGTGAGCAGCAAATCCCGCGTTTTCGGTCCGATGCCTTTGATTTTGTCGAGAGCCGATTCTACCTGTTTTTTACTGCGGCGGTTACGGTGGTGCGTAATACCGAAACGGTGGGCTTCGTCGCGCATCTGCTGTATGAGGCGCAGGCTTTCGCTGTTTTTGTCGAGATAGAGCGGTATCGGGTCGTTCGGGAAAAATATCTCTTCCAACCGTTTGGCGATGCCGATAATCGGAATGTCCAACTGCAAGTCTTTCAAGGCTTCGCCGGCAGCGCTGAGCTGTCCTTTTCCTCCATCGACTACCACCAAGTCGGGCAGAGGTTCGCCTTCTTCGGAAAGCCGCTTGTAACGACGAAATACGGCTTCATACATCGACGCGAAATCATCGGGCCCTTCGACGGTCTTTACATTGAAATGCCGGTAATCTTTTCGCGATGGTTTCGCCTTGCGGAATACGACGCACGACGACACGGGAAGCACGCCTTGTGTGTTGGAATTGTCGAAACATTCGATGTGCATGGGTAGTGTTTTCAACTTGAAATCTTTTTGTGCCCGTGAAAGTATGCGTATAACACGTTGGTCAGGGTTCAGTTTTTCCGAACTTTTCAGTTTGTCGAGCTTGTATTGCCTGACATTTTGTGTAGAAACTTCGAGTAATTTGCGTTTGTCTCCTCGTTGCGGAACGAGAAATGTTACATTTTCAAACTCCGATTCGGGCAGGAACGGAACGATGATTTCGCGCGATTCGCTTTTGAAACGGCTGCGCAGTTCGGCAATTGCCAGCGAAAGGATTTCTTCTTTGCTTTCATCGAGTTTTTTCCGGTATTCGATAGTATAGCTTTGCACGATGCTGCCGTTGCGCATGTGCATGTAATTGACATAGACGTTGTCGTCGTCTTCTTCGTACGAAAATACATCTACGTTGTGAATGGTCGTACTGACGATGACCGACTTTGCCCGATATTTTTCGAGTAAAAGGTACTTTTCTTTCAGTTCTTGTGCCTCTTCGAATTTCAATTGTCCGGCGAGCAGATTCATTTCTTCGCGGAGATGTTCGCTCAATTGCTGGGTATTTCCGTTAAGGATTTGGCGTATTTGTGCGATATATCCGAGATACTCTTCTTCCGTTTGCAGCGCTTCGCACGGAGCTTTGCAATTGTGGATATGATATTGCAGACATTTGCGGTAGCGGCGATTTTTGATGTTATCGGGCGTGAGGGCATGGGGACAGGTGCGAATGGGATAGAGGCTGCGTATCAATTCGAGCATGGTACGGGCAATCTGCACATTGCCGTAAGGCCCGAAATATTTAGAACCGTCGTGTATGACTTTGCGCGTGAATGCCACGCGGGGAAAATACTCGTTGCGTATCGTAATCCACGGATAGGTTTTGTCGTCTTTAAGCATCACATTGTAGCGCGGCTTGTACTCTTTGATGAGAGAGTTTTCGAGATGCAAGGCATCTTCTTCGTTGGCGACGACAATGTATTTTATATCGTAAATGTTCCGCACCAACATCGACGTGCGGGGTGATTCATGATTCCGATTGAAGTAGCTGTGAACTCTTTTTTTCAGATTCTTGGCTTTTCCCACATAGATGATGCTCCCGTCTTTGTTGAAGTATTGATATACTCCGGGTGAGTTTGGCAGGAGGGAGAGCAGATGTCGTATATGTTCGTTGTCGTTCGCCAAGATGTCGTTCAGAATTTAAGTATCGTTTCTATTTCTACATCGGAAGGAAATACGCTTCGACCACGAAGAACAACGATTTCCGATAAAAAGTTGATGTATATCTTGCGCGGGTGGAATCGTTGTATCAGATGATAGGCTGCCAGCATCGTTCCGCCCGTTGCCAACAGGTCGTCGTGCAGCAGCATTACTTCGTCGGGCGCGATAGCATCGCGGTGTATTTCGATAGCATCGCAACCGTACTCTTTTTCAAAGGTTTCTGTCCACGTTTCGGCCGGCAGCTTGCCGGGCTTGCGCACCGGTACGAATCCGACGCCGAGCCGAGCAGCCAATATCGGCCCCATAATGAAGCCGCGCGATTCGATGCCGGCGACTTTGGTGATGCCTTTGTCTTTGTAAAGGCGGTAGAGTTCGTCGCTCAACAGTTTTACCGATTCCCCGTTTTTGAATACGGTGGTGAGATCTTTGAACAATATTCCGGGCTTCGGAAAATCCGGAATATCGCGAACTTGCTTATAAATGTCGTTTATTTCCATAAGTTGTTTTTTATTGTTCCACGTGGAACATTATCTTCCTAACAAAACCAACAGAATGTTTATGTCGCTCGGCGATATGCCCGGTATCCGTGAGGCTTGCGCGATGGTTTCGGGGTCTATCTTCGAAAGTTTCTGTCGGGCTTCGATGGAAATTTGCTGTATGGTATTGTAATCGAATTTTCCTTTGATGCGGATATTCTCGAGGCGCGATATTTTATCGGCAATCAATTTTTCCCGTTCGATGTATCCTTCGTATTTGATGCAGATTTCGGCGGCTTCGGTTATTTCTTCCCGTCGCGACGGAATGAGGTCGAGCTGTTCTTGCAAGGCCGGGAGCCACGAGGCAACGGCGCCGATGGTGAGTTGCGGGCGCAGAATCAAATCGACGAGTTTCATTCCTTGCCGCAGAGGGGCGTAGCCTTGTTGTTCGAGTGCCGGATTTATCTGATTCATTTTTACGGAATATTCTTGGGCGAAACGGATAATACGATTTCGGTGCTCTTCTTTTTCGCGGAGCAGGCGGTAGCGCTCGTTGCTTGCCAGTCCGAGTTCGTAACCTTTCGGTGTAAGGCGCATATCGGCATCGTCCTGTCGCAGAAGTATGCGGTATTCGGCGCGGGAGGTGAACATGCGGTACGGCTCATCGACACCTTTGGTTACGAGGTCGTCGATGAGTACGCCGATATAAGCTTCGTCGCGGTTTAGTGTAAATTCACCGCCGCTCTGACTGCGCAAATGGGCATTTATGCCTGCAATCAATCCTTGTCCGGCAGCCTCTTCGTAGCCGGTTGTTCCGTTGATTTGTCCGGCAAAAAATAACCCTTTCACCTGTTTTGTTTCGAGGGTGTGCGTGAGCTGCGTCGGGTCGAAGTAGTCGTATTCGATGGCATAACCCGGACGATAGATGCGAATATCTTTGAATGCCGGAATCTCTTGCAGCGCCCGTATCTGTATATCGAGCGGGAGCGAGGAGGAAAAGCCGTTCAAATAAAATTCCCTGCTCGTTTCTCCCTCCGGTTCGAGGAAGAGCTGGTGCTCGGTTTTATCGGGAAAAGTGACGATTTTCGTTTCGATGCTGGGGCAGTATCGCGGACCGATGCTTTTTATTTGTCCGTTGTAGAGCGGCGAATCGGGGAAGCCCTGCCGCAGAATGTCGTGTACGGCTTCGTTGGTGTAGGTAATCCAGCAGCTCTGTTGTTGCAAGGTGCGGTGCACGTTGTCGAGGAACGAAAATTTGTGGAAGTCGTCTTCCCCTTTTTGTTCGGTCATCAGGTCGTAGCGTATGCTGCGACCATCGATGCGCACGGGAGTTCCCGTCTTCATGCGGCCGGCAGTGAAGCCCATTTCCACGAGTTGTTCGGTGATGCCGTAGGAGGCGGGTTCTGCCACGCGCCCGCCTTTGAGCTGTACGCGGCCGATGTGCATCAATCCGTTCATGAACGTGCCGCAAGTAAGTACTACGGCTCGGGCGCGGAAAGTTACCTCCATGTTGGTAATCACGCCGGAAATGGTATTATCTTTATTGATAATCAAATGTTTAACACTGTCTTGCCAAAGATATAGATGATCGGTATTTTCGAGAACACCCCGCCATGTCTGAATGAATTTTTGGCGGTCGCTTTGTGCGCGCGGACTCCACATGGCAGGACCTTTCGAGCGGTTGAGCATACGGAATTGGAGGGCGGTTTTGTCGGTAACGATACCGGTCTGTCCGCCGAGCGCATCGATTTCGCGCACGATTTGCCCTTTGGCTATGCCGCCGATAGCCGGATTGCAACTCATCTGGGCTATCTTGTTCATATCCATAGTGATAAGCAGCGTTTCCGAGCCGAGCCGAGCTGCTGCGGAAGCCGCTTCGCAACCGGCATGACCGGCACCTACCACGATTACGTCATAGTCGAATTTCATAGATTTATTTTCGTTGCAGTTGCTCTATCCGGCTCTTTTGTGCGGCGGGAAGCAGCGCGAGAGCCTCGTTTTCTTTCTGCGTCATGATTTCCCGTTCGCCCGGCGCTTTGTCGTTTATGCCGCACAAGTGCAGTATGCCGTGTATGATGATGTGGTACAGTTCGTTTCCGAAAGTCGTCCCGAAAGCGAGCGCGTTGCTTTGCACCGTGTCGAGGCTGATGAATATATCGCCGGAGATGCGTTTTTTTTCGGTATAATCGAACGTGATGATATCCGTATAATAGTCGTGTTGCAGAAATTTCCGGTTCACTTCGAGAATCTTCTCATCGGTGCAGAAGATGTAAGAAATGTCGCCGCACTGTTTCCCGTACAAGGCCGCCACGCTGCGTATCCATGTATTTGTCTCCCGTTTTTTGAGGG
Organism: uncultured Bacteroidales bacterium; assembly: GCA_947589325.1. GTDB lineage: Bacteria > Bacteroidota > Bacteroidia > Bacteroidales > UBA11471 > Caccoplasma. Next base: position 25,727 of record CANQAM010000005.1, on the reverse strand, counting down.
GCGGCATTTGGGTATCTTCGGCGTAATAACTGATAGCCATGATATTATACGTTGAAATCGAAAACATGCAAAGGTAGCGTTTTTGTTGCGATTATCGCTCAACCCGATAGGAAAAAAAGATTTAATGGAAGAAAATATAGGCGACGACGATGGCGGCGACGATGCCCGCAAAATCTGCCAACAGTCCGTAGCCGGCGGCATAACGGGTGTTGCGTATACCTACGCTTCCGAAGTAAACAGCTAATATATAGAACGTTGTGTCGGTTGCGCCTTGTATGGTGGACGCCACGCGCCCCACAAAAGAGTCGGCACCGTATGTGCTCATTGCATCGACCATCATACCGCGCGCCCCGCTGCCGCTGAGCGGTTTCATGAGTGCCGTCGGCAGTGCGCCCACGAAATCGGCGTCGATGCCTAATGCTTTCACGCCGGTCGTGATGCCGGAGATGATGTAGTCCATTGCACCCGATGCGCGGAAGACGGCAATGGCAACGAGTATCGCCACCAAGTAGGGAATAATCGTTACGGCAGTTTTGAAACCCTCTTTCGCCCCTTCGACGAAGGCTTCATATACGTTGATGCGTTTGCGGATTCCCGCCACAAGAAAACCGATGATGATGCAGAATAACAGTCCGTTGGCGATAAAGCTCGAATAGAGTGAAATTTTTTCTTGCGGCAGTTGCAGGAAAAATGCCAAAATTCCGCCGATTAGCAATGTCAATCCGCCGAGAAATCCGAGTATCACTTTGTCGCATAGGTTGATACGCTGTTTCAGGCACACGGCGACTAGTCCCACGAGGGTCGATACATAAGTGGCGATGAGTATCGGCAGGAATATGTCCGACGGGTTGGCAGCCCCCATTTGCGCCCGATACACCATGACGCCGAGCGGCACGAGGGTCAGTCCGGTCGTATTGAGCACCAGAAACATAATCATCGGATTGCTGGCGCGCTCTTTGTCGGGATTGACCTCCTGCATTTCTTTCATGGCTTTCAATCCCAGCGGTGTGGCGGCATTGTCGAGTCCTAACATATTGGCAGACAGATTCATGAATATCGAACCGAAGGCAGGGTGATTCTTGGGCAGGTCGGGAAAGAGGCGGCAGAACAACGGACTTATCCAGTGCGAAAATGTGGCGATGACTCCGCCGCGCTCGCCGATTTTCATCAATCCTAACCACAGCGACAGAACGCCCGTCAGTCCCAACGAAATTTCAAAAGCTGTTTTTGCCGATGAAAACGTCGAATTCATGATGTCGTTCCAAATGCCGAGATTCCCGAAAAACAGTGTTTGGACAACGGCGACGATGAATGCCGTGATGAAAAAGAAAATCCAAATATAGTTGAGTACCATGCGCGCAGAAAATTGTTTTCGGCAAAAATACGTTTTTGCCGGCGAAACGCATCGCCTTTCCCGAATTATTTTCAAAGGAAGATAAAACGAAGGATACGTCCCGACCGAACAGAATGAAATATTTTTGCTACTTTTGCTTAAAAATTTGCCGATATGGAAAAGAAAAAAGTGTTGGTAACATACAATATGTGGCGCGACGGCTATGCCGAGTTGATGCAGAAATACGATGTAACTTTTCCACCGGAGGGGGCGGAGTCGTTCACGTACGACGAAGTGCTGGGTATGATTCCCGATTACGACGCGCTGCAATCCATGTTCAATTTTCCGGTCGATAAACGGTTGATGGACGCGGCGCCGAAACTCAAAATCATTTCGAATTATGCCGTCGGCTACGATAATATAGATGTGGCATACGCCACGCAGAAAGGCATACAGGTAACCAATACGCCCGACCCGGTTACCGAGCCTACTGCCGACCTTGCCATGGGGCTGCTGTTGGCAACTTTCCGCCGCATTTCGGAACTCGACCGGCGGCTGCGCACACCCGGCTCGGTGAAAGTCGAATTGCTGACCAACCTCGGGCACTCCCTGTACGGTGCGACGTTGGGCATCATAGGCATGGGGCGCATCGGGCAGGCGCTTGCCCGACGGGCAGTGGCTGCGGGCATGAAAATTGTGTATCACAACCGCCACCGGCTCGACGAAGCGACCGAACGGCGTTACGGAGCCGTGTATCTTTCGCTCGACGAACTGCTGCGCGTGTCCGACGCCGTTTCGCTCAACGCGCCGCATACGGCGGAAACGTATCATGTCATCGGGGCGGAGGAGCTGCACAAGATGAAACCGACGGCGGTACTCGTCAATACGGCGCGCGGTCCGTTAGTCGATGAAGCCGCGCTGGCAGAGGCGTTGCGCACCGGTACGATATGGGCGGCGGGACTCGATGTATTCGAGCACGGCAACTATCCCATTCTGGAACTGACGCGGCTCGACAATGTCGTTTTGACTCCGCACGTGGGAACGCAGACCGTAGAGATACGCCACGAAATGGCAGCCCATGTTTCGCGCAACATTATCCATTTTTTTGAAGGCGGACATATCGATAAGGTCAATCTGTTATGACGCAAAAAATACGAGTTTTTTCGATGAATCCGTGTGCGAAGGAGGCGCGGGAGCGTTTATTTGCCGCCGCTACACCGCAGCGGGCGGCGATGCTTGCCCGATTTTTCAAAACCGGTGTCGGCGAATATGGCGAGGGCGACGTGTTCATCGGCGTGTATGTCCCCGACGTGAGGCGTATTGCGCGGGAGTTTGCCGCACGCTTGTCGCCGGCAGAGGTGCTGCCGCTGCTTGCCGACCCCGTGCACGAATGCCGTTTGCTGGCATTGCTTATTTGGACGCTGCAATATCCGAAAGCCGACGAGAAAACGCGGGACGAAATATTCTCCCACTATTTGATGCATACGAAGTATATCGACAATTGGGATTTGGTCGATCTTTCGGCTCGGCAGATTGTCGGTGCGCACCTGTTATCCCGCGACCGCTCGCTGCTCGACCGGCTGGCTGCTTCGACACTTCTTTGGGAGCAGCGGATTGCAATCGTTGCCACGTTTGAATATATCCGGAAAAATGATTTTGTCGATACCCTGCGTATTGCCGATAAACTCTTGACACACAAGCACGATTTGATACAAAAGGCGGTCGGGTGGATGCTACGCGAAGTCGGGAAGCGCGACAAGCCGCTTTTGGTTTCGTTTCTGGAAGAGCGTTACACCCGCATGCCCCGCACGATGCTGCGATATGCGATAGAGCGGTTTCCGGCAGACGAGCGCGCCCGTTTCCTGCGCAAATGATTTACACCTGCCGGTGCATCGCTCGCGCAGCTGCGAATCGCACGGCAAACCAGAGGTGCCGCAGCAACACGGAAATATGCCCGTAATATTTTGTCATGATGCGATAGCGCTCTTTGAGCGAGGCTTTCCTGTTTCGGGTGGTTGTTCCTTCGTTCAGGTAATTGATGAGCGTGTTGTGCGTATTGACGATGGAACTGGCTTTTTTCATGCAGCGAATGCACCAGTCGAAGTCGGCGGAGAAGCGATAGCGGAGGTCGTATGCCGGCGCAAGCTCCCGACGGACGATAAAAGCCTGATGACACACCAGCATACCCATACGGAAACTTTTCCATGTCAATTGTTCGGGGGCTTTCAACCGCCGCATGGCGATGAAATTTCTGTCGCTATCGACAATAGCTGTTTCCCCGTAAAGAATATCAGGGTGAGATTTTTCGATGAAATCGTTGATTTTGCCTAATGTATCGGGTGCAAAAAGCGCGTCGCCGGCATTCAGGAAAATCAGGTATTCGCCCGAAGCCAGTGCCATACCTTTGTTCATGGCATCGTACAGACCCTTGTCGGGTTCGCTGACGATGCGGGCGATGTATTTGTCGTAACGATGCGCCAAGCCGACGGTGTTGTCGCGCGATGCCCCGTCGATGATGAGGTATTCGTAATCGGTGAAAGTCTGGGCTGCGACCGATTGCAGGGTCGGTTCGAGCGTCGCTTCCGCATTGAAAGTAATCGTGATAATCGAAAAAACAGGTGTTTTCATAATCTATTTTTCAGATGTAGGCGGGGTGCTTTCCCGCGTGAACAAGATATGAATTTCTTTCCACATTTCGATTTTTGCCACGCGGGCGGCGAGTAAATAGACGAAAATGTAGATTGCCGTCGGAATCAAAAGTTTCGACAACAGCGTGTGGCAGAGGGCATAACTTGCCCACGCGATACCTCCGGCAATAAGGGCGAGCAGCAGGCAGGGCACGATGTCGGCAGCGAATTGCCCGATCCGATAGCCGGTAAACCGTCGCCCTAATAGGGTCGATGCCGCCAACGATGCCAGCGTGTATCCCACCCACAGCCAGATGAGCGAGAACACTCCGTGTCCGAAGCAAAGTATGATGCCGCCTGTCAGCAGCAGTTTTTTCACAAGCTCCGTTTTCAGATTGATGTCCGACCGTCCTATCGTGTTGAACAGGTCGTAATAGAGAATGATGAACGGTGAAAACGCGCCGGCGATGCAGAGGCGCTGCAAGTAGGGTATGGATTCTATCCATTTGTCGGACAGTAAGATGCACACCAATGGCTCTGCCACAACGATACACAGGGTCATGACGGGGAAAATGAAAAATGCCACCGCGTGTATGTATTTGCGGAATATGCGTATCATGCGTTCGTGTTCGTCGTGGATAGCCGACAGCACGGGAAACGCCACACTGCGGAAAATCAACGAGATAAGCGACGACGGCGCCTCTTGAAATTTATGCGCCTGCATATAGTATCCGACGGTAACGGTGCTGTATCCTTTTCCGATGAGCAGCGGGTAAATGTTATTGTAAATGGCATTGAGTATGCCGGTGCCGATGAGCCGGCTGCTGTATGCGAAAAATTCGTCCAATGCGCTTTTCCGGAATATCGGACGGGGACGCCAGCGTCCGAACAGCCATAACAGCAAGGTGCGTATCGCGGCGATGCTCAGCTGCAAAACCACCAACGCCCAAACGTTTCGGTAATACAGGGCGTGAAAAATGGCGAGCAAAGAGCCTCCGAGAATGGCAATGATGTTGATGCGCGCCAGTCGGGAAAAGGCGATGTGTTTAGTGAGGCGTACCTGTTGGATAAGTCCGAATCCTTGAAAGACAATCGACAGGAAAAGCAGCCGGGCAATCAGCGTAAGTTCCGGTATTTCGAGAAAGCGGGCGATGACGGGCGCCGTGAAAAACAAGATTCCGTAGAGAACGACCCCGACTAAAAGATTGAAGTAAAACACCGTGCTGTAATCGGCTTCCGTCGCCTCTTTTTTGCGTATGAGCGCCGAGCCGAAACCGCTGTCCGTCAATATTCCCGACAGGGAGATGAAAAGAGTGAGAACGCCGACTTTTCCGAAATCTTCGGGCGTAAGCAGGTTTGCCAAAACGATGCCGGAAGCGAAATACAGAAGTTGTTGCCCGCATTTGTCGATGAAACTCCAAACAAGGGCATTGAGCGTCCGTTTTTTCAGATTCTCCCGCATATTGTCGAAAATTTGTCCCGACGGCACACCGTCGGGACAAACAGGCGTTTTTGAAAAATCATTTTACACAAGAGCCGCCGGCAACGGGCGTGTCGGGGGTGATGACGACTAAACGTCCGTCGGCATCTTCTGCCGAGAGAATCATGCCTTGCGATTCGATGCCTTTGAGCTTGCGGGGGGCGAGGTTGGCAATGAAACAAACCTGCTTTCCGACCAAATCTTCGGGCTTGTAGTGTTTGGCTATGCCCGATATGATGGTGCGCCCGCCCAATCCGTCGTCGATTTTGAATTGCAGCAGTTTGTCGGCTTTGGGCACTTTTTGGCATTCCAGCACTGTTCCCACGCGAATATCGAGTTTCAGGAAGTCGTCGAATTCTATGGTAGGAGCGACGGGTTCTGCTTTGTGCGCCGCTTTTTCGTTGGCGGCTTTCGTGTCGTTCAGTTTCTTGATTTGCGCTTCGACCACGCTGTCGTCGATTTTCTCGAAGAGAAGTATCGGCTCTGCCAGCTGCGTGTTTTCCGGCAGAATGTCGATGCGGCCGAGCATATCCCATTCGACGGTCGCCAAGCCGAGCATCGCGCGTATTTTCTTGGCGGTGAAAGGCAGGAACGGCTCGAAAGCGATAGACAGGTTGGCGGCGATTTGCAGGGAAAGGTTGAGAATTGTCGCTACGCGGGGCATATCGCTTTTGGCTATTTTCCACGGTTCGGTGTCTGCTAAATATTTATTGCCGATGCGGGCGAGGTTCATCGCCTCTTTCAACGCTTCGCGGAAGCGGTAGTTTTCGATGCAGTTTTCCACCCGTTCCTTTACGTCGGAAAACTCTTTGAGCGTGGCGCGGTCGTAGTCGGTGAGTTCGCCGCAAGCCGGCACTTTTCCGTCGAAATATTTGTGTGTGAGCACCATCGAGCGGTTGATGAAATTTCCGAGAATTGCCACCAACTCGTTGTTGTTGCGGGCTTGAAAATCTTTCCACGTGAAATCGTTGTCTTTGGTCTCGGGCGCATTTGCCGTGAGGACATAGCGCAGCACGTCCTGTTTGCCCGGAAAATCTTCCAGATATTCGTGCAGCCATACCGCCCAGTTGCGGGAAGTAGAAATTTTATCGCCTTCGAGGTTGAGAAATTCGTTTGCCGGCACGTTTTCGGGAAGAATGTAGCTGCCTTCGGCTTTCAGCATGGCGGGGAACACGATGCAGTGGAACACGATGTTGTCTTTTCCGATGAAGTGTACCAACTTCGTTTCGGGGTCTTTCCAATACTTTTCCCAATCGTCGGGGCGCAATTCTTTCGTGTTCGATATGTAGCCGATAGGGGCATCGAACCATACGTAGAGCACTTTGCCTTCGGCGCCTTCGACGGGAACGGGCACGCCCCAGTCGAGGTCGCGGCTCACGGCGCGCGGCTGCAAACCCAAGTCGAGCCACGATTTGCACTGTCCGTACACATTCGGCTTCCACTCTTTATGTCCTTCGAGAATCCACTCTTTCAGAAAATTCTCGTAGCGGTCGAGCGGCAGGTACCAGTGCTTCGTCTCCCGCAATACGGGGGTGGAACCGCTGATAGCCGATTTCGGGTTTATCAGGTCGGTGGCGTTGAGCGACGTACCGCATGCCTCGCACTGGTCGCCGTATGCCCGCTCGTTTTTACAGTGCGGGCAGGTGCCGGTGATGTAGCGGTCGGCGAGGAATTGCTGCGCCTCTTCGTCGTAGTATTGTTCCGAAGTTTTTTCGATGAATACGCCTTTATCGTAAAGTTTACGGAAGAAATCGGACGCCGTTTTGCAATGAATTTCCGATGTCGTACGGGAGTAAATGTCGAATGAAATGCCGAACTCTTCAAACGATTTTTTGATGATTGCATGATAGCGATCGACGATGTCTTGCGGCGTAACGCCCTCTTTCCGCGCTTTCAGCGTGATGGGAACGCCGTGTTCGTCGGAGCCGCCGATGTGGAGCACATCTCTGCCTTTGAGCCGTTGGTAGCGGACGTAGATGTCGGCGGGTACGTACACGCCGGCAAGGTGTCCGATGTGTACGGGACCGTTGGCATAGGGGAGTGCAGTCGTTACAAGAATGCGTTTGAATTTCTTTTCTTCCATACGTTCTGTTTTTCTGTTATTTACGGTTTAGTTTCAACATTTCTTCTATCAGGTCGCGGTTGTTGCTCAGGCGGGGAATTTTGTGTTGTCCGCCGAGTTTCCCTTTTTCGCGCAGCCAGTCGTCGAACAGGTGCGGACGAGCCGCAATGACTTCGAGCCGGTCGAGAAAAATGCCTTTGTAGCGTTTGGCTTCGTAGTCGGAGTTTACCTGTTGCAGCGCCGTGTCGAGCCGGTCGGCAAATGCCTCCATATCTTCCGGCGCTTTCTCGAACTCGATAAGCCATTGATGCCGTCCGCGGCTTTTGTCGGACATGAATACCGGCGCGGCACTGTAATTGACGATTTTGCAATGACAGGCTTTGCAAGCCTCCGCCAGTCCTTTTTCGGCATTCGAAACCATCAACTCCTCGCCGAAAGCGTTGATGTAGTGTTTCGTGCGTCCCGAGATAATGAATTTTACGGGAGCTGTCGAAGTGATTTTTACGGTGTCGCCGATGAGGTATCGCCACAACCCGTTGCACGAGGAGATGACGAGGGCGTAGTTTTCGCCCTCTTTCACTTCCCAGACGGGCAGCAGACGCGGATTGTCGGAGTCGATGTCGGCAAGCGGCATAAATTCGTAGAACACGCCGAGGTCGAGCATCAACAGCATGTCGTGCCGGTCGGGGTCGTTCTGTATTCCGAAAAATCCTTCGGAGGCATTGTAGGTTTCCACATAGTGCATATTGTCCGAAGGTATCAGTTCGTGGTAGTAATGACGGTACGGCTCGAAGCTGATGCCGCCGTGGAAAAACACTTCGAGATTCGGCCATACCTCGCACAGGTTATCGGCTTTGCACTCTTGCAGGATTCGTTTGATAAGGGTCATCATCCACGACGGAACACCGGAGAGACTTACGATGTTGCGGTGTATCGTGTCGCCGACGATGGCTTTTATTTTCTCTTCCCATTCACTCATCAAGGCGATTTTCAATCGTGGAGCACGCAAAGCATTGACAATCAGACTGCTGTTTTGGAGCAGTACCGCCGACAAGTCGCCGTATGAAATTTCCGGAGAAAGCGGGTTGATGGCATGACTGCCGCCGAGAATGAGATTTTTTCCGGCAAACATTTTGCTGTGCGGGTTGTGGCGCAGGTAGGCAGCCACCGAATCGAAGCCGCCTTGGTAATGATCTTTTTTCAGACATTCGTCGCTGACGGGAATAAATTTGCTTTTGTCGTTGGTCGTTCCCGACGACTTGGCAAACCATTTTATTTTCGATGGCCATATCAAGTTGTTTTCCCCGTGCAGCATGCGGTCGATGTAAGGCTTCATGCCCTCGTAATCGACAACGGGCACGCGGGCGGCAAAGTCGGTATAATCGCGTATTTCGTTGAAATGGTGCTTTTGTCCGAATTCCGTTTGCCGCGCCATGCGGAGCAGGTATTGCAGCTGCTCTTTTTGCAGTGTGTCGCCATGAGTTGCATATTCGTCGTGGCGGTGCTGCCGTCCGGCGAAAAACGGATTGATGAAAAACGACGTAAAACTCATGAGTACTTTTATTTTTAAGATACAAAAGTACAAAAATTTTACACTTGGAAAGAGTGTATATTTATTTTTTCTTTCGTGCGTTTTTATACTGTTTTTTCCGGTCGTCGAAACGATAGCCTTTTTTGGCAGGACGGTCGGTTACGAAATCCTCTTTTTTTCGATGAAATCGTGCTTTTTTCTCCGTCGGAACGTTGTTTTCTTTTGCAGAATCCTTTTTGACTATCTGCACCCGTTTCCCAAAGAAATTCAAATTTTTCAGTGCCGAAACGACAGCAGGCACGTCACGTTCTTCGATTTCGAATTGGGAAAATTCCGGCAGAATGTCGATTCTGCCGATGACGATGCGACGACCGGAGGTGTTCCGATTTATCATATCGATAAGCGTGTTCGGAAAAAATCCGTCGGATTTTCCCAAATTGATGCGCAGACACTCGAAGCCTTCGTCCGCTTTGCGGGAGCGACCCCGCTGCCGTTTCTCCTGTGCGGGCTTTTCCTTTTTGCTTTCTTCGGGCACGTCGAGTTCGACGGCATCGGCATAGTATTCGAGCAGTCGGTTAAATTCGAGCGAGACGACCCGTTTCACGAGGTCTTCGGTCGATAGCCACGAAAGCCGTTTGAGCGTAACCGGCAGGTATGGGGCTATTTCTTCTTCGTTCACTTTCACCTTTTCGAGGCGGTCGATGAGGTTGAACAGCTGTTTTTCGCAAATCTGTTTGCCCGAAGGAATGGTGCCTTTCTCGAATTTTTTCCCGATGATGCGCTCGATGTTGCGCATACGGTTTTTCTCTTTGGTGTGGATAATGGCGATAGACGTGCCCGTTTTTCCGGCACGGCCCGTTCGTCCGCTGCGATGCGTGTAGGTTTCGATATCTTCCGGCAGTCCGTAGTTGATGATGTGGGTGAGGTCATCGACATCGAGTCCGCGTGCGGCGACATCGGTTGCCACGAGCAATTGGAGGTTTCGCAGGCGGAATTTCTGCATCACGGCGTCGCGCTGCTGTTGCGAGAGGTCGCCGTGCAGCGAGTCGGCATTGTAACCGTCTTTTATCAGCGCGTCGGCAATCTCCTGTGTTTCGCGACGGGTGCGGCAGAATACGATGCCGTAGATATTGGGATAGTAGTCGGCAATGCGTTTGAGTGCGAGGTATTTGTCTTTGGCGTGGGTGAGGTAGTAGACGTGCTTCACGTTTGCCGCCCCTTCGTTTTTACTGCCGATGACAATTTCGTGCGGCGCGTGCATATAGTTTTTTGCGATACGCTCTATCTCGGGCGGCATGGTTGCCGAGAAAAGCAGCATTTGCCGCTCGGCAGGCACCTGTTCCAGAATTTCATTGATACTGTCGGTAAAGCCCATGTCGAGCATCTCGTCGGCTTCGTCCATAATGACGGTACGGACGTGGTCGAGATGCACTACGCCCCTATGAATCAGGTCGATAAGTCTGCCCGGCGTGGCGACGATGATATGCACGCCGTTGCGGAGCGAGCGAATTTGGCTCTCGATGCTCGACCCTCCATATACGGGGAGCACCCGCAATCCGTTGATATAAGCCGAATAATCGTTGAGGTCGCCGGCAATTTGCAGACACAGTTCACGGGTCGGGCTGAGAATGAGCGTTTGCGGTGCGGCGACGGAGAGGTCGGTTTTCTGTATGATGGGCAGTCCGAATGCCGCCGTCTTGCCGGTCCCCGTCTGGGCGAGGGCTACGATGTCGGTGTTTTCGTTTAGTAGCAGGGGAATAACCTCTTCTTGTACAGGCATGGGGGCTTCGTAGCCGATTTCGGTAATGGCGCGCAGTATGTCGGCACAGACGCCCAGTTCTTCAAATGATTTCATTCGTCAGGTTTTGAAATGATGAATTTTTCCGAAAAAACAGGACTGCAAACGCCTATTTCAACGAGGCGGGAAAATGAAAAATCGGCAGACTGTTTCGGCATTTTGCGCGCAAAGATACGCGATTATTCTCTTTTTAAGGACAATATCGTGTCTAATTTTTTCAATAAGTATTGCGCGGCATACGAAGTAAAGCCGTAATACCAGACAAGAGGTATGAAACAGAACAAAAATCGTTTGGCTGAAAAAGAAAGCACATTTTGAATGCTGTCCCACTTATAATCTATATGATACAGAATCATCATATAGGCAATAGCCGCCAAAACGATGGCGACGGGCAGGACAGCGCTGTCTTTCTTTTTGTAGATGAAAAACAGGTTTGCCAAAAGCGAAAAAAAGAAGAAATAAAAAGACCACCCGTAATACGTGGTTGTCGTAAAGAGTGCCGACATATACCGAACTATCGTTTCGATTTTTTCCGTATCCCAAAACGGTTTTGCGATAATAATACTTTCGGCATACAGTCCGTTTGCCTTCATGAAGATATACCAGAAAGAAAAGGGTAGAATCATCAAGGCGGCACCGATAATCGTCGGTTTATACCGTTTCTTTCGAAACGCATCGACCGCAAGAATAAGCATGGCTGCTCCGACAAACACTACCCCCTCGTTGCGACACAACATATTCAGCCCCAGTAGAAGCGAGGAAAGATACAAATCTTTTTGCCGTCGTTCCCGCATGTAAATCGATAAATAGATAATGCCCAAAGAAGCGTATACCATGTGTATGACGTTTGTGGCGGAAAGCGATGAAAAAGCAATCATTTCAGGGGTAATGAGCGTAAAAAACGTCAATATGGCAGCTCCTGTTTTAGATACGAGTCGTTGGGCGCTGCCGTATAAGGCGATAAGAAAAAAGAGGAACATGAGCGAAGGAATGATTTTCGATGTTTCCGCCCCCAATGTATATACGTAGGCATAGCACAGTTGTACCAAAGGGGTATAATTGATGTAACTGCCAGCGGCATGAATGGAGGGAATGTAATTCCCGTCGAAAATGCTCAGACCCTTGAATGTATGTTCTTGTGCGGAAATATAACCGATTGTTTCAAAGCCTGCCAGACTGTCGCGATCGAATGGCGGGAAATACATACTTTTGGAAAAATTCATGTATTCGAAATAGAGGATTAAGAAGACGAACAACAGCCAGACGAGATTGAGCCCTTGCGGAAAATTCCGAAGAGATTGGACAATCGAATATAACGATTCTTTTTTATGGTAATAAATACAGAAAATAAGTAGCCCTGCGATGAGGACAAATTGTGCACTCAGAAGCGAAAGTGGAGAAAAAGGTATACCTACAAAGTCGAGCAGAAGCATGACAATTACGGTAATTGCCATGCCGACAGGAAACGAAAGACCGATTTTTTCGGAAAGAGAAAATCTCGGTGAAATCGTGTTGATGGAAAAGAATCCCAATATTATGGATAAAAAAATTCCGAAATAGAGAATCATGTCGTTTTTTAATTTGTTTTTACCGGTAATATTCCATGTTCAAAATGTTCCCCCGTATAATTTATGTATTCAAAGCCCAAACCATTGACAATAGCAATATGCGTGATGTCGTTTTTGTAAATGGACATTTCCGCCTCTTTTGCGGAAATTATTTTACGGGGATAAAGAAATCGTAAAGCCCACAGTTTATTGGCAACATCACCTTCAAACGGACTTTTTTTGTCTTTCGGGAAAAATTGTTCTTTATCGGGATAGAGGATAACTGCATTTTCGGGCGTTCTCTTTTTAAGATAATCTAAATAAGTATAGCTGAAACCGAGTTTCATTTCATAACGTTTGTCGAGAGGAAGGTTCGGATATTTTTTAATAATCTCCATATTGCCTTTGAGCAAACTTTCATATACCCATTTGTAGGCTGGTTGTTTTTCCACGATTTGGGCAATGAGGAACAAGAATATTCCACCGGCAAGGATGTTTTTCAATATCCAGGAACGGTATTTATAGGAGGTCGGTTGTTTCGTTTTTTTCATGTTCAATCGATAAGTCGGTATTTCAGCAAAGTCCACAAGGCATCGAGCCCGTCCGTCCATTTTATTTTCTTTCCCTGTTCGATGCTTCGGGGATAGTAATGTATAGGCACTTCTTTTATTTTGACTCCTCTTTTGGCGGTTTTAGCCGTTACTTCGGGGCAAAACTCGAATCCGATGCACTTCAACGGAATGGATTTGAGAAAATTCGTTTCAAAGGCTTTATAACAGGTGGGTTCGTCTGTCAGTTTTTGTCGAAACAGCAAGTTGGTGAAGAAGGTAACCAACAACCCTCCGTAGTAAAAACTTTGATATGAATGTTTGTTTTCTTTTCGAAGGAAGCGCGAGCCATAAACGGCTTTTTCCCCATTGAGCAGATGCGGCAGCAGCAGATTGTAATCTTCGGGGGCGTATTCGAGGTCTGCATCTTGTATGATGATGAAATCGCCGGTAGCGGCTTCGATGCCTTTCCGTAGTGCGGCGCCTTTCCCTTGATTCCTTTCTTGTGTGATAAGTTGTATGTTTTCAGCGCCATGAGATGATATGTATTCGGCAACAATGGCATTTGTAGAATCAGACGAGCCGTCGTCGATGACGAGAATTTCTTTTGATATGCCTTCGATTAAGGAAACGGCACACACTTTATCCAAGAGTTTGCGAATAGTCTGTTCCTCATTATAGGCAGGAATAATGATGGATAAAGAGTGCTGCGCCATAGATTTTACATTTGACGCAAAGGTAATATCTTTGTATAAATAAAAAAAGGTTTAGTAGGAAAAATAAAGAAATCAATACAATAGAATTGCTTGCAATTCGTGTTGTTTGGCGGGAGTAAGGTCTAATTCTGTCTGCAAATAGTTTTGTATGCTGCCATACTGTTTTTTGATGCGTTGTATGGCGCAGGCGAGTTGTTGTTTCTGGGTGGTCATCAGGGCTGTGGCGGCCTCTTGCGTGTCGTTGGTGCTTTCGTTGCAGTCGATGCGAATGGCTTTACGGTCGAGGTGCCGGTTGCTGAGAAGGAAATCGCGGTATATCGTTTCTTCCGGAATGTCGAGTGCAGAGAGTAGCAGGGCCGTGGCGAAGCCTACGTAATCTTTTCCGTATTTGTCGCAGAGAACGACGGGATAATTTTCTTTCTCGGTGAGCAGCCCGAACATTTCCCGATAAATCGGTTTTCCCTTCTCGATAAGGGACATGAAAAGGTCTTGCATGAAAATGTTGGCATCGCCCCGTCGCAGCGTTTCATTGCCGAGTTGTTCATAGATGCTGCTCGAGGTGATGAGGTTGATGGGAAAATGGCGTACCTGTTGGAGGCATAATACAGAGTCCGGTTCGATGTAACGGACGGAGTCGCGGAAGTCAATCCATGTACAGATATGCAGACTTTGGAATTTTTGTATACTTTCCTCGTCGAGCGGGGGTATGACACCTGTGCGAAATACGGCACCCCACCGCACGGTTTTTCCCCCAGCGGTTTTGTAACCTCCGATGTCGCGGAAATTGCCTTCTATTTTGTGAGGTGTGCGGGCAGCGACAATGCGGTCGTACCGGCGGTTGAAACGCAGCAGAAAGTAATAACGTATATCCGGTTTGCCGTCGAGATGCAATTTACAGATTTTTTCGGAAATAGGAACTTGCATTACCGGCTCCTGTGTCGTGAAGTTTTCGGGGTCGGAAGATACGAATATTTTTACGCTGCCTTTCGTTTCGGGCAAGATGTCCCATTTTATAAGGTAATGGCATGCCCCCAAATCTTCGCATAACGTTTCTATCTCGGGTTGCGAGGTGCAAGCCGTCAGCGAGAGTGCGACCAAAAACGACCAAAATTTCAACGTATGTTTCATTTCTATTTTCCTGAAAGCAAAAATAGAAATTTCTTTTTTCCGAAAAAGAAACTTTAATTCCTTTAAGGAATATTAGTTCGGATAAAGATTTTTCAGATGCCGGATTTATCGCGGATAAGCTGCTGCAAATTCTTTGGAAACGTAATTGTCGTATGATTGGCAAACCTCTGATGCAAAGGCAATCCCGTGCTTTATTATTTCGCACCAGCGGGTGAGCGACAGCTCGTTTATCTCGTCGTGCGATACGTTGTCGCACAGCAATCCGAAAAGTGTACCTGCGTTAAAATTATCTCCGGCGCCGATGGTGCTCACCGTTTTTATCGGGGGTATGTCGATGTGTCGGCTGCCGGCGTTGCAGAAAATATCTACACCTTTTCCGCCGTCGGTGAAGATGAAATTCGGGGTGTAGAAAGAGATGTGGTTGCGGTAGATGCGTTCGGGAGAACTCTCTTTGAGCAGTGTTTCGAAGTCTTCGCCCGAACCGCGAACGATGTCGGCATATTCGAGGTTTTCGAGGAAAGCCGGCATGATGCGCATGGCCTCATGGGCATACGTCTTTCGGAAATTCACATCGTAATAAATAATGGCTTTTTGCTCGCGGGCGTAGGCGAGAAATTCGGTTATTTTGTCGTGCAGCTGCGGATTGACGGCGTAATATGAACCGAAAATAAGCAGGTCGCCGGCTTCGACGATAGGCCATGCGAAATCGAGCCGTTTTTCAGGATATTGTTGGTAGAATACGTATTGGGCATCGTTATCGTCGTTGAGGAATGCCAACGATACCGGTGACTGGGCGTGTCCGTCGTCGAAAACATCGACATTTTCGGTCGTCAGGTTGTTGTCGTGCATGAAGTCGAGAATCATGTTCCCGATTTTGTCGTTGCCCACTTCCGTGATGAAGTGCACAGGGACGCCCATGCGTCCGAGCGTAATCATGCTGTTGAACGTCGAGCCGCCCGGCACGGCACGGGTCGGAACATTGTTTTTGAAAATGATGTCGAAGATGGTTTCTCCGATGCCGATGACTTTTCGCATATTCTTATTCTTTCGGGTCTTTTGGGCATTGTTGGCGGGAGCGTTGTCCCAAATAGCCGCCATGGTGCCGCAGGGCGTATTGAGCGGCATCGAAGCCGGTCGTCTGCATGACGCCTACCACCAATATGTCGCCTATGACGGTCATCATGGTGGTGGAGGTGGTTGGCGTAAGCCCGAGCGGGCACACTTCGGCCGGAGCGCCGGTGTAGAGGCATACGTCGGCTTTTTGCGCCAGTTCGCTGCGGTCGTTGCCGGTAATGACGATGAACAGCAGGTCGGGATATAAACGTTTTGCCAGCGTGAGAAGTTCGAGTATTTCGAGCGTTTTTCCCGAATTGGAAATGACCAGCATGATGTCATTTTCCTGCAAGATGCCCAAGTCGCCGTGCTGTGCTTCACTCGGATGAAGAAATACGGCAGGTGTGCCCGTGGAGCAGAAAGTGGTGGCGATGTTCATGGCTATTTGTCCCGCTTTTCCCATACCGCTAGTTACGAGTTTGCCTTTTTTGCGGTGTACCTGTTCCGTAATGAGTGCGATTGCCTTGTCGAACTGTTCGTTTACGGGAATGTTCAATATTGCTTGTGCTTCCTGTTGCAGAATGGATTGTATGTTTATCCTCGAAGTCATGACGGTTGTTCTTGTATGATGTTACGAAGATACGGAATCTTTCCGATACGTGGTTCATTTTTTTTCCTTTTTTATTACAGTAAACCCTGCTTTTCTTTTCGGGTCGCGGTTTTTGTCGTATTTTTGTCGCCGAAAAACAGGAAAAAAGAATGACCGATTGTCAGACATATACATTGCCTAACGGCTTGCGTATCGTTTATCGGCAAGGCTCTACGGCGGTTTCGTATGCCGGATTTGTCGTCGATGCCGGGACGCGCGATGAAAGAAAGGGCGAGGAGGGTTTGGCGCATTTCGTGGAGCATCTTTTGTTCAAAGGTACGAAGCGGCGCCGTTCGTGGCACATTCTCAACCGCATGGAAAATGTCGGCGGTGAATTGAATGCCTATACGACGAAAGAAGAAACGGTCGTATATTCCGTTTTTTTGAATGAGCATCTGTCGCGGGCGGTGGAACTAATGGCAGACTTGATACGTCATTCGCAGTTTCCCGAGGCGGAGGTCGTCCGCGAAAAAGAGGTGATACTCGACGAAATAAATTCCTACAAGGACACGCCGGCAGAAGCGATATACGATGAATTCGAGGATTTGCTTTTTCCTGCGCACGCGCTGGGGCACCCTATTTTGGGGGACAAAAAGACGCTTGTCTCTTTTACTTCGGAAACGGGACGACGCTTTTTGCAGCAGCATTACATTCCGTCGCGGCTGGTTTTTTTCTTTTTCGGCGCCGTGCCGTTTCATCGCGTTTTATCGACGTTGAATCGCTATATGGGCGATGCCGACGATGCCTCCGGCGAGCCGCTCGTCCGTACTGCCCCCGCCGGTTTCACTCCGTTTTCGAAGACACGGCGCATCGATACGCATCAGGCGCACGCCTTGGTGGGCAGCCGAGCCTGCCACTTGTTCGACGAACGGCGTTTCGCGTTGTTCTTGTTGAACAACCTGCTCGGCGGTCCCGGTATGAACAGCCGCCTCAATGTGGCTCTGCGGGAAAGGAAAGGTTACGTTTATACGGTGGAATCGTCGGTAACGAATTATACCGATACGGGCGTCTTTGCCGTCTATTTCGGCACCGACCCCGCAAAGGCGGAGGCTTGTCTGGATATTTTGCATCGGGAGTTGCGCCGCCTGCGGGAAAATGCGCTTACCGTCATGCAGCTGGCAAATGCCAAACGGCAGCTTATCGGACAAATGGCTATCGGTACGGAGAGCAACGAAACGACGACGTTGGGTATGGGGAAATCTTTTTTGCGATACGGCAAATACGAATCGTTGGAGGAATCCATCGCCTGCATCGAGGCGGTAACGGCATCGCAGCTGCTGGAGGTCGCGAACGAAATTTTCGATGAATCCGTGCTTTCAACGCTTATTTATAGGTAAAAGCAATGATACGAAAAAGGGGAACGCAACAAACGGCGTTCCCCTTTTTTATGTAGAATCGATTTATTTCACTTCCCACGTTTCGCCGGAGAGCAGAAGTTCACGCAGCGTTTTTGTCGGATTTTTCGAACGTATCGATTCGATTTGCGCTTCGACTTCGCGGTCGTATGTCGGAAATTCCACTGCACGTATCACACCGACAGCCAGCGGCAGTTCGTGTCCGTCCATCATTGCCAGACGCTGGTGCAGGAAGTTGTCGGGCGTCGTGGCGTCGTGGGTGAGAATGTCGTCGAGGGTTACACCGTTTTCGCCGATAGTTACAGCTTTGAGCGTGTAGCCGTCGAGTACGAGACCTTTGTCGTTGTTCTTGCCGAAAATCATTTTTTTGCCTTGTTGCAGGTGAATGGTGCGGTCGGCACGAAATTCCTTGTCGGCGACGAAGCTGTGAATCTTGTCATTGAAGATGACGCAGTTTTGCAGAATCTCCACGACGGCGGCACCTTTGTGGCGACCGGCAGCCACCATACACTCTTTGGCTACTTCGAGATCGACGTCGATGGAGCGGGCGAAGAAGTGTCCGCGAGCGCCGAAAGTCAGTTCTGCCGGCACGAAGGGGTCTTCCACCGTACCGTAGGGCGACGATTTCGTAATGGCTCCGCGGTCGCTCGTCGGGGAGTATTGCCCTTTGGTCAGTCCGTAGATTTTGTTGTTTAGCAGCAAAATGTTGAGGTCGATGTTCCGGCGCAGGGCATGAATGAAATGGTTACCGCCGATAGCGAGGCAGTCGCCGTCGCCGCTCACCTGCCATACGGTCAATTCGGGGTTGGCGGTTTTCACGCCGGTGGCGATGGCGGCAGCGCGCCCGTGAATGGTGTGAAATCCGTAGGTGTTCATGTAGTAGGGCAGGCGCGAGGAGCAGCCGATACCCGATATAACGGCTATCCGGTGCGGGGGTATTCCCAGCTCCGCCATTGCCTTTTGCAGCGTGTTTACGACGGCGTGGTCGCCGCAACCCGGACACCAGCGCACATATTGGTCGCTTTTATAATCTTTGGCTGTATATACTTTGTTGTCCATTGCTCTATTCCTCCATAAATTTGATGAAATGCTCTTTCAGTTCGCTCACCATGAACGGCTGTCCCTGTACGCGGTTGAATCGCGAAACGGAGAGTCCGGGTACTTTCGAGAGCAGCTGCGTGGCGAATTGTCCGTTGTTTTGTTCGCAGACAACCACTTTTTTGTAGCGTTTCAGTACGTCGGCGGTGTTGGCGGGCAGCGGGTTGATGTAATTGAAGTGTGCAAGAGCGACGGCTCTGCCTTCGGCATTCAGTTCGCTGACGGCGGAATAGAGGTGTCCGTATGTGCCGCCCCAGCCTACGACGAGCAGGTCGGCATCGGGATTTCCCTGTACGTTGAGCTTGGGAATGCACGTGGCGATGTAATCTATTTTCGCCTGCCGCAGGTTCGTCATTTTCTGGTGGTTGGCTGGGTCGGTGGATATGGCGCTCGTCGTGCAGTCTTTTTCGAGACCGCCGAGACGGTGCATGAACCCTTCCGTGCCCGGTATCGCCCAATAACGGACGAATGTTTCGGGGTCGCGTTTGTAGGGCTTCCAGTTGTCGGCAAGCATTTCCGGCTTCACGTAGTTGGGTTTGATGTCGGGATATTCGTTCATGTCGGGAATGCGCCATGCCGACGAGCCGTTGGCGATGAAAGCGTCGGTGAGCAGAATTACCGGCGTCATGTGTTCGAGGGCTATTTTTGCAGCCTCGAAAGCCATGTCGAAGCAGTTTGTCGGCGTGGAGGCCGCCAGCACGACGGCAGGCGACTCGCCGTTGCGTCCGTAGAGCGCTTGGAGCAGGTCGGTCTGTTCCGACTTGGTGGGCAGACCGGTGGAGGGGCCGCCCCGTTGTACGTCGATGACGACCAGCGGCAGTTCCGCCATGACGGCGAGACCTATGGCTTCGCTTTTCAGTGCGAGTCCGGGTCCCGATGTGGAAGTCGCGGCCAAATTGCCGGCAAAGCTGGCGCCGATAGCGGTGCAGATGCCCGAAATTTCATCTTCTGCCTGCACCACTTTCACGCCGAGGTCTTTCCGTTTGGCGAGTTCGTGCAGAATGTCGCTGGCGGGGGTGATGGGGTAACTGCCGAGGAAAAGCGGGCGGCCCGACTTTTCCGATGCGGCGATGAGCCCGTAAGCCGTTGCACGGTTGCCGGTGATGTCGGTGTATATGCCCTTTTTCACGTTGGCGGTTTCGATGCGGCAGGTCGATACGGAGGCATGAATGTTGTGTCCGTAGTTGTAGCCGTCGGTCATGACTTTGACGTTGGCTTCGAGCACCGACGGCTTCTTGGCGAATTTATTGTGGAGCAGGTGTTCGGCTTGGTCGAGCGGTCGGTCGAAAAGCCAGCATACGAGTCCGAGCGCAAACATGTTTTTGCAGCGCAGGGCGGCTTTGGCATCAAGCCCCGAATCTGCCAGCGAATCTTTGACCATCGACGAGATGGCGACGGGTACGAGCTGTTGCACGATGCCCAGCTCCTTGAACGGGTCGTCTGTGGCGAATGCTGCTTTTTCGAGGTCGCTTTTTTGGAAAGAGTCGGTATCGAAAATCACGATACCTGTCGGTTTCACGTACTTGATGTTGGTTTTGAGCGCGGCAGGATTCATGGCTACGAGTACGTCGGCTTTGTCGCCGGGCGTGTAGACGCCTTTCCCGATATGCACTTGGAATCCCGATACGCCGCCCAATGTCCCTTGCGGGGCGCGAATTTCTGCCGGATAATCGGGAAAAGTAGAGATTTCGTTCCCGATAGCGGCGGAGAGGTTGGAGAAAAGATTGCCGGCAAGCTGCATACCGTCGCCGGAGTCGCCCGAGAAGCGGACGACCACTTTTTCCAATACGTTCACTTTTGTTTCTTCTGACATAGTGTCTGTTTTAATATGTGTGGAATGGCTTTTATTTGAACGGGGCAAAGAAAATAAAAAATCGACATTTTGGCAATAAAGGGAAGAAAAATCTTACTTATTGTCGCTTTTATTGAAAATAATTTGAGCTAATTGCTCGGTTCTTGCCGTTATTTCTTGCGAGGTTGCTAATCTTCCCGTGTCGAAATGTATGGTAGCTTGTTTATAGAAATTTTCTCGCGAAGAGAGATTTTTTTCGATGAATGCGCGTAATTCTTCGTCGTTTTTGCTTTGCAGCAGGGGGCGTGAATCCCGATATTTTTTCAGTCGCTCAAACAGTTCATCGACCGAAGTTTGCAGATAGACGCAGGTCGTGTGTGCATTTATGTAGTCGATGTTGTCGAAGAAACAAGGCGTTCCGCCGCCGCCGGCGATGACCACATTTTCGAAATCGCACACTTCGTGCAGTAGATTTTTTTCGAGAACACGAAACGCGCTTTCGCCATTTTCCGAAAAAATTTCGGGAATCGTTTTGTGGAGGCGGCATTCGATGTAGCGGTCGAGGTCGATGAATGCGATGTTGAGTTTTCGCGCCAGCGTTTTGCCGAGCGTGCTTTTGCCCGCTCCCATATATCCGATTAGAAAAATGCGTTTCATGTTTACCCTGCGATGCTTTCGATATAGCATCGGCAAAAATAGGATTTTTTGTGCAGAAGTCAATAAATATCCTTACTTTTGTGCATAAAAATTTTTACAGGCATGGATAAACCGAAATATTACGTGGTATGGGACGGCGTTTCGCCGGGCATTTATACTTCGTGGACGGAGTGTCGCTTGCAGGTAAAAAACTATCCGTCGGCAAAATATAAAAGTTTTTCCACCAAAGAAGAGGCGGAAGCAGCGTTCGAAAACGGCTACACCGCGTATTCTGCGAGTCCGAAGAGCGAAACGTCCGCCCGTGCCGCTGCCGCAAAAATACCCGAATGGGCGCTCGATACGCTGGCGGTCGATGCCTCCTGTCTCGGCAATCCCGGAACGATGGAGTATCGCGGCGTGTATGTGCGCACGGGGCAGGAAATATTCCGGATAGGGCCGTTTGCCGACGGCACGAACAATGTCGGCGAATTTTTGGCGTTGGTGCATGCGCTGGCTCTTCTGAAAAAGAAAGGCAGCGGCATGACCGTCTGCTCCGACAGCCGCAACGCCATAGCGTGGGTGCGGGCGAAGCAATGCAAGACGAAATTGGCGCATACCGACCGCAATGCCCCCGTATTCGACCTCATAGCCCGCGCCGAAAAATGGCTGCGCGAAAACACGTATGCCAACCGCATCGTCAAATGGGAAACCCGCGAGTGGGGCGAAGTCCCCGCCGATTTCGGCCGAAAATAAAAAACGATATGAATAAGAAAATCATCGGCTTCGATGCCAAGAGGGCAAATGCCAATCGTACAGGATTGGGAAATTACAGCCGCTTTATCATCGGCGCATTGGCTCATTCACCGTATAAGGCGCAATGGCGTATGTATATTCCGAAACGTAAAGAAAATGCGGAGTACGATGCCTTGCTTGCCTGTGAAGATGTTTCGTCGCAGATGCCTCAAAAGAAAATATGGCGATGCTTTTCGTCTTTATGGCGCTCTTGGGCAATGATAGAAGATTTGCGTCGTGATGGCATACGGTTATTTCATGGATTGAGCAATGAATTGCCGATAGGCATCGAACGTTCTGGCATCAAGAGTGTCGTAACGATACACGATCTTATATTTTTACGGTATCCTCGATTTTATAATCCGATAGACCGGCGGATTTATAAATGGAAATTTGCCCGTGCCTGCCGGTGTGCCGACAAAATAGTCGCCGTGAGCGAATGTACCAAACGGGATATTGTCGAGCGTTTTCATATAGCTCCCGATAAAATAGAGGTGATATATCAAGGTTGCAATGAAATATTTTCCGAGCCCGTGCCGGAGGAACAACGCCATAGAATAGTTCGGAAATATGACTTGCCGACACGGTATATACTGACGGTCGGTACGCTGGAGCCGCGAAAGAATTTGCAGGCGATAGTCGAGGCGTTGGCGTATTTGCCGGCCGATGTGCATGTCGTCGCTGTGGGGCGTGCCACGCAGTATTCGGAAAACGTGCTGCGCCAAGCCTGCAATGCCGGTTTGGCGTCGCGGATACACCTGTTTCATCGGGTGCCGCTGGGAGATTTGCCGGCTATTTACAAACAGGCGGAAGTGATGGTTTATCCTTCTTTTTTCGAGGGTTTCGGAATACCTGTCGTAGAAGCGCTGACGGTGGGCGTTCCGGTCGTTGCGGCAACCGGTTCGTGCCTCGAAGAGGCGGGTGGCCCGGACTCTCTCTATGTTTCACCGGACAACAGTCATTCCCTTGCCGAGGCGATATGCCGGATATTGAATGATAAAAAAATGGCGGCGGCCATGGTTCTTTCCGGAAAAGAATATGTAAAAATTTTTTCAAAAGAGGCCATTGCAGCAAAACTCACGGCCCTTTATGATAAATTGTTGTAAGTTTTTATTTCTTTTCGGCAAGAGTGTCGAGTAAGGCAATCCATTTTTCGCCGGTCTTTTCCGGAGAGTATTCCAATCTTTTTACGAGAACGTTTTGCTGTATGTGCCGACGGCGGTTTTCGTCGAGCAGCAAAGAGGACAGTTCTTTCGCATACGTGTCCAAATCGAACGGCTCGATGCAAATGCCGTTTTCCCCGTTCGGGGCGAGAATGGTTTTCACCCCTTCGGTGCAGCCGAAAGCGATGGGAATCACCCCGTTTGTCTGGGCTTCGGTAAGCGCCAGCGGCCAACCCTCAAAAGTGGAGGTCAGACAAAGAACGGCAGCACGGTCATAATACTTTTGCGGGGAATTGCAAAATCCGGCAAAAAATACATTGGAGAGATTTAGAGATTCGGCCTGCGATTCCAACCGTTTTTTCTCTTTCCCGTCGCCTACGATGATGAGTTTCCACCCGGTCGTTGCCGAGCCGGCTTTATGCCAAATCGAAAGGAGCCGGTCTACTCTTTTGTCGGCATAAGTCAGTCTTCCGACATACAGAACGATTTTCTCTTTATCGAGATTTGCGTCGGCTATTTTTTCAGGGTTGTTGATAGCATATAATTTATCGGAATTTTGGAGCCGGAGGCGAGTCCGTATTTCTTCGGAATAAGCTTCGCAAAGAGTGACATAAGCGTCGGAAAACGTATAAATCTTATGATAGATTTTCATGAATCTCCTCTCGTATACGCCGCAGAATATTTTGGGCGCATCTATCAGATAATAGAGCAGAATGTTCCCGAAAGAATTATTTTTTCTATATCTTTTACATTCTATCTTGTTGGTAATTTCCCAAAAGGGGGAGCCGTGATTGCAATAAATGATTTTCGTGTGAGAAAGAGCCGATTTTATTTTTCGTACATCGATATGGCAAAAACCTTGAATAATCAGAAAATCGATTTTTTTTGCGAGGCAATTTGCAATAATCGTTTTTTCATTGTCTTTTCTGAGAATAACGACATTTCCGGTTTCAGTATCAGTATAATTAGGAATTTCCGATTCCGGCAATTTTTCTTTGGCAAAGTTTTTGCAAAAAATGTAAATGTGATTACCTTTGCCCTGAAGATATTGGGCGGTATTTAAGGTTACTCTTTCTCCACCGCCGAAGGTGAAATTTTTGTGGTAAAAAGCGATATTATAATTCATGTGTGCTTGTTTGGTATTGCGGCAAAAGTACAAAAATTTTGACAAATAAAGCGGAAATAGCATTAAAAATGATTGTTGTCGATTGTGAAAGAATGAATTATCCCTTTACGGGATTGTATTATTTTTGTGATAGGCTCGCGGCTTCTTTGTTGAAAGAAAAATATGCGCATACAGAAGATTTGGGTTTCTATATTCCGCAGAAGATAGCGAAAAGATGGGGTGATGATGTATATTACAGAAAAAAACGGTTGTTCGACAAATTCGGATTCGATGCGCCGGCGAATTGCCGATTATGGCATGCGACCCACCAATTGACACAATATGTCCCGCGAGACGGCAAACTGTTGCTCACTGTGCATGATTTGAATTTTCTTTACGAAAAGACAGAGCAAAAGCAGCAAAAATATTTACGAAAAATACAGCATCTTATCGACAGAGCAAACAGAATAACTGTCATATCCGAGTTTTGCAAACAAGATTTGTTGGCACATATCGACACAGGAAGTAAGAAGATAGATGTCGTATATAACGGCTGTAACTTGTATGAAGGGAAAATTGTGGAGCCGGAATATAAACCCGACGGAGAATTTCTTTTTTCGATAAGTGCCATTCTTCCGAAGAAAAATTTTCACACCCTCCCTTGCCTGTTGCAAAACAATGATTTCCACTTGATTATAGCGGGGAATAAATCCGAATACGAAACAAAAATCATGAATGAAGCCGCCTTGTATGGTGTGAGCGAAAGAGTGCATGTCATCGGTCCTGTATCCGAAGAACATAAACATTGGTATCTCAGTCATTGTAAGGCATTCGTGTTTCCTTCGATAGCCGAGGGATTCGGATTGCCGGTGTTGGAAGCTATGGCTTATGGCAAGCCGACGTTTCTTTCGTGCCATACGAGTCTGCCGGAGATAGGAAAGGAATACGCATATTATTTCAATAAGAATTTTGATAGAGATTCGATGAAAAAAGAGTTCGCCGAAGGAATAACGCATTTTTATTCCGGCGGAAAAGATGCGGAAGAAATAAAACGATACGCCCGAAGTTTTTCATGGCAGAATAGCGCCCGAAAATATTGGGAAATATATGAAGAGATGCTTTTCGAATAGACAGATATGATGTGCCGTTTTTATGAGAAGCGCCGCACTTTCCGAAACAGCGGAAAAATCCCATAAAAATTTTTTGCGGGAAAACTTGGAGCGTTGCAAAAAACGTGCTATATTTGCACCGCAAAATACATGGTGCCATAGCTCAGTTGGTAGAGCAAAGGACTGAAAATCCTTGTGTCCCCGG
>CANQAM010000004.1 GCA_947589325.1 uncultured Bacteroidales bacterium | reverse complement strand
ATATTCCGATTCGTAAGCCTTTAATAGCTCTTGTTGTTCTCTCTTTCTGCCTATTATCATAGCGTTGTCAAATTCGTATCCGCGCGCAAAAATAATCAAAATTCGTTTATATCGTGCTGAATTTTGATTTTTATTATATATTAAGTACAGAATAAACGAAAATTTAGTGACAATTTAATCTCCAACTTGACTTTATTGACGTTCTATATGTTCACGAATAATAAAGTCAAATTCAGGGAAAGAAAAAGAAATTCTCTTTTTCTCCCCGCTTATCGGGATTTAATTTTGTCCTCTGTTGCGACCGTCGAACGGAGTGGGAGAGTCCTGTTATAGGCGAAACTATCTATAATCTCGGAGAAATGAAAGGCGAAATAACCACGTGCAACCATCGAAGGCTTGTTGGGTGATTCGAGGCAACATATCCCGTTGTACATAAAAAGCTCCTTAAAAATTGTTAAAAAAGAGCTACCAAAGCAAATTTTTTCAACAAATTTTTCATGCCTCAAAATTTTTCTATCATTTAAGGCGTATTATACTTATAATCAACTATATATACCTACTGCATCGGCAAGTGAGAGGGTCGAAACAGCCATAACTATTTTGATTCGCAATTTTTTTTATTTACCAAAAGATTCTTATTTTCGCGAAAATTAGATTCAAAGATGAAATTTGGGTTCAGACGCCTTCGTTTAAACGAAGTTTGTCTGCTATGACAAGAGGTGCAGCAACACGCGCTCTTAAAAAGGTCATTTTGCCGGGGTATAGTCAAAAAGGAAAGAGCTATTACACAGAATTCAAAAAAATCAGCATATAATAAAGTTTATAATCTAACAACTGTCAGTATTTTTGATTTATTCAGAAGTCATAAACCGAAATATATTACTAAATCTAATAAATTAGAGCGACAGGAAAGAAATAGAGAAAAACTACAAGTATTGGACGTTCGCAAAGAGGGGCTTAATCAATGCGACGAAGTTTCCAAGTTTTTAAAAGAATGTGAAAAAACAGATTTAAATAAATCACTCCAAAGAGCGATTCACAAAATTAGTAGTTATTATAGAAAGTATATTGATAAAGGTGTGTTCTGTGGCGAAGATTTATATACATTTGCCAATAGAGAACTTACCAATCAAAAAGAAACAGCGATTAAAGGAACTACGCGATATGAATGCGAGATAGCGATAGATATTATCAATCAATTAAAGCAGAAAACCGACCATACACTAATAATTAAAACTATCAAAAATAAATACATTGAAAAAACGAATTCTGAATTACCAAATAGAGTAATAACATATCCAGAAGAACTAACCTGCAATCCAAATGCAGTAGAAGAAGGTAAATTGCAATTAAAGATATTTGATAATCTATCAAATAAAATTACCAACGGTTCGGTTTATATGCCCACAATTCATATCAAATTGTTAAATTTGGTGATAAAATATTATGGTATACAAAAGAAAAGAATTTCTATAACACTCTATGATTATTTTGAGTATGAATTAACTCAAAAGCTAATTACAAGCAAGCGAGACATTACTAAATTTGAGTATTATAAGGCATTAGAAATAGTCAATATGCTTAAATCTAATATATCTGTTAATGAAATATACGAATACTTGAAAATGATACCAGAATTGCGATAGATTAATTTGTTAAAAAATATAGCCTCTGTATATATTTGCAATTGGGAAAGTTATCACATACTAAAATAGATTTCAATAACGATTTCTAATTACCATAGCACGGACATAATTCTCTATTAGAACAAAGGCGACGAGAATGCGCGCGGACATATCGGCACGGAACTGAACAACAAAGCGGAAACGGTGATACTGATCGAGAAAGACAAAGATGACAAAGAGATCAGCAAAGTCGAATCGCTGCACCTCCGCGCAATGGACTTTACGCCCTTCGGATTCCGAATCAACGAGCGGTCGCTGCCAGAACTCGTCGAGGATTACGAGCCGAAAGAGCCCCGTGCCAGACGACCGACCGTTCGATCCTCCCACCGGACTTCAACAGATTTGATATTATTCATTTTTCTTGCCCCGTTTTCGTTTCACATTGCTTTCAGCAAGTACATCATCGAGCGATTGATACTGCCGCTGCGCAAACAATGATTCAAAATCCCGCAGCGCATTGAGTGCAAATGCAATCTGCAACAGCCCGCGCAGCGATATTTCTCCCGTCCGCTCGAATCTCCGGTATGTAGGCAGTTTGATGCCGGCACGTACACACAATCCTTCCTGCGTCAGATTCATTTCCAGCCGCCGCGCCTTCACCTGTCGGGCTATGCGCACCGCCACGTCCTGCGGCATTTTATCAATAACAGATAATATATTATTCATTGCTCGAAAAACATCAATACTACTGATATAATAATATCATTTGTAAAGATAATGTTTTTCTGAAATTCCAAGCGATAGAACCTATAATGTGTCAAATATCCAATAAATATTTCGATCGAGGCTCCCAAAAGAAGAAACTCGCCCCGGACGCATGGGCATCATAATGGGAGAGGGCTCAGTTCTTTATTAACAAAATCAGCATCATACTCAAAGTGAACAGACACACTCGCATTACCTCGTTGTTCTAACTTCTAAACATTGTTTGAGTTTAATAATCTGAGACGATTTATACGCAAGGTTTATCGCCGCCTTTGCTTTTCTGCTATCTTTTGATTCATATCTCAAAATTTTCTTTTATTGCATCGTCAAATTCTTGTTTCATGGATTCAGTATAGAATGGCATACCCCATATCTCAAAATTTTGATTTTGTGTATGGAACTGAATATAACCATCTACATGAATTTTTTTCTCGAATTCGGCTTTCCATGCATCAGTCCCTCTGAGATGTTGCCCTTTGGGTTCAATGAATATCTGAATATTATCATAGATTCCGATCTCGTGTTTGCGTCTCATAAATAACACAAAATCCGGTTCGGTGGCTTTGCCTGATTCAAAATCATATATTTTTAAGTCCTTTTCGTTGCGGACAAGATAAATATCATCGTACTTCTTTTGCAGCTTATCTATGATACTTTCAATGTATTTGATGAGATATTTCTCTTCATCTGTACCGAAATTATCATCATAGGCATACCATTCAGCATTATCAACATCAAAACGCAGAAGCGTATTTGTCGTTGTCTTGATCGATGTTCCTTCTTCTTTATTTTCAGTCCCCTCAGAGACTTTGAAAGTATGGTCTTTGAACACATCTCGCACCATACGCCCTTTGAACTCTTTTGTTCCGCGAGTGCCGATCCCTCCTTTTGCAAGCAGCGGTATTATCTGACGAAGAACCTCAATAACCACATTAAGCTGTTCTTTTGGAGATAAGTTATTAACCACCGCTTCCTGCCCAATGATTTTCACTCGTATTTTTGATAAGTATGCTTCACTCTCAATGAATTCCCTCACAGATTTCAAGTTAGGGAAATATCCTAACAATGAACGAAAGACCAACTCGGGAAATCTGTTAATGGCAGCTCTAATTATATGATTACTAAAATCACCGAGAAATTCCAGTTTTTGCTGTAAGGCAGCATTGTCTTGGGCTGTTGTTTTGCTGAATGCAGAACTTTGCTCCATATCACCGCTTTTGACACGCACTGAATATTCCCTATCTAATATAGCGGCTCCGATACTTGTTACTTTCTCATTAAGAATATATCTTTCCTGTTCATTAGCAAACACATACCCTTCAGTATAAAATCTCGTTTTCTTAAAACTGTCTTTCAATTTTTCGGAAACCTCGCGGCTTCTGGGCGCGATGATTCCTGAATTTGTAAGAGCCGTTTTCAATTCTTGCACATATTTGGGGTTGTGAGAACTATGATAGTGCAGAGTTTCCAATACCCTTAACCGGTTGGAAAGATCATTATCGAATTTTCTGGCGTTCACCGGAACAGACGCATTGACTTGGTCGTTGCCAATAGTGTCTGTCGTTTCTGTCTGTTTGGTGTTGAGTGCCGTTACCGGCACCGAAAATGGCATATAACGAGCTCCACGACCGATTAACTGCGCTTCTGCATTTGTTGTCTTGCCCGGCTTATTTGAATTGGCATCGCGGGTATCATACAAGCGCACTATATCATATAGATTCAATACATCCCATCCTTCGTTCAGCATATCGACCGCAAATACAGCTCTATATTCGTTGTCTTTCGCTTCCAATGAGTTGAGATATGTTTGTTTTTCGGGAGTGATATTATTACCGTCAACCAAAAGCAGATTATCATCTTTGAAATCCTCTTGCAATTCAAGCAAAAGGTTTTCACCGGTGATACCTTTCTCTTCGAAGTAACTAAACGCTGATAGTATATCGTTGTTCGCGTGAGAGCGAATTCGCCGTAAGGTATCAACGGTCAAATTCTTAACGACATCAATAAATTCATCGTGGAAATTTTTGTTTTCGGCTATTGTCTTTGATTTGAACATCACCACGGGTTTCACATTCTGTTTGATTGATGCAAATAATTTTCGTCGATATTGACTCAATATGATAGCCTGAATCGCTCGTTCCACTGGCGTCGCATCGCTTTGGACAACAGCGATATCTTTTGAATAGCCGTCTTCTCGGAATTTCTTCAGTGGATAGTCAAATATAATCTTGTCCGCATACTTATCTGCGATATTGGGGTCTGTAAAATCTTCCGTCGCCGTAAATTCCAGCAAGACGTTAGACAGATCATCTTCCGAAGAGCGATGAAATATGCGCATAACCGTTGTCTCCCAGTCATCAGATGGTTCAAAATCATCTGCGTTAAACAGGTTAAATTGTTCTGCAACATCAATACCTTTCTTTGCAGCGCTATTCATGTGGTGGGCTTCATCTGAAATCAATACCAGACCTTTGCTGCTGAAATCATTATAGCTGACGCCGCCTTCCTTGGGCGTATTCAGGTCGCTATGCAGACCCTGTGTGGTCGTCAGACAAAAGTTGATGCAGTTCTCATCTGCACCTTGAAAGTTATCTACACGGCGAATCTCCACTTGTTTACCATCGATGTTTACAGATGGGGCAAACTGATATTTGGGAGATGCTGGATTAAAGAAATTGTCCTCTGTCTTACCTACAACATTGCTGCTGCCTACAAAGAATAGGAAATTACGATATCCTTTTGTGTAAAGATAGAGAATAAGGCCGGCCATGATAAGTGTTTTTCCGCTACCAGTCGCCATATGAAACAACAAATGCGGTTTCAACGGCTTGTCGTCGAAATCATTGTCCCAATAGTTCAGGAAATACTTGAATGCCAGTTCCTGATATGGACGCAAAGGCATCGAGGGATTAAGCGATGTGAGTAAATAGTCCGGCAATTTTGTCCTCTCCTCAATCGTTTTACGACCCAGTTCTTCGCGCAACTTGCTTTGCAGGTTGTTGCGCAAGAAATCTTCCATATTAAATGCCTGTGCCTTTGCCATATCAATCTACGGAATAAAAGTCCTTATTCAACTTTTTATCTTCATCACTTATTCCGAACTCTTCGTTATCAATTTCCGAAAGAGGCACATAGAGTAGATTCTTGTCCAAGCATTCGATTAGGAAACGTTTTTGGTCATCCAGTGAAAGAGCTGCAAAGTCGGAAGCATATTCATTGATTTGTTCAGGTTGGATTTTCCACGACAAAAATCCGAATTGCTGCATTTCATTCCATATATTTGCCAATTCCGCATTAGAGTTTGCCTTCTCAATCTGTTCGATAAACTTCTGATTGGCCGTAGCCAGTTCACAGTAATAAACATTATCGTTTTCAAATCGTTTTTTTATTAATGATATGATATCATCTAATTGTTCCACCAATATAAATTTACGATTTAAATAATTCGCCACATAACCGGTTGTACCGCTCCCTGCAAAAAAGTCAATTATCAAATCATTCTCATTTGTGGATTGTTTAATTAATCGTTCCAATAAACGATAGGGCTTTTCGGTTAAATATCCGGTTCTCTTCTTGCCATCAATCCGAATGCGAGCTGCAACTGCTGCCTTAAACCAATCTGCATCTTTTATGAATGTCTCATTGTTATAAAGTTGCCTCAATTCTTTTTCAAGATCTTCTGTTGTATGAAATAATGTCCACCAATCTTCCGGGATTTTACCCTTTTCCGTATAATCATTACTAACATCTGCATTCATTTCTCCATTAAACCCACCTTGGTGGACTTCCGATTCCATGCGTATAGCGTCACCATTAAATATCCATTTTTCAGAATTCTTTGAGTACCAAAGAATATTATCATGCTTTCTGTTAAGCTGCTTCATATTGGGTGAACCGGGGCCATTATAACACCAAATAATCTCATTTCTAAAACAATTACGGCCAAATATTTCATCCATAAGCACCTTACAATAATGCACTTCGTTCCAATCTAACTGAACGAATATACTACCATCGTCTGCAAGAAGGTCTTTCGCAATTTCAAGACGATTACGCATAAATGTTAACCATGTTGAATGATTGAATGTATCATTATATGCAAAACTATCATTCCCTGTATTATACGGAGGGTCGATATATATCATTTTGACTTTTCCTCTATATTTTTTCAAAAGAGAACAAAGAACTAACAAATTGTTTCCTTTAACGATACATCCAGCCTTATTATTCAGACCTGTGCCATCAAAATATTCGAATTTAGTTAACACTTTTGGCTCGCATATACGGTTTATCTCATTTGGTGCTAATATTTCATTCCAAAAAATCTCCGACCGTTTTTCTGATTCTCGTGTAGCACCCCCTTCTAAAATACAATCTTTATATGGCCACGCCAATACGATTTCACGACTATCCGCAATGAAGTTTTCATTATCATCTACCAGCCCTATTTTGTTTTTGAAACTTGTATAGCTGTCCGGTAAAAAACGTTTGTTCATCACGAACTTCTGAAATCTCACTTTGTCAAATACTGTAACACCATCGATATCGACAAAGAAGTTCTTGCGTAATGCTTCATTAGACATAAGCAACCGCAGCAGTTTGGGACACATAGCTAAAGCCGCCTCTACTATGGCATTTTTCAACAAATGCCCGTCCTCTGTACAGAACTCACTCTCGTTACGCAAGAGCTGTTCAAGTTCACGGTATTGGTTAAGATTATCCATTTATTATAAGTGCTATTATTGACATTATTAGTGCGGCTAACGATATCGATGTTGTTATCCGGTATTGAGGAATGCCGGCGCCGATATGTTCAACCAAGTTCATTCGTATAAACAATCCGAATATCAATGAATTGTGAAACAAACTTTTACGACCGTAGTTTTGCGCTACAACAAGCAACAGGTCTCCGGGTTGGTAATCTCGACACGGTTATTTTTGCACGTTAGACTTCACAAATATAGTACGTATTCTTCAGATATTCGCCACAATCACATCAAAAGTTTGCTATAAGTTTGTCAAAGTTTAATAAATATACTCTTGTTTATTTATTCGGTTGAAGGTCGCCTGTGTACTGGCTCGAAAAAGTAGACACGAAAAAAGTTTTTTAGTAGAATTATGCTGCATGGGCATAAGGTTTTGCAGGCATAATAAAAAGGTTGCCTTTTATATTGTTATTTGTTGATTTATAGCTATATTTGCAGTACAGAGTTACTAACCACTCTAAAAGTGACAACCTTTTTCAGTGAAGGTCAATTTGAAAGTAAAGTCTATTAGGCCACAGGCATAACAAGCGAAATCCGGAACAGAAAATAATACAAAAACTTGATTTTCTGTACAAATTTACTATCTTTGCCGTTAAAGATATACTGCATATTTGGGGTAATGCGCCTGTCACTACGGCAGCTATCTGAACAATGAATGCGCCTGCGGAGCAAATGCTTTCGGCATACGATCAAAACACAGATATGGGACGGCGAAATCCGATATACGAAGTAAACCGGCAATTGGTATTGGCCGGTCTTTCAACTGGCGGATTCTGACTAAGGTTATATAATTGTGGCTACTAACAAGAACGCTCGATTACGTTATGAAGCCCTTGATAAGTGTCTGAGTAACTTTTCTCGCAAGTACTATATAGAGGACTTGCAAAAGGCTTGTTGCGATTATCTCACTAAGGAACTGAGTACAGAAACAACCGTAAGTAAACGTCAAGTTTACGCAGATTTGAAAGCAATGGAATTATCTCCTTCGATGCAAGCGCCGATAATCGCATACCAAGATGGTCAGCGAAAATATTATCGTTACTCGCAAGAGGGATTTTCAATCGTGGATTTGACAGATGATGAGTTGATGGGACTTGAGGCGACGGTGAATATGCTTGCTTCATTTCGCGGAATGCCTCAGTTTGATTGGATGACAGATATCATTCGTAAACTTAAAAAGAAATATAAGGTATCGGAGACTCAAAAGAATGTCTTGTCTTTTGATTCGAATGTGGATTTACGAGGTATCGACCGATTCAAGGAGCTATTCAACTTCATTATCAATGAGCAGCCTATAAAGATTACATACGAACCATTTGGAAAATCCGCATTTGATGCTGTAATTCATCCATATTATCTCAAACAATATAATAACCGGTGGTTTATTCTTGGTTATAATCCGGAGTATAAAGACATATCGGTATTTGCTCTCGACAGGATAAAGAATGTCGAATCGATAAATGCACGGTTTATCCCTGACTCTCTGATTGAAGATCCGTTTGACTATTTTTTCGATGTAATAGGCATTACTATTCCCAATCATGGAGAAGTAGAGCGAGTTGTGCTTAAATTTACACAAAGGCGGTTTCAGTACGTTTCAGCAAAACCTATTCATCATACACAGAAAACCGATGAAATTAATCGTACGATTTCCATCGATGTAATTCCTAATAAAGAACTTGAAGCAATCATTCTTGGTTTTGGCAAAGATGTAGAAGTGGTTGAACCGGAGCATCTGCGCAATGAAATTATTGAGATTATGAAAGAGAGTTGTAAAAATTATGGACTTTTGAAGAATGACTGCAAAAGTCCCCATTAATTTTGCGCTATCGAAACAAAACAAATACTTTTAAGTTATGCAAAAAAACAACTCTACTTCCGCAGACCAGTCGCTCAATATCGCCAACGTCGAAGAAACTCGTTACGATGTAACCGAATTAGTAAATCGGTACGAGATAATTTCAGGAAACTTTCTTAACAAGTCTGGTCTTCTTGGTCTTCTTACAGAAACTTACCGAATTGCTGCCGGAAATAGGGTTCGGCAGGATGTGCTGAATATTTTGAATCAATACGAATTCAAGAGAGATATTCTCACACAAGAGGAGCTTAATTTCCTTTCAAAACATCTTAATGAGTTGTTTGCAATGGAAGCGAATTCCTATACAAACATCGTTGATATTCAGCCGCAGGAAGTTACTGACTTTATGTGCAAGATGGCTTCATTCCCTGAAAATGTTACTGTTTACAATCCATTTGCAGGGACAAATTCGTATGCCATTGCTCTTTCAAACCCTGTGGTTGGCGAGGAACTGAATCAAACTACTTGGGCGCTTGGTCAAATACGTTTGTTTGCGAATTTTGCTGATAAACGGGCTGATATTGCTTTGGCTGATTCGTTTGAGCGAATGAAGACAAACGAAAAATTCTCGGCTATCATTGCCTCTCCGGTCTATCTTCATGAGGAAAATAAAGCAATATCGGATATAGTAAGGGTTCTCTACGATAAATTGGCCGATGGCGGTAAACTGGCGTGCATTGTCTCTGCGGAGTTCCTTTTCCGTAAAGATAGCAGGGTTCGATCCATTCGAGAAAAGTTAATCGAGGAGAAAGCAATCTCTACGGTTGTTATGCTTCCTTCCAATATTTTTACAGGCTCATCTGCAGCTCAGGCAGTCATAGTGCTTACGAAAGGTGTTGAGAATAAAGAAATTCATTTTGGCGATGCGAGCGGGCATACTCGATTCGCCAAAAACGTGTATCGGACCACGACTTTTGATTTGGAGAGCTTCATGGAAGCCTTCGAAGCCGACATTGAGGATACTCAAGAAGGATATGAACCAGATGGAGATCGGGCTGGCGTTGTCGTACCATACGCAAACTTAGTTGGCTCGGATCTTACACCGTTTTTCTATTTTACTCCGAAGCCAGAAAATGGTATTCCTCTATCGGTGCTCGTTGAAGAAATACCGGAACTTGGTTGGGGTAAAGACATTTTTGCTGAATATTTTATCACAGGGTCATCGATTCCGGCGGCAATGCACCGTAAACCATATATTCCTACGAAAGTTGAGGGCGAAAAGGTGTCAACCAGTAAAAAGCGAATACAAGTCCCGGAGAACGCAGTTATACTGGCTATTGCCAACGGTAATATACGAACGGTCTATACCGAAGGATTTACCGGGAAAATTGCATTTCCTTCCGATTTTGTAAAGGTATTTAGACCTGTTGAAGAAAGTATTAGTGCCAAATACCTTGCCGCTGTTCTATCAACAAAAATAGTGTCCGACCAAATAAAAGCACAGACGACCGGTGAAAATATTCCTCGCCTGAACAGATTGGATCTTAGACAAATTATTGTCCCCGTACCTGAAACTGCAGAGGAACGTGAACAGTTGATTTCCGATGTGCTTTCATCTGAAATGGGTAACTTGGAGGAAGAACTCCAAAAAACGCTGGATTCACAGAAGCGTGAAGTGCGCAGCATACGTCATGCGATGATTCAGACTCTTTCCGCTTTTTCTTCAAACTGGGAAGTGTTCAAGATGTTTGCAGAGCAGCACAAGGAGGGTATCAAGCTGACGGATATCATTGGCCGTAACAACCCGATCACCGTAGAAAATCTGATGAAGAGCATTGAGTATGCTGTATCAACTCTTCAAAGGCAAGTCGAGTCTTTACGGTTTGAAAAGTCTGACTGGGGAAAGGACGCGGAAATCAATCCCTACAAGTTCATCAACGAATATATTGCTAATCACGCAGATCCTTCTGTGAGAATGGTGAACCTGGGCTATAACAATGTGGCTGATATACCTGACTTTGATGATGAAACTGGCGGTATAAAGAATGAACATACGGATGCGTTGCACATATTTTATGCGCCCGAAAAGTTGCTTGAACGGATCTTCAACAATATTGTAGCCAATGCTAAAGCACATGGCTTTACTCCCGACTCGACAAACAATGAAATCCGTTTTGATTGGACGTCGGAAAATGGAGGAATCGTGATTACGATTGCCAATAACGGTCGTCCGTTGAAATCGGGTGTGTCTGGTGAAGATGTTTTGATGAGTGGGTTTTCAACAGCTCTTAACGAAGATGCTGCGGATGGTACACTTCATTCGGGACAAGGCGGATTCGAAATTAAATCTCTGATGGAAGGACTCGGAACGGTCGAGGTCATATCACAGCCCGAAGCAGAGTTCCCTGTGATTTACAAACTCACCTTCGAGAAAACTAATTTGGAAACTATTTTTGTATTCTAAAAAACTTATACAACTATGCGCGACAACAAGCTCATACAGGTTTTGTGGGTCGAGAATGACCCCATGATTACCTCTGCCTACCCGAGGGAGGCAGAGATGGTAGCAGGAATTGAACTTTGTCCTTTCCCGTGTTGGAAGGATGCTGAATCTGCACTGGAAGAAGACTACAAACGGTGGGATGCAATCATACTGGATGCAAAGTGCCGTTACGAAAAAGATGATGCCGATAAAGCCGATAGGTTTCTCGTTAATGTATTTCGTCGAATTGAAAAACTCGCCGAGCGGAATAAGAGGACAATTCCATGGTATGTCCTTTCAGGTCAGGGCGAAGATGATATTCGCGATTTAATCCCTGTAGACAATGAGTGGGATAATGACTGGATGCGTATTGCAAACCGTCGATTCTACTCCAAAAACGACAAGGTTATGTGGAATGGCAAAGAAGAGAATGAACGTTGTGTCCTTTTCGAGCGTATCAAAACTTATGTGACATATCATTGCCATGAATTATCGATAGAACGCAATCTTTATCCCGATGTTTTCAATGCACTTGATTGTTTAGACTTAGCTGATGCGGTTGGATTTCATCTGATGCGGCTACTCGTACCGATTCATTTTGGAGACACATCTAATGATTACAACAGGCTTTATGTCGATCTTCGCAAGGCTCTGGAGTATCTGTTCCGCGATATGGTCGAGAAGGGTATTCTGCCGCCGATAGTCATAGGGAAAAGCCCGAAGGAAAACGTTAATTTATCTTGGAGCAGCCTCTTTCTCGGAGCATCTCAGCCTGATAATATTGATAATCTCGCGGAAAGCGAAAAGAAGTTTTGGGAAAAAGTTGAGCGCAAAACGGATACGCCATTATTACCAAAACAACTTGGGCAATGGCTGAAAGCAGCTGTTTTCCAAACAGGTGGTGCCGTACACACTTCAACCGAAAGGGAAGAGATTGCCATGAATCTTGATAATTACCTGCCTCATGTCGGAGGTTCTCCGTATATGCTTCGAGCTCTTGCTATGGGACTATGTGATTTTATCTTATGGTATGATAAGTTTGTAAAGAATAATCCAGAAAAATACTGGCGTCTCAAAAACTCGTAATTCTAAGGCAGAATTAGAGGTCGGATAGAAACTCAGAAAGAGCAGAATATGGATAACATAGGGGCGAAAGGGAAATTTATAAAATCCTTTCGCCCCTATGTACCGGCTCGAAAGTAGACACGAAAAAAAGTTTTTTAGTAGAATTATGCTGCATGGGCATAACGTTTTGCAGGCATAATAAAAAGGTTGCCTTTTATATTGTTATTTGTTGATTTATAGATATATTTGCAGTACAGAGTTACGGCACAAAAAACAGGCAAAAAGACGCGGTACGAGCCGATTCCCAAAAGCCTTAGAATCAATGGGGGGGGTGAAATTCCCGTAATTTTCTGCCTACATTCCGAAAGGCACCTCGTACCGATTTGTGCAGCAACGTGCTGACCGTCAGAAATGTGAATAAATAGCATCGTAATCTTGAAGAATTTATAGTCGGGTGGCAAGAAAATACTGCATACTTTGAAATGTTACAATTAGTTTCAAGCCTTTCAAAGTTGTTTTCTGAAAGTTCAACGCCATATTTAGATTATCGGGTAGCAGAAAATTAAGAAGCTGTTTTTGAAATGAATGAAAAAAATTGCTATGAAAGTCTATAAATAATAGAAAATCAACAGGTTAGTAGAAATATTTTCCGTAACTTTATGATTACCAAATAATTAAAGTTATGAGTCAATATTCAACTAACCTCACTGACAAACAGTGGCAAATTATCGAAAAATCATTAATCCGCAAGAAAGAGAGCGTAAGCATCAACTTCGGGACATCATGAACGCCATCCTCTACATCAACAGTACCGGATGTCTGTGGCGGATGCTTCCATGCCACTTCGCTCCGTGGCAGACGGTCTATTACTACTTCCGCAAATGGAAGTTGGAGGGCGTGATTAGGACATCATGGACACTCTCCATTCCCTTGTCCGGAAGAAAGTCCAAGCATGGGTATCATTGATTTCCGCAGCGTGAAGACGTCTCATCATGTGGACTCAGATAGAGGGATCGGCAGCGACAAAAGTCTGTTTCACTGTCTGTATCGTTCCATCGGGATTGTAATACAATTTATCGACACAGATGGAGCGCAGTTCCATTTTGCCGGATATGGCGCTGTTGTGGTAAAAGAGAAACCATTCTCCTTTGTATTGCACAATCGAGCCGTGGCTTGTTCCGGAACCGGTAGCTTCCAGAAGTACGCCCCGATATGTCCATGGCCCCAAAGGGCTTGTACTGGTGGCGTAGAGCAGTCTGTTTCCTTTCGGAGCAGGCAGATTGTCGGAATACGACAAATAATAGATGCCGTTTCTTTTGTGTACCCAGGAACCCTCGTGAAAGTCTATCAGGCCTTCCATGTTTCGGGGCTTTTCGGCAAGTTCCATCATATTGTCTTTCATTTTTGCTCCGATAATTTTGCCTCCGCCGCCGTGGTAGAGATAGGCTTGTCCGTCGTCGTCTACGAATACGCAAGGATCTATCATATCACATTCGTCTTCGAGACCTTCGATATAACCTTGTACTTTGAAATCTTTTGCCGGATATTTACTTGTGGCGATACCTACTTTCCACGAGCAATGCACATCACTGCTGCTCGGGTGTGGAAAATAGAAATAGTAAGTTCCGTTTTTGTAAGCACAGTCAGGAGCCCACATAAATCCGCCTTCCGGTCTTCCCCAAGGTACTTGACTCGAATTGAGTATTTCTCCGTGATCGGTCCAATGTACCATATCGTCGGTTGAAAACACGTGATAACGATCCATCAAATCGCACCCCCTCGGAGGGTCTATATCGTGCGACGGATATACATACAAACGTCCGTCTTTCCATACATGTGCCGACGGATCGGCTGTAAACATATGAGTTATAAAAGGATTAGGTCCTAAAACAATGGGTGCCGTTTTTTTATTGTTTCGGCTGTAAACAGAGAAAACGGTAAAAAATGCCATTACCGTTGCAACACATATCGATAATATTATACATCTCTTTTTCATGACATTGCTCGTTTTTTAATTTTTCATATAAAAAGGTTGTTCGAGTTCGATTCTTTGTGATGAACTGCCTATTTGGAAAATATATTTTCCTGTGGGGGTGACGAATTTTTTGCTGTTTTCGTCCCAATAGCGAAGCTCCTTTTTGGGAATGAAGATTGATATGCTTTCCGTTTTGCCTTTTTTGATATAAGTTCTTTGGAATCCTTTTAACTGTTTGATAGGCATATACGTACCCGTTTCCGGATATTGTACGTACACTTGGGCTACTTCATCGCCATTGTATTTGCCGACGTTC
The DNA here is from genome assembly GCA_947589325.1 of uncultured Bacteroidales bacterium. GTDB lineage: Bacteria > Bacteroidota > Bacteroidia > Bacteroidales > UBA11471 > Caccoplasma. The sequence goes on along the minus strand of CANQAM010000004.1, from coordinate 98,329 downwards.
GTTATCGCAAATTCTATTTTGACGTTTTCATTGTCATCGGTTATATTCAGATTTTTGTAATTGAATTTGGTATAACTCAATCCATACCCGAATTCATAGAGCGGTTCCCCTGTAAAATATTGATACGAACGACCGTTCTTTATTGCGTAGTCATTGAACGGAGGCAGTTGCTCCATCGATTTGAAGAATGTCAAGGGTAACCGTCCGCCCGGATTGTAATCGCCGAATAATGCTTCTGCAACTGCTGTTCCGCCTTGTTCGCCTGGATACCAAGCCTCTAAGATAGCAGGAATATTTTTGTCGATCCAATTGATGGCGATAGAACTTCCGGCAACCAGAACGACAATAGTTTTCGGATTGATTTTGTAAATTTCACGGATAAACTCTTGCTGATCGACTGGCAGTTCGAGCGTATAGCGATCTTGCCCTTCGCGTTCGATGGATTTGTCTATACCCAGTACGGCAATCGTAATGTCGCACTCTTTTGCTGCTTTTCCGGCTTCGCCGAACAATTCAATGCGATCACGGATATTGGTGTCGGGGGCTTTCCAATACAGACGGGCAAAACTGTCGCCACCTCCGTCGAAATATTCTATTTCGAGTCTATACCGTTTTCCTGCTTCGAGAGTGACGGTAATTTTGTCTTCGGTTGCAGGGCGTTCTACCCAAGAATCGATTAGCTTTTTCCCGTCCAAATAGAGCCGGCACCCATCGTCCGTTTTAAGGGTAAGTATATATTCTCCCGAGATGGTAGGTTGCAAATCTCCGGACCAGCGTGCCGACATAGGCGCTGTTGGGAGGAAAGGGTCGGGTGGCCTGTTGGCCGGGTCGTAGAAGATCTCTTCTTCTCGACGGACAGACGGAGAGCCTTCGAGATTTTTGTTGTTGAAATATTCCGCTTTCACTCCATCGGGAAAGAAGTTTTTGTGAACAGGTTCGTAGCCCATTGTATAAGAAACCCATGGCGCGTAAATGATTTTTACCTTATTGCCGACACGTTTCTTTATTCCGTCGAGTATTGTTACCGGTTCGTTTACCGGGGTGCCGCTGTAATCGCCGAATTCGCAGCGTCCGGCGTTGATGCCGACAACGGCAATTGATTTTATTTTGGTTATGTCCAATGGCAAAAAGTCATTTTCGTTTTTCAGCAAGACCAAACTTTGACGTGCTGTTTCGAGCGCCAGTTCCTGATGTTTTTTACATCCGACGACCGACGGAGAGATTTTATTGTAAGGATTTTGTTTCGGGTCATCGAAAAGCCCCAACAACATGCGCCCGCGAAGAAGATGATAGACCGCCGAGTCGATGTCGGCTTCACTTACACGGTAATTGTAATAGGCGTTGAGAAGAGGTTGGGAATAGACTTCGTTTGAACATTCCAAATCCAATCCTGCTTTTATGGCAAGGACGGCGGCACCTTCGTAATCTTTTACATATTTATGTTGGGTTACCATCCATGCTGGTGCGCTGCAATCCGATACCACATAGCCGCGAAAGCCCCAATCTTCGCGGAGAATTTTTTTTATCAGATACGCATTTATAGTACAAGGCGTTCCGTTAATGGCATTATAAGCCGTCATTATCGACTGGGCTTTTCCTTCCACGATACATTTTTCAAAAGCGGGGAAGTAGTATTCCCTTAAATCTCGTTCCGATATTATTGCATTGCAGCTGGCACGGTTGTGTTCTTCATTGTTGGCTGCAAAGTGTTTCGGTGTCGATACGACCTTTATATATCTCGGGTTGTCTCCTTGAAGTCCTTTTACAAAAGATTTCCCCAGTTCGCCGGATAGAAAAGGGTCTTCACCGTAAGTCTCCGGTGTGCGACCCCAACGGGGATCGCGTGCCATGTTTACAGTAGGCGACCAAAAGGTGAGCAGGTCGCTCGACCCGTCGAGTTGTCTTCTGCCGAAACCCAATTCGTTCCATTTACCACGGGCTTCGTCAGATATAGCAGTCGATACGCGGTGTATTAAATTCGGATTCCATGTCGCCGCCATGCCTATCGCCTGTGGAAATACGGTGAATTTTCCCGGACGTACCACCCCGTGCAAAGCCTCGTTTCCATGGTAATATTTGTCGATTTCCAAGCGTGGAATACCCGGTGCATTGTGCGTCATTAATGACACTTTCTCTTCGATGGTCATTCGCGACAAAAGATCCATGACCCTGTCATGGATCGGAACATTCATATCTTTGTATGGTTCTTTCGTGCTTTGAGCCTGAATGCTAAATGCCGATAACAGAAAAATTGCGGATATGATTTCACGTGTGAATTTATGAGCATTCATAGTATTATAAAGTTATGGTGTTGAAAGATTTTCCTTTTATCTGCAAATTCAAAAACTTGCCTTTTATTGAGAGCGAAAATTTTTTCTCTTGTACATCACGATTGGCAATCAGAATGATGATTTTTCCGTCAGGATTTTCAAATGCTAATATATCGTCTCTGTCGGAGGGGGTCTGTAACCGGTAAGCGCCGGGTATGATATCGTGACATAAATGTTTCATAAGATAAAATTCGGGATTGTACACGACTGCTTGGGTTTCGGTGTTTATGGTAATCAGCGAGTTCTGTTTCCAGCCCCACGGACTGGTACCCGTATGGTCGAGAATCATGTTCCAATAGGTAAATACGCTGGCTCCGTTTCGCATATAATGGCTTATCTGCCACCAGGTGTTTTCTGCGGCGCTCCAATCGTTCGAGCCATTTCCGCATTCTGCTTCGGTGTGCATGATTTTCAGCTGCGGATATTCTTTATGAATGGCACCTATCGCTCCTTTCCCGTCCCATTGAAAGCCTACCCCTTTGATATATCTCGATGCGGCAGGATCGTCGAGCGCAATTCTTGTAAATTGCGGATTGTCCCGATTGATGGTGCCGAAAAATATCTCTGTTGCGATGTGTTCTTTTTCAAATTTCGGCCCTAAAAATTTCCCGATGAAATAAGCCATATCTTCCGGCCGCCACGTACAGCTGGCGTATTTTTGTGTCGAACAGGGTTCGTTTTGAATGTTTATGGCTTCGATACGGATACCCTCTTTCCCGTATGCCTGGACGAATTTGGCAAAGTAGAGGGCGTAGGCATTCAAATAGCCGGGTTGCATTTTGAATCCTGTCGTGGGAAGTTCCAACGCCCTTTCCCGACTCAGCCCGTTATGATTTGTCGGACTTTCGTCATATTCACTCGCATAGTGGTTGTTCGTTTTCATCCATGCAGGCGGGCTCCAAGGCGATGCCCAGATTTTCAAGTCTGGTTGTATTTTTTGAGCCTCTTTGATGTATTTGATTAAAATATGTCTGTCTCGGGCGATACTGAAATTGATCATTTCGAAATCGTCTGCCACATCGTTGAGCGAATAGAAGTTCATGCCGAAATCACTTGCCCCGATAGGTATTCGGCAGTATGTGAAGTTAGCCTCTTTGTTACTGAACAGGTGATAGATGATATCGTTTTTTTTCTCTTCGGGCAATGTACACAATGCGTCCCAGCCGAGTTCGTTGAAAGTGCCTCCCAATCCTTCGATGTACTGTGCTTTTTCGTCCGATATAAATATTGTTTCGTAGGTAGATAGAGGTGCGTTTGACCATTTGGCGCTTTTATCGCTTTTCCAGTAATTGTTCGGCGTGGAATATCTCCATTCCGCCTTTTGGGCAAAAGCGCCGGTTATACCAACTCCGATAAGTATAAGTGATAGAAATTTGCTATGCATGGCGTTTCGTTTATTGAATAATCGGTTTTACTGCCAGTGTATTGAATGACTTTGGTTTGAGGCTCAAATGCAATACTTTGCCATTCAGTACGATAGTCATTTGATGAATCGAATCTTTTTTGTTGGCTATAAAGATGATGGTTTCACCGTCCGGATTTTTGAATGACAACATATTTTCATCGAGTCCCATGGTTTTCATTTTGTAGGCACCTTGCTTTACAAAATGGCTGAGGTGTTTCATAACATAGAATTCGGGTGTATAATTCACGTGCTTTGTTTTTGAGTCGATAACGATCATCGCATTTTGGTTCCACCCCCATGTACTGGTACCTTTATCTTGCAAAACCATGTTCCAATACATATAAGAATTAGCTCCATTACCGATATATTTTCTGATTAAATCGAACGTATGTTCTGCTGCCCCCCAATCGAAACTTCCTCCGCCACATTCATTCTCGGTTTGCATCAATCTCATTTTTTTGTATTTCCGGTGTATTTCGGCGATAATATCCTTCCCCTCCCATTGTAGACCGATGCCGCGCACGTATTTTCTAACAATGGAATCGTTCATGATATAGTTTACATCTTCCATGCGGTTGCAATTGAGTGTACCGAGCCATAACTCCACATCGGCATGTTTTTTGCTGAACAGAGGCCCTAAATAATTGGCAATGAAATTGCGCATAGCCTCTGGTGTCCACAAACAAGTCGGCCACTGTTGGCGGGAGTATGGCTCATTCTGGAATTGCAGCATCGAAATATGGATACCTTCTTTATCGTAAGCGTCGATATATTTCGACAAATAAAGAGCATACGCATTGAGGTATTTTTTCTTTTGTATAAAATGGTCGCCTTCCACGACTTGGTTTTCTTTTTTCAGGTCGTTGTGGTCTCCCGATATGGTTGCATAATGTTTGTTCGTTTTCATCCATGTAGGCGGGCTCCATGGACATGCCCATAATTTCAAATTCGGGTTTATTTCCATTGCCGATTTTATGTACGGAATAAGAGCCTCTTTCTCTCTTTTGATACTAAAATTTTTCATTTTGAAATCGCCTTCCGTTTCGTTGAGACTGTACCAGTCGCGGGAAAAATCATTTCCCCCGATAGTCGTTCGGCAATATGAAAAGCCTACGCCCGTTGTCGGGTCGAATAAGGCGTTCAGAACTTGCGTCTTGACATCGGGGTCGAGAAGATTCAGTGCATACCAGCCCAATTCGTTGAAACACCCGCCGAATCCGTCGATGATTTGCTCTTTGTATTTCGTAATCAAAACATCGTATTTGACATCATTTTTAGCTTCGCTGATTGTTATATTGCGTTCGTGCTGCCACCGTTCGCTGTCGGTAGAGTATATCCATTCTATTTGTTGGGCAGCACTATTCCACACGACTCCCACACAACATAAAATTCCGATGAAAAATTTTTTTGTTTTCATAACGCTCAGTTTTATTAATCAGTTGGATAGGGGAGTGCCGATGGCGGCGCTTCATTTGCTCCCCATTGGGTATGGCATTTGTTCCCCATTATGAATTTCAGTTTTCCGCCATCTTTTATTTGTTCATGACCGAAGAACGCTTTATCCCATTTTTCTCCGTTCAATGTAGCCGATTGAATGTATTTGTTCTCCTCGGAACATTTTTTTCCGATGATATGGAATGTTTTTCCATTGTCCAGTTTTATTTTTATCTTTTTGAAAAACGGACTGCCGATATTGTAATAAGGCGACCCGGGTGTGACCGGATAAAATCCCATCATGGAAAATACGACGAACGATGAAAGCCCGCCGCCGTCTTCATCGCCGGGAACACCCATCAAGTCGTTTCTGAACCATTGATGTATGAGTGCGCGGATTCTTTTTTGGGTTTTATAGGGCTTTCCCGCGTAGTTGTATAGATATGGAATATGCAGAGACGGCTCATTCGCCATCGAAAATTGCCCTACATTGCCTGTTTGATCGGGCAATTGAGCATAAAATTCAAATTTGCTGCGACCGAGCCATTCGTTGAATGTCTGGTCCAAATTCCGGTCGAACATTTCGGCCCCGCCCATTAGGGCTATCAAATCCCCGATGTTATGCTGTACGTCCCAGCGGTATGTCCACCCGTTGTTTTCGTCATAATATTCACGGGCTCCCAATCCGCCCGAAAAACGGTAATCGAACGGTTCTATGAAATTCCCGTTTCTGTCTTTCGGGTGAAAAAACGATGTGCGGGAATTGAAAACATTTCGATAGTTGTAAGAGCATTTCAGGTAATGGCGGGCATCTTCCTTTTTGTTCAGAGCCGAAGCGATGCGAGACAAGCACCATTGGTCGTAAGCCGTTCCCAATGTAACGGGTATCGGTTGTCGTTTTTCAAATCGATTGACCTCCGGTAATGTTTCCTCTTCGTCGGGAGTCAAAGCCGGAACATATCCGTTTTTGGCATAAAAATCATTCAATAGTCCGGCTTCGCACGACGACCACGGAGCGAGTGTTTTTTCTTCGATACCCTTTCGTCCGTATTCATAAGCTTTTTGCAAATCGAAATTGCGTATTCCTTTTTCCCACGCATCGGCAATGACGGCTACCCCATGATTGCAATTCATGCGACGGGAATCGCCCGTTATCGACGGAAATGTCGGAAACCATTGCTTGTCTGACTGTTCGGCTGTACGGATAAACGAAATGATAATATCGTTTTCGATGTCGGCATCGAGCAATATGCGCAGCGGGTGAGCCGCCCGATAAGTGTCCCACAGCCAGTCGTCGGTATAGAAAGCGTGTCCTCCGTCATTATGTACTTTCCGGTCGGCGGCCGAGTAATAATATCCATCTTCGCTGATATTGACGGGTCGTTCGTAACAACGGTATAAGGAGGTATAGAAAACATATTTGTCATTTTCGCTGCCGCCCTTTACAATTATCTTACCTAATGTTTTGTTCCAGATTTTTCGACCTTGTTTCCGTATTTTGTCGAAATCGAAATCAGGAATCTCGTTGTCCATGTTTTTTTTTGCCTGTTCGATGCTGATAAACGAAATGCCATATTTGGCATTTATGCAGGCATTGTTTTTGAAACAGAAAACCGCGCACGAATTCTGCCCTGCAATTTTCGAGTTTCCGGTATCCAATGTATTACCTTTCAGTACGCCCGATTTTTGAGGTCTTGTGTCGGTTTCAAAATATATATACACTTTGGTGTTGCCCCATGTATTTTGATAGCCTTTTATGACATTATCCTTTATTTCCAACTCTCCGTTTCCGGAATTGAGAACGAGATAGGCCGGCTTGTCTTCTCGGTATTCTATTCGATAAATAGCCGCACGATAGGCTGGTGAAAATTCTGCCTTGACTTGTTGTTTGTCGAGTTCGGTTCTGTAATAATAGGGTGTTATCTGTTCATTGTCGTAGTCGGTAGATACTGTCGGAGCCAGACGGCTCTCCTCTCCTTGAAATGCCGACAGGTTGAAACAGCAGTTTTCCCGATGATTGACGACGATGATGGGCAGCCCGTGAATCGTACTTTCCGTGTAATTTCCTCGTTGGGGATATATGCGCAGCATACCGTTTGGCAGATGCACCGTAGGGTAGGTCGGTTGCAGCAGGTGACTAATGTTTCCCATATAGGGATTTACATAATCGACAGGCTTTTTGTCTGCAAATGCATTTGTCGTAAAAATCAAAGCCGCGAGCAGTGTAATCCGGTAAATCTTTTGCATGAAAAAAATAATTATGGTGTAAAGGTACTTTGAAATCTATCGACAATTATAAAATAAATGAGCCTAAAAATGGTATTTTAGGCTCATAAAATAGATGGGTGAAATTTAACGTCAGGATATTCTGTCTCGGATACATTTTTCTTCGGTGGATATCCAGCACTCTTCCGATGTGCCGTTTACACTTACGGTATCCTTGTAGCGGTAGTGGAGCGCAAATATATATCGATTCTTGTCATCGATATAGAAATAATTGTCTGTTGCGCCGCCGAGCATTTCGACCTCTATGCTGCCATACGGAGCGATGCTTATCGAATTGTCGTCGTTGATGGTCAGTATCAAGGCATATTTGTCTATTTCTTCCCGTGTTACGTTTGACGGCGTATAGCTGTGAGTGCCGGCAAATATTCGCACCTGATTTTTACTGAGAGGGACGACGCACCGCGTTATAGACGTTCCACTGGCGAGATTTCCAGAACTTGTTTCCCGCACCTCTGACCCTGTCGTCTGATAGTAGGTCGCAGATTCCATGGTTGCGTATTTATTTTTGATAATGACTTGGAACAATACGCTCTGTTTATCGGTGTTGATTTCGTAATTCGAAGTGCTTTTTATTCGCAGAGGAATCATGTATGACGAGTCCGGGCTCAATCCATCGGGATTGACCGTGATAGGCAGCAAAGCATAATTGTCTTCATTGTCGGCTGTCAATACGGTTTTGAAAGATGGAATATTGTATTTCTCCGGATCCAATACTTTGGCAAACTTGTCTTCCTCTATGTCGTAGTTTATTTTGTTGTATTGGGCAAGTATTTCGTCGTCCGGTTCCAATTCTACGGTTACATCGGCATTTATATGTTCAGTGCCTCCGCAGCAGATGCTTACATATCCGGTGCTTTCCTTCCCCAACTCGAATACGGATTGAAACGTATAATCATTGTTGCTTAACAGATAAATTACCTTTTTATATAATTCTCCTTCAAATTGCGCGTCTTCATTGCACCCGGCCATAGCCATAATGGCTACGGCACAAAAAGTCATATTCAATAATTTTTTCATGATAGTAATATTTTAATGATTACATTACCAGCCGGGATTCTGATCCAACAGTCTGCTCTTTAACGTTTCGTCTCGGGAAATAGGCAGGAATACCGTTTTTTTGTCTACGACACGGTTTCTGTAATCTGCGTGATTCAATATGGTGCGTTGATAGTAACCCGCCGAAGTGGCATTGACGTTCATTCCTGTCATCGGTTTGTTTTCCTCCTCCTCATAGGTTCCCCAGCGGCGCACGTCGTAGAAGCGGCGTCCTTCGCAGAGAAATTCAATGAGGCGTTCTCTTTTTATTTGTTGGTCCATTGCCTCCTCGGTTGCGTATTGTTCTTCTCTCAATCCCGGCAGGCCTACGCGATAGCGCACCTGATTGAATGCCGACAGCATCTCGTTCAGATTCATATCGCGCGACAGCGTGTAGGTCTGTCCGCTTTCCAGTGTTACGGTATGGGGGCTGGTCAAATGATTGACTGCCTCGGCAAAAGAAAGCAATATCTCGGCATACCGGATAATCGGGAAGATTTTGTTTACACGGGTCGAGCCATCGCCGTTGTACCAGTTGTCTTCGGGGTGAATGTATTTTTTCAACACATATCCGGTAACACATTGGTTCTGGGGACTATTCGAGGAGGTCGCTGTTTGCGGCCCTGCATTTCCACCGGTGTAATAATATACGGTTTGATTCCGGTAATTAGTATTTGAGCAGGAAGTTCCGGGCCATACGCAGCCGTTGAAGCCTACGCAGGCATAGAAACGCATTTCCCTGTTGATGTACATATTGTATGTTCCTCGTGGAAGAGAATATCCCGAAAAATTGTCTGCTCTTCGCGCGTTCCCTTCTTCGGTATATTCACCGGCCGATTGAGCTTCTTCAATCGTTTTTCCGTCTCTCATCAAATAAGCATCGACAATTTTCTGCGGCAGACACATGGCATTGTACCCTCCCATGTAGAGGGGGAACGACTGGCGCGTAAATTCTCTTATTCCATCGGAATATTTTCCCCAAATGAGTTCTTTGTTTTGGACGGGATAGGTCGTCCCGTTGAACATGTTGGCGTAGGATTTCAATGGGTCTATGTTGCCGGCTCCATTGGGAAAATCTGCTGTCGGGACACCTTCCGGAAGGGCAGGAGTTACATCTGTCGAACTGCCCTGACCGGAAGTGATCTTTTCGGCCGTATGCAATTGGTAGCGGTTCATATCCATTACCCGTTTGGCGGCTGCAGCGGCCAGAGCCCATTTCCCTTCGTCGTATGTTTGTGATACATAATATACGTCGTCCGATTTCCGCTTCCACGAACCGAAATAGCGGTATGCCGCACTTCCGCCGTTAAATGCAGGCGATGCTGCATGAAGCCGTATACGCGCTATCAATGCGTATGCTGCGCCTTTGCTGGGACGTCCGAAATTTACGAGAGGTACATCTTCTGGAATGTTTTGGGCGGCCAGTTCGAGTTCGGAACAGATATATTCTACCGTCTCATCGAATGTGCTGCGCTGCCGTTCGTAATATTCAGCATCTTGGTTATTGTCGAAAACTTCATCACCGAGAATGACTGCGGGACCGTAGTTCATAAGAATGAAACTGTAAGCATATCCCCGTAGAAAATGGGTGTATCCTATCAATTCGGTTTTTTGAAGCGAAGACAAGTCTTTGCATTCGTCTATTCGCGCCAGAATCATGTTGGCTTTTCTGATGACTTTGTAAGCCGGGGTCCACGAATCCATGCCACACAGATTCGACGGATTTACCTCACCGAGTGTCAGCGCCTTTCCGTGAAACAGATCGTCGTGCATGAGCGTGAAAATTTCATCTCCGGCCGTTACTCCCGGAATTACATCGTTTCCGAAGATGGCGCTTTCATCGGGAAGTTCTCCTGCTGCACCCCAAAGATATTTTTCGAGATTCAGCTGTGAAGAAAACACCGAGTCGTATTTCAATGTATCATCGAAATAATGATCTACATCTAAAAAATTGCAAGAACAGAATATTCCCATTATTGGCAATAAAACTGCGAGCCATCCTAATTTTTTATATTGTTTGTCCATATTGTCGGAAATTTTTATTAGGTTTTATTAGAAGTTCACATACATCTGGAAGGCATATTGTGTCGGGATAGGATAAGCGCCGCCGTTGGCGTCGGCTTGTTCCGGATCCCACAGTTTTTCAGGCCCCCATACGCAAAGATTCGATATGACAAATTGCAAGTCGAGCGATTTTACACCTAAGGCTTTCAACACCTTGCCCGCAGCAAGATTGTAGTTCAAATTGATTTCTTGCAGTCTCAGATAGCGGGAATTGGCTTTCCAAAATGTCGAGAGTTGAGTATTGTTTTCATTGCGTCCGTAGCTCAACCTCGGGAATCTGGCATTCGGGTTTTCGGTGGCCGGGTCACCTGAATATGAAGCCGGAATCCATCTGTTCTTCGGGTCGGCAACAATCTTCAGCACATTGCCCGTTTCCCCATTGTAGAACGGAATATAACCCTGTCCGTTCGATGCCCAACTGTTGTCTACATAATAATAGTCGTTGTTTCCCGTACCTTTGAACAAAAGCCCCAAAGTGAATTGCTTGTATCGCAATTCGGCACCGAAACCGTACATCAGGCGGGGATAGTTGGGATAAGACAGCGGCACCATATCGTCGGGGTCGATGACACCGTCGCCATTGACATCTTTATATTTTATATCGCCTGCCGTATACGTACCGAATGTTTGTTTCGGACTTTGTGCGACATCTTGTTCGTCACGGAAAAGTCCCAATGCGATATATCCGCGGAAAGCATTGTAGACATATCCCGAGTAGTTTTGATATTCGTAGTTTTGGAATGCCTGCTCCCAATTTTCGACTTTGTTGGCCGAGTAGGTGAAATTACCGCGAAATGTGAGCGATATATCTTTTCCGAAATCTTGGGTAAATGCTATATTGCCGTCGGAACCGTAACTCTTCATTTTGCCGACATTTCCGAATGGCATCTGGGCCAGACCTACATAGCCAGGGATTTGGGTCCGGCGCTGATAGATGCCGTTGCGTTTGTCTTGGAAGAAATCCAAAACGAATTCCAGTTTTTCATTGAATAACCGGCCTTCGATACCGATATCCGCTTTCTGGGCCTTTTCCCAGCGCAGATTGTTGGCGCCCACACGTTCTTCCGTTATATATCCGTTTGTGCTGCCCCAGCCGCCACCACTGTTGCTGGATTGCATCAAGGTCAGATACGGGAAACGTTCATCGGTCAGACGGTCGTTTCCGACAGTTCCGTATGATGCTCGTATTTTCAAGAAATTGATCCATGGGGCTCTTTCTTTCATGAAAGTATAGTTGGTAGGCACCCAGCCGATGGCCACTGACGGGAAAAATCCGAATCTGTTGCCCGATTCAAAGTTCTCCGAACCGGTGTATCCGAAGTTCAAATCGATGAAATAAGTGTCTTTGTATCCGTAAGTGATACGACCCGACAGTCCTTCGTACCGGATAGGTATGGCATACATGCTTCGTACGCTTTCGGCTCTGGAATCGATATCCTTGTTCATGCGCTGTTCACTGCTCAAATAGAAGTAAAGCAATGCCGTGAGCCAGTGCTTTTGTGCAAAGTTAGCCTCATAGGTCGCTGTCGCTTCGAAATGCAGTTTGTAGAATTGTTCGTCTTCGTGGCTGTATTTGGCCGGCTCTGCATCGACACGTTTGACGATACCGAGTTCGCCCGTGTACTTGCGTGTCGATGCGTAGTACATCTCCGGACGGATAGAACGTATTTCTTTCATATTGGTTTCGGTATCGTAAGCGCCTTGTATCCGCACCTTCAAGCCTTTCAGAAGCATTGACAGGTCTTGTTTCAATTCCAAGGTCGCTTTTCCTTTGTAGTGCCGTATGCTGGTCATACCGGTGTTGTTCAGCATGACGTAGGGCGAATAGGCATTGTCTACACCATAGGCGGGCAGATGTCCCGTAGAATAGACTGTCGGAATGGTGAGAGGGGTCAGATTTTGCTGTATAGTCCAAAGGGCATCGGTGTTGTTGTTGCCGGGTTCCGATTTATTGGAGAAGAATCCGTCTGCACCGAAATAGAGCGTTGTGCTTTTGGTCAGGTTTATATCCAGATTGGAACGATAATTTACCGTACGGTATCCGACTTTTGCCGAATATTTTGAATTTTTGTCCTGTCGGTAAGCTGCCGATTCGTTCGACATGCCCAAACTCAGATAATAGCGGGCTAAGCTGCCGCCTCCTCGTGCGTTGATGAAATAGGTTTGCTGCAAAGCATTCCGGTGGAGCAGCTCTTTCTGCCAATTCACGTCGGGATAGAGGTCGGGGTCGAGGTGGTATTTTATCAGGTCCATCTCTATGTCGGAATACAGCGGCTGATCTCCGCGTACCACACGTGCTTCATTGGCAAGTCGGGCATAGTCGTAAGCACCCAAATACTCCGGCATGTTGTTCAGGTGCGAAACGGTGAGGTTGATACGCCCTGTGATTTGCAGCCGGTCGGCAGTACCGCGCTTTGTAGTTACCAGTATGACACCGTTGGCACCCCGTACTCCGTATACGGCTGTAGCCGAAGCATCTTTCAAAACCGAAAAACTTTCGATATCGGCCGGGTCTACTTCGCTCAGATTCCCTTCCAATCCGTCGATCAATACGAGTGCGCTGCTGTTGGCGCCGAATGTTCCGATACCGCGTACCCAGAATTCCGAAATGTTTTTTCCGGGTTCTCCGCTTTTCTGTATGGATATGACACCGGGGACTCGTCCGCCCAACATATTGACCAGATTGGTCGCAGGCGTTTGAAGATCTTTTACATCGACATTCGTTACTGCGCCCACAATACTTATTTTACGTTGGGTGCCCATACCTACGACCACAGCCTCTTCCATTTGGTGGCTTGTCGGAGTCAGTTTCACTTCGATATCTTTCATCGGCTCCGTAACGATGGTCTCCCACGTGGAATAACCGATGAAAGATACTACGATAGCATCATTTTTCTGTACTTTCAGCGTGAATTTTCCATCGACGTCTGTTGCCGTACCTGTTCCGGGTCGGTCTTTGGCATATACGCTAGCTCCCGCAATCGGCGTATTGGTTTCATCTACTACCTTACCCGATATGGTGATCGGCGCAGCCGGTCGTTGTGCAAATGCAATGAATTGACAACAAGCGAGTACGATTATAAATAGTGTTTTTTTCATATGATAGTGTTTATGCGATGAATTATATTTATTCGATAGCCAATCGGCGGATACATTGATTTTTATAATCTCCGACATAAATGATACCCTCTTTGTTGATAGCTACACCGTAAGGCTCGTCAAATAATGCTGTTTCCGGATCGCCGTCCTGATAACCGGCAACATTGGGCTGGCCGATAACCGTGCTGACAGCACCCTCCGGTGAGATTTTCCGTATGACATGATTCTTCGTATCGGCTATATACAAATTGTCGTCTTCGTCCAGAATCAGTTGGCGAGGCTCGTTGAACATGGCTTTCTCTCCGATTCCGTCGAGATAACCCGCTTGCCCCGATATTCCCGCCAGCAATTTGTGCTCTTGGGTTATTATATCATAGGTGAAGATGCAATTGCTGTTGGTGTATGCCAAATAGAGTTTTGTCGGTTCTTTCTTGCTGAATGCCATATAGGAGTCGCTTTCCGACATGAGATTGGTAGCGACCTGAGTAGTTACACCCGTTTCCGGATTGAACTTGTACAGAGTGCCGTTTTTTGCACGGGTATACATGTAGCCGTCCACGGTGCACATGGCAAATGAATGCTTGTAGTTGATATTGATAGAGGTGCTGGTCGATTTCATTGACAATTTCATCGGACTCCACATATTTTCCGATGACATGGTCCAATATTCCGTCCCGCCGTCGGCAGGAATATACACGGTTTTCCCGTCGTTCAGCATACAAGGTTGGTTTAGCGGGCTTCCGGTATCCGGAATCAGAAGTCGGCTTCTATCTTCCGTTTCATTTACTAAAATGACTTTGTTTTCGTGATAGTAATTGTTCTGGTTGCGAAGACAGGCAATGATATTGTCGTCTTCATCGATGGCCAGATAAGTTACGTGAGGCATGGAAGTCTGCGCGAGGCTGCCCGTTATTACATCGTCGGGTGCACCGGGAATACCGCAGACCGTTGTTATGACAGTCTGTATCTGATATGAAAAATGCTCCTGATATTCGGCCGACTGTTTGCCGATTTCGACTTTTACCGAACAGTCTATAACTTGATTTTCGTCGCCATCGCCCGGCTTTCTGGGACAGATGGCATATATCTTGTTACCGATGGCAGATACGACGGCGGCCTCTTTGTCGTTGACAAAAACTTTTATGTTTTTTGTATCCGACCCGAAATTGTTTCCGTTCAGGATCATTTTGGTCGCCACCCCGCCTTCGAGCGGATAAAAATCTGTAAGCGTGATAGGCTTGTCCGGATCATATACCGTCGAAATTTCGTTGTCGTCTTTACAAGACATGAAAGCGAGTATCAACGATAGTGCCAACAAAGTGTTTGCGGCTTTGAAACTTTTAGGTTTTTTCATATTATTAGGATTATTATGTGATGTTTTGATGTGCATTTCTGGGAAAAACAAGCGTTTTATATCAGGGATTTTTTTTGAATAAATGATACAGTTTGGCTTGGTCGTTCGGAAGATTATATTGCAACTGTCCGTCCGTGATGTTTACCGGCTCCGACGACCAGCATTCAAAACTTTTTCCCGTGTCTATATTATCGGCATTTATATTCAGCTTTGACAAATCCAGAGAACCGCTCTTTGCGCCTTCACTGTAATTGAAATAGGCGATATAATAAGAGTCCTCGGTTTCCAAATAGAACAAATCGACAGCATTGTTGCTGCCAAAAACGCGATGCCCGTATGCCGGACGGAAAGATTTTCCGAGCCGTATTACATCGTTCACTTTCTCGTGTGTAGCATAATTCATCGCTTTTATTATGGAGACCGGTGAACCCGGATAACTGCCTTGTGTGCTCAGATTGTCGCCCAACATGCAGTATCCGGTTATGGCTCCGGTCGTCATTCGGGATATATTTTCGGCATCGCTGCGGTTACCCATTACCAAGTGGTCGGGGTCGTTGAAGCAATATACTCTGTCGAGCCACCACCCGAAAGAAAGGCTGTTCATCATATAATTGGTGTGCCACATTTCGCCCCATGCGTCGCAACTGATACGTCGTGCATGAGCATAATTGGCAGGGAAAAGGGGCGAAATGGATTCCACAATGAACATATCGTCGCCACACCGCTCTCGCAAATGCTTCATGCCGAAGTTGAATGCCTGTACACCGGTTGTGATCTCTTTCCTGTAATAACTGTCGGCTTCCACGATGCCGTTTGTCAGAAAGTCGAGTTTTAGGTATTTGAATCCGGCTGCTTTGAATTTGTCGATGAAAAAATTTATGCGCGACAGTGTCGCCGGTGCCGTCGGGTCCATACACCCGGCTCCGCACAGTTTTTTTGTCTGTCCGTTTACCTTCAAATGGGTCTGACTGTAAAGATAGCCGTTGTTTCCTTCAACAGCCCGATCGTTCTCGGGAAACCAGTCGCAGAAAGGTGTCCAGTAAATGCCGGGAATCTGTCCGTTGGCAATACAATGGTCGGCAAATTGTTTCAACTCTTCCCAATTCAAGTTGTCCCAAAAGGAATCGAGTCCCACGAAAACGATTCCGTCTTCTCCGAAATGCCCTTTGTTCTGGATATCGGCCTTGATAAGATCCGAAACGGAAATGACACCCTCGTAATTGACATTTCTTTCCATGCCGCCCCAACTATTCCACCCGAACGGAGCCGCTTTGCCCCACGTCCTTTTCGGAGCGATGGACGCATTGATTTCACCGAATGTTTCCAGTCCCGTGCGCCAGTCGTCGAAAAGTCCCACCATCATGCGGGCTGATTTTATTTTTGGCCCTTTTACGGTGCCATGTGGCTGCACATAATTATTTTCGAGAGCGTCGCGCGTAATGGAATGTGTCGCACCGCTGTAACATTCTAATTTATTGACGCTTCCTTCTCTTAGCGGACTCCCTGTCATTCTTATCGCCGATTTCCACGTATCGTGTTCTACCGACCCTATGACCAACCCTTTTTGCGTTTCGCCGTTGAATATGGCCGTTACTTCAAACGATATAGTATCTCGTGCGAGTTGTCCGGCACCGGTAGTGTTTACACCCCGCGACTGTGACAGCGGCAGCGAACCATACGTAATGAATCCGTCGTTGTCGAACGGTACGCATAAGAGACGATTATCGGCATCTTGCGGTAAAAACAAATTTGACGCTTCGGTATAGACCGGCGCGATGTAATTGCTGGCTATATCCGATGAACCCGCCGACACTAAAAATACGTCGGTCAGAAAATAGTCTTTGTTCGGATAAAGATAAAAACACTGTTGTATTATTGGATTATCCGTATTCTCCTTGTCGCTGTATTCCAAGACTATTTTTGTACCCGACCCCGTAGCGTCGGAGAAATTCTCCTCTTGAAATTTTATGTCGCTGTATGAAGTGCTTTCGATAATGGTCGAATTGTATTTGAACCGGACACGTACCCCTTGTAGCACTGCTGTCCCTTCTTTTAGAAATTGACAGGTTTTTGTTGTATTGTCGAAACGGATAGTCCACTTGCCCGTAGTCATATCTTTTACTTCGGCTTGCACGGAAGTAATGGCAGGTAAAGCTCCTATACAGAAGATAGTGATGATACGTATAAAACGGTTGAAAATAGTCGTGTCTCTCATAACGGTATTTTTTTCTTTTTTGCTGTGCCGATGGAATATTTATCTTCTTCGACGAAGCAAATATATTTTATGCCCAATCCTTTTTATTATACATGTTGTTCAAAAAATAAAAATCTCGGCTCAAAAGATTGGAAATGCAAAAAGAGGAGAATACGTTCTCCGGAAGCATAAAAATATTGCCGATGTTCTGCCCGTTTTGGAGGGAACATCGGCTACGGATTAGAAGCAATGCAAGTTGTAAATTGCAGCTATTTTATATCGGGAATTTCGTTCAGCAATCCAATCTTTCCCTCATCGATTAATTTGAGAATAAGCTCTCCGAACAGCGAATTCTGCCATGCAAACCATGCCCGCGTATAATCGGCTGCATTGTCTTTGTGAAAAGATTCGTGCATGAATCCCGTATTAGCGTCGTTCTTCAACAGTTGAATGATACACTCCTTTATTTCTTTGTCATCGTTGCTCGTAAACGCTTTCATCATGATACTCATCGGCCATATCATGTTGTATCCGATATGCGGCCCGCCGATACCTTCGCCTGCCTTCCCTTTGAAAAAATAGGGATTATCCTCGCTCCATACGAATTTGCGCGTATTTTTATATATAGGGTCGTTCGGGCTTACATCGCCCAGATATGCCATGGCTAGGAGGCTCGGAACATTGGCATCGTCCATGAGCAATTGATTCCCGAAGCCATCGACCTCGAAAGCATAAATTTTACCGTATTTGGCATGATTGCACACGGCGTATTTCTTTAAGGCTCGGGTTATCTCTTGTGCCAGAGTGCGGCACTGGCCGGCGAGGTCGGCGCGTTTGTTCACGGTTTCGAGTATTTCAGCGGCTTTTTTCAGCGAAGATACAGCAAAGAAATTCGATGGCACGAGAAATAAAAATGTCGTCGCATCGTCGGACGGGCGAAATGCCGAGGCAATCAAACCGACCGGTTTCACAGGATTTCCGTAACCTCCGTTGAGCATGGTGTCTGATGCCCGCTCCGTTTTTCGCATGAACGAGTATGGGCCTATGCCGTTTTTCCGTTGTTGCTCTTTGAAAGTCCGCAAGACAGCCGCGACGACCGCAACCCATTTGTCGTCGAAAACCGACGTGTCGCCTGTCGCTTTCCAATATTCATAGGCCAGCCGTATCGGATAACAGAGTGAGTCTATCTCCCATTTTCTTTCATGCAGTTCAGGTTTCATTTGAGTCAAGTCGCTCGACCAGTAACTGCCCGTAGGTCCATCGTTGAATGCGTTGGCATAAGGGTCGAGAAGTATACATTTGAACTGGCGGCGTATAACCCCGCGCAGCATTTTTTTCAGTTTGTCGTCTTTATTGGCGAATCGTATATACGGCCACACCTGAGCCCCCGAATCTCGGAGCCACATGGCATGTATGTCGCCCGTGTATACGAAAGTATCGTCGCCGTCGTCCGTTTCTTTATAGTGAATGGTCGTATCGAGCGTATTGGGCAGACAATTTGAAAATACCCAAGCCAGTTTCTTGTTTTTCAGCATCGTGCATATTCGTTCTATCTCCTCATCTACGGCGCGGGAGACAAATAACCGGTTGTCGGGACGTTTCGATATATATACCGATGTATTGTCTTTTTCCGCATAGTTTAGGGAAAGCGCTTGTACTTCTAAAAAACAAACGGCCGAAAGAGAAAGGCTGAGAAGCAGCCGGGCTGTCGCTTTCATGGAAAATAAAAATTTTTAGGTTATGGCATAGCCGGTTTGTCGCTCATGACGAAACGTATCGTTCGGGCATTTATCAAATCGAAATAATTGATAAATGAACTGTCGGATTTCTTTTCGTCGATATAAATATCTTTGATATATTTGTTTCTTTCTGAGAGGTTATCGGCTTTGATAGTTAAGGTTTTGGCCTTCCCGTTTACGGTCAATTCCAATTGAATTTCCGGAAATTGCGGTGCCCCGATAGCAAATTCGTTACTCCCGGGAGTTACGGGATAAAATCCCATGACGGAGAAAATGTACCACGCCGACATCTGTCCGCAATCGTCGTTACCGTTCACGCCATCGGGCCTGTTTTGGTAATTGATGCGGGTATGCGTTCGCACCAATTCCTGCGTTTTCCACGGTTTTCCGCAATAATCGTAAAGGTAAATATAGTGATGTCCGGGTTCGTTGTCGTGCCGATAATGATTATTCTCGAAATTCTCATCGAGTTTGGCTGTAAAGGCATCGGTGCCGCCGAACAATTTTATCATACCCGGAATATCTTGAAGCACACAGAATAAATAAGTCCATTTCGACCCTTCTGTAAAGCCGTGGTGGTTATGGTCGTCCAAGTCTATCCATTCGCCGTCGTATTTTCGCGGAAGCATGAATCCTTTTTCGGCATTGTATATGTTCTTGTAGTTCTGCGACCATTGTATCAGACGATGATAATCTTCACTTTTGCCCATCTCTTCGGCCACTTGTGCCGTGCACCAGTCGTCGTAGGCATACTCCAATGTTCGCGATACCGATTCAGCGGTTTTGTCGTCGGGCACGTAGCCGAGTGTATGATAGTAGCTTGCCCCTGCCCGGCCTTCAAATGCGCTCCACCGGTCACGGTCGCCGTAGCGTCTTTGCGTATCGCAATCCGGAGGAGTCATGGCGTTTTTTCGCATGGCTTCATAGGCCAGTGCCGTATCGTAGTTGCGTATTCCCTTCATGTAGGCGTCGGCGATAAGAGCGTCGGCATGCGTACCTATCATGATGTTGGTATAGGTGGGGTTCGGCCACATGGGTATCCAGCCGCCCTCTTTGTACATTTGCAATAGGGAAGTAATCCAGTTGCCTGTCAGTTCCGGTTCAAGAAGTGTCATCAACGGGTGGAAGGCTCGGAATGTATCCCATAGAGAGTAATCGTTATACGATATACCTTCGTGCACTTTATCGTCGAAAGCGCTGTAATATTTTCCGTATTCCGAAAATTCACGGGGAAACAGATAACAGTGATACAAGGCAGTATAGAAAATGCTTTTATCGTTTTCGCTGATACCCGATACTTTTATTTTCGACAATTTTTGGTTCCACGCCGTTTTTGTCTCTTTGCACAGCCGGTCGAAATCCCATTCCGGCAACTCTTTTTCCATGTTGAGGCGGGCTTGCTCTATACTGATGAACGAAGTGGAAACTTGTACGGAAATTTGTCTTTCGGAAGAAGAAAATTCTACAAATGCACCCATGCGGCGCCCCATTTGTTCTCTTTCGCCATTGAAAATTTCCGATTCGTTCCATGTACCGAAATCCGATATTTTTTTATTGAAACGAATGACAAAGTAGCCTTTGAAATTAGGAAGTTCCGGCCCCAATTGCTCCGATTGCCGGTCGGGGTTGTATCCGACTATTTCGTTGCGCTCGGGGTCGATTCTGAGCCACCCCTTTATATTCTGCATGCGATGGGTGTAATCGTTGCACCAATCGCTCAAATCGGGATTCAGATTTATTCCCTGTATAATAAGCCGTACATGTCCGTTTTGGGGAAACGTAAAGCGTAGCAGGCTACAGCGGCTGGCTGCTGCCATTTCTGTTTTTATTGTTCCTTCTTCCGAAGACAGGATGACGGAATAACAATAAGGTGTCGCTTTTTCATCGCAATGGTCGAAAGTCATTTTCCGATCTTCCGGCAACACCCGTATCGACTCTCCGGTTTGAGGCATCAGCGACACGTAGCCGTAGTCGCCCATCCATACGGTCGGTTGGTGCGATGCCATAAAGCCCATAATATATTTGTCATCGTAGACATAAGCCATGGTACCCATCTTGTTTTCGCGGGTTTGCGGCAGAAAATTCGTCATAGCGAACGGCCGTCCCACAAATGGCGCAGTGCCGCCTTCGCCTTTCAGTGCGGTACCTATCATCGGATTGACATAATCGACGGCTGTCCGTCGTGCACCGACCGGAATAGTAAACAGCGAAAACGCCAAAACGAGTGAATAGAAGTTTTTCATAAGATGAAAATAAAAAGGTTAATCGTTCAAGAACCATTCGCATCGGTCGGTTATCAGTTCTCCGTCGAAGTCTCCCGATACGCATATCTCGTTTTTGCCCGGCTTCAATTCGATGTTTTCACCGATAAAAATGCAATGTCCTTTTGGTGTCGCTTGAAATGGTACACCGTTTACATATAAAACGACATTCGAGCAGTTGGAATATATTTTTACGTCGGTATTTTTGTCGTTTCGTTCCGTATGGCGCCGGCTTGTTATATACAGTACCGGCATATCCGACCAATTGGCTTTGTAAAAATAGAAAGCGTCTTTTTTGATTTTCCGGTCGTATGTAACCAGCCCTTTGTCGTTCATGCCGCAGGTATCGCCCTCGTTTCGACCGGCGCTTGCGAAGTCGAACATATTCCATACGAATGTTCCCCATACATAGGCCCTTTTGTCTATTTCCTCATAATTTCGTTCGTGTACGATGGCTTGCCATTCTTCCGGATGGAAATTGCCGTCGCATTTCGGCGCCTCTTTCATGCCTTGAAGGTGGTGTTTGATACTTGCACCGGCACCGTATTCACTTATGCCTACACCTTTCTTGCCGACCGAATTGTTTTTCCATTCTATCGACGGGCCCATAGTTTCGGGTTGCGCCCAATACCAACCCGGATAAGTGTTGAATGCCATAAGGTCGGTAATGCCATTCTCTGGACGGCCTTCGACATTGGCTGCCGCTACGGTGAAACGCATCGGGTCTTCACGATGGGCAATTTCGTTTAGCTCGGTTAGCACTCCTTCAGGAGATTCTTTCGACAATTCGTTGAAAAGACTCCAACAAAATATCGAGGGGTGATTAAAATTTTGTCTGATAAGTTCTGTTAATTGCAATTTCAAATTTTCTCCGAATTCTTCCGATTCGATACCCTTGCCCACGAAAGGAATCTCAGCCCATACCAGCAGCCCTTCACGGTCGCAAAGTGTATAGAAGAAATCGGAATGCGGATAATGCGCCAGCCGCACTCCGTTTGCCCCGATTTCTTTTAGAAGCTGCATATCTTCGTATTGGTCGTGTTCATCGATGGCCCAACCTTTTCCCTGCCTGTCCTGATGCCGGTTCACGCCTCGTATTTGATAAGAAGCTCCGTTCAAGAAGAAACCTTTTTCTCTGTCGATGGAAAAATAACGCAGTCCGGTATATACCGACAAACTATCGACAACCTTTCCGTTCCGTAGCACTTCACACAGAAAACGATATTGTCGCGGAGCCTTTTTCCCGTTCCACAAAATCGGATTCGGAATGATTATGCGTTGTTCGACGGTCGCGATGTTTCCCGATTTTTCGATTCTTCCGTTATCTGCAAATGTAACGGCTTTGCCGTTCGGGTCGTATACCGATGTCCGGAATGAAATATCTTTTCGGATATTTCCGTCGATTTTCGCCGTAATATCTATGGTCGCTGACCGAGCCGAAATATCGGTCTGTTTTATGTAGATCCCTGATGATGCATAGTCAAGTGGGGTAATGCACGTCGTGGGCAGAATCAAAAGAGACACCGGACGGTATATGCCCCCGAATATAGTGAAATCTCCTTCTAACGGTGCAATATCGGAATTGGGGGCGTTGCTGGCTATGACAGTCAATTCGTTCTCTTTGCCGCCTTTGATATAAGGCGTTATTTCGAAGCAGAATGCCGTAAACCCACCCTTGTGATTCCCGATGTAATGGCCGTTCAGGAATACATCTGCTTCTTGACTTACAGCCCCGAAACGCAGGAAAACTCGATTCTTGCCAACTTTTTTCCCGAGTCGGAATGAATAGGAATAGCACCCTTCTCCCCTGTAATAATCGGACGAAGTACCGTCTTTGTCATTCCATGTGTGGGGAATGGAAACATATTCGATATTCGACGATTCCATGCCGCTCTTGAAAAAACGCCATTTCCCCGATAACATAATTTCTTCCCGAAGTTGTGCTGATAGGAAGAAAGGGAGAATGAAGAGAAATAATGAAATTTTTATTCGATGCATAAACACATATTAATTCTGTCCAAAGATAAAACGAAAACAGATATATGATTGTAATAAAAGAGTCAATTTTTCAACGATTCGTATCATTTCGTACCGGGGCAGCAAAACCTTCGGAATACGACCAATGTGTTATTTTTTGACCGGCATGTTATTTTTTGCCTGTTTATATTTGTCGCGAAGAATAATGTTATGAAAAAACGACTTTTGAAAGCGATTTTGTTGCTGGCATGTATGACATTGTCGGCACAAGATTATTCGTTCAAACATTATTTTAGAGTCATAACCGGACACGACGGTCTTTCACAGACTGACGTCAAAGCGATATTGCAGGATACGAGAGGATTTATGTGGTTCGGCACACGAAACAAATTAAATCGTTTCGATGGAAATGCCATACGGGTGTACGATTGTTTCGATCCTGTCCTGAACAAAAGAAACAATAATATATCATCGCTTTTTGAAGATAGTGCCGGACATCTATGGGTCGGAACCGATAATGGTGTTTTTGTATTCGATCCGCTTTCCGATACATTCACGTTCATAAACGATACGACACGTGAAGGGGTTGCGATGAAAGACTGGGTCTCCGATATAAAAGAAGATGCCTATGGGAATATTTGGATCGTTTTGCCGAATCAGGGTCTGTTCAAATATCGGGAAGGAACACTTCTTACTTGTTATACAGTCGGCGGAGTAGAACTTCCCGATCAGGGAAATCCCCAATGCCTTTGTTTGGATCAAAGTGCGCGGCTGTGGGTCGGCACCAATGGAAAAGGTGTCTATCTCTATAACCGGAATGAAGATGAGTTTATACAGTATTTGGGCGATAACAACACCGGTGAGACGCTGCTTGGCGAAAATATCTACCGCATGTGCGATTATGGCGATAATCTGGTTATAGGTATTCATGAAGGCAAGCTGCGAAAACTCAACAAGTGGAAAAACACGCTTTCCGATGTCGATGCCTCCGAAGTCCATTATAAAATTATTCGCGACATTGTTTGTTTCGACGATGAATTGTGGATCGGAACACAATCGGGCATTTACATCGTTAACGAAAATAAAGGTTCAGTAGTTCATATTTATAACGACCCGATGTGCCCTTATTCGCTATCCGACAATCAAATAGGTCGGATATACCGTGATAGGGAGAAAGGAATATGGGTCGGTACCAATTCGGGCGGTGTCAATTACTTGCCCTATTGGGGATTGGAATTTACCCGCCATATACCATTGACCCGTCCCTATACGATCAGCAGCAAAAAAGTCCGCGAACTGTCCGAAGATGAAAACGGCAATATTTGGGTCGGTACAGAAGATGCCGGAGTAGATATTTATGACCCCCGGACAGGAAAATTCCGAAAATTCGAACAAGATATCGGCTCGAAGTTGAATTCTGAAAGGACATTGGCCTTATTGAGACTCGACGATCATGTGTGGGTCGGATTTTTCAAACAAGGGCTCGATATTGTCGATTGTAAAAATTATGCCGTCAAGCATTATTCTGCCGAACGAATGGCCTTGAATGAATCCAGTATATATGCGTTGTGCGAAGACCGCAATGGGAATGTATGGATAGGAAACGGCTGGGGTGTGTATGTAGGCGATAAAAAAACAATGAATTTTTCCCGACGACCGGAATTCGGTTTGAATTTCATATATGACATTATTGAAGATTTGGACGGTTATATATGGGTCGCGACTATGGGTAACGGCGTCTACCGATATAATCCGAAAGAATCTGCTGTAACTCATTTCATGCATTGCGAGGGAGATTCCACTTCTTTGAGCTCCAATTCCGTAAGCAATATCAAAGAAACCTCTACCGGTGAAATTTGGTTTTCCACCGATCGAGGTGGAATATGCCGCTACGATAAAAATACGGGAACGTTTACCACATTTTCCGAAAAAGAGGGCTTACCCGACGATACTGCCTATAAAATATTGGAAGATAAAAACAAAAATTTGTGGTTCGGTACAAATAAAGGATTGGTAAAATTCGATCCGAAAAAAGAAACGTGCGAAATATTCACTACCGACAACGGCTTGCCGGGCAATCAGTTCAACTATAAATCGGCACTCGCATCATCTTCCGGAATATTTTATTTCGGAAACAACGAAGGTCTCATTTCATTTGACCCGTATCAAATAAGAAAAAACGAATATCTGCCGCCTGTGTTTATTACCAAATTGCTGGTGGACAATAAAGAAGTTTCGGTGCATACCGATAATACACTGCTGAAAAAGAGTATATTGTACACCGATAAAATAACCTTGAATTACAATCAGGCAAATGTCGGATTTGAATATGCCATACTGAGTTACGTAGCGCCATCGGCAAACGAATATGCCTATAAGATGGACAATATAGACGACGATTGGATATATATGCGTGGAAGCCACAAAGCCTCTTACATAAAAATTCCGCCGGGGAAATATGTATTTCGGGTGAAAGGAGCTAACAACGACGGCGTGTGGAATAATGTCGGTACAGCAATAGAAATTACGGTTTTGCCGCCGTGGTGGCGCAGCCTGCCGGCGAATATTTTTTATTGCCTGTTGGTCATAATCGTGTTTTACTTGTGGTTTCGGTGGTACAAAAATCAGATGAAACAAAAGCTGGCAGAAAAGCGCGGTTTTTTTGAACAGGAAAAAGAGAAAGAACTGTATAATTCCAAAATGCTTTTCTTTACGCATATAGCCCATGAAATACGTACTCCTTTAACTTTGATTAGCGGTCCGTTGGAGTCGATGCTGGAAATGAATATCGCCGATGCGGAAATAAAAAAGAATCTCCTCATAATGAGTCGGAATACCTCTGAATTGATGACGTTGATCAATCAATTGCTCGATTTCAGAAAAATCGACAGCAATCAAATGCAGATGAATTTTACGACGATCAATGTATCGGATATATTGAAAGATACATATCAACGTTTTGAGGTCATGGCTTTGTCTGAAAAACGGAAGATGAAACTGCTCATGCCGGAGGCCGATGTGTATGCGTTGGCAGATAAAAGTTCGTTCGTAAAAATATTGAACAATCTTTTCTCGAATGCCATACGCTACTCCGATAAAAAAATCGAAGTAAAATTGGTGTTGAAAGAAGGCTGTTTCAAAATAATTTTCCTCAACGATGGTGAATTGGTGCCGTTAGAGCAGCGGGAAAAGATATTCGACCCTTTTTATCAGATGAAAAAGAACGCAAATGCTTCTTCAAGTTCGGGAATAGGCTTGTCTTTGGCAAGATCTTTGAGTGAACTCCACCATGGTACGCTCGTCTTTGAAGAAATTGACGGTTTGAATGGATTTACACTGGAACTTCCCATAAAGCAAGACGGGGAAAATTTGGAGATTCTTCCTGCCAATGAAGATGACCATGAGAAAGATGATTCAAATATCGACGACGAAAGACGTGAAGTGCTGCTCGTCGTTGAAGACAATGTGGAGATGCTCGACTTTATGGTCGATAAACTTAAACATCATTTTGCGGTAGAATCGGCACAAAACGGTGTCGAAGCGATGAAAATATTGGAAGAGAAAAATATTGATTGTGTTATTACCGATATAATGATGCCCGAAATGGACGGCTTTGAACTTTGCCATAAAATCAAGTCCGATATTGAAATATGTCATATACCGGTTGTCTTGCTGACTGCAAAAAATGATTTGGACAGTAAAATCGAAGGCCTTAAAATGGGGGCTGATGCCTATATCGAAAAACCGTTCTCATTCCAATATCTGCTGACCCAATTGACATCGCTTTTCGACAATAAGAAAAGAGAAAAAGATGCTTTCATGCGCAAGCCGTTTCTGCCTATTTCGGCGATGGGCATGAATAAGGCAGATGAAGAATTGATGAACAAACTCATCGGAATCATAGAAGATAATATCATGGACACGAATTTCGGCGTAGAGCGGCTTTCGGAAATCGTGTTTATGAGCCGCTCGACGCTGCATCGTAAAATAAAGGCGGTAGCAGGGACATCGCCGACCGATTTTATCCGTTTGATTAGACTTAAAAAAGCGACGGACTTAATCATTGAAGGGCGTTACCGAATAGGAGAAATATGTTATCTCGTCGGAATAAACTCTCCGTCGTATTTCATAAAGTTATTTCAAAAACAATTCGGTATGACTCCGAAACAGTTTGAAAAACAGGTGCATCAAACATCGTCGAATGAATCATGATTATAAAACGGTAAAATATGAAATATAGAATTTGGATATTGATATTCGGCTTGTTTTCGATATTTTCAGGTTATGCGCAATACATCGTGCCGGGCGAGGAGTGGCTCGATACCGATGGCAATCCGATAAATGCGCATGGCGGAGGCATTTTGTATCACGAGGGCGTATATTATTGGTATGGCGAATATAAGGGCGGATGTACTTATCGTTCGCCCGGCGTCGATTGGGATTGTTATCGTACCGACGTGTTAGGAGTATCATGTTATTCGTCGAAAGATTTGTATCATTGGAAGTTTGAAGGGCTTGTATTGGAATCAGACACGCTCGATCCGCAGTCGGATATACACCCTACAAGGGTTATCGAACGGCCGAAAGTCATATATAATGACAAAACCGGAAAATTCGTCATGTGGATGCACATAGACAATTATAATTATAGGGTGGCGTCGGCTGGCGTTGCTGTCAGCGATTCGCCGGTTGGCAAATTCACTTATTTGGGGTCGATGCGACCCAACGGTCAGAACAGCCGCGATATGACACTGTTCAAGGACGATGATGGAAAGGCGTATCATATATATTCGTCGGAAGAAAATTCGACTCTTTGCGTCAGTCTGCTTTCCGACGATTATCTGAGTCACTCGGGAGTATATACGAAAAATTTTCAAAATAGGTTTCGGGAAGCTCCTGCTGTATTTAAGCGGGAAAATAAGTATTACCTTGTAACCTCAGGTTGTTCGGGGTGGGATCCTAACGAAGCCGAGTACGCGGTTGCCGATTCCCTGTTGGGCGTTTGGACGGCCGTGGAGAATCCTTGTCGCGGAAAAGATGCCGATAAAACTTTTTATGGACAAAGCACATTCGTGCTGCCGGTGGCAGGTGAAAAAGACTGTTATATAATGATGCTCGACAAGTGGTGCAAGACCGATTTGAAAGAGTCAAAATATATTTGGTTGCCAATTGCCTTTAACGGTGATGGGCTTACGATTTTTTGGAAAGACAGATGGCTGTTGGGAAATATGACATCTGCGTTGTTGGGTGAAAAGTAAGTTGCCGTAAAACATCGTTTTCGTCTCCTTTTTGCTTTGAAGTAGAAAAATTGATGATTCGAGATTTTTATTTATTGAACGCCATGCGTTATAAAAAAATTTTTTTAGAATCTACCTTTGAAAGCGATAATAAACCGAGATATCATGAAAACGATGATTGGAAAAATTTCTCTTGTTCTTTTGTTGTCTGCTCCGACCTTGTTGCATGCCCAAGTGGCTGGCGATGTAGCGAATGTGAAGTTCGAGGAGGTGAAAACGCCTGTGCCGGGACAATCTGTATCGGCGGGAGATGCCGGCGGTTTTTATCATGCGCTCTATTCTGGCAGTGCGTGGGGCGATTATGACAACGACGGGTATTTAGACCTCTTTTACAGCGATAGAAATGAACATGTCAGTTCGTCGGCTATTCAATCCAATTTTTACAAGAATAAGGGCGACGGTACATTTTCACGGCTTCGTTCCCCGTTCAAGGGCTTGGCATTTTCCTGCCCTGTGTGGTTCGATATGAATAATGACGGTCTGTTGGATTTGCTCCTTCCCGGATTGAACAATTATAATTATGCGTGGGCCGACGAGAATACCCGTTTCGATCAAATAGAAACGCTCCTTTATATAAGTGAGGGCATTGCTGACGACGGGACTGTGTCATATCGTGAAATTTCGGCTGCGGAGGCCGGAATCCGCCCCATATACAACGGAAAAACCGGCGGAAAAGGCCATAATTGGGTTGCAACGGGCGACTACGACAACGACGGATATATTGACATTGTCATGACCGGTTTCGATGACAATATGCGACCCGAAACCGACCACCCCGAAGATGCGGTGCGGGCGGTTTATCTCTATAAAAATATCGGCGGAGAGTCTTTCCGGCTGCAACAGAACCCTTTGAATGGTACACTTCCATTCCATGGCGAAACCGACGGAAGTGTTTGCCTGTCCGATTTAGACGGCGACGGCTGGCTGGATCTCGTATCATCGGGATACGGTCTTTCCCGAAATTCGGAGCTGCATGTTTACTGGAACAACGGAGACGGTACGTTTTCCGAAGGCGA
This sequence comes from uncultured Bacteroidales bacterium, assembly GCA_947589325.1. GTDB lineage: Bacteria > Bacteroidota > Bacteroidia > Bacteroidales > UBA11471 > Caccoplasma. The sequence continues at coordinate 68,838 of CANQAM010000004.1, read as the reverse complement.
CCAAGCCCTTTCGGGGTTGAACGATTCTTCGTTCGGAATATGCGATTTCAACAATGACGGCTTTGCCGATATTGTGGCTACCGGCATTTATTTCAATACCAAAGCCAAAAATTTCTATATATGGAAGAATCTCGGTAAGCGCCGCTTCGAGAAAGTCGAGACGGACATGGAGCATATCGATGGCGGGCAGCTCTCTTTTGGCGACATCAACCATGACGGTCTCCCCGACATTCTGGTCGGCGGTCATGGCGAAACGCATGAACATACGACTTGGATATATGTCAATCAGGGCGATTTTACATTCGCTTCATGGGGCGCATATTATGACGACCCGCTGAATAAGAAAGGGCATTTCGGCCGTATAACGCACGGCAGCCATCATTTGATCGATTACGACAACGACGGTTTTTTGGACGCATGGTTTTCGGGTTGGGTTAATGGTTCGTGCTCAAAAGGCTGCGATGTCATGCTGTACAGAAATACGTCTGCGACGAAAAATACCCTTCCCAACGAAGCGCCGGCTGCGCCGGCCCAACTTGCCGCCACGTTCGATTCCGCTACGGGAGAGGCGCTCTTTACATGGAGTGCGCCCCTTGACGATGTCACTCCGGCGGAGGCTTTGCGCTACAATCTCTACCTTCGCAAAAAAGATGCCGGAGAGTGCTTTATGACTTTGCCGGCCGATATCAATACCGGTTTCATTCGCACAGGCAGCCTGTCTGGCGCAATCGTCCGTTGTTCGTACCGAATGAAAATAAACACCAATGGCGAATACCAATGGGGTGTGCAGGCAATCGACAACGGAAACCGAGGCAGTCTCTTTGCCGGGGCGCTCCTGACGGTCTCCGGTGTAATCGACGATGTGAAAACAGCTGCGCCCGAAGCCATTGGCATTTGGGCCGAAGGCCATAGAATCTGTTATACGCTCGAAGGGAGCGGGCGGCTCTCTTTGATAGCGCTCAATGGCGCTCTTGTATTTCAGCTGCAGGTAGCGGGTGCGGGGGCGTTGTTCCGTCCCGAAACGGGCATCTATATCGTTGAGATTGCGACTGCCTCCGGTGTAAAAAGGCAAATGGTTCATATCCGTTAAAAACGAATCGATATTTTGTATTGTCCGATGTTGAAGCCTTATCGCATATTATCCTTTTTATCGCTTGTCTTTGTCGCACAATTCGTTTGTGCGCGGCCGGCGACGAATATAGGAGAGACCCCTTGGCGATTTTCAAAAGTCATTCGGCAGGAGAGCAATTTGGCAAAAGGCCTTGTCGTGCTTGTCGGCGATGCGGCAGCGCCTGCACTGAACGATGGACGATACGACACCGGCGTGCTGCTGCCGGTCGGCGGAGAGCCTTGTTTTGTCGATTTCTTGCAGGAAAAAGCGCTCGGGCGGATATGTTTGATTTTTTCCGGCGATTCCGTGCGTTATGCTGCCTGCCGGATAGAGGTGAGCAATGACAACAGCCATTGGACGCTTTTGTCCGACGGGGCTTCTCCGGCTCCGTGCGAATTGCATAAGGAAAACAATATAACATCGGTCAATAATACCGTAGGTCATGTCGAGCAGATTACCGGCACGTCGTTCGAGTTTCCCGTTTCCGGCAGGTGGCGGTACGTGCGTTTGGCCGTCGTAAAGTTGCTTTCGTCGGTACAGAAAGAGGTGGCGGCGCCGGTAGGAGAGGTCGTTTTTCACCCGATAGCCGGCAATACGATGCCGCCCGAAGAATTGGCTGCCGCCGATTTCGACGACAGCGGTTGGGAGGAGGTCGGCCTGCCGCATTGTTTCAATGAGCGCGATACTTACCTGAATGCCACGACCGGCGAACGCTGCTGGCGAGGGGAGGTATGGTATCGGAAAAAACTCTTTTTCTCTCGCAAGGAGAGCGATAAAAAAATCTTCATCGAGTTTGAAAGCGTCAATATAGGGGCGCTTGTCTATATCAACGGCATTCCGGTGGAGGGCCGTTTCCGTGCGCCCCAGCCCGGGCCGGTTACCCATGTCGGCAGTTTCATTCCCTTTGTAGTCGATATTACGGATTATGTAAAATGGGGAGAGACGAACCAGATTGCCGTCCGGGTTTCAAATGCCGAAGGCACTTTCTTTACGTGGCCGGGATTCGGCGAAAACGAAGGCTTCGGGCAGGCCATGGGCGGAATTGTCGGCGCTGTCTATCTGCACGAGAAGCACAAAGTGCATATACCTTTCAACAGTTATACGCCGTTGCAGAAGTGGGGCACTTATTTCGGCACGCTTTCGGCCGATGCGCGGCGTGCGGTGTTGCGTTTTCAGACCAATGTCGAAAATTCTTCCGCGCAGGAGCAGTCCGTCGAGCTGCGCACCGAGCTTCTCGATAAGCAGGGAAAGGCCGTTTTGGCGTTTTCCGACAAAGCCGTTATTCCGGCGGGAGAAACCCGCCTGTTCGACCGTACCGATACGTTGGCGAATCCCCGCTTGTGGTATCCCGTCGGCTGTTCGGGCGAGCCTTATTTGTACACGGTTTCCAACCGCGTGTATGTCGATGGCCGTTTGGTCGATGCGCGGACGGAACATTGCGGCGTGCGCGAGATTACATGGGACGCCGATTATTGCTATGTCAATGGCGAGAAATGTATTTTGCGCGGATTCGGCGGTCGCAACATATACCCGGGTCTGGGGGCGGCTGTGCCCGTTGCGCTGCAATGGCAGGATATGGCTCTCATTGCACGCTGCGGCGGCAATGCTTATCGGGTGGGGCACCAGCCTCCTTTTGCCGGAATGTTCGATGCCTGCGATATGTACGGCATACTCTTGATTGTCAATAGCGGCGACAACGAGTGGTCTTTGAAAAACGACCCCGCCATTTCATACAAGCGCGATTACGACCGCGATGTGATGATTGCTTACCGCAGTCACCCTTCGGTCGCTGTCTGGGAGTCTAACAACGGATTGGCCTACGAGGGCGAAAAATATTATCCTACCTATACCCTTGAACAGGTAAGGAAGTGGGACTACATACAGCCCCGCATCGTTTCCAATCGCGATGGTTATCCGCCGTGTTGGAATGCCGCAGATCCGGTTTTGATTGCTTATACCAACCGCTATGAGAAAAAGGAGGGCTGCCCTTCGTTCAATGCCGAGGTCTATGGCGCCAATTGGAGTGGAAATCCGAGTTGGTGCATTGCCCGATTCGACTACGACAACGAAAAACGCTTTTCGCAATATTATGTCGAAAACTACCTGGCCGACCTCGACAACAGAGCCTGCGGCTGGATCGACTGGATGCTGGCCGAAACCTACGGCGAAGGATATACGATTTACCTCAACGGAAAACGGAATCAGAAAAGCCTCGGCTCGTGCGCCATGGACGGAAACCGCTTTCCCAAATTGAAATACCGAATTTACGAAAAAGCGCTGTGGGTGCCTTTTTCCCGTCGTCCGGGCGTCGCTCTGCAAAGTCAATGGAATGCTTCCGGCAGGCAAGATGTCGATGCGTGGAGCAATTGTCCCTATGTGGAGTTGTTCGTCGATGGAAACTCCTGCGGGGTCGCTGTTCCCGATGCCCGTACGCGCCGCTGTACGTGGCACGGCATTCCGTGGCAGCCCGGCCGGGTCGAAGCCGTAGGCCTGGATTTCGACAAAAAGCCCTGCTGTTCCGAATCGGTAGAATCGGCGGGGGCTCCTTACGCCATAGAGCTGGTGGCGGAAACGCCCGCTTCGAAACCCGACGGCGAGACATTTCCCTTGCGGGCAAACGCTTCCGATGCCGTTATCGTTACGGCGAAGGTCGTCGATAGAGCGGGGCGCCTCTGTCCCCATGCCGGCAATCTCCTCCGTTTCGAGGTCGAGGGCGAAGGCGTGTACAAAGGTTCGTACAATTTTTATGTAACAGAGGGAAAAGAACTTTCCTATCATGCCCCGGGCGATTGCGAACTGCAAGCCGAAGGCGGTTTGATGCGGGTGGCTGTTCGCACCACTTTCCGGGCCGGAAAGATAACGGTGAAAGCCCATTCCGACGGATTGCTCTCGGGCGAATGTTCCGTGCGTTCGCTGCGGGTGGGGAGTGGAAAACAGAAAAAATGACACGTGAGGCAGGGAGGCGGAACTGCCGCTTCCCGCCGGACGAAAAATAAGAAACAGGATAAAATGAAAAAGTATTGGTGGATATTGTTGGGGGCATTTGCCTTGCCGGTGCAGGCCGAAGTTTCGCTGCCCGCCTATTTTTCCGACAATATGGTCGTGCAGCAAAAGAGTACGCTTGTCGTTTCGGGAACATCGACGCGGCAGGGGCCGGTATCCGTGAAAGTCGGCTGGAAGTCTGAAAGTTTCGTCGGCGCTGTGGCCGGCGGCAAATTTGAAATTGCCGTTCCCACGCCGAAGGCCGGCGGGCCGTACACCATTGTCATCGACGACGGCGACCCGCTCGTATTGCAGAATGTTTTGGTCGGCGAAGTTTGGTTTTGCTCCGGACAGTCCAATATGGAAATGCCTGTCGTCGGGTGGGGGCGGGTGATGAATTGCGAGCAGGAAACCGCTGCTGCCGACTATCCCTCCATTCGTTTGTTGCAGGTGAAAAAGTCGAAATCGCATACCCCTGCCGATGCCGTCGGCGTCAATGGCGGCGGGTGGGCCGTATGCGCTCCCGCCGCTGTGGAGAACTTCTCGGCCGTAGCCTATTTTTACGCCCGTTCTTTGTGGCAGAAGTTGAAAGTGCCGGTCGGTGTCATCGACTGTTCGTGGGGCGGAACGCCGGCCGAGGCATGGACGAGTCTCGCCGCATTGAAGCAGGTGTGGGGCTTTGGCAGCGATGTCGCCGGCATCGAGCGCTGCGAAGCGCGCACGGAAGCCCTTTGGGCAAAACATCGCGCCGACATGCTTCGTCGGGAACACGCGATGAACGCCTGCGACCCGGGTATGCGCGGCGATGTGCCGCGTTGGACGACCGGCGAGCCCTCCGGCGAAGGCTGGGGCGAAATGAATCTGCCCACCGCTTGGGAAAATGCAGGACTTCCCGACTACGACGGCTCCGTATGGTTCCGCAAAGAGGTCGAAATTTCCTGCGAACAGGCCGGAAAAGCCTTGACGCTGAATCTGGGCATGATCGACGACAAAGACGTGGTCTATTTCAACGGCGTGAAGGTGGGTGAAGGCAATGGATATTATGTGAAACGCTCCTACACCGTGCCGGCCCCGCTGGTGAAAGCCGGAAAAAATATCATTGCCGTTAAGGTGCAGGACGACAGCGGAGCCGGCGGAATCTGCGGCGCGCCCGATGACCTCGCCTTGTCCGCAGCCGGCGGCGCTGTGATTCCGTTGGCCGGTGCATGGGACTATCATATCGGAGTCCCTCTGTCGCAGCAGCCCCCGCTACCCCCGTCGCCCGACAGTCAGAATTATCCTGCGGTGCTTTACAATGCCATGGTCTATCCCTTCCGCAACTTCCCCATAAAGGGCGTCATCTGGTATCAGGGCGAAGCCAATGTCGATAGAGCGGTGCAATACGCTCCGCTTTTTCAAGCCATGATTGCCGACTGGCGTAAGCTGTGGAAAAACGATTTCCCCTTCTATTTCGTGCAGCTGGCCAATTTCATGGAGCGGCGCGACGTGCAGCCCTCTTCCGCTTGGGCGCATCTTCGCGAGGCGCAGGCCGAGGCCCTGCATCTTGAACGCACCGGCATGGCTGTCGCTATCGACATCGGCGAGGCATACGATATTCACCCCAAGAACAAGCAGGAGGTCGCCGCCCGGCTGGCTCGGCTGGCTTTGGCCCGCACCTACGGAAAAGGACGCTGCGAAACGCCGGCTTGCGTCGGTTATAAAATCGAAAAAGGCACCGTCGTGCTTTCGTTCGATTCGCCCCTTGTGGTGAAAGGCGGCGCGCCCGCCGCATTTGCCGTCGCCGGCCCCGATATGAAATTTTATCCCGCAGAAGCGAGCCTCTCCGGCGACAAGGTAACGCTGAAATGCGAGGCGGTGCCCTGTCCGGTGGCGGCACGCTACGGCTGGGCCGACAATCCCCCCTGCAATCTCTACGGGAAAAACGGGCTGCCCGTTGCCCCTTTCCGCACCGATGCTTTCGAGTAACTGCATTTCGGACATGATTTCTATTTATTGAACGGTACGTGTTATAAAAACAAAATTCGAACAACTACTTTTACCCTACAAATAACCTTAAAATCTGTGTTTATGAAAAAGAAATTTACAATTTTGACAGCATTGCTGTCTCTGTCGTTTGCTACATCGGCTGTGGCAGAGGATTTGGTCATTAAGACCAACTACAAAAGCGGTGTCGAGATCGAAGGAGCCCAATTCAACCGTCTTCTTTTGTGTATCGACAACGTTAATACGGAAACGTTTTACGCTTCCTTGGGTGAAGTGGATTTCGGCGAAGACGGCTCGAAATATGCCGCAGTCGGAATCGATTTTGCAAGAGGTTGGAGTGGAGATGGATATGCCATTCTGCATGCGGGCACCACTTACGAAGACGCCAAACCCTTTGCCTATATCTTCCTCGGTGACACGCAGGGCTATTCGCGCTATTTTACCTTTACCGATACGGTAACTGCGAAGAAGCAGGCGCCCCTGCCCGAACGACTCGCCGCATTAGAGGGTATCGAATTTGTACAACCTAAGGGAAAACAGAATGTCTTTCTTTCGTTGTTCGATGGCAGCGGCAATATCAAGGCGGTAAGATTTTACGAAAAACTTTTCTCCGCCGAGGATATTATGGGCCCGGAAGACCACGATTGGCTCTATGGCCGTTGCCTGCGCCGGCCCGATATGAAGAGCGATACGCTCGAAAATGCTTTCCGTTTGAAAGCTACCGAAGCTAAGGCGATAAAAGGGGTTGAGCACGAAGAAGATCCAGCCAAAATCACTCCCCGCATAGATGTAGACGGCGAAAACACGTGGGGCTGGACCAGCGAAGGCGTGGTTATCGACTACGGTGAAGTGGATTTCGGTGAGGGTTATAATCAGGTGGTAACCTATCTGCGTCGCAATTTTGAAACTGCCGACATGCAGCGCTACCTCGAACTCTATCTCGATGATGAAACGAATCCCGAAAATCTGCTGGCAAGGATATGGACAGGAATTTCAAACTTGCAGCTGGCTTATCCCGTGGTTGCCAATATCGAAGAAACTACGGGTACGCACCGTGTGCTTGCCAAATGGGTCGGCGGCGATTTCAATATAGGGGATATCGTTTTTTGGAAAGGAAATCTCTGGGAGCCGAGCGACGGCTGCGGCATAACATTAATCGATGACGTACCTGTTACCGAAGATCCTTTCCATATCGCTTTTTCCGGTACGACAGGAGGGCAACTAAGCGACACGTTGGTGTGCGAGGTTATGTATAAAGGCCGGTTTGAAGACGGTGGAAATGTCGGCTATACGGGCAATGGAACCGTACTTCACTTCTATAATCCGGAAGATGAAGAAGGTATCGATTTTGGCGATGGAAGTTACAATACGATTGTTGTAAATTATGCTTCACAAGGAGAATGGTGGGGCGAAATCGACGAAGCCAATTTCGCGTTCTACATCGATTTGGAGGCTGACGGGATATATGACAGCAACCAATGGGAAAATGAGCGGGATATGATTCTCGAAGGCCACGAACCGATAGCCCGAGTTTGGCTTCAGGCCACAGGCACATGGGGCGTTAAGAAACATACGTCCGGCGCCATAACCACTCCGGTAACCGGAAAGCACGAGCTCTATATGGTTTATACCCTTTTGAAGAGCAATGACGCCGGTGCAAATGTATTCGACATCTATTTTGAAAACAGGCCGACAGTTACTCCTGACCCTGACCCAGATCCAGATCCTGATCCCGATCCCGATCCCGATCCGGAACCCGGTGCCGTAGCAGAATCTTTTGACGGAGGCGTAACCGTTTATGGTGCCGACGGACAAATCGTAGTCGATGCCGACAAGCCTTTGTCCTACAAAGTGGTATCGCTGGTGGGCGCTTTGGTATCGGAAGGCGTTGCCCAACCCGGTATGACCGCTTGCCGTGCCGACAAAGGTCTCTATCTGGTAACGGTTAATGAAAACGGTAAGGAACATACTTATAAAGTAATCGTGAAATAAACCATAAGGTTAATTTTAAGTTGTTTTGCCCGAAATAATACCGATTATTTCGGGCAATTTTTTCCTTTCCTGAAGCGCCCGCCCGCCAAGCGGCGCCGCCTTTCGCCGGAGTCGCGCCGGCACCGGCGCCGGAAACTGCCTCACAGCTGCGAAGTTGCCGAAAAAATGTGCGGTCGATACTTTCTTTTTATTTATTGAACGTTTTATGCTATAAAAACAATTTCAATGAAATTAATTTTGACCGACAACGAAAAAACAAACGCCATGAAACAACGTTTTTATTTGAGAAATTTGTTCGCAGGCGCAGCGCTGCTGCTCGCCGAATTTTCTTTTGCTGCCGAGTGGCAGATGAAACAGGGCCCCATGATGACGAAATGGTCGGAAACGATAGACCCGAACAACGTCCTGCCCGAATACCCGCGTCCGCAAATGGTGCGGCCGTCGTGGCTCAATCTGAACGGCGTGTGGGATCTCCGCCGGGGAACCGCCGATGAAGCCTATTCGGTCGATTTCAATTACGACAAGAGCATACTGGTGCCCTTCCCCATAGAGTCGGCCCTGTCGGGTGTCATGGAAAAAAACGATGAACAGGTATGGTGGTATCGCCGCAAAGTAACGATTCCCGCCGAAATGAAAGGCAAAAACATCTTGCTCCATTTCGGCGCCGTCGATTGGAAAACGGCCGTCTATGTCAATGGAGTGCAAGTCGGTACGCATACGGGCGGATACGACCCCTTCTATTTCGACATAACGTCGGCCTTGAAATCCGAAGGCGAGCAGGAAATAGCCGTATATATATATGATAATACCGGCGTCGAAGGCCAGCCTACCGGCAAACAGTCCAAAAATCCATCGATATGCTGGTATACCGCCGTGAGCGGAATCTGGCAGACCGTATGGCTGGAACCGGTGAACGAAGTGCATATCAGCTCCATAGAAATGGAACCCTGCGTCGAACAGTCGTTGCTCTATCTGAAAGTCTGTTCCGATGATAACACCGAGGGAGTAACCTTCACCGCGCAGGTGAAAGACCGCTCCGGCGCCGTTGTGGGCTCGGTGCAGAATGCCGCTCCCAACCGTATCGCAATCATACAGATCGAAAATCCCCGCCTCTGGTCGGTGGCCGACCCCTATCTCTACGACCTTGAAATATCGCTCCGGAAAGACGGCGTGGAAACCGATGCCGTGAAAAGCTACTGCGGTATGCGTAAAATAGAAGTGAAAAAAGTAAACGGCATACCCCGCATCTTTTTGAACGATGAACAGATATTTCAAATGGGTACGCTGGATCAGGGCTGGTGGCCCGACGGCCTGTACACAGCCCCGAGCGACGAAGCCCTGCTGTACGATATCCGGGTCATGAAAGAGATGGGATTCAATATGGTGCGGAAACATATCAAAATAGAACCCGCCCGCTGGTATTACCATTGCGACAAAGAAGGCATATTGGTATGGCAGGACCTGCCGAGCCCCAATCTGCCGCAAGGACACGAAAGTTTTGCCATGAGGAATTTTGAGGAGGAATCGATACGCGATATCAAAGCCATCAAAAACGCCCCGAGTATCGTCCATTGGATCGTATTCAACGAAGGGTGGGGACAGTTCAATACCGTGGTCGAAACCATGAACATGGACGCGAATGTGAATTCGCTGGTGCCTTCCCGCTACGGCAGTGCCTCGTTGATATGCTGCGCCAGCGGCTGGACCGATGCCGAAGTAGGAAACGTCATCGATACCCACAACTATCCCGACCCGTCGTGCCCCTCGAATGCCAATCGGGCTGCCGTGTGCGGCGAATATGGCGGCATCACGCTGAAAGTGCCCGGCCATATCTGGCCCGGCGGCGACTTCCAATACACTACCGTAGAAACCGACCGCGACTTTACGGCATATTTCAGCTCCTTGTGCGACAAGATAAAAGACTTTTACTATCAGGGCTTGAACGCCGCCGTATATACTCAGATTTCCGATGTCGAAATAGAGAAAAACGGCATACTCACCTACGACCGCCGCGTGCTGAAACCCTATTCGCCGACCGGCGAACTGAAAGCCAAAATCGAAGAGTGCATCGCCATGCCGCAAAGCAAAGTGCAGCTGAAAACGGTGCTCTCCACGGCAAAAGACCATAAATACCTCTGGCGCTACAACACGACGACCGAGGTGCCGCGCCACTGGTTTGCCAAGGAATTCGACGACCGAAGCTGGTCGAAAGGCCTTGCCGCCTTCGGAGCGAATATGTCCGAACCCGCCAGCGAATATGTTTCCACCGAATGGAATACAAACCAAATCTACATGCGCCGCTGGTTCTATCTGGGCGATATCTCGCAGGAAAATATCGATAAACTGCGCTTCCTTATCTTCCACGACGACGATGTAGAAGTGTATATCAACGGCGTGTGGGCGGCATCGCGCCCGGGCTGCGTATTCAATTACGTGCCGCAGGACATATCAGACGATGCCAAAAAAACATTGAAGCCGAATAGCTGGAATCTGATAGCTCTTGCCGGAAAACAGGGCACGGGGCAGCAGATTATGGATATCGGCATCACGGCTTTCGTTACCGAAGACTTTGCCTATACCGAAAATTACGACGACTTGGAAAATCCCGCATACACGGAAATGCCCGCTGCCGGAACCGCTCCGACACCGAAATTCACAAAAATTGCCAATCCCGTACCCGCTGAAACCTCCGGCGTCCTTCACGAATTCTATCATACGGCAGACCGCTCGAACGTGGCTTGGGGCGACTTCGACAACGACGGTACGCTGGAACTCGTCTATTCGGGCAGAAATCCCCACCTTTCCGGCTCGCGCCAAGATGCGTCCGTGTATTACGAATATACCGGTAACAATACGTTCGTACGTGAAAAAAGCCCTTTCGATGTATGCTTTTATGCCTGCCCCGTGTGGCTCGACTACAACAACGACGGCCTGCTCGACCTGTTTATGCCCGGATTGAAAAAAAAAGAATATGAAAACGATTTGAACGACGTAGCCGCTTTCCTTTACGAAAACAAGGGAGTGCAGCCCGACGGCACCTGCACTTTCGAAGAGGTGAACCTTGCCGACAAGTCGGGAAACCGCATGGGAATAGCCCCGATATACAATCCGATGGACGGCGGCCGCTCCCGGGCATGGGTATCGGTGGGCGATTACGATAAAGACGGCTATCAGGATATCGTCGTTACCGGCAGAGACGATTACGAAGACCCTGACGGCTTGCTTTCGGAGACGGGCGAAGTAGTCGTACATCACGACCGCCGCGCTGTATATCTTTACAAAAACAACGGCGGAACAGGCTTCGTCTTGCAGGAAACCCCGCTCGATGGCACCGCTCCCTTTCTCGGCTTGGCAAGAGGCTCCGTGCAATTTGCCGACATGGATAATGACGGCTGGCTCGACATCGTATCGTCGGGATATGGCCCCAACGAAGGAAATCTGCATGTTTACTGGAACAACGGCGACGGAACATTCAGTGAAACCGACCAACAGCTTTTCGGCTCCTACGACTCCTCCTGTGCAACGGCAGACTTCGATGCCGACGGCCTCATGGATATTCTCGTAACCGGTTTCTCCCGAAACAAAGGAGGCGGCAGCACAAAATCTTTTTTTATATATAAAAACAACGGAGGAAGAACTTTTGAAATGCTGAACGATGCCTTTTGCGGTTTTGAAGGCGTAGATGGCGCCACCCCTTCGATAGCCGACGTCAATCACGACGGTTTGCCCGATATTCTGGTCGGCGGTCATGGACAGCAGCACGAAATTACGACATGGCTCTACCTCAATCTCGGAGATTTCGCTTTCGATGATTTCGGCGCATATTATACCGACCCGTTTGGTAAAAAAGGCGCTTTCAGCCGAATCAGTCATGGAAACAACCACCTGATAGATTACGACAACGACGGTTATCTGGACGCATGGAATATGGGGTGGGCTCAGAATGGAGTATGCTCGAAAGAATGCTCGGCCCAGTTGTGGCAAAATGTCTCCTCCACAAAAGACATAGCCGCCAACGAAGCCCCTTCGGCTCCCCAAAATCTGAAATGCACGTACGATAAAAACAAAAAAATGGCAACTTTTACGTGGAGCGCCTCGTCCGACGATGTCACTCCCGCAGCTGCCTTGCAATATAATCTGTATTTGAAAAAATCCGACTCCCCGAATTTCTTTATGACCGTCCCGGCTGATTTGCAAACCGGTTTTATAAAAGTCGGCGAAATATCCGGACAGATAACGACTACTTCGTATTCGATGTCGGTACCCGACGAAAACGCCGATTATGAATGGGGAGTGCAGGCCATCGACAACGGAAAGCGCGGCAGCGCGTTTGCCAAGTCGTCTTTCAATCCGAAAACGACCGATGCCCTTAAAAAAAAAGAGGCCGCAGACGTTAATGTTTATGTGAACGACGGTCGTATCTGCTACGATGTGCCCCAAAAAGCCGTCTTGTGTGTCTACAATACGGCAGCGGCAATTGTTTCCAAAGTCGCAGTGGACGGAAAAGGCATTTTAACGACACAGTTGAGTAAAGGTGCTTATATTGTTTCTGTAATGATGAAAAAAAAAGTTGAAGTTTTTAGGTTGTTTTTATAGTTTGTAATAGGTTGAGGATTTTCAACAGGTTTTTAATTTTTTAAGGTAAGATGAAAAAAGGAATATTCTTTCGCCCGTGAGGGTATAGGAATATTCCTTTTGGGCGGCAGGGTTTTATAGAAAGCATTACTCCGCCGCAGACGGATTCTTTCCGTTCGATAGTATTTTCCCGATAAAATCTTTTATACGATATACGTTTCCAGCAATTTGCACGTGCGGCAGGGACGAATGGCAATGCGTCCGGCAGTTGCCGGCAGCAGCAGTGTCTCGCCCGCTTGCAGGCTTACGCTCCGGCTGCCGGCGGCAACGGTGCACCCGCCTTCGATGCCGATAAGCACCACAAACGAATCCAAGTCGGAGTAGTCGGCTTCGATGTCGCGGTTCAGCACATAAAGATTCGTGGTGAAGTAGTCGCAGCGCGCCAAATTCACCCGCTGGTTTTCGACCGTTTTGTAGTGCGTGCGGTAGTCGGGAAGCACGGTGTAGTCGATTACCTCTTTGGCCATGTCGGTGTGCAGTTCGCGGGTATGCCCGTCGGCGTCGCGGCGGTTGAAGTCGAATATGCGGTAGGTGATGTCCGACGTTTCCTGTATCTCGGCAAGAAAAGTTCCCGCCCCGATGCTGTGTATGCGGCCGGCCGGAAGGAAAAACACATCGCCCGGTTTTACATGGTGCTCTTGCAGTACGTCGGTGATGGTCGAATCGTTCACCCGAGCGGCATATTCTTCGGGCGTAATGGCTTTCGAAAATCCCGAACGCAGGCGCGCATCGGGTGCCGCATCGATGATGTACCACATTTCGGTCTTCCCGCGTTTCCCGTGCCGGGCCATGGCCTGTTCGTCGTTCGGGTGCACCTGTATCGAAAGGTCTTCGCGGGCATCGATGAATTTCACGAGCAGGGGAAAGGTGTCGCCGAAACGGGCATAATTGGCTTTTCCGACTAATTTTTCTTTCTGTTCCTGCAACAGTTGAGTGATGCTTTTGCCCGCATCATCGCCGTCGGCTGCGACCGACTCGTCGCCTTTCACGCCGGAAAGCTCCCAGCTTTCGCCCACGTGATGCAAGCCGGTATGCAGGTGTTTGAATGGGGCGATGCTTTCACCGCCCCATAAAGTCTGTTTCAATATCGGTTCGAATTTCCACATACGTTTCGTTTTTTCAGGCTTCCCAACCCAACGCACTCGCACCCAGCACGGCGGCATCGGTATCTTTCATGCCGGAAACGAGCAGCTTGGTTTTCCCTTTGAAAATATTTAACATGTTGGCTTCCATCGCCTCTTTGATGGGCTTGAAAATGTAATCGCCCGCTTTGGTGAGGCCGCCGAAAAGAATAATGGCTTCGGGACTGGAAAAGACGACGAAGTTGGCAAATGCTTTTCCGAGAAGTTCGCCCGTCTGCTTGAATATTTCTAAGGCTACGGCATCGCCTTTTACGGCGGCATCGTAGAGGTCTTTCGACGTGAGTGCTTCGCGCGGAATATCCCGCAGCAGGCTGGGCTTGTCGGTAGTCTCCAAAATCTCTTTGGCGGTACGGGCGATGCCGGTAGCCGAGCAATAGGCTTCCAAACAGCCTTTGCGTCCGCAGCCGCAAGGCCGTCCGTTCTCGCGTACGATGACATGCCCCAGCTCTCCGGCGAATCCGTCTTTGCCGTATACCAGTTTGCCGTCTACCACGATGCCGCTGCCAACACCCGTGCCCAGCGTTATCATGATAAAATGTTTCATGCCTTTGGCGACACCGTAGGTCATTTCGCCGATAGCCGCCGCGTTGGCGTCGTTGGTGAGCGCCACCGGAAATCCGAGTTTGTCTTGAAGCATCTGAGCCAGCGGAATAATGCCTTTCCATCGCAGATTCGGAGCCTGCTCTATCGTTCCGCGATAGTAGTTGCCGTTGGGCGCGCCGACCCCCATGCCTCTGATTTTTCCGACACAGTCGAGCGAAACTATCAATTCATTCAGATTCGAGCAGATAGCCTCGATGTAATCTTCGATTTTTTCGTAATCTCGCGTTTTTATGGCACTGCTGCCCAATATTTCGCCCCGTGCGTTTACGATGCCGAATATAGTATTGGTACCGCCGATATCCATGCCTGCAACGTAAGGCTTTTCCATGTTTTTTTCCATAGGTAATGATTTAATTTATTTTTTGTCAGATACATTTATTCCGAATGCACAGTATGTAAGATAGCCCACACATATCAGAATGACGAATATTCCGCCGATGATGCCCACACTGTCGGTAGCTGCACCGATGACCGGCGTTACAGCTCCGCCGCCGGCTACCGCTGTAATCATCAAGCCCGATATGAGGTTGGCTTTGTCGGGACGCGCACTTACCGCCATGGAGTAGATAATGGGGAAAATGCACGAGCACAAAAATCCTACGGCTCCGATGCAAACCAAATCGACCACCTCGGTTTCGACAAATGCCAATACCAGCAATGCCGCTATGCAGGTTACGATATTGATGCGAAAATAGTTGATGTCGGCTATTTTGGTCATAATGAATACGCCGATGAAAGCTCCGACGGTACGACAGAGAAAATAAATCTGGGGCGCTGTGCCGGCAGCTTCTTTTGTCCACGAAAAACGCGCCGTCATGATTTTGGAACTGATGAAGTTGGTAGCAACGTCTACGCCGACGACGAAAAATATACCCAAGAACAACAGAAGTATTGTTTTGCTTTTCAGTAAAGCGAGAGTTTGGCTTACGGTGGCGCGTTCGGCCGACTCCTCGATGTGTTCGCGTTCGATGGGGGTGAACATCAGCCAAAGTCCCGATACAAGGGTGATTGCTCCCAATATGGGGAAGCAATAGTACCACAGTTGTTCATTCCCTTTGCCGAAAAATGTTACGGCAAACATCACGATGTAAGGGCCTACGAGTGAAGATACGGCTTTTACTACCTGTCCTGCCGTAAGGCTGCTCGTGAGTAATTTCGGGTCTTTTACGACGTTGCTCAGCAGAGGATTCAACGATACTTGCAGTATGGCATTGCCGATGCCGAGCAGAGCATAGGCTGTCATGCACGTTGCGCTGTTATAAGAGAGCAGCGGAATAATCATGCCCAATACTGTGATGACCATGCTAAGCAATACCGTGTTTTTACGGCCAAAACGATTCATCAGTATACCTACCGGTATGCCCAAAAACAGGAACCAGACGAAAACCATGGACGGAATGAGGCCGGTCATTGTATTGGACCAGCCGAACGCATCTTTGGCATAATCGGACGATATGCCGACGATGTCGCAAAATCCCATTACGAAAAATCCGAACAGGACAGGAAGAATTTTACTTACCGAGTTTTTTTTCATACAAATACTGTTTATGTTTGCGCTTGCGGTACAAACGGTTTATAATAATATAAGTACGAATACCATTTACAATTTACTCAACGAAAAACTCTTTTCCACGAAGTATCATTTTCATATTTACATGATTGAGAGAATCTGTTTCCTGAGCTTCTGCTATAAACCAAACAAAGTTAGAAAAAAAAATACAACAATTGCAAGAAAAATCTTTACCTTGACAATCGATGAAAAGCATGGATATTTCTAATAAAAATCGACCGAAAACTTTGAGTATCGGTCGATTTTACAGGAACAATCCTTTTTTACAATATAAAAACTAATGAACTATTGGTTCTCCTTTTTCTAATCGTTGTAAGCGTAAAAGAGCCTCGATGTAGTAATAGTCGGCATAAATGAGCGAAGCATTGATATCGGACCCTGCGGGATAATGTCCGGTTGCATGACGCAGAAATGCCGACTTTTGTGTACCGCCTTTATACTTGTCGGAACTTAGTGAGGTCAGCATCTTTATCGCAGCTTTTTTATATTTTTCACTTTTTTCGCTGTCGGCATAGGTCGATAACTCCAACAGACTCGAAGCGACAATGGCTGCTGCAGACGCATCGCGAGGTGCATTGGGAATGTCGGGAGCATCGAAATCCCAGTAGGGAATGTAGTCGTCGGGAAGGCGTTTCAGATAAGTATCGGTTGCTTTTTGTACGAAGTCGAGGTATTTGGTATCGCCGGTTTCGCGATATATCATCGTATATCCGTAAATAGCCCATGCCTGCCCGCGTGCCCACATCGAATTGTCGGCATATCCTTGATGTGTGCAGCCGCGAATGAACTTCCCTGTCGTCATATCATACACAGCGACATGGTAACTCGTATAGTCCGGACGGAAATTGTATTTCATGGTTTGGTCGGCATGACTTATGGCAATGTCGGCTAATTTCTGGCTGCCACCGTTTTTGGCTGCCCAAAACAGCATTTCGAGGTTCATCAGATTGTCCATGATAGTATTGTGTCCGCCCAATGATTCTACTTGTCGGGGCCAGGAAAGAATCGTACCCGCCTGCGGGTTGAACAGTGTTGCCAATGTATCGGCCGTATCGAGTATGACTTGTTTGTAAGCGGGATTTTTCGTCAGACGATAACCGTTTCCATAACTGCAAAATACTAAAAATCCCAAGTCGTGATCGAAAGCCGGCGTTTTCGACAGAAATTCAAGCTGCTCGGTAAAATTTTCGGCTTCTTGTTCGATTTCCGGGTTTCCTGTGTATTCGTAGTCATACCATAATATGCCGGGCCAGAATCCTGCCCGCCATTCATCTTTGCATACTTTGTTGAGACTCCACACTGTGGCACTGTCGGCACTGGCAAAAGGTGTCATTTGGTAATTTATTTCACCGCTTGAGTCGCGTAGATCGTTCAGCGTGCGTTCTATCTGTGAATGGCAATAGTCGAGTTCCTGTGCTGTATTTATCATGACCTTGTCTTGGCTGCAAGACACAAGCGCGCACATGCTGAAACCTATTATCAAATTTTGTGTGTTCATTTTTATTTATGTTTTTTGTTTTTTATAAGTACGAATGATATATCTTTTGTTCCTAATACAATGGATGTTTTTTTGTATATTTTAATATTTCGAATATAAAGATGTATCATATTATTTATTGTAAATTATAATATCTGCTCTTTGTAGCTTCGATATTGTTTTTTCTCTTTTTCTCCGATCGGTATGAAACGAATGGCGGCACCTCCGCTCGGTTTCAGTTGAAAGTGCAGTGTCTGAGACGATTTTACGGTAAAGTAACTGCACTTTATTTGTGTCGCGGTTTTTATTTTGTCTCCACCATCGGTATAGATTTGTGCCAGATAGGTTTTATCGGAATCCAAAAAAGAAAGCGGTATGTTTTCGGTCGAGCCATCGTTGTTGGTCATGGCGGCGGCGAACCATACGCTGCCTTTGCGACGAGCCATTACAATATGTTTGCCAGGGTATCCTGCCAGTACGCGGCTTTCGTCGAATGTCGTCTCCAAGTTTTCAAACCATTCGATTTCAGGTTCTCCGTTGTAGAACGAGGGGCGGTCGTACCAAAAAATCGTCAGCAGCGGACTGTAGTATATCAGAGAGGCTGCAAGCTGATGCCCATGTGTGTTTTTTAGGCGTGTGTCGTAATAACAGATGGTGTAGTCTGCCGCTCCGTTTATCATACGGGTAAACGGCAGAGTTACATCGTGCGTTGCATCGGGAAATTCTTCGTTGCCGCAGATGCCTTCCTGAGTCAGCAGGTTGGGGTAGGTACGGCTGAATCCCGACGGACGAAATTCATCGTGTATGTTTACCTGTAAATGGTTCTCTGCTGCCAGACGCACCAAGTCGTGCACCCATGTTGCCCAGCGGTGGCTGGCGTATTGTACAAATCCTAATTTTATGCCTGCAATACCCCATTCATGAAGCAGAGGAAAAAGCTCTTTGGCTTGTTTCATCAGGGCATGTTGGTTTACGTAAAGCCATATACCGACGCCCTTTTCCTTTCCGTAATTGACGACACGCGGCATGTCTATTGCGTCTACCACTTTCGTTGCATCGCCGTCATGACTTGTGCAAGGCATATACCATTTCCAGTCGAACAGCATATAGGAAATATGGTGTGCCGCGCAGAAGTCGATGGTGGTCATGGCGCCTTCTGTCGTGATTGTCGTTTCGCGCATGATTTTTCCGGGTTTTATCCATTCGGCGGCATCGGCGATTTCACAAGGTGGATTCAGATTCTGTATGATGTCGTTGTTTTCGAGCAGCTTGCCCGGAGTTTCGGCCGTCAGTATTACTTTCCACGGGGTAGCATAATAGGTTACGATATCTACGGGGCTGTACATGACCGATTCGAGGGTATTGCGGCGTTTTTTCGATGAGATGAATTTAGTGAGGCACCAGTCATCTACATCGGCATCGGTAATGGCCACCCAGCGGTTGTCTGTCAATTCGATGGTCAAGGCCCGTTCCACAGGACGTTCTATTTCATTGATGTTGCGTTTTGCAAAGAAATCCTGCGCCCAGTCTTCGCACCATGCCTCGGCCTTATCATCGGCAAAAGTATATTCAGTAAGGTCTTTTACCACTTTGTGGAAAATGGCCTGCGGATGTTCGGGAAAATAGTAGCGGAATGCCACTCCTTCGTTATAAGCCCGCACTTCGATATTGAGACGGTAATTGGACCCGTCTTTGCGAGACAGATACATCGTACCGCATCGATAAGCGTTGTGTATGGTGGAACGTTCTCCGTAAAGCGGGTGCCATGTTTCATCGTAGGCTCCATACGACACCGAATCCGTTTCCATGCCGTCCATCCAACATTCGGGTTGAGGCAGTTTGCGCAGACCGGTGGCTTTTTCCCATACCATGTTGTCGAGGTCGAGTCCTGCCTGTGAAGGCTTCAATATCTCTTTTCCGTCATAAGAGAGCGTATATTGTACTTGTTTTGCCCCTGATTCTTTGATCGACTGAAAGAAGCAGATTTCCTGCCGTCCATCGGGTGAGGTGATACGTAATTCGGATTTCTCTTGTGCCTGTACCGATAACGATAAGGTAAGAAACAGGCAAAGGGTGGCTTTTCTCGTGTTCATGTGGTAGAAATAAATATTCGTTTGAAAATTGAGGATTTATTTTTTCTCCGGTTCCCATTTTCTGCCGTCGATATATATATCGCATTCTCCCGATGCCCGGTATGTCCATGCACCCTGTACTTTTTGCAACAGTACATCTACGGGTCTTTCGGCAGTAATGGTGATATGCGGCGTGTGCAACCGTGTGCCGCCGCCGAGAAATGCGAGTATATCTTCATCGTTTCGGGTGCTCCATACGGCATACGCGGCTTTTGCGCTGAATTTTCCTGTTTGGGCGTCGCATTCGGCGTTGTCTGAGGAAAGTATGTTGTCGATACGCCCGTCTTTTTGTGTTACGCAGATGGCGACAACACTTTCGGCATTGCTTTCGACGACCGGATAGCGTACATGAGCTATACAGCCGGGTTCATGTTTGCTTTCCGGTTCGTAAACGGCAACAAACGGACGGGTCCACGCTTCCCCTCTTTGGCGAGCGACAAATGTAAGGGTCGGTTGCTTTTTTATGTCATAAGGCATATTTGATAGGCGTGAAAGGCCTTCGGTCATGGGACTGAGCGTCTGGAATACGGTACGTTCTTTTTCACCTTTCATCCACATGTTCATTGTTATGTCGTTGCCGTCGGGCATCGCTATCGTATAAGCAGCTTTGAGGTTTTTGTCGGTCGAAGTGCTCTTTTTATCAAACAGATAGGAGTAGGCGCCGAGGTGTGCACCGGCAAAAGCCAATTCTTCGGTAGGCTGTAAATCGAGCCGTGTGCCGTTGTCGTCGGCAAGTTCCATGTGCTGCCCCATGTTGTGGTAGAAGTAATCGTGCATCTTATCGCCACCTTCCACTTTGCGGCTGCGGAATATATCGACGTAGTAGCCGCTGTTTTCATCGTTCGTCATGATGCTCATCAACCTGTTTTGGGTCGCATAGCTTTCCGGTTCCAAAAAGAACAGGTTGCTGTAACTTACAGGCTGGTATGCCACTTTTTCGCTTGGAGCGGGATAGCAGTTAAGTACTTTGAATGAATGATTGCTTTTCATGACAGGATAGGCAGAAATCCCATCGACGCATACGGTATTGTGAGAGGGAAATTGACTGTAATATTCGAGGTAATCCAGTCCGCTGTACAGGGTAAGTCCGATACCGGCATCGGGTGCCAGTCTGTACCCTTTGCCGTACAACTCCATATTGATGCCGTTGGCGTGCATGTGGTTGCCTTCACTGGCATTGAGGGCAATCATCAGGCTGTGCTCCCTATCCATACCGTTGCGCTGCACGAGCCAGCAGGCATTGGGAGCAAAAAAAGTCGGAGTTACATAATCGTCGATATCGGCAGCAGGGATTTTTTTGTCTATGACCAGATGCTCCGGCGGAAACAGCGACGTAATATCGACTCTTCTGTTTTCCTTGTTTGGAACCCCGTCTTCGTTTTTATCGGGATTGAAAAGTTTGTACAGGGCGGTATATTCTTTTGCCGCTTTTTCGTCGCCGAACCGTTTGGCGTTTTCCAGCATTCGGCTGTAAATATCGGCTCTCAGACCCGATGGGTGTGTGTCGCCGAATCCTACGACCATGCCGTCGGGGAAGAGATATTGAGGAGCAGCTTTCACGGCTTTTTTCAATACGGGTATCAGGTCGGTAAGGTCGTAACCGAGATGTTCGGCTATGACCCGACTGAAATCGACATAATCGTTCAATACGACCATGCTGTATCCCGGGCATTCCGCCCAAATGCCTGTTTCGGAATCATATCCGTATTCGGCAAGAGTGCTGAGCGACCATTGCCGTATCGATGACCGGTTGAGTATATAGTCGATGTAGTAGCCGCGCCCTTTTCCGTCGGAATATTTATCGTCATCTTCCAATATGAGGGCGATGTTGAAAATAAACCGGCATTGTATAAGATCCCAGTTATTGTGGGGAACGCCGTTGTCGATGATGTTGTCTGCCCATTTTTTGAAGGCTTTTGCATAAATATCCATTTTGTCGGCTTTGTTCTCTTTCAGATAGTCGTACAAAAAGTCGTAAAGAGGCACCAGATTGTCGAGAATATTTTCGTGAATCACTTCAAACGACTGCATACCGGTCAAGGTTTGCTGATGTCCGTGATTGAGGTCGAAGGCTACGTTCCGGTAGTAAATGCCGCTCATGTAGGTGTCGAATACCGATGCCGCACATTCGGCATATTTTTTCTCGCCGGTGAGCCACCATACGAATGCCGCATTTTTGGCGATGCCGACAATTTCGTTGTTGATGCTTTGAATGATATTGCCTGTTTTACTGATAGATGCCCATTCATAGGGTTTTCCGTTGAGTTTTCCGTTGCGCAGCCACAAGCCTCTCGAGTCTTCTTGCCGTGGTTGCAACTCTTCCAGTTTAGGCCGTACATAGTCGGTGGCATGTCCGCGCGACCCCGACATCATTACCGTTGGGACGGGGGCTTTCGTTCCGCCGCAGTGGCTGTAAAATTCTCCTTGTATATATATTTCGGTGGCATGCGTGTTCCAGTGCATTTGCAGTCTGTCGCTGAGCCATTCGGGCCCCTTGTTTACATATACGTCGGTACGTTGTTGCAATTTTGTGAATACCTCTTGTGCCCATGCCTCTTTTTTGAGGAGCCGAAGGGTGGCCGATTTGCTTTTCCCGACATTCAGGTAACGCGGGTGCTCTTGCGGCAGTTGTTTCCACGAACTTTCACTTTGAGCAGATTCACACCCAAGCAGCACTACGAAAAAAAGAAAAAACAAGCGTTTCATGAGATAGCGATATATTTATAGTTCTTTAATAAGCATACATGTCCACGCATCGAGCTTTTGAGAAATATGTATTTCTCCGTGTTCATCGGCGCGTATTGTTTTTTTTGCCGTGTTCCAAGCCTGTTTTTTGAGATACGATATTTCTTCGCGGGTAGGAGAGTGGGGCGCTCCGATTTCTTTCCAGTCGTCATATACGTTGCCGTTTTCTTTGTCGAGTATTTCCACGATGAATGTCGCATAAGGTTTCAGCCCTTTCAAGGTGAAAGCGAGCTGTTTTTCCGAAGCCTCCATATAATGGTTGAAATTGCGGGCAGCCGGCACGTGCTGTTCATATTCGGCCGGATAGTTGAAAGCGATAGCCGTGATTTTTCCTGTTTCCGACGAACGGCTTACAAACAGCGGGTCGGCGTAATAGAGTTTTTCATCGCCGAGTTGATGCAGCATACGATAGGCGTGGAAGGCCGGTTTCACAAGCCCCTGAAAATTAATCAGGCCGAATCCTCCGTGGAAAATATTTTCTCCACCGCCTTTTTCTTCAAATATATCGGTAAAAGTCCAGTACATCAGCGAATTGGTCATGCCTAAGCAATCAAGATTCGCTTTGATGATATAAGCAGCAGGCGGCAATACATCGTGCATGATATCCCGACTGTTGGGGCTGGTACTCCATTCGGTGAGGTGAATTTCGGCATTGGGATATTTGCTTTTGGAAAGCTGTTTCCTTATCCATTCGATATCGTCGCGCAGCGAATATACATAGCGTATGGCGTCTTTACTCCGTCCCGATTCCGGGTCGAGTGCGTAATCCGTAGGATAAGGGTGGGTGGAAATGAAGTCGAGCGGTAAATTTTCTTTTTCGCAATAGGCGATAAAATCTTCAATCCACGTGCCTTTCCATTGCTGCCGGTTTATTTTGTCCTGCGGATAAAAGCGCGATTTCGACGGGTCATACACTTCACCGTCGAAACGGGTGTCGGCCGTGAAATTACTGGTGGCGGGACCACCCACTTTCAACTGCGGGTCAATCGACTTTACCGCTTCTGCCGAGGCTTTGTACAATTTGAAATAGTCGCTTTTGGTTCCGCTGAAAAATCCGGCTTTCGGGTTCATGTTCAAGTTGGGCTCGTTCCATACCTCGAAATACCATGTCCGAACCTCGTCTATTCCGTAACGTTCCACGACATGTTGTGTAAAGTTTTTCACCAATTCATACCATTTCGGCAGTCTGGCGGGGTCGAAACCTATACGATTCCGATACCACATTTGTATTTGTCCGTTGTCGGCGGCAATCTTTTCGGGGAAAAAGGATAGCTCGACAAAAGGCTTTACACCGAGATTCAACATGCGGTCATATACTTCGTCCACGTATTGCCAGTTATAAACGGCTTTTCCGTCGGACTTTTCAAAGTATACGAACATATCGTCGTCGAACAGTCCGTGCATGCGTAAATATTTGAAACCGCAATGCTGCTTGACCGTTTGCAGCTGTTCTATCCAGCCGGCGCGCAAACCTTCATTGACACGGCCGGCACACACACCCTCGCTCCAATAATGTACAAACGCCTCGCCTTTTGCGCTGACATCGATGGTTTGGGCATTTATGCCAGATACTATGAATAAGGCGATAAGACCCGGTAGAAAGATTGTTTTTTTCATAATTAGCAAGAATTCCGTTACGGTACGAAAGTAATGTTCTCGGTGTGTTCTCCGATAAAGAATCGCGCCATATCGCTCGTTTTATACCATGCCGGTTTGCCGGGCATATCGTCCGAAATGACAACCTCGTTTATTTTCAGGTTTTCAAATCGCACATTTTTTATTTTTCGAGTTTCGTCATAGCCGGCGATGATAGATATTTCGGCATTGTCGCCGGTATAGGTAATGTCTTTAAATAAGACGTTTTCGATACCTAATCCGGGTGCCGTGCAGTATTTTTTATTGAAACTGATGCGTATATCCACCAGTTGTCCTTGTCTGAAATTTTCGATGCGTATGTTCTCGAAACGTATATTGCGCACGAAATTGTTGTCGCCGGCATTGATGGCCATACAGCCCTGATAATCGATTTGTTTTTCTTTGTGATCCAATATATCGATGTTTTCGTAAACGACATCTTCGATGACATCGTGATTTTCGGGTGAGCCGTGCAGACCGATGAAAATGGGGTGTGCTACATCTGCCCATAGGGTGGAGTTTTGCATTTTGATGTGGCGACAGCTTCCTTTATGCCCCAGTCGGGTGGCGTATACGGTAGTGCAGTCGTCGGAGTTGCGGCAGAATACCCCGTCGAACAAGACATTGCTGCTTGCAAATACATTCATGCCGTCGCCCCAACCGTAGTGCGATATGGATTTTACATTGCGAATGGTTACCCCGTTCGATTCGCCGGTAGGACATTGCGATGTGATGATGCCTTCGACTTCAATGTTCGTCGATTTTTTTATATGGACACCGGCACCGCGCTCGGGCCGTATGATACCGCGACCGAAGATTTTTACATCGTTTGCGTTATGTACCTGCAAAGTGCCTTTTACGACGGCCCCTCCGGCAATATACACGGTCGTGCCCGACGGTACGTTGAGCGTATCGCCGGATAATTGGTGGAATCCCGCTCCGAAGTAAATGAGATTTTTGGCCTTTTTCTTTTTCGGAGCATTTTTGTCAATGGGATTGGCAAAAAGCTGCAGATTATGAAAAATATCGCCGTTTACTTCGACCGATAAATTACGGGGACGGTCGAGGGTAAACAACAGCGTATCTTTGTCGATAACAGGAGTGATGTCGTACGAAAGCGGGCGTATGCGGGCTGTCTTCACATTTGCCCGCAAAGAGACGATGCGCACTTTTGCTTCACCTTCAAAATCGAAGTAGGCCAAAGACGATTTTTCGTAGTGATGCTTTGCTTCAACGACTTCATCGACAAGCACCATGTAAGTAGGTATTCGTTGCCATTTACCGTCGGGGGTGCTTACCTCCACAGTGAAATCATTGTTCATTTCCACACCGTTCGGGGCAGAGTAGGCGATGACTTTGTTTTCTCCGAAAGCAAAGGCCGATATACTTAAACATATTCCGATAAGGACAAAATATTTTTTCATGACAGAAATTATAGATAAAACGAATCGAGGAAATTCTGAAAGTAAAGCTCATTTGTTAGCGGCTGGCAGCGGGAAGATGCCAGTTGTCGGGGTCGCTTAGAAAAGCAATCCAGTCTTCGCGCGAACGAGGCGAACCGCTTACGACTGCCAGTTTTGAAGCAATTTTCGCTGCCAAATAAGATGGGTCGTTGCGGTAGGTCGCGATGCGCATCAAATCATGAAATCTGTTTCCTTCAAACGAACATTCCAGAACATACTCTTCCATGATTTTATTTTCGACATCGGTGAGACTGTCGATGCCGCTCGAGGTGTCGATATGGTAAGATTGATTCATTTCCACATCTCCGCAACCGCGACTGTGCAGGCTTGCATTTTTTGTGAATATGGAAGCGTAAGCGGCATTTATTTGTCCGAAATCGGTGAAAGGCTCTCCGCCCAATTCATTGGGGTTGATATAGTTGCGATTGTTCAGCACCGAAGGTGTAAGACCGTATTTCAAAACAGCCATTGCCAGTTGATGCTTTCCGAGCCGGTTTACGGCTTCGGCATAGCGCAGGTATACCAGCGGAGCACGGCACAACGAGGTGTAATAAGCATCGTTGGCACGCATTTTTTCTATTTTTGTGATAAACGCATCGGTAGCTTCCTGTGTTGTCGAGTTGGCGGGAATATTCAGAGTATATGAGCCGTAGTTGCTCGTCTTTCCTTCTCCACGTAAATCTCCGGCCACAGATACCACATTGTTGTTGATGTTGAATTGTTGCGATTCAAACGTCTCGCGGCAAGTCAGAGATGCGCCTAATTGATAGTTCGCCAGCAAAGCGGGCAATCGGGTCAAGCCTTGTTCATATTCTTCCGAATAGGCGATTACCGATACGAAGTTGTCGGTCGGTATGTTGCCGAACTGGTTGCTCCATGTGCGCGTGCTTACATCGTCGCACATCGTATTGCGCCAGCGGTTTGTTCCCATCGAAATCGTCAATTCTTTGTCTACCATCAATTCATGGTACATTTCGGCGGCGTGGATAAAATCCTGTTTCCACATGTACAGTTCTCCGAGGACAAAACGTACCGGCAGTAACAATTGTCGCGTTTGATATGAATTGATGGTGGCATATTCGCCCGTACTGAATGGCATATATTCTTTTTGTCCTGCTTCCGGACAGTAGGGTTGCAGCTCTTCGATGAGTTTGTCGATGATTGTTTCGGTCGGCAGCTCCGTTTCGTTTTCGACAAATGCATCTGCTGTAAAATCGAAATCTTCTGTTGCAACGACATCTTGTGTAGTGAGTATCGGCTGGGTGAAATAGTGTACAGTGCCGTAGTCCAGAGCCAATTGCAAATAAGCCCACGCACGGATTATACGCACGGGAATCGATAGAGTATCGCTTCGTTCACCCAACGACTGTTCATCGAGTCGCGAAATATAATAGTTGCAATTATTGACAAGCGCATATAATTTGCGTTCGTGCAGATAGGTATTTGTCGTGTCGGCATCGAAAAATTCGATGTCGCGCAAGTCTTGCGGCGTATTGACGGTTTGAGTCATAAGGTCGCCGCGCAATTCTCCGGTTATCACATAGTCATCGCCGATTTGCTGCATAAGCTGCAAAATGCCGCATACCTGATAGAAGGCATCGCGTTCGGTTTTTACGGTGTGGTTTTGTGTGTCGATGACATTGCCCAAATCACTCTCGAAAAAATCCTGACAGGATACGCACGCGAAAATCATTGTCAGTGCGCAGAGATATTTCTTTATATGTAAAACGTTCATATATAGATAGATTATAGATTTAACTTAATACCGAAATTAAATGCACGGTTCGACGGCAGACGGCCGAAATCTACACCTTGCATGAGCGGGTTGGCGCTGCCCGATATTTCAGGATCTGCCCCCAAATAATTTGTCCATGTGTATAGATTTGAAGCCGAAGCCCAAATAGTCAGACCTTGAACATGCGGTATGTTCACCGGCAATTGATAGGTAACACGTATATCTTTCAATTTCAGATAACTGCCATTTTCGATAAAGCGGTCGCTGAAACGGCTGTTGCCCACAGGGTCGCCATAGACGGCACGAGGCATATCGGTTATTTGCCCTTCGTATTTCCAGCGGTTGGTCATCGCCTGCGTCTGATTGTTGAGGTTGATGCCGCTTTCGAGCAAATGCCGTTGGTAGTTGTAAATGTCGTTGCCGATGGAGTAGGTGAAAAATATTTCCACTGAAACGGGGCCGATGCCAAAACGGTTCATAAACGAACCCGTAAGGGTGGGATTCGGATTTCCGATGATGCAGCGGTCGTTTTCGTCGATGAGGTTGTTGCCGTCGAGGTCGGCGAAATGGATATCGCCCGCGTGGAACGACAATCTGTTTTGTTTGTTTTCGTCCCAAGTTTGCAGCCGCGCCTGTTGTGCCTG
This sequence comes from uncultured Bacteroidales bacterium, assembly GCA_947589325.1. GTDB lineage: Bacteria > Bacteroidota > Bacteroidia > Bacteroidales > UBA11471 > Caccoplasma. The sequence continues at coordinate 40,989 of CANQAM010000004.1, read as the reverse complement.
CTGTTCGGTTTGGAACACGATGCTTCCGTTTTCCTCTACGGTTTTGTATCCGTAAAAGACGCCGAGCGGATTGTTTATCGATGTCAGTATATACCCGTTCCCGACAGATGTATCGTACGAATCGCTTGTAAGATCGGTCATTTCATTTTTATAATTCATGAATCCGAATTCGGCGTTCCACTTGAAATTCTTTTTGTTTACCAGTCGGGCATTCAGATTTATTTCATATCCGCTGTTTTCCATATTGCCGCCATTCGACAGATATGGGTCGAGACCGCTCAGAAAATCGGGATTGTGGAACATCAGCAAATCCGAAGTTTTGTGCCGGAAATAATCGAAACTGAATCCGAGCCGATTATCGAAGAATGCAAAATCGGCGCCGACATTGAATTTACGGGTCGTCTCCCATTTTAAGTTCTCGTTACCCAAATTGCCTATCTGCAAACCGGCGGCATTGCCGAAATAATTGACAGGTTGCAGATATGAATATCGGGCAAGAATATCCAACCCGTCGTTACCGGTTATTCCGTATTCGATGCGGATATTGAATTTGTCGAGCCAGTCGGCATCTTGCATGAATTCCTCACTGCTTACCGACCAGTTTGCTCCGACCGAAGGAAATGTCGCCCACGTACCATGCAGAAACCGATAACCGGCATCGACGTTGCGGCCGAATGTAGAGCAGGCCTCTGTTACCACTGTGCCCCAGATGCCGTAGCGATTGTCGAATGTATAATCGGCATGCAGATAGATAGCTGAATTTCGTACGGTGGTTTTCTTTCCGTTTACCGATTTCCCGTTGAGACTCGTACTGAGGTTTACGATTTTGTCGCTTCCGGTGTTATGCCCGTCTTCATAATTGCTTTTATAGATATTCGACTGTATTCTCAGACCTAATTCTGCATTTACCTTATGACGATCGAAAGTATTGCCGAAATGAAATTTGGTATCGCTGAATAGTTGGTCTTGAGTAATGCTTTGGTCTTTCACGGTATTTTCGTACACACTGCCATTAGGCTGCACTTGGGGCGCAACGCCTTTTAACGGGCTGTAATAGTGCTCTTTTATAGCATTGAGTCCGTATGCAAAGCGGCTGCTGAGATCGAACATTTTTGTAATTTGCAGCTTCGGCATGACGTTTATGCCGAAACGGTATTGTTTGAAATTCCCTTTGGAATTGTCGAGTATCGATTGCGGATTGGAAATGCCGAATATATCGACCTCTGAGAGGTTGTTGGTATAATTGAGACCGTTGTTGGAGTAGGTATAAGGCAGCAGCAGCGGCGATTTTATCAAAGATAAGTAACCGGGAGAGGTGTATTGGTTGATACCGTCGTCGAGCAGATTTCTCGACGTGTAGGAAAAGTCGAATCCCGCAAACAGAGAGAGATATTTGTTCAATGAAACATCGCAATTGAAGTGCGTATTCAGACGGTTGTAATCGGTCGTCTTTACCACGCCTTTTCCGCTTTGATAAGCCATCGACAATACGTATTGCGCAATATTGTCGCCTCCTTCAATATTCAGTCCGTAGTACTGACGGAATCCGTTTCGATACACGACATCAGTCCAGTCGTAGTCGTTGTGATACGTATTGTATGTAAGGTTGGTGGCGATATCGGAATTATCGTTGAAAACATCTTTATATGCTTCTTCGTTGCCTTTGGTCATTTCGCTTATGTAAGCACGGTATTGCGGTGCGTCCATCATGCGCGGGGTAACGGGACGCAGTTGCAGGCCCCAATTCATATTGACTGCGATTTTCGTACTGAAACTTCGACCCCGTTTCGTCGATATGAGTATGGCGCCATTGGCACCTTTTGACCCATAAATGGAAGAGGCGTCTTTCAGAATTTCCACTTTCTCGATGTCGTTTACATCAATATTGGCAAGAGCATTGATGTAGAATCCCTCAAATACCGATTCTACGTTTTCGGTATTTTGTATCACTCCGTCGATGACGATAAGCGGTTGGGCATTGAGATTTACAGAATTATATCCGCGTACGAACATATTGGCTCCAATACCGGCTGTCGAGCCGCGGGAGATGACTCGCATATCACCGCCGAAACGTTGTCCCAGCTCTTCGTCGAGCGATAGGCTGGCAGACGGTGAGAATATGTTGTCGCCGCTTTTTTCGCTCGTGAAACTGTCGGTATACATTTTTACGTTTTGGACTTTTTTGCCGCGCAGAGCCACTTCCTGTATCATGTAACCCGGTATCGAATAAGTTACGATATCTTTATTCGAAAGAAGAGTTATTTTATATCGTCCCTCATCATCGGTCAGTGCCGATGCTCCGAATGACGATGTTACCGATACACCTTGCAGGGGCGCCCCCGATACGGCATCTGTTACAAGACCGGTAACGATGTATTCATTTTTCGAGGTCGTTGCCGTGTTGTTTTGGGCGGGCAGCCATACGGTTGTACTTAACAGTATGGCACTAAGAATATATTTTATACGGTTTTTCATAGAATCATTCGTTTACAGGTTCCAATATGATGCAATCGATACGCATATTTTTTTCATAGATTTTCAAATCGGCCGACGACGTTACTGTACATTCCACTCGCAGATACGAGGTATTTATCTGCTCTTCGGTCGATGACCTGAATGGCGACGCCGTATAGTTGGCATACGGGAATCGGAAATTCTTTGCGATCAGCATTTTGTTTATGTTTTGTGCATCAGTGATGAATGCCGGTTGTGCTTCGTCGATGGCGGTTGCCGTCTGTCCGCCTTTGAAATCCGACGGAGTCGTTATCGCCGATTCTTCTTTCAACGTACCGTCTTCGTGAACATAAGTCAGATAGAAATTGAGTCTCGTCGATTTCATTTGCTCCGGATCTGAAACCAAACTCGTATCCACCGCCGAAGCAGGCAGGGTTACGATGTATATATCGTACATGCCCGCCAGCGTGTTGGGGAGAGTAAATCTCACCGTATTTTTTTGAAACGACAAACTTGACGGTCTTACATATAAAAAGTGATCTTTCGATACTTTACCTGCGAATTGGGGAAAATCCTCAACCGAGCGCGACGAGGTCGAACTGCAATATTGCGAAGTGTAATTTGCCGAATTTTCAGCTTCCACGATTATTTCGTTGTGCCAGCTTTCGGTGGCGGGGAACAGCAGTTCATCGGTTACATACATCTGCCCGTTGCTGACCTCGCGTTTTTCGGCTCCGGCAAATAAATATTGGGGAGCATGGAATACGTGTCCGCTTGTCGAAATAATGGAATCGCCTTCGGGATTATTGACATCGATGTTTTTACGGAATACCAGATCCTGCACCAACGCTTGCCGTGTATGGGCGTCGGTCAGAGAGTCGGCAAAACGCCCCTCTGTTTCAAAACTTCCGTTCACTTTGATACCCGAAGTGCTTGTCGAGCCGTTACCGAAAGCACGGAAATATTTTTTCAATTTCTCATACTGTTTGTCCCATGCCGTATTGGTAGGCACCAGCATGGTATACAGACTGTCTTCCTTGTATATGTCGCCGAAAGTCCTCATGTAGGGATTGGCGTATATCATAACCGAGTCGCCGTAAATGGTTTCTCCCTTGTCGTTTACTCCGATGACTGTACTTGCTGCGGCATCGAATGTGTATTGGTCCATCGAACGGAGATATTTGCCGATGGAGTCGGTGGCCTGATTCGAGTTTATTTCTTCGTAAATATTCCGGTAGAAGGGTATGATGTTATCGATGATATTCAGTACGCCGTTGCTCACGCCCTGCGTGGAGAGTACCGAACCCAAACCTCCGAATTTCAATTGTCCGCCGGCGTTTTCCAAATATTGATACTTTTCGTTCAGCATTTTTATGCGCAACATTTGTTCGTCGGCATCGAGCACGTCGCCCAATGTATATGTATACCGGCAAATATGGTTGTTCAGAAATTGCGTCAGCGTATCGGACGCGAGGGTGAAATTTTCCATCGCATTATCGGAGGGTGCGAATATGGTGAACGTTTGCGACGACGACAATAATTCGTCGATGCCGTTTTCGCGGACAATGGCTGCAAATGTCGAAAGCTCGGGGTGCTCTTCGAGCACTTGCATCAAAGTCTTGTCGGAAATGCCGTTGTCGGAAATGTGGTCGTCCCATGCCTTGTCCTGACATGAAACAGCAACCATACATATCAGCGCTGTTCCTAAGAATTTGAATATTTTGTCTGTCATATCGGTTTCGATTAAAGATTATGTTATATCAATTCTGGCTATCCTGTTTTTGATAATATTCGTTTTGCTGCAAATAGGGATTTACGTCCATTTGACCTTTATAGATAGGCCAGTACCAGTATCCCATGCTGGATAATTTTCCGATGATTCCATCGGGCAGCGTTCCGCTGTATTTGTTATTGACGAGCGAATTGATGACCGCTTCGCTGGGACCGCCTTCACGACGCACCTTGCGCAAGAGGTCGAACCAGCGTTTCCCTTCAAAGGCAAATTCGCGGCGCCGTTCGAGCAGCACGAGCTCTTCGACCGATTTGTTGTCGGTATATGCACTGTGGTCGAGCGAATCGGCGCCTTCGGCATGTGCTCGGATATAAGTTTTGTTGCACAGGGTAACCGCGTTGTCGAAATCGTCGGCCGACTGTCCCGATATCGCCAGCGCTTCCGCTTTCATCAGATATATGTCGGACAAACGGTATATAATCCAGTTGTTGGCCGACCCTGACGACCGGTAGGTGTAAGTTGCCGATGCCGCTTCATTCTTCGTCTCGGCAACAGGAGCGATTTGTCCCACATATTTGAATATTTGTGATACTCGTCCGTTGATGTACTGCATGCCGCGTATGTCGGTATCATCGTACAACCCTTGTATGTTGGTTGTCGGTTTGAGATGAGGATTGGTCGTCTCGTTGCCGTAAAGCGAGGTGAAAGCCGTGCGGTTGCTGTTGTTTTCGTCGTTGAGATTCAATTCGAATATGCTTTCTCGCGAGTTTTTGCTGTAAAAGACACTTTGGAAGAACGTCGCACGGGGTAGCAGCTGCCATTCCGCCGTTTCGTCGCCGGGGAGAATAATCGGGTTGTTCAATACCTCGTCGCATTCGGCAATGCACTCGGCATATTGCTCGTTCCACAGATATATGTCGGCAAGAAGAGCACGGCACGCATTTTTCGTTACATGACCGCAATTTTTGCTTTGATAACCGTAGGAGGGAGTGGCATACTCCTTAGCCGTCTTCATCAAATCGATAAGGTTTCCGATAATTTCTTTTTCGGGTGTGGCGGGAACGTTGTAGTTGGTCGAGTCGCTGGAACTGGCTGTCGTAACGTAGGGTACCACATCTCCATAAGCGCGTATGAGATAGAAGTAGCACAACGACCGTATGAAATAGGCTTCACTCAAATGGTGCTGCAAATCGGAAATCGTGTAGTTTTTATCGCTGTTTTGTACACCGGGAGCATTTTCTATGATGTTGTTGCATATGTTGATTACCTTGTACCATGTCTCCCAGTTGCATATTGGGTTTGTGTTTAACAGGTTCCCGTTGTCGAGTACAGCGCGTTCGTTTCCGTTCGGGCTGCCCGACGAAATATTGTCCGACCGCAATTCCCCGAAATATACGAATTGCTGTAACACGCTGTTCTCCAAAAGAAAACGGTACGACGATGCAACCATCATTTCTACATCTTCCGCCGAAGACCAATATTCGTCTCCGATAATTTTATCTTCCGGATAAAGCGTCAGCCAGTCGTTGCACGATGTCGATACGCCGATAAGGCAGCAAGCCGATACGATTGTATAGAATATCTTTTTCATTGTTTTCCTTTCATTATAAAGTTAGAACCCGATAGAAAGACCCAGCATCCAATCTTTTGAACGGGGAGTGGACGACCGGTCGGTTACCATTCCGAATGTGCCGATGGATATTTCGGGATCGACTCCGGAGTATTTCGATATACAGAACAGGTTGTTTACCGTCAGGTAAATGCTGGCTGTATTCAGTTTCGCTTTTTTTATCCATTTCTTGGGGAAAGAATAGCGCAGCGTGATATATTTCAGCCGCAGAAAACTGCCGTCTTCGACATATCGGTCGCTCGGCAGGGAGTTGTAGCCCTCCTGATATACGGCGCGGGGCACTACGGTATTGTCGCCTTCCTTGCGCCAGCGCCAATTGACGGTCGTGGACTGGTTGTACCCTTCGTACATGTTTTCGAGCGAGCGGCGGGCTTCGTTTATGATTTTGTTGCCGTAACGATAGTTGAAAAACAAACTTGCCGAGAAGTTGTCATAGCGCAGATTCAGACCGAAGCCGCCTGTGAGTTTCGGGTTGCAGTTGCCCAGATATACCACGTCGTATTGGTCTATGCTGCCGTCGTGGTTTATATCTTCGTAGATGGCATCGCCGCCTTGAAATTGATATGCCGTTGAGTTGTAGTAATAATACATTACTTTGGGATTTCCTTTGTAATCGGTCATCACCTCACCGTTGGCGTTGCGGGCAACGGGAGCGGTTTTCCCTTCCGATTCGGCGCGGGCATAATTGTCGTAGCTGTAATTATACACCCCTTTGTAGCGGAATCCGTAAATAGAGCCTATCGAGTTGTTTACCTGTAAGCGGGTGGGATATCCCGATGTGTTGGTGAATACCGATTCGTTGTTGTACTGTGCCAGTACGACGGGATCCATGGCTTTGATGGTGTTTTTGTTGCTGGCGAAATTGATGTTGAATGATGCGTCGAATTTTCCGGCCTTGATAAATTTATTGAGCGACAGCGACAGTTCCCAGCCGTCGTTGTCCATCGTCCCGACATTTTTGTATTCGAGTATGGCGAATCCCGAAGTGGGGGATATGGAGAAATTCGGGAAGAGCATGTCGGTCGTGCGTTTGTGATACATATCGAATGTTACCGATAAGAGGTTGTTCCACACCTCCAAGTCCGCACCTATGTTGGTCGAGGTTACACGTTCCCAGCGCAGACCGGTGAGCCGTATGTTTTCGGGATATACGGCTGTTGTGCCCATATAGCCGTAGGTGTCGGTGGCGAGACGGTTGAAGTAGAGATAGTTCGATGACGGTTGGCGGCCTGCGATACCCCAACTGGCGCGGATAGCCAATGTCGGAAAGATGTAGCGTATTCTTTCAAAGAAATTTTCATCGCTGATAATCCATTTCCCTGCTACGCCCGGAAACCACCCGTAGCGGTTGTCGTCGCCGAATTTGGTGCTCCCGTCCATGCGGATATTGGCGTCGAATATGTATCTTCCGTAAAGTCCGTAGTGAATACGACCCACGAACGATATGCTGCGCGAGGCCGTGTTTGAGTTGTTCAGATTCGATATGGTGGCTGTCGATGTAGCGTCCGAGAGCACCGTGCCCGGGTGGCCGTATGAACTGATATACTGGTTCGTTCCCGTGCTGCTTTCGGTATTCCATTGCACCAGAGCTTGCAGGTCATGGGCTTTGTTGGCGAAGCGGCTTTGCCACGTCAGTTTGTTTTCGGTAATGATTTTGAGGGTTTGTGTATTTTTGTCGCTTGCGGTGTTTACCGAGCCGTTGTCCCAGTTTTGGTTGGTGCAGTCGCTGGGGAGGAATGTTTCTTGGCGGGCGGTATTCATATCGAGCGATACGTAGCCGTTGTAGCGCAGGAATATTTTTTCGGGGTCGAAAAAGTCGTATTGGAGACGTATGGTAGGCAATACGCGGTAGCTTTTGGTATTGTTTCGGGCAAGCCTTCCGACGGCGACAGGGTTTTTCAGATTTTTCTGGCTGTTGCTCATCGACGAGTTGCTCAGTATGTTATAATATTCGTCGGTGTTCGAGCCGTCTTCGTTTTGTCGGTAGATGCTCAGGTTCGGCATTTTTTTGTAGGCGATGTTGAGCAGTGATTCGTAGTTTTGGTCGTTGTCTCCATAGGTGAATTGAAATTCCGACCGTACCAGCATGCGGTCGCTCACGTAGTAGTCGAGTTGGGCACGGGTGCTGTAACGGTTGTAGCGCTGGCCTATCTGCGTACCTTCGCGCGTATAATATCCACCTGATATGTAGAATGTTGCGCGTTCGCCGCCGCCTTGTACGGTGAGGTAGTGGTCGTGTGTCCAACCCCTTTGGGTAACGGCGTCTACCCAATCGGTATTGTTGTTGTACATTTCGTATTCCGACCACGTGTTGTCGTATTGGAATTCTTTGAAATCGTACTGGCTGTGGCTGCTGTTGCCGGTGAGTTGGTTCATGTTGAAATAGCTTTGCTTCATCATCATCGAGAAGTCGTCGCCGTTCAGCAGTTTATAGCCGCTCGGTTGAGTGGCGCCGGTAAGTTTGTACGAATAGGTGATGCGGGTGCGTCCGGCGGCACCTCGTTTCGTTTTTATCATGATGACGCCGTTGGCGCCTTTCGAGCCCCACAGGGCAGTTGAGGCGGCGTCTTTCATCACCGAAATGTCGAGTATGTCTTCCACATTGACGTTGAGCAGGTCGGCGTATTGTTCATCGGTAGCAGCGTCGAAATTGAAGTTGCTTGTCTCCGTGCTTTCAAACGGAATGTCATTGACGACGATGAGCGGCTCGGCGTTTCCGAGTATGGTCGATGTGCCGCGGATACGCATTTGTCCGCCTTGCCCGGGGGTGCCGCTTCCCACGATGTCGAGTCCGGCGATACGCCCTTGCAGCGCTTCGTCGGCCGACGGCACCGAGATGCCTTCCATTTCTTCCATGTTAAAAGAGCTGATAGCCATCGACAGCTCGCGCCGGTCGATGTTGAAGCCGCCGTCCACCGACCCTTTGTCGGCGGTGATGACGGTCTCTTTCAGCGCCACGGCCGACTCCTCCATGCGTATGTTGAATTTGCGGGTCGTCCCGATGTTTACGGTTTGGGTGGAATACCCCATAAAAGAAAAGCGCAATTTGTTTTTTACGTCTTTTATGCTTAGGGCGAAGTCGCCTTCGCTGTTGGTGGTCGTACCGCTTATGACGCGATTGCCGTTGTCTATTTCCACTACGGTACAACCTATGATACCTCCATATTCGTCGGAAACATGACCGGTTACCATTGTCTGCGCGTACGATTGTAGCGACATCAGCAGCAATAGGGATAAACTTAATATTTTTTTCATGTTTAAGCGGGAATTACGATTCTGGATTATGTATGTTCATTGATATTAGAATTCGGATTTCTGGTATTCCTCCAAGTCGTCGTAGAGGTCGGTGTGCCATTGCGACGATGCCGGTTCGTACCACAATATTTTGTCGATTTGGTGGACTACCGTGCAGCTGTAACTCTCTATGGTTGTCGCTTTCGACATCTCGGGGCTTTGAGAGTTGCCTGTGTTGTTCACGCGGATATCCCGGCCTATCAGGTTGTAGAGCCCTTCGCGGTCGGTTACATGGGCTTCTTCGCCCATGTAGTCTCTCACGGTGATGGAGTTGCCGGTATTGGTTACGTGTACGGGGTAGAAGAGTTTGGTCGTATTGTCTATGGTTTCCGTCAGATATTCGGTGTCGGTTTCTTTCTTGCCTTTGATGAATACGCTGTTATCCTGTATGTGGTAGCGTATGAACCGGCGCAGTTTATTGACGGCGATTTGATAGAGCGAGTCGATATGGGTTTCCTGTCCGTCGGCCGACAGTTCGTAAAGCTCTTGCAGCTCTTCCGGTGTCGGAATGTAATGTTTCGACATGGCGTCTTGCAGCAGGGTGTTTTCCGGTATGTACAGGGTGTAGTCGTATTGTTGCAGGAACGTGATGTAGGGCGCCAGCGGTATGACCGACGAGGTGGCTGCGTTGCTGAATATGTTGCAAGCGTTGCACAGGCGCAGAAATTCGTAGAACGGGCTTTCGGCGTTGATGACGTCGTTGTTGCTGCTTTGGTTCAGATTTTGATAGGTCGATGTACAGGTGCTTTGCAGAACGCCGTCGATGATGTAGGATTTGCCGTTGCTTTTTTCCGATGCGTCGAGGGTCGTTACGGGCGAGCTGTTGCCGGCGCCGGCCGTGCTGATTGCCGTGCCGGTCGGGGTGATATGCAGCGGCATATAGCCCATGGTTACGAAATATTCCTGTCCGCCTGCCACTGCGGCGTCGAACGATTCGTTGCTTTCCACCACGAGGGTATGGTTGCGCATGATGTCGTTCATGCGGTTGTTGATGATTTTGGTATCGGTTACTTCGCCTATCGAGTCGCCGGTTTGCAGGCTGTACACGGTGGCGTATATTTCGTTGGCCGGCGACATGTAGAATTTCCAGTAGGCTTGTTGGTCGGCGCTTTTACCCATAGATACGGGGTCGGTATAGTGAGTCATGTAGGCGTCGGGGGTGATGAAGAACTGGTAGCAGCTCAGCAGCGACCGCAGGTAGTACATGAATTGCGTGTGGCTGTCGTTCATGGCGATGTTGAAGATGCGGTTGCCTTGGTCTATTTTGGCGGGGCCCATGACCGAGCGGTAGTCGAGCGGGGGGAGTACTTTGTCCACCACGTACACCATGCCGTTGCGCGCCACATATTTGTCGATGATATTCTCTTGGCTGATGTTCATTTCGTAGCCCGATTCGTCTTTCATGATGTCGAAATCGTGGGGAAGCGAGCTTAGGAAAGAGTATTTTTGATGGTTTTTCACGAAGTCGGCCACGATGTTGTCGGGCACATTGTCCCACGACCCGAAATTTTTGTACAGGTCGGCGCCGTCGCCCGTTGGGCTGAAATATTCGGCGATGGCTTTGTCGGTGGGCACGAACATCACGCCCATGTCGCCTTGGTACGGCGGTTCGGAAGAATTGGCGTTGCGCATGCCGCTTTGATAGGCGTTCCACGCGGGGTCGAAGTAGAGGCAGGCGTTGCTTTTGTCGTTGTTTTTGTCATCGACGAGCAAGGCGCCGTACAGGTTTTGGGTTTTGTTCGCTTTGTTTTCGGCGTGTTCGTTGAAGTAGCGGAGCGTGTACACCGCCGGAGTCGTTGCCGTTGCGTCTCGGTACACGAGCGGTATGGCAAAGCGGTTCATCAGTTTGCGGAACACGCTCAGGTTTTCGTTTTCGTTGATATAGCCCGCCATGGTTTCCGGCGGGAGTATCAGGTTTTCGAGTTCATGCAGGTAGCCGTTTTTGCAGGTGATGTCCTGTTGCACGATTTTGTTGCTGTACAGCGAAGCGTTCTGCATCGAGGTTTCGCCGTTCGAAATGAAGTCTATGTCTTCTTCCGTGATTCCGAGTTCCTGCATCACGTCGGGGAAAAACTGGGTCAGGGTCGTCGTGGTGGCATCTTGCAGCAGGTACACCGTATCGCTTTCTATCGCTGCGAAGTAGGGATTTCCTTCGAAGGTGCGCAGCAGGTCGCTTTTGAGGATGGCCGGTATGCTGTCGGTCGGATTGAAGTAAGTCGAGCGGCGCAGCACCGTTCCGCTTATGTCGCCGTGGCACAGCCGTTCTATCAGTTGGGCGTTGCTTATGCGGCCGAGGCTGATGAACATTTGTTTCATTGTCGGCGACATTTCTTCGTAGCAGGTCGGCCGTAGGCCTTTCTGCCGGTTCGATTCGAAGTAGGCGTCGAAAGCGTCGTCGCGCGTGAAGAACAGCGTGTTCGACCCCGTGCGCTGCATGATTTCGTGCATGCCGCAGTCGTCTATCAGGCGGGTGTAGTAGTTGCAGTCGCCGCGTTCTTTCAGGTAGTCGTATATGTTTTCGCCCAGCCAGTCGGGCTGGTTGTTTTCAATTTCGTCGAATTTGTCGGTACAGGCGCTGAGGGCGAGTATGCCGGCGAGCAGCGACACATGCAGACAGGTATGCAGTTTCATGGCACGTTATTTTTACAAAGTCGGTGATTTAATGTTGGTCTTCATCTTCTATCAGGTCGGTCGGTATGAATTCGATGTAGTCGAGTTCGTAAGCGCCGGCGCGCATGGCCACGATGCGCAGGTCGTGCTGCCCGTCCTCCGTCCAGTTGAATATGCCGAGTATGCGGCGCAGGCGCGTATCCACGTTGCGGGCGGTAAGGTTGTCGCCGTAGCCTAAGGAGTGGTAGTTGAGGCCTACGAAGCTGTTGGGGGCTTTCATATAGTTGTGGTTGCGCAGGTTTTTGTCGTTTTCGAGGCCGTAGGGGTCTTCTTCGCTTTCGCCCATGCCGGCGAAGTGGGTGCTGCCCGATTCCTGTATGGCGAGCCAGTCCTGAATCCACCCCGTGTCGCCGTTGTATGCCGATATGCGCGAGTCGATAGGTATGCCGCACGGCACCCCGTCGAGATATACCTGCACCACGGCGCCGCCGCCCGTGTTCACGCAGTAGCCTAAACGCACTTCGTAGCTTCCTTTGGGCAGCGGGCCCACCTTTATGGTGAAGTCGAAGTTGCCCGTCAGCGTTATATGGTCGTCCATCAGATAGTCGTGGGGCGTTTTGCCCTCGTACTTCATGTAGGTGTTGCTGTTCGATGAGAATTTGATGTTTTTGAAATATCCGTCGGGGGCTCCCGTGTTGAACCAGTTGTACCCCTTGTCGCCGTCGTAGAAGTAGCCGTTGTTCACGCCTTCGCTCATAAAGGCGCGGAAGTCCATGCGTATGCGCGAGTGGAACACTTCGGCTTTGGTTTTCTCGTCGTACACGAGCATGTTGTTGATGCCGTGCAGCACGCCGTTCTGGCAGTATTGGTCGCTTTCATCGTCGAGCACGCGGATTATCGGCATGCCGTCTGCCTCGTCGAGCATGGCGAGGTTGCTGTATGCCGGGTCGTAGGGCGAGAACGGGCAGTTGAGCACCGGAATCGTATGTTCCGAACGTTCGTCTTTGTCCACCGTGTTCAGGTTGTCGGCGACCAGCAGCGTATTGGGCTGCATCGGCACGAAGTACTGGTTTACGCGGTATGTTTCGTCGCAGATGTAGTCGTACCACGTGAACCAGTCCCACGTCGATACGAAATTCTTGTTGATGACGAGTTTGGTTTTCGACCGCTGCACGTCGAGTATATGGTATCCTATAAATTTATGGAGGCTGTTTTCGGTTTGGGTTTCATCTTCGATGTCGGCTCCTTCGGGGTATATCCGTTTGGCGTATTCGCGCAGGTCGTCGAGCGAGGTGATGCCTTCGCGCAGCGCCATGATGGAGTCGGATTCGGCAAAGATGGTATACAGATATTTTTTGCCCGACGGCCAAGCCGCATAGTTGGTGCTCGACTGGTCGGGGGTGCCCACTCCGGGTATGTCGCCTGACGGCACTTCGTAGGTGGGGTCGTCGATGACGAGCATCGAGTCGCGCCAGCCTGTGGCCGCGAGCGCTTCGCCGAAGATGGAATATTTCTTTTTGGACGCGATGAAGTCGGGCAGCAGGTCGTTGTTGCCTTCGAGTACGGCATCGACTACATGCACGACTCCGTTCAGTGTTTCGTTGTTGGGGTTGATGAGGTCGGCGTATTCGTCGCCGTTTTTGATGCTCCAGTTGCCGGCGCCGGTGCGTACGGTCGCCGTCAGGTAGCGGCCCACCATGTTCTGGGCGGGAAACGAGCCTTCCGGAAACGATTCCGTCAGGTAGGCGCCCACGCCGTTGGCTTCGCCGTCGATAAAGTGGTAATAGACCATTTCGCGCACGTCGGTCGAATCCATTTCTTCCAAACGCTTTCCGCGCTGTTCGTACCACCGGTACATCGCCTCGTTCGTCGGTACGAAGCAGGTGTATTTCCCATAAGATTCAAGCAGCGCATAGACGCCGGTTTGCTTCATGGCTTTTTCAAACTCCGACAGGTTTTCCTGTCCCGATATGAATGAGGCTGCCATTTCTCCTTCAAACGTCCGGTAGTTGTCGCCTATGTCGTCGGAGTCTATGCAGCCCGGCAGGGAACTCCCTGTCAGCAGCAGCAAGCCTGCGCCCAATGTTCTTAGCAGATTCTTCATGGTATGATTGCTTGGTATGGTTGCTTTTTTTGTGGGTTTTGCAAAAGCGACGAAAGGGGTTCGGAAACGAACTTTCGAGGGTTTATTCCGAGCCCCTTTCATCTGTATCAGAGAGTCAGCGGAGGGTTTATTCGATTACTTTCTCCACTTTGGAGGTGCCGTCTTTGTAAATCGTCTTCACGAAGTTCACACCCGGTACGAGGGCGGGTTCTACGGCGCCGCTTATCGAGTAGATGACCGTGCTTTCGATTTCTTTTTCGACAGTCGGAGCGGTGATGGCATCTTCTTCGCCGCTGTCTTCCTTACCGAAGGTCATGGTTTCTTCGGGTATGGCGTCGAGGCTGTCGTAGAAGCGTATCCAGTCTACATATACCACATCTTCTTCGCTCTTGATGCCTGTCCACGTCAGATATTGGGCGCAGGCTTTGCGGTCGCCGTACGGAATGCCGCATTCCAGCAAGTCCCAGATATACACGTCGCCGCGTTGGTCGAGCAGGTTGTCCATGTTGCAGGTAGGCTCTTCGATGCCTTTGAGTACGAAGAATACAAAGCCGTTCAACTTAACATCTTCACTGTTCGATTTCCATTTCATGGCGAAGTAGCGGTTGATGCCCGAGTTGAGGTTGATGGCGCAGGTCGAGTCGCACAGCTGGTTCGGCTGCGGAACGCGGTTGCTGGCCGACGTATATTTGCCGTGTTCGCGCATGAGGGTGATCAGGGCGCTTGCATAGTCGGTCGTTTCCATGCTCGTATTTATCGTATCGGCGTGGAAGTTGTCCACTTCGGCTTTATAATACGTGCGCAGACAGCTCAATGCGTTGCTGCCGGTATAGGCTGTGGTATTGTCGATTTCGAGGACGGAGCCCAGACGGAAGCCGTTGCTTCTCCACCCTTCGACGAAAGGTATCGTGGTGCGTTGGGTGGCTGCGGCTTTGGCTTCGGCGTCCCAATCGAACATGTCGAACGATGCTTGGAATGCGGGATCGACGGTCATGGTTACTTCACCGTTGAATTCCCAGCCGCTGCCTTCGCCCGATGTCATCGGGTGGGTTTCGGCGTTGTGGTCTTCCGGATTGTACGGTTCGGCTTCCGTCAGGAAGAACAGGTAGTCGTTAAGGGCATCGTACCCTTCGACGGTAGGTATCGTTTCGATAGCGGTGAGTACGCCCTCTTCGTTCAGCTGGTAGTAGTATTTGCCGCACTTGATGTCGAATCCGGGATTGTCCTCCTGTCCGCGGTTGCAGAATGTCAGCGCAGCGGCAGTTTTGACTTGCGAAACATCGACCATCAGCAGCGTGCCGTCACCTGCCTGCACGAGGGTGGAGCTGGCAAGTTTCAGGTTGTAGTTCGTCTGTCCGTTGGCTGTGCCGGCTTCGCTGAAATAGAAATCGACCGCATTGGTCTCTTCCACGCCCACGATTCGGTAGCCCGTAAAGCCGCCTGTCGTCGTCGGTTCCGATTCGAGGCCGAGCGCCATGCCGCCGAGGTTGAAAATACGATTCATTTTTTCGGTTACCGTGTACGATATGGAAGCGAGGAAATCTTCTTCGGCTTTCGACAGGGCTTCTACCTGTGCCTTGTAGTCGTCGCCCGTCGATTCGGGTTTGTTGTATACGGCGAGAGCGGCCTCGTAGGCAGCTTGCAGAGGCGCCAGTTTGTCGGAGAATTTGTATGCGTCGATGAACTCGCTGCACTCATAAAGTTTGGCGTTGAGTATCGGTTTTTGAGGATCGACCGGTGCACCGTCGCCCCAGTTGTTCTCGTCGTTGAGCATGGAGCTGAATTCGCCCATCGAGCGGAACGTCTTTACCCATTTGACCAGTGCGTAGGGCATCATGTCTTTGGTCTTCACGAGCGGATGTTCATGCGTTGCATCATCGTCTGCATAGTAGAGGGTGTCGGCAAACACGTCGATACTGTTAAATATGTCGAAAGGACACAACGTGATGTCGGTCGTATCGAGCATACGCACGCCGCTGCCGTCTTCTGTGGCTTGACCGCATACCGTCGAGAAGTCGATGGCAATCAGTAAGTCGGCTTTCTCCTCCACTTCGGCGGGAATGCGCACGAGGCGAAAGATGGTATCGACATCTTTAGGCGTCGAGTGTACGGTATTGGCGCCGCGACGGGCATCGTAACCGTTGTTCCCTCGGTTAAGCTGTAGGGAGTCGCGGCCGAACTGATCTTTTACTGTACTGCCCCAATAAAACATATAACGACTATTATTATCGAAACCGCTCACGGGTATTTTCACTTTGGCGCCGCTGGCGTCGTACATTCTGATTTCCGGCTCGAAATAATAGGAGTTTCCTTTGCCGAATGTAGTTGATTTGCACTCGTTGTTGTAAACGGCAGACATCTTGAATACCAGTACGGGATAGTCTTTCGTAATGGTCATTACGCCCTGTCCGGCAACTTTTTCTTTGAGACCTATCGAAGAACGGAACTGGTAACCTCCCTTCTCTTCATTGAGAGTTTTGTTCTGTACACCGAGCGTAAAGCGGAGATAGCCGTCTTCAAAACGGTATTCGGGGTGCCATTTTGCAGGAAACTGTTTTCCATTTCCGCCGATGGTGAGGCAGTTTTCGGACTCCAATTGCGCAGCCGTGTAGTTGTAATACCCTCCGACACCGTGTACCGGGTCTTGGGCAAACACACTGCCGCATGCCATAAGCATGGATGCGGCCAAAAAAGTAATCTTTTTCATGTGCAAGTTGATTTTTAGGTTTATAATAAGGTTTATTGGTTTATACGTTTTTTAGCGGCCGACTTCGGCCTTGATCGTGCGGCGTCCGCCGTCGGCCGACACCTCGATGAGGTATAGCCCCGCCCGTGCGGGCAGGGTAACGACGGGCGACGTCTGCGCTCCCAGCAGCGTGCCTTTCGTGTCGTAGAGGCGTATCTGCGCGCCGGCCGACACGCCGGCAAGCGTTACCGTGTTGCCGCTGCGGGAGTAGGCAATGCCGTCGGTGCCGGTGATTTCGGTAAGCGACGAGTGGGGAAACAGGGTTTCCAGCTCTTCGACGCTGCGAAATGTGCGCACCCAGTGGAGCCGGCTCTCTTCGGAAGCGATGTCGGGCACCGACTCGCGTATCTGCAATGCCGACACCACGAGTATGGAGTCGGTCGTCGCTTGCGCCTTAATGCCCGTAACATTGGCGAATCCGCCGCTCAGCAGGTCGTAGTAGTAAATGTCGTCCCCGCATTTTCCCGTGTATTTCTCCGTACCGTTGCCGAAAGAGTAGGTGGGATTGTTGAGGCGTATGGTGGCGCCTTCGGGACGTTCGAGGCAGATAGCCAGCACGGGGTAGTTGCCGCCGTGCAGCACGCACGCTTCACGGCGCTTGAAATAGGCCTGCTTGCTCGAACTGTATGATGCAAGCAAAGCGCCATCTCTGATGACGCCCGTTCCTTGCCCGCTAACCTCCCATGCCGCATCGTCGGCGCGGGTGAAAACATCGTTTAGGTATCCCCACTCGAAAACGAGGGAGTCGGTATAGGCAGCTCCGCTGCCGGAGTCGTAGCGCAGCCAGTAGTAGTAGCGCGGAACCTTTCCATCGACCGACTTGTCGGCATAGCTGCCGCCCGCCGCCTTCTCGGCGATGACCGATGCCAGCGCGCGCTCGGGGGAGCTGCTCCGCAAAATGTCGGCGTAGGCGAGGTCGAATCCTGTGGCATACCAGCTCAACCCGCAGTAGGGGGTATTGTTGTCGAATTTCAGCGCAAACGACGGATAGACTTTCTTTTCGTTGTTCTCGGCAATGCGTATGTCGGTTATCTGCAAGCCCTTGCCGCTCTTTTCTGCGGTGAGCCTCAGCACGGAGGCGCCGGCTTTCAGGTCGATGGTGCAGAGGCGCGCCTCCGTGAAATCGGCGCCGGCAGGCAGCGTGCCCGTTACGGCCTCGTAGCCGTCTGCGGCAGCCGACAGCTGCGACTCGCCTTCGCTTTTATAGGTGATGAACACGTCGTATTTGCTCGTCTTGGCGATGCCTATGGTGTAGTGCAGCCATTCGCCGTCCTCGATGCCGGTAACGGCATATTTGTCGCCCGCCTTCTCGATTTCCACCGTTCCGTCGGTGCGGTAGAGGGTCGAGCGCACGCTGCCCGTGTTGTGGTAGGTATGACCTTCGGCATCTTCGTTGTAGCAGTAGTAGTCGTAATCGACAGCGGATATGCTGCCGGGTACCGTGTGTATGCCCGACACACGTTCGCCGGAGGCAAACGTTACGGGGTCGCCCGCCATCCATACCGTGCGGCGCTTGCTGAGCGTGCCCCAGCCCGTCCATTCGTAGTACCAGTTGGGCTCGACTCCCGACCCTTCGTATCCCTGCGTTTCCATCATGTAATCGCGGTAGCGTTCGAGCCATTTGTATTCTTCGGCCGGCAGCCCCGCCCGTATGGAGTAGTGCGCCAGCGCGCATTCGCGGTTTCCGCCGATGCCGGCTACGTCGCCGCGTCCGTCGGGCGATATGGCACGCGATTCCCACCGGCCGGTGCGGTGCCGTATTTGCAGGAACAGACCGTTTTCGAACGTCGCTTCGTCGATGTCTTTGGTATAGCCGGTCGGCTCCCACGCAGAGGGCTGGTCGCTGTACGATTTGATGGAGCTCAAATTGTAGCGGTAGTTCCATTCCAGTCCTTTCAATATGCGGTTGTCGAGAATGCTGTAAAGCGTATCGCCCTGATTCCATGCCATTTCGGCAAGCGCTACCAAATTTTGTATGCCACCGATGTTGTGCGACTGGTCGCGGCAAGCCTCCGACCCTTGACCGTTCGGGTGGATATAGTATTGCACCTGCTCGTCGTAGCCGTAGTCTTCGATCGTATTTTCACGCCCGTTGAGCGCATAGTCGTATTTGTAGTCCGATGTGGCGGTGGGAGCGCTGCTTGTGATGGGCGGCCCCGACGGGTAGGGCAGGTCGTCGGCGCGGTGAGGCAGCCCTACCAGATAGCGGTAGGCGCGGTCGTATATGACTTCGTTGTCGAGGAATATGCCCATCGCCATCAGTCCGCGCATGGCGAAAAGCCCTTGGTTGCCGAAGCGACCCGGGTCGCCGTTAAAGATATTCCAGTAAAAAGTGATGCCGTTGCGCGCGTCGTCGGTGCTGGCATACTTTTCATACAGATTTTCCGTCGAGCTGTATCGCGGATAGACAAGCATATCCTTGAAACGCTGCTGGTCGGCAGCCGACCAACCCTTGTAGCCGCGCATGAGCTCGGCGGCATCGAGAAGCAGATATATCTTGCCGTTGTCGAGCGGACCCGTGCCGCGTGCGCTGGTGTTGGTGTAGTAGGAGTTGGCATTGAGGTAGCCCACCGCCTTCTTGGCGTAAGCCTCGTCGCCCGTGAGATGCCACAGCAGAGCGAGGTCGAGCGCCCGCCGGCCGTCGGCTCCCACTGTGCCGTTGAATTTCCCTTCGGCAATCTGCTTGCCGCGATTGGGGAGCGACGTGTTGAGGTCGCTGTATTTCGAGGCTTTCAACTTCTGAAACGTCGAATAGAAAGGCTCTTGTTTGGCGGCTATCATCGCTTTCATACGATCTATGTCGCCCTGCGTGTAGGTGATGCCCGGGTGCACGAACTTGCGCTGCGCCTGTACGCCGGAAACGGCCCATACGCCTAAAAGCAGGAAGAAGAAAAGGGTCTTTTTCATAGGTCTGTATTTTATGGTTTGCAGATGTGATGAATTTGTTTCTGTTTTAGTGTTTGTCGCTCGCGCTGCGGTTTTCGCTTTCGCTCGCCGCCCGCACGGCCGTTATATACATTGTTTTATATATGTGCGCATTTCTTTGTCGCTCCTGAAAATGTGATTCTCGACCGTGCGCCTCGACAGCTTGAACATTTCGGCGATTTCCTGTATGGATTTCTCCTCGACGCGGCTCATGATGTATATCGCGCGCCGCCGTTCGGGAAGCCGTCTGAGACACCGGTGCGCTTCGCGGACAAGGTCGCGCCTCTCGACATCGGTTTCGACCGCGCATGCGTTCCCGTTTTCGATTTCGCCGACAATGCGGTCGGTCGTCCGCTGCCGCCAAAGATGCTGCCGCTGGTAGTCGATGACGAGATTGCGCGCTATCGTGAACACCATGTTCCGCACCGTTTTCGCACAAAGCAGATAATTGCTTTTCAGCAGCCGGAGATATACCTCCTGCGCAATATCTTTCGCCGTCTCCTCGTCGTTCGTCTTATATCGTATATAGGTACGAAGGTCGGACAGACATTCCCGATAAGATTTTTCGATTAATGATGCGCTGTCGGTTTTCATGGCTTTTGTTTGTGCAAGTACAAAATAAGCCAAAAAAAATAACGGAAGTATAAAAAATGCTCGCAGATAGGTCTAAGCGGTTTCAATGAGAAATAAATATTCGTACATCTCTGTGAATTAATGAAATATATACAGTCTCAAATTATTTTTTGAGACTTTTCCCTGTATTGTCCGAACTTCTTTTTTGGGATATGTATTCGTTGGGAGTGAGTCCTGTCTCCTTTTTGAAATATCTGAAAAAGGAGGCGCGGGAGTTGAATCCGCACCGTTCGGCAAGAGCTGTCAGCGTGTACCGTGCAAACTCGCCGGTGTGGACAAGCCGCTTGAATTCCATGATGCGGAACTTGTTGATGTAGTCGTAGTAGCTGCTGTTCAGATGCTGGCTGAACAGGTAGGAGAGCGTCTGCGAGGAAATGCCCGTCGCTACGGCCAGATCGGCGAGTTTGAGGTCGGCGCGGATATACGGCTTTTGCGTCTTCATGACCGATTCGAGAGTGGCCAGCAGCCGCTCTTTTTCGACATCGTCGAGCGACGTGTCTTTGTATTTTTTGTCGGCCGGCGCCAGAAATGCACGGTTCTCGATGACGATTTTTCCCCGTCTGATGCGTATGCCGATTTTCTTGGCCGTTATATATATAATAATGAGTGCGCTGATGAATATGATGAAAAGAATAATCATCAGTTTGCTGTTGCCGGGCAGGGGGATATATACCGAAACGGCCGCTTGCGAAAAATCTTCATTCGGGCGCTTCACGATGAATTTCTGCACTCCCCACGAGGGCGAATAGTAAGTAATGTCGCTCTTGCCCGTTACCGTTTCCCATTCGCTGCTGCCGCGACCTTCGAGTTTGACCATGAACGTCGAAACCTCCGGCGCCGTGTAGCGCAAATCGGCAATGCAGAAAGTGAGAGAGCCCGGCCGCTTTTTCAATACGATTTTTTCTCCTTCGCCGGCGGAAAGCGGCAGCCCGATGGATTTTCCGTCGATGCGAATGTCGGTGATGGACACGGGATAGGAGCCGGCCGGCTTGTCCGAGTGGCGGGGGTCGAGACGCAGCAGCCCCTTCGTATTGCCGAACCAGATGCAGCCCTCCTCGTCTTTTACCGGTTTGCACAGCGTGAATGTGGGGCTCGGTATGCCGTCGGTGAAATCGTACGGCGTGCACGCCCCGCTGCGGTCGAAACAGTAAAGCCCGTTGTTCGTGGCTATCCACAGCCGGTTTTGCTCGTCTTCGATGATGCACTGCCCGTCTTTATCGACCAATGGCGAGTTAGGCGGCAGATAATGCCTGAAATTGTGCATCGAAAGATCGGAAACGTAAATGCCGCCCCTGTCGGGAATGAAATAGAGCTGATGCCCGGAATCCTCGTAAACGGAACGGATTTTTTCTTTGTGGAGGAAAGTCTCGGGGAATATGTCGTTGCGGATTCGTCGGGCGGTAGAGTCCCAGATACATACGCCGGTCTCGGTGCATATCCAGCCCTTTCCTTTGGAATCGAAAAATATTTCATACACATTTCCCTGCGGCAGCTGCGAGTTGGCGCTGGTATACACGGTGAGCTTCTTGTCGCGGTACCGGTAAAGTCCGGTGTTGCTGCCTATCCACAGACTTCCGGCGGCATCGGGGCAGATACAGAAAATCTGCCCCTTCGCCAGTTCTTCGGCTTCGGGCAGGAAGGGGCGAAGCTCCATTTTGCGGTTGTCGAAAGTGTACATGCCGCCTCCATAGGTGCCGATGTAGTATTCGCCCTCGTGGTAGAGTATGGAAAATACCATTTGGGAATTGAGCGACTTCCTGTCGAAAAATTGTATGTACCCCGTAGAGTCGTTGGTAAACAGCAGCCCTTCTCGGGTGCCGATGAGCTTCTCGGCGCCGTGTATGGCGATTGCCCGCACCTTCATGCCCGTCGTCGCCTGATGGGTGGTAAAGATGTCGTTTTGATAGAGGCTATAGTCGAAACCCTCTTGATAAAAGCCTATCCACAAAAGATTGTCGCGATCGACAAGCAGGGCGTAAACGGCATTGGAAGTCAGCTCGGAATCGCTTTCGGACGAGTGCCGGAACGAACGGACAACCCTTTTCTCGTCCGCCGATACCACATGCACGCCATTGCCGTCGGTGCCCACATAGAGCAAGCCTTCTCCGTCGGACGACAGCGCCGACACGATGTTGCACCCCACATTTACGGAACGCCTGAACTGTCCCGTCGCCGGCTCGAACTCCACCAGCCCCATAGTCGATGTGCCCAAATAAATCGTATTGCCGATGCCCGCGATGGAAGAAAATCCCGTGTTGTAGTCATACGATTTGATTTTGCGGCTCTGTAACGTCATGACATGCAGACCGCGCCAGGAGGAGAGCCACAAATCGCCCTCTTTCAGATAGAGTCCGGTGATGAAATTGGCAGGGTCGAACTCACTGGAATGCAAAAGAATATGCTCCGTCGTGCTGCCGTGCCGAATGTACAAGCCGTTTTCGGTGCCGATGTACAGCGTGTCGTTGTGCAGCAGAAAACATTGTACGCCGCAATTGATGGCCTCTTGACCCGTGCGTTCCAATTTTTCGGTTACCTTGTCGATATGCCACAGTCCGGCGCCGTTGCCCATGAGTATGCCTTTTCCGGGCAGCTCGACAATGGCGTTCACGCGCTTTTGCACTTCATTGATGCCGATGACCGGATATTGCTTTACGTGCACCCCGTCGAAACAGTCGAGCGCATTGCCCATGCCGAGCCATATCCGCCCCTCCGAATCTTTGTAAATGGTATTGACCAGCAAGTCGGACAATCCGTCGGAGAGGGATATGTTGCGGAATATACGGGCATCGCAATGGCCGAAACCGTATAACAGCATGAAAATCAATATGAAAATCCGTCTGGGCATATCGGAACCGATTTGCATTCAAGCCGTGGTGAACAAGTGGTTTCCCTTTCTTCCAAATTCTGTTTTCCCAAAGATACGAATTTATTTCGATATCGGCAAAATATATTACTCGAAGCTACATTTCGACCTCTCGGAGCTCGGGGCAGGGGAGCGGTGCAGAGTATTGCACCGTGCAGGAGGCCATGGAAAAAATCAAACTCTCTCGTGACTCGGTGTGCGGTATTTTGCCGTTCCACCGGATTCCCCGTGAAAAGAACGGGCGCTATGGTTTCGTTTGTTTGCAAATGTAGGAAGGCACGGTTACGACGGAGGCGGCGGTATTCTTAAAAATAGGAATAAGAATCGTTCTTATGCATATAAAAAGAGTGTCTAATGTTAGACATTAGACACTCTCTGTAAAACCTGTTTTTCCGGTCTGTTAATAATCGAAAGAGTATTCTTTATTGCCTTCCCCTGTTATTTTTACGGAGGTAACTTTTCCATTCTCCTCATTTACTGTCGGCTCAATCATAATCCCTTCATCGACGGATTCAAGCAAATTGGGCGTTGACGGGATCAGGCCGCAGAGAATTGCGTAATCGACCTCCTCAAAATAGCCATAATAGAACAAGAACATGTTCAGATCGATGCCCGCATTGTTAGATACCTCCGAAGCTACGCATTCGCACTCGTACAGTTCACCAGATTCATCAATGGCGAGCCCGATAGTCGCCCAGTTATTATCTTCACCGTACGTTGCAGTGAATATATCAGCAGTTTCCTCATCTTCACCCGCCGATATCTTTTCAAGCATTCCATTGCTTCCATACTCAAACGTAAAGGCACCATTGGAAGCCTCCTTAATATGTCCTGCTTCATTCAGTGTAAATACGTTTTCATAATCCCCTGTAAGGGTAACTTGGCCGGGTTCGTTGGTAATGTAAACTACCGTTTTACCTTGGGAACCTGTAGGCGTCAGGCTCTCTTTCTTGATAGCCGTAACCTTGCCGTCTTCTCCACAGGCCAATTTGATCTGGGTGGAAAAGCCCTCATTTTGGAGGTCGGGAATCGTGATCGTCTTTTTGATAGGATCCGTTACCGTAACCTCGCAGGTAGCCTCTTGTCCACCGGCAGCGGCGGTAACGACTGCTTTACCGGCAGCGACGGCTGTAACCATACCCTCGTCGTTCACCTCAACGACGGCGCTGTTGTCGCTCGTCCAAGTAACGGTTTTGTCATCGGCATCCTCCGGCGTTACGGTGGCGGTGAGCTGTTGCGATTCACCGGCAGCCAAATCCAAGGTTTGTTGGTCAAGCGATATGCCCGATACTACCACACTGTCGTTGTTGTCGTCATCGCAGGCGACCATTGCCGTTCCTATCGTAGCGGCAAACATCAGATAAAAGATTTTTTTCATAATAATTTTGTATTAAGGGTTAAAAAAAGGTTGTTATTTCGTATCGGAGGGAGGCTGCGGGGCATAGAAAAGCCCTGCGATTCCGGGTTTGATCCATTTTTTCTCTGCAAAGCGGTTCGTCCGTGGATCGAAGGTCAGCAATGTTTCGAAACTTTCACTATCGTTCACGCCGTAGATCATGCCGGTCACCGGGGAGTAGACCGGGCATTCGAATCCTGTTCCGGATACGGAAAGGAGTTCCTCGGCCCCTTCGCCGCCGATTGACCATTGGCGGACGTCGTCGATCCGCAGCGCCTTCGTCCCTACGGCATCGCCCTCGTCCAGCTGCGTGGCGAAACAGTAAAGCCGATCCTCCGCCACGGCATACGCATACCGATAATTCGCATTGTTCCCTGTACGGAAGACCTCTCCCGTCTGCAAGTCGAGCGTAAAGGTCGATTGCGCCATGCTTTCTCCCTGTCCCATATTGCCGTAGACGAGCAGCACCCGTTCGGCCGGGTAGTAGACGAACCGTTGGTCGGGAACCAGAATGCGTGCACTGCCGAAAGCCGTAAAATCGAATTTCTGAATTTCCCGTTCTTCCGATGCCGACCACTCCACGAGGGTGTAGATTCGATTTTCCTTGATATCGGTTTTGAGCAGGTGAAATTTGCCGTCGATCTGCCCTATGGCGAAAAAATCCTCGATCTGGCGCGGTGTCGTCCGTTTTCCTGTGAGCATGTTGTAGGCCCCTATGTCGTACACTTCTTTGAGGTACGGCACCTCATCAAAACCGTGGCTGGCGTAATATAGCATTCCGTCGGGCAATGCTTCGACATAGCCCGAATAATCGAGGTCTTTGGTGCCGCTGTCGGGCAGCGGTGTGCCGGCGATGACCTGTTTGGAAACCGACGCGGGATAGACCTTCAACTGTTCCCCGGCCAAGACGTAGATTTCGAAATCGCCCTGTTCATATCTGTCGCCCAAGATATTTATTCCTCCGATGCGTGTCGTGGCGCCGTTCTGTTGGAGAATCACGGCATAGAATCCGGTTCGCAGCGTCTCGGGAACGGTAATGCGCACCGAGTTTTCGTCCGCATGCGTCACTTGAACCTCCGTCGAGGAGGTCGCACCGTTGAGTTGCAGGGAAATCCGGCAGTCCGCGGCAAATCCGTGTCCCTGTATCGCAACCTCTTCGCCGACGAGTCCCTGCCGCGGAATAGTCAGTCCGGCGATCGGCCGGTACGGATTCAGCTGTTCTTTCTCTGTTTCCTTGTCGGCGCAGCCCGCCAACAACAGGCATATACTCAATAGCGATAACAATCGTTTCATACTCCTGTTTCCTTTGTATTCTTACAGGTTGTCGATCATGTTTTGTATTTGTATGGACAGTGCCGGGTTCTGGAACTGCAACGACACGGCATAGGCCTGCTTGTAGCACTTGCGGGCATTCTCGATGTCGGGAAGCATTTTGTAGCAATCCCCGTTCATGATGAGCAGCTCCATCTGCTCGGCTACCTCTAATCCCTCGAATTGCAACGCTCGGGTAATCCATTCGATGCCTTTACGGGCTGCCTCGACCGGCAGTTTGCCGTTCAGCGCCTCATAAAGCGTTTGGATTGCGGAAGAGTAGTCGCCGGCTACGGCCGTCTTGCCCAGTTTGCCGAGGTATTCGTCCATCAGCGAAATATATTGCGCCACATTCTTGCGGTTATAGATAATATAGGAAGCGTCGCTCAGGTATTTCATGCTGGTATAGGAGTCCATCGGACTGTTTTTGAGCATTCCGTCATAAGCGGGTTTCAGGTCGCCCTTGATACGTTCGAGCCGTTTCAGGTAATCCATGTCGCCTTTTTCGGCCAGCTTCTGCGTGAGCTGCATGTTCAGCATGAAGAGAAAGGCATCGACTTGCTCTACGCCCACTTTCGGGGCTACGGCGGCGTAATTTTTCGCCACGTATTCGAACACCTCGTCGTTCTTCGACGTTTCGGTATGGTAGGCTGCAAGGATTTTGAAATCTTCGGGATTCATCCATTCCGAGAGCGGTTTCCGCTTTCGGTAATCGGCATACAGCCGGTCTACCCGCAACTGCCAGCGATCCTGCTGGTACCCCTCGGGCTGCCGGGCCAGAAAATCAAAGGCGTCCAGCAGCAGACGGCGGGTTAAGGTATCGTTGGTGCGGTCTTTCTTCTGTTTTTCGTACATCTGTTCGAATGTCATCGCATCGCCCGTTTCCTCACGCACCCATTTGAGCAACTGCCCGGCATCCATTCCACCTTCGACCGATGTGACCTCTTCTCCCGCAGCGTTCACGATCAGCAGCGTGGGATAGGCCACGACCTCATACTTCCGGGCAAGAGGCTTGCCCGATTCCGATTCGGCGTCGATCTTGATATTGATGAAATGTCGGTTGAAATACTCCCCGACCGAAGGATCGGGGAAAGCCTCGGCCGCCATTTTCCGGCAGTAGACGCACCAACCGGTGTAGAAATCGACGAACACCTGCTTGTTCTGTGCCTTGGCGGCGTTGAGCGCCTCGTCGAAAGAGCCCTCGAAAAAACGAATGCCCTGAGCTTGTACTCCGCAAGCCACTGCCAACAGGAGGATATGTAACAGTATTTTTTTCATGGTCGAATTATTTTTCTTTCACGTTGAACGTAAATATATTTTCCAAAATCCGAGAATGTCCCTCGTTGCTGACGCGGATTGAAATGCGATATTCCCCGGGCACGATGTCGCTCACCAGCGGAAACTCCATGCGGCCTCCTCCGCGCACTGTCAGCAGGCTGCGGAACATCTCGGCGTCGCCGTCCGTACTCTCAACTTTCTCGATTTCGTAGCGAATCGGTTCTGTCCCGATGACGCCCTGCATCATGGGGCTTACCCACGGAGCGACGTTGTAAATGCGGTAGGCATCTAATTCATCGTCGAGAACCAGACGAATATCCATCTGGTCGGGCACATAAACGGCGTTTACGGTTTGCAGATATCCGATCTCTTGCTCCGAGCAACCTGCAAGGCATGCAACCAGCAGGCTGCCCAAGAAAATCCATGCGACTTTTTTCATAGGATTATTCATAGGGTAAAACTCCGATATTGTCCAAATGATAGCTGTATTCCAACGCATGCACCACTCCGTTGTTGGGTTGGATGTCGCCCGAAGCGATCGTATTGGTGGCCACTTGGGTCTTCATGTCCTCCATGAGCGTCGTCATGCTCAGGCTTACAGGGCCCAGCCCATCGACGCCCATGTAGGGTTTCTGTTCGGTCCACAGCCAGATGTAATTCCCGTAACGGGTCTTGCAGATCCGGCCGCCGCCGATATACTCTCCCTTTTCGTTGAGTTCTATCCGCTCGATGTCGTCGCGCAGCATTTTGCCGTCGATCACCAGACTCAGCACGATGGCCCGACACATCGTTTCGGGGATATCGGCAACCTGCCTGTATCCGGCCTCGTACCCCTTGCCCCCCTGAATCAGCCACTGGCGGATGGAGTGGTTCGTGAGCCCCATGAAGGTAATTTCGTCGTGGTGGAAGACATCTTGCAACTGTGCCCTGTCGATGATCTTCACGATAGAGTCCCAATTGTAGGAACCGCTTTGCAGATAGGCGTACATATCGCCGTCGAAATACGGATTGGACACTCCCGTATCCAGATAATTGTATTTCGTACAGGAGACGAACGCAAAGACGAACAGCAAGATGATGAGATGTTTTTTCATGGCGCTATTTCATTTTGGAGAGCCAGTAGGTATTCTGGATCATCAAATCGTTATCGGTGAACGCTGTTCTGGGCACCGGCAAATAGAGTGCCCCGTTGGCGATGTCCATATCGGTCAGCTCCGCGAAGCCTTCGCTCAACTCCCGACGCACGTAGTCGTTGCCGTTGCGCACGACGTCGTAATAGCGCTGTCCTTCGAGCAGGAGCTCCTTTTCCCGCTCCCGAAAAACCAGCAGCTGCAAGTCGGCGTCGGTTTCTTCGGCGTCGGCATCAGGAAAGCGATTGGCTCCGGCCCGGTCGCGGATACGGTTCAAATCATCGGCTGCCCCGACCATATCGCCCAGCTTCACCCTGCACTCGGCCCGCAGCAGGCAGATGTCCGCCAGCCGAATCAGCACTTTGTTGCAGTCCATGTTCGAAAAGATCGGCTCGATGGAACTCGATTGGAGGTAATAGGTATTGCGCCATTTGTAGAGGTAGGCCAGCCCGAGGGTATTGGCCTCCTGCGGATCGTCCGGTTTGTAAAAGTAGGCCGTGCGGCGCTTGTCGCCTGCCCTGTACATCTTGTTCACCGTGTTGAGATAGATTCCGAAATAGGCGTCAGCCACATCTTCCCGCTGGCTGTTGAGCATGACGGGATAGCTTATCATGTGTGTGCCGGGCAGGAAATAGCCCGGGCTCAATTCATAAAAATTGACCTCCGCCTCGAAGATGCTCTCCTCGCCGGTTCGAACCAACGTTTTTTGACACACCTCTTCGGGATCGGCAGCCAGAGTATAGGTCCCGATTTCGGAGGCGTAGGCCGGGTCGAAGAAACGCGAACACCATGCCTCGGCTTCGCCGAGCGCTTGGCTGTCGCCCTGTAAGGAGCCTTTCCATGCGTAGAGATGGGCCAGTACGGCCGCGGCGCTCCCCTTGCAGCCGTATTGTTTCGAAACCAGCACTTTGCCGTTGATGCCCCGCATCTCGCTATATTTCGGCAGAATGTCATAGGCACGGTGGGCATAGGCGATTGCCGTGTCGATTACGGCTTCTGCCGGACTTTTGGCATATTTGCCCGAATAAAGGCTGCCCTTCGTGATGACGGCGTCGCCCCAGATGCGTCCCAGATACATATAGCAAACCGCCTTGGCGAAATAACACTGTCCGATGCAGAAATTCAGCCGTTCCGGATCGACATGCTCTGCTTTATGGTAATTGTCCATGAAAAGGTCTGCGAGCGTAATCACGTTGTAGTATTTTTTCCATTGCTCCTGCCGGGAATCGGCCGCTACGGTGTTCGGGTCGAGGTTCCTAAGCCGTTCGTAAACCGAAGCCGCCCCGCTGATGCGGTCGATGATAGCACCCATGTATTCGTGGTAGGGCACGGACAACAGCGTTTCGCGCAGCTCGCCGTGAATCTCGGCAACGACAGAGAAGAGGTCTTCTTCGGTCTTGAAAAAATGTTCGAACGTTACCGAGTTTTTCGGTTCGAGATCCAGTTCGCAAGAAACCGTCATCACTCCCGAAAGCAATATGCAGAGATAGAAAATCGTCCGTTTCATAGCCGTTAAAAATTGATCGTCAAACCGATGGTCCATTTACGCGAAAGGGGGTAGGCCGCACCGTTGTCGATGCCGGTGTAGACGTTCACCACTTCCGGATCCAGTCCCGAGTAGTTGCTCAGCGTGAAAAGATTCTCGCCCGTCACGAACACGCGCAGTCCCGAAAGCAAGATTTTGCGTGTGATACGCTGGGGCAGCGAGTAGCCCAGTGTCAGCTGTTTGAGTTTGCAGTAATGCACCTTTTCCAGATTCGACGAGAACAATCCGCTATACTGCATGGACGCATTGGGATAGAAACCGTATGCAGGGAACGAAGGATTGTCGCCCTCCTGCTGCCAAAAATCGTTCGGACTTACATGCGCAAAGATTGGGCGCGACGTATGATCTTCGCCCTGAACGGTCTGGTATCGGAATGCATTGATCATGTTCTGCCCAAACGTGAAGGAGAGGAAAAAAGTCAGATCAAAACCATTCCAGCGCAGTTCGTGAGACCAGCCGCCGTAAATGGTCGGTAAAGCGCTGCCCGCGTAGTAGCGGTCGTCCTCGTCGATCTGCCCGTCGCCGTTCAGGTCGGCGATTTTACGCATGCCCGGTTTGAACGAAAAAGTGTCGTCGCCATCGGGCGAGAGCAGGTGTTTCTTGCCCTCTTCGTCGTAATAGAACGGAACGTCGTCTTCGTTCTGGATAAATCCCTCGTCCTTATAGAGCCAGATGCCGCTCAACGGCTTGCCGATGACCATTTCGGCTGCGATGTCCGTCCCCGAATAACTTTTTCGGAAACGGTTCCAGTTTCGGGAGATGTTCAAGCGTGTACGCCAAGAGAACTTCTTTGTGCGTATGATGTCCACCTTGGCCTCGATTTCCACACCGTCGTTGGAAACCGCCATGGCATTCCGCCACTGAAAATTGGCTTCGCCGTACATGTCGCCCGGCATGGGAACTCTGTAAATCAGTGATTTGGTGTATTTGTGATACCAATCGACGCTTAACGAAAAACGGCGGTTGAACATGTCCATATCTAATCCCACGTCATACTGATCGGCCTGCTCCCAGCGCAGTTTGCGGTTTACAACCCCCGAGGGGCGCATTCCCTGCACCCCATCGAACTTGTAGCCCGGTTCCATCAAACCTTGAGCCAGATAGGGAATCTCGAACTGGCTGCCGGTCTGTCCCCAGCTGGCGCGCACCTTGCCGAAATCGAGCCACCATGCCCATTTCATGAATTTCTCCTCGGAGAAAGCCCACCCGACGGCCACCGAAGGGAAAGTCGCCCAGCGGACTTCCGGACCGAAAACCGATGAACCGTCGCAACGCACCGTGGCTTCCAACAGATACTTTTCATTGTAATTATAGGCGATGCGGCCGAAGTAGCTGGTCATGGCTGTCTCCGTGAAATTGGACTGGTAGTGCATCATCGCACGGTAATAGTCCGACACGGGATCGTAGACCATCTCGGGAAAGGCACTCGTTACATAATATACATTGTCGCTCGGCCCGCCGGAGCCGGAGCCGCTGATCGTCCAAATCTTGTTGGCATCGAACGAAATTCCAGCCAGCAGGTCGAAATTGTGCTTCTTCACCGAGAAGTTGTAGTTGATTAAATTCTCGTTGGAGAGAAGAATATCCCGCTCGACGGTGCCCGTCGATTTACTCTCTTTGTATGTTGGGTCGAGATAGCTTGGCCGGAAAAAATTTTGATTCACTTGATTGAAATCCATCGACGCCGAAGTCGAAACCGTCAGTCCGGAGATGATCTCCCACGAGAGCACCATGCTCTCCCGCAGCCGGTAGGAGGTGTTATCTTCCGACTGCCCGTTGAGCATTTGGAGAACTTTCTCTTCGACCGAACCGCCGCTGGAATAGAGCGAAGACTGATATCGAGGATCGACAGTCACAGACTCGAAAGCTCCGCCGGCACCGCCGCCTTGACCACGGCTGCGATCCGTATAGGCGAGATAGGTGCGGTTGTCGAGTGTCAGGTTCTTGACCGGTTTCACCGAAAGATTGACAATGACGTTCCCGCGGAGGAAATCGCTGCCCGGCATGATGCCCGTCTCCTTGTAGATGCCGCCGCCTACCAGATAGTTCATCGTCGCGTTGCCGCCGCTGGCTTGAATGTTGGCATTGATGACTTGCCCCATGCGGAACATGTATTTGTACCAGTTCGTCGAATTGTTATAAAACGTGTTGAGCGAGTCCTGCACTAACGGCAGCGCCGGCATTCCCTGTCCGCGGTTCCAGAACAGATCGAAATCCACGCCGTTGAGGGCCGCCTCTTCGTAGGAGGTCGGGTATTTGTAGGTTCCTGATGATTTGTCGTAATAGGCCCCGCTGGTTGCCATGGCCATCTGCATGTAGTGCATGCGCTCCATGCGTCCGCCCAGCTGGGCGGGCGCCTCCGGAAGTTCGGCAATCGAGTAGGATACGTTGGCCGAAAACGAGGCATGCCCCTCGCGCCCCTTTTTCGTCGTGATAAGAATCACGCCGTTTGCGGCACGTGAACCGTAGATCGCCGCCGAAGCGGCGTCCTTGCATACCTCTACCGACTCGATTGTCGAAGGGTCTATCTCGGCAATGGTGTTGGTTCCGGTTACGGGCGAAGTGAACGAATGTACGGGAACGCCGTCGATTACGTAAAGCGGGGCTCCGGAACTCTTGTATCCGGCCTCGTCATCGAGCAGCGAGTTGTAGCCGCGAATGGTCATGGAGGTCGAGCCGCTTCCCGGCGCTCCCGACTGCTGTATGACGCCGAGGCCGGCCACACGCCCTTGAAGCATGATGTCGAGGCTCGGAGCCGAAACGTCCTGTAAATCTTCGGCTTTCACGGAGGAAATGGCCCCGACGACCTTGCGCTTCGAGCGCACGCCGTAACCGATTACGGTTACCTCGTCGATGAAGGCGTCTTCTTCTAACTCTACCACGACCTCCGTGCCCGCATGAAATTTCTGGCTTTTGGATTTGTACCCCACGAAACTGACTTTCAAGGTTCCCGAATCGACCGGCGAAACGATCGAAAAATACCCCTGCGCATCGGCATTGGTTCCCACCGCTTTGCCGTCGGCATCGATGATGATGGTAGCTCCGGGCATATTCGCCCCTTTGGAATCGAGCACTTTCCCCGTCACCTTGAAGGTGTTGGCATTCTCGGTCTTTACCCGTTGAGCGGCGCCCGGATACACTCCTGCCGCCAACAGCAGGACACATATCCAGAAACGTATTTGCCGGACGGCGTTTTGTGGAGAATTCATTTGCATATCTATCTGCGTAGAACCGTTTTACGGAATATCAGCACACTATCAAACGGCCAACCCCTTCGTTATGGGCGAAAACAACCGGTACACTTTTCGTACTCCCTGAATGCAGATTCGAATATCCCGCTAATAATCGTTTAATATTGTTCACGCTTGTAAATCCTCTTAATTTTACTCAAAATAAACGAGTAAATTTGAAAGATATCGTGCAAATGTATAAATTAAGTTTGACAAACACGTTAGCCGAATTGGAATTTCATGTTTTTTAACAGAAAAAATGTATATGCCGGACAAGCAAAACCCATTACCGGATTTGGGCAACAGCGCAGCGTTTATTTCCGATGTCAGCTGTGAAAATAATTTGTTACTCTATTGTTACTTAATTCATTAAAATATAGAAGCACTTATTAATCTCCATAAACAATAAAATATTTTTGGTCACATGACCGGTTTTCTACTACAAAGGTATGTTTTTTATTTTGTTCTTTGTTGCGACCGTCGAACGGAGTGGGGGGAACCTGTTATACGCGAAACGATTTACAATTTCGGAGAAATGAAAGGCAAAATACCCACGTGCAACCTGTAAGGGCTTATCCGCCCATGTCGGAAACTTGTTGATAGACAATGCAAATAGGAGGGAAAGGCGGGAAATCTTGGTGCCGCGGTGTTGTGTTGTCTCTCTGTAAGAATGAATACAAACGACGCACAAAAGTATAATAATAAAATTCACCTATCAAGCAAAATAAGATAAAATTTCTTAAAATTACCCCCCCCCGTGTCTATAAATCAATGATTTATAGACACTTGTATTATTCGTATATAAAAGGAATAACCGGTGTTATTCCCCGTCCGGCACGTTTCATTTCATTCGGTTTCATACTCTGCAACAGGGCGTTTGTTGTACATAATGTCACAAAAATCGAGCAAATCGATGGTTTGTGCTGACGTATTGTAAAGAAAATCAATTTGTTACGACGTTGTATTCATTCTTACAGAGAGAGAATACAAACTCATGCGATAAGGAGGTCTTGGATTCGCATAACAAGATTGAGTTGAGAAAAACAGTGGGAAAGATAAAACAGTATATGAAAATAGACAAATGGATATTGCTTCTGTTTTTGCTCTGCGGGTGTTATACCGGCTACGGGCAGGAGCATATATTCGCCGATACGTTGGATTTACAGGTGCATTTCCGGTATGGCTACTCGATTTTCGAGCCCGAGCTGAACGAAAACGGCGCCCGTCTCGACCGATTCATCGGACGGCTGTGGGAGTTGCAGTCCGACACGACCTGCCGCATCGAGCGCCTGACGTTCGTGGGGGCCGCCTCGCCCGAAGGCAATACGGCGATGAACCGCCGCCTCTCCGCACGGCGTGCGGAGAATATCCTCGCCCATATCCGCCCGCAGATCGAGCTGCCCGACTCGTTGGTAAGCGTCGTTTCGCTCGGCATCGATTGGGAGGGCCTGACCGCGCAGGTCGAGGCCTCGCAGATGCCCTACCGCGACGAGGTGTTGGATATTCTGTACCACACGCCCGAGTGGATACTCCGCGACGGCAAGATAGTCGATGGCCGCAAGCGCCGGTTGGAGATGCTGTGCGGCGGACAGGCGTGGTGGTATATGTGCGAGCAGTTTTTCCCGAAATTGAGAAGTTCCGATGTACGAGTCGTCTGCCGGGTCGTGCAGCGCACCGAGCCGCTCGTCCGTTTAGAGGGGAGCGATACCCTCGCGCTCACACCCCGGGAGCCGGTCGTGCCCGTTCCCCGCAAGATGCCCGCGCTCAGCGAGATGCCCGCACCCTGCGATACGGTTCGCCCGTCCGGAGTGGCGCTTCCGCCACAAAAGCCATTCTATATGTCGCTGAAGACCAATATGCTCTACGACCTGCTGCTCGTACCGAACATCGGAGCGGAGTTTTACGTGGGGCGCGGGTGGACAGTCGGCGGCACATGGGCGTATGCATGGTGGAGCCGAGAAAAGAGCCATTTCTACTGGCGCCTGTACGGCGGCGAGCTCTATGTCCGCAAATATTTCGGGCGCCTTGCAGCGGAAAAGCCGCTTACGGGGCACCATCTCGGTGTTCACGGCGAGATATTCACCTACGATTTCGAGCTGGGCGGCCGCGGCTATATCGGCGGCAAGCCGGGCGGCAGCCTGTGGGACAAAATGAACTACGCCGTGGGCGTGGAGTACGGCTATTCGCTGCCGATAACGCGCCGGTTGAACCTCGATTTCACCTTAGGCATCGGCTATTGGGGCGGAGAATACAAAATATACGACCCCGAAGACGGCCATTATGTCTGGAAAGAAACCCGGCAGCGCCACTGGTTCGGTCCCACGAAAGCCGAAGTGTCGCTCGTATGGCTGCTCGGCCGCGGGAACTTCAACAAGAAGAAAGGAGGCAGGCGATGAAAAAAACGCTCCTCTCTCTCTCGGCTATGCTTGCCCTCGTTTCGTGCGAACATAAGGAGTTGTGCTACGACCACATGCATTCGCTACTGCATTTGCAAGTCGTTTTCGACTGGTCGCACGCCCGGACGGCTTCTCCGGCATCGATGTCACTCTATTTGTTTCCGGCGGACGGCGGCAAGTCGATTCGCAATGAATTCACCAACCCTGCCGGCGGAGACGTACGCACGACAGAAGGCCGTTACGATACCTTGTGCCTGAACAGCGATGCCGAAGGCATCAGATACCGCAATACGGAAAAATGGGAAACGTTCGAAATCACGACGGTCTCTACATCGATGCTGCCGGAGTTCTCTTCGCTGGGGCTCCGTTCCGACGATGCGCCGAGGGCGCTGGGGGCGGAAAACGAGCGTATCGCTGCGCCACCCCGAATGGTTTGGAGCGACTGCCGGACGGGTGTCGATGTGTCGGCCGAGGAGCACCGGCTCACGCTCTCGCCCTCGGCGGCGGTGGGCCGCTGCACGGTGGAAATCCGCCATGCCGAGAACCTCGCTCATGTTCAGGAATTGAGCGCCTCGCTTTCGGGCATGGCGGGCGGTTTCCTTGTCGGAGCCGGCAAGGCCTCGGCCGAGCGGGTAACGATTCCTTTCGAAATGACGAAAAGCGATGCGACCACCCTTACGGGTTCGTTGCAGACCTTCGGCCATTGCCCCGCCGGGCACACCGCGCATACCCTTATCGTCTATGCCCTGCTGGCCGACGGCAGAAAATGGTATTACACCTATGACGTAACGGAGCAAATCCATACCGCCCCCGATCAGCACGACATTCGTATTCTGCTCGACGGGCTGCCGCTGCCGGAGGCGGCGGGCTCCGGCGGATTCCGGCCTACGGTGGAGAGTTGGCGTGACGTGTATATAGATATAGAAATGTAATTCGCTTTTATGAAAAGAAATAAACAATTATTCATCTATTTATTCATTACAAAATTATGTATTATGAAAAAGACATTATTTTTACTCGCAGCAGCAGCGGCATGCACCGCCTGCTCGATGGACGAAACGACCGAGGTCGTCGCCGAAGGTTTACCAATCGATTTCCGCACAGCAGTGGTAACACGGGCTACGGAAACTACGATAAGTAATCTCACGCAGTTCAATGCAGTGGCGTTCTATACTGACGGCGGTCTATTTTTCAGGCAAGAAACGGAAGAGATAGTCGATGGGAACACCACTGTCACGACCGAGCACTACTGGCCGACGAACGGCAGAGAGCTGACTTTCTATGCTTGGGCTCCTGTAGCCATTAGTCTTAAAGAAACTCCTGAACCAACAGTAGATGAAAGCACGATTACCTATACGCCAAGTACTGATATTGACGATCAAGACGACCTCATCACGGTTGCAGCCACGGGCACCAAAGAAGAGAACGAGAATACGGGTGTGGAGCTGTCATTCAAACATGCGTTGTCGCAGATCGAGGTACAGGCCGACTACGATGGTTCCAAATACACCATTAATGTGCAGGGCGTTAAAATCGCGAATGTCTACGGCACTGGAACCTACACATTCGGCTTAGAAAACTTAGGAGTAGATCCCACATACGGATCGTGGACAGAAAGAAGCGAAATGACGGACTATGATGAAACGTACAGTAGCTCCGTATCTCTGACGAAGGAGGCCGGTGCCAAATCGATCATGGGAGAAGGTAACGGCACGTGGATGCTTATACCTCAGACGCTCACAGGTTGGAACATCGAAGAAGATGCGTCAAACAGCGGCAAAGGTACGTATTTGGCCGCATATATCCAAATTAAGCAAGGGTCAGAACCAATATATCCTATAACAGAAACTCCCGATTCCTACGCCTGGGCAGCCGTGCCCCTCAGCGGCACGTGGGATCCGAACACGAAATACACCTATACGCTTCATTTCACGGACGGCAGCGTCGGCACGATCCCTCCCGGAGATCCTGAAGAGGGAGAGGACATTCTGGGACAACCGATCAAGTTCACGGTTGCGGTCCAACCTTGGACTGTCGAGGACGATGCGTCTGTGAATATGTAAATAAAAACGCCGCTCCGAGGGGCGTCGATTCCTCGAAAATTTGCCCGCGGCGGGTTGAATGTCCCGCCGCGGGTGCAAAGTTAAAAATACGTGAACGATGAAAAAGAAGAACCTGTTTCGCAAAATATACCGGCTCGGAGCGTGGTGTGCGCTTTCCGGCATGTCGGTGTTGGCCGCTTGCACCGACGAGGCGGCGACCGGACTGCCGGCGGAGGGCGCGGCGATACGTTTCGATGTCGGATTGTCCGAAACGTGGGAATCGGGCGGTTCCGCGCCGGCAGCAGCGCCGGCGGCGGAACGCCCCGACACGCGCGCGGCGCGCGGCGCGGAAATGCTGACACGCTCGCGCGGCGCGATTTCGAACATAAGCGTTACGGTCATCGACGGCCTTCCTCCGCGTATTAGTACCGCCGGCCCGCAGACGCGGGGGGCACAAAAGGTCGGGGACGAGGATGTGGGCGTGGGCACGATGATATCGTTTGCAGAAGCGTTCGGCACGGACGGATTCGGGGTGTTGGGCTATGCTTACGATGAGGGCGAAAGTAATTGGTGGACATATATAACAAACACCCAAATCACTAATGAAGATGGGGACGATTACTGGGAAGCTGCCGAGGGGCAGGCCTGCAACTGGCCCGGAACATGGAGGAACCTCCAAATGCGTTTATTTGCCTATGCGCCCTATGACGAATATGCCGACGAGGCCGACGCCCCGACGTTGGAGCAAAATACCGGCGAAAATCTGACAATCAAAATCCCCTATACGACTCCTGAATTCGCCGATGACCAAAAGGAGTTTCTCGTGGCCGCCACCGAGGCCTATGAGAGTGAAAACTACCCGGAGGAGGTGCCGCTCACATTCACGCACACGCTTACGGCCGTGCGATTTGTACTCACCTTCACAGAGGCACGATCAGACGTAGATGTAAGTAGTGTTGAGGTTTCCAAAATCGAATTCAATGACGTGTACACTACAGGCACGTATAGTGTCACGTATGATGGGACGGGAAATATGATTGCGGGGGAGTGGAATGAGCTAGAAAGCGGCAACCTTACGCTGGAGACTATCAGCAATGGTAGTCTAAGTGAAAGTACTGGTAGTCGCAAGGAGTGGTATTGGCCGGAGAATCAAAGTTGGCAAGAAAACGCCCCGGATGATTTCTTCTTAATGATACCCCAGATTCCGCCGGATGAAGCGACAGTCACAGTATATTTTGGCGAAGATACATTTATCACCTTTGATCTCCCCGACGGCATCACGGCGGCGTGGCAGCCCAACACAACCGTTATCTACCACTTGAGTGTGTCTCTTGATACATTAGATGGCGAGCTCCAATCTCACGGATAATACGAACTTCAAATAGTTTTCCCGATTCACGACATGGAAAGAGCAAAAGAGATAGCTTCAAAAAATTAAATCCGGCAGATTGAAGGAGGTATTAAGCGTTAATCGAATATGTTATCCACCGGACTGACGGTATCGTCTTTCTTCTTGTTGATGATTTTGGCGTAGATTTGCGTGGTCTTAACGCCGGTGTGGCCGAGCGTGAGCAGCATCGTGGCGAAGGTATGCCGGCCGGTGTGGAAGTTCACGTTCTTGAAACAGATGGCGATATCTGCCACTCTCATACTCACGAATTAAAAAGATCGTCCATCGTTACCTCGCTGTGAACGATGCTGTGGCTTTTAACATTGGCAACGCCGTATGTGGTTATAAATGTGTGAACCAACGTCTTGTTCGTCTTAGTCATCTCTTTGAACAGACTTGACCGCTCTCGTAACTGACGCTCGTATTCAGGTTTGATGCGGTATGCACCAACACTGAATTTCATTTCGCAGAGATGGATAATGCGGTCGGCGCGTTCGATAATCATATCTATCTGCCCGCCGGAAATTCCTTCTTCCTTGTTTGGTTTGAGTTGCCACGAGGATAATGATGTGGCAATACCTCTTATTCCCAATGCGGATTTAATCTGTTTGTGATGCCTCATGCAGACAAGTTCAAAGCTGCTGCCCATCCAATCGAATACACGACCTGAGTCGCGATGGTTGCTCCACCACTCCTCGTCATGCGAAAGATTATCGGCAAGGAACCGAAAATAAAACAGCGAAAAGAAATCGGTAAGTCTGTAAACCGCTCCGCGACGCTTGTTGCCATATTGCAGCCACTTCTCAATCATATCAGACCGTTCAAGATTGTTGATGACCTTGGTGATATTGCTGCTTTTCAGGGGTAGTGATTTGATTATATCACCTCTCGTCAGTCCGGATTCATGTTCGCTGAGCAGTTGAACGACGGCAGTGTACAAATCGGCATTATCGAAAAGAGCATGATACAATTCGTCGAACTCCAATTTTAGAAGTGCGCCGTCATTAAAGAAAAGCCGGTCGATATTTTGCGTGAAACTCAATTCAGAGTCAAGGAGGCTGTAATAAAATGGAACACCGCCAAGTACCATATATGTTTGGGTTAATTGATAGCGGTCCCATTCTATGCCTTTGGTGGCAAGATACCGCTCTGTTTCATTCAATGTAAACGGAGCCAGATGCAGATTACAGGTTATTCGGGCATGCAGACCGCCTTTGTTGGCGACAATCTTGTCTTTCATCCACGATGTAGCCGAACCGGTAGCGATAAGCATAATGTTCCGCTGCGACATAGCCCAACCGTTCCAGAAGTTTTCAAGGGCAGATACAAAGATTGACCTCCCGGAATCCATCCAAGGCATTTCGTCTATAAATACAATTCTTTTGCGATCGGCAGGCAAAGTAGACAAATACTCTTCAAGGGCATAGAACGCTTCGTCCCAATTGTGCAGATTGCCGAACTGCTTTGTCGAATATCCGTTAAGTACTCTCAAAAAGTTGTTCAACTGCCGTCGGGTGGTCATGCCATGCGCGCCGACATATTTGAAATCGAACTGTTGATTGAAAAATTCTTCAATCAGGAATGTTTTTCCGATACGTCGTCTGCCGTGAACGATAACCAATTCCGACCTGTCCGAGTTCAGACATCGCTCTAATTCCGCATATTCTTTGTCGCGTCCGATAAGTTTGCTCATATCTCATGATTTTGACGCAAAAATAATCATTTGCAATTGAACAGTCAAAAATAAAAACCACAAAACTGTATTTATCTATGATTTTTTATGACAT
This sequence comes from uncultured Bacteroidales bacterium, assembly GCA_947589325.1. Lineage (GTDB taxonomy): Bacteria > Bacteroidota > Bacteroidia > Bacteroidales > UBA11471 > Caccoplasma. The sequence continues at coordinate 492 of CANQAM010000004.1, read as the reverse complement.
AAATACAGTTCTGTGGTTCGCAAAACAGCGCTACCATAACTCAAAACCACAAAACTGAATTTATCTCCGATAAAATGGCAGATAAGTTCAGATTTGTGGTCGAGCGTACTTCCGGAGTCTTTACTGCGTTACGAAGACTCTCCAACTTCCATCTTTTTCTCCGCGCTCTACATACTTCTTGGAAATCAGTTGATCCACCAGTTTCTGTATAGCTGTCATACTGACCTTTTTCAATCAGTAGCGCAAATATACAAAAAAACATTCGAAAAGGTTGTACTTACACAACCTTTTTCGAATCATTTTCAAAAGAAAAATAAGTTTCAAACGTCGTTGAATCTATAAATAGCAGCGTACGAGCGTCTTCGGGACTGATGTCGAGCAATCGCACAATGCGGTTCCGGCCGGTGCCGCGACAGGTCGGCATTCGGCTTTGCCGTCAAAACAGTTCGCGGATATTCCACTGCAAAAACTCTTCGACAGGGACACCGTCCG